>NZ_JBNWDS010000012.1:0-223306 GCF_053521765.1 Rhizobium sp. A37_96 | reverse complement strand
GTCATGGCGTCGAGCGCGCCAAACGGTTCGTCCAGCAGCAGGATCTCGGGCCTGACCGCCAACGCCCGCGCAATACCAACGCGCTGGGCCATGCCGCCGGAAAGCTGCGACGGCAGCGCCTCTGCAAAATCGCTGAGGCCAACGAGATCGACGTACTGATGCGCACGAACCCGCGCATCAGCCTTTTTCAAACCACGATTCTCCAGCGGAAATGCGACATTATCCAGCACCGAAAGCCATGGAAGCAGCCGTGGCTCCTGGAAAATTACGGCGCGATCAGCTCCTACGCCCTGGACAGGGCGGCCATCAATCAAAACCTCCCCCCTATCGGCATCCTCGATCCCGGCGAGCACCCTGAGCAAGGTGGTCTTGCCCGACCCCGAGGCTCCTACAATCGCCAGGCTTTCGCCGGGACGAATATGGTTGCTCACTCCCTCCAGAACGTTGAGATGACGGCCATTGATCGAATAGGACTTCGAGAGACCCTTGATAGTGACCTCTCCGCGCGCGGTTAATTCGGCGGCATTCATCGCGCATCTCCTCAGTTTGAGGTTACGGCGAATTTCGCCGGATCGTAGAGAATGTCTTCTGCCTTCAACTGGCCCGGTCCAAGCACACCGCCGCGTACGAGGATGTCGATCCAGAACTGCAAATCCCGGATGATCGGCTTGCCGCCCTCACGCACGCCATAGCCGGCGAAATACTGCGCGATGTCTCCGTTCTCACCGCGTGCGGCGAGCACCTTGGCAATGATCGCCTTGGTCTCCTCAGGATGAAGACGAGCATATTCGAGTGCGGCTTCGGATTTCTCGACAAAAATCTTGGCCGCCTGCGGGTGCTCCTTGATCCAGTCACGACGCAGAACAACGAAACCGCCGGCGATTTCACCCAGCACATCGGTGTCGCCAAAGACCTTCTGGAGCGGGCCGTTCTTCAGAGCGGCCCCCTCGAACGTCTTCGGCCAGAATCCGAAAGCGGCAATATCGACTTGCCTGGATCTCAAAACCTGCTCCAGTTGTGGACCGGGCACCACGACGAGCTTCGCCGAATTCTCGGGCAGGCCGACCGAATGGAGTGCCTCACGAACCGCATAATCCAGATGAGCGCCGAGCGTGTTGACGGCAATCGTCTTGCCCGCAATATCCTTGATGGATCGGATCGGGTTCCCTTCCAATGTGTAGAATATGCTCTGGGTCGTCTTGTTAATGCCGTTCGAGGCGTAGGCTGCCACGAAGTCGTTCCCGCCGGCAACGGAATTGAGGACCGCCGCCGTTGCGGCGCTGCCAAGCTCGACGTCGCCGGAAGCCAGGGCAAACAACGAGGCCGGACCGCCCTGCGCGTAACCGACGCTCTTCAGTGTGATGCCGGTGTCCTTGAAATAGCCGAGTGCGTCCGCCAGTTCATGCGCGGAAAGGTCGCCCTGACTCGCAAGGAAGCGGATGGTGACCTGCTCCGGCTCGGCCGCGAAGGCAAGGCTGGTCGGGCCGGTGAGAAGCAGGCCAGTTGCGAGCGCAAGTGCACTGCCGAAAGTACGGCGTGATATAGGCATGATGAACTCCGTTGATTGTTATATGAAGGTTCGGCGTTGACGAGGCTTCAGTCCTTGACCTTGGACCAGCGGCATAGCCGGGCCTGAAGGAGTTCGAGAATGAGATTTGCCGACAGACCGAGAAGGGCGAGAAGAAGGATCGCCGCAAACATCAGCGGGATCTGGAAATTGTATTGGGCGTTCATCACCTGGAAGCCGACGCCGGAATTGGCCCCGATCATTTCGGCCGCGATGAGCAGCAGAAGCGCCGTCGTCGCGCTCAGGCGAAGGCCAACGAAGATTTGCGGCAACGCAGCCGGGAGTACAACCCGGCGGAAGATGGTTAGTCGCTTTGCGCCGTAAACCCGCGCCATCTCCAGAAGCTTGGGGTCGACCTGCTTTACGCCGCCAATGGTGGCGAGCAAAACCGGAAACAACGTCGCCCAGAAGATCACGAAGATCTTCGACGTCTCGCCAAGACCGAGCAGCAGAATGAAGACCGGATAGAGCGCAAGTGCGGATGTCTGCCGGAATAGCTGAAGGATTGGATCGAGACTGCGCTCGATGATCCGGATCTGCCCCATGAAAAGGCCAAGCGGAATGCCCAAACCGGCGGCCGCGCCAAAGGCTATCCCCGCGCGCTCAAGACTGATGAGAATATCGGCCGAAAAACTGCCAGCGGTGATCCCGTTCCAAAGCGCGACCAGTATGGCGCTAAGCGGCGGCAAGACCGCCCGGTTGGTCCAGCCGAGCGATGGCGAAACTTGCCAGAAAACGGCAAACGCGATGAGAAGCCCGTAGCGGGACAGAAAATTCCGCAGCACGTCAAGCACCCCTTTCAGAGGGTTGCTTTGCCAAACCGACGCTGTTTCGTAGTTATGCAATATGACTTGCTGGTCACTGTCTAGTGCCATCGGATGTCTCCTTGTCCCGTTTCGACTATTCAGCGGCTTTAGTGTGTGAATTGCTCCAGCGCGTGTGCGGGAACGGCAGGCCGAGATTTTCGCGCAATGTCCTGCCCTCATAGACCGTGCGGAACAGACCTCTGCGCTGCAGTTCGGGGATGACCAGATCGACGAAATCGGTCAGGCCGGTCGGCAGCCAGGGCGGCAGAATGTTGAAGCCGTCAGCCCCTTCAGATTCGAACCACTCCTGGAGTGTGTCTGCGATCTCAACGGCGGATCCGACGATGGTAAAATGACCGCGTGCGGAAGCGATCCACTGGTAAAGCTGCCGGATCGAGAAATGGTTCTCGTCGGCAATCTGGCGGATCAGATGCTGACGGCTCTTGAGGCCTTCGGTCGGCGGTGCCGGTGGTAAAGGTCCATCGAGATCGATGCCAGCAAGGTTGAGCTCGCCGCCGCTGAGTGCGTTGATCAACGCGAGGCCGTCTTCCTCGACGATCAGGCTTGTCAGGCGGTCATATTTCTGGCGCGCTTCGGCCTGCGTCCGGCCGACAAAAGGTGAGACACCTGGCATGACCAGCACATGCGATGGATCACGACCGTAGCCTTGCGCGCGGGTCTTGATGTCCCGATAGAATTCCTGTGCGGTCTCAAGCTTTTGATGTGCCGTAAAAATGACCTCCGCCGTCGCCGCTGCCAGATCGCGTCCGTCATGGGACTGGCCGGCCTGCACGATTACGGGATGTCCTTGCGGCGAGCGGCTGACGTTCAGCGGGCCTTCGACCTGGAAATGCTCACCACGATGGTAGGTGCGATGGACTTTATTGATGTCGAAATAAATGCCGCTATCGCGATCGCGGATGAAGGCATCGTCTTCGAAGCTCTCCCAGAGCTTCTTGACGACAGAAACGTGTTCGGCCGCCCTTCGGTAGCGCGCGGCATGGGGTAGCTGCTGGTCGAGATTGAAGTTTCGCGCTGCGGCTTCCGTTGCGGTCGTCACGACATTCCAGCCGGCTCGACCGCCCGAAATGAGATCAAGTGAGGCAAATTTACGCGCGATGGAATAGGGTTCTTCATAAGTTGTAGACGCGGTCGCGATGAAGCCGAGATTCCTTGTGTGCGACGCAATTGCCGAAAACAACGTTACGGGTTCAAAACCGACAACTCTTGCGTTGCCGCCTTCGACCCCGCCCCCAAACGCAATCGCGAGCCCGTCCGCCAGAAAGTATGCGTCAAAAAGGCCGCGCTCTGCTTCCTGTGCGAGTTCGATGTGAAACTTCAGATTGACCGCTCCATCGAGGGGCTGGTCTGGATGCCGCCAGGCCGCAATGTGCTGGCCGCCGCCTGGCAAGAATGCACCGAGCTTGATTTGTCTTTTCACGAGTCCCTCTCAAGGTTCATGATCGCGGCGCTGTTTCAAAGGCTCGATCAGTATATCGCCTTACGACATATATTCTGGATAAAATCTACAAAATTGATAGACTAACCCTTGTGACTGATGGCGTTTCACGGGAATTTTTTTCTAAACTGAACCTAAAACGAACAAGATTCGGGTCGGCAGGGCCGCCAGCGCGAGTGCGCAAGGCACGCGTGTTTCACGAGCCGATCACAGGGCGCCGGCACGATCAAAGCGTCCGAGAGGCAACAATTCGCGGGGGTAAATGCCACTGATGGTCATCAGAGGTTGGCAGCACGACATGCGAGCAGGGTTTGGCCTCCGACGACGCGGAGATAAACCGCTTGATCTGAAGGTTATTTTTGCGCATTCAATCATGCGAGGATCGTTGATTGAGTGTCAAATTGCAAATTATGAATGGCCGAAGCTTCACGAAGGTCGAAGCGCGTTCACCCTATTCAGAATTGTGAAGGCAAGGTAATTTGTGGTCAGACGCCCTGTGAAACCGAGCAGCCTCAACGTTCTCGTCATCGATGAGAATAGCATCCGCGCATCCATTATCGAGATAGGCCTCCGTGAGGCCGGCTATGACGATGTGACGATCATCGCAGACATGAACGGCCTTGCCCGACGCATCATGGAGATCAATCCGGATGTCATCGTCATCGATATTGAAAACCCGAACCGCGACATGCTCGAGAGCATCTTTCAGATTTCGCGCGCGGTGAAACGTCCCATTGCCATGTTCGTCGACAAATCGGACGAGGCATCGATCGAAGCGGCCGTCGAGGCGGGCGTTTCGGCCTATATCGTCGACGGTCTCAAGCAGGAGCGGGTTCGTCCCATCCTCAAGATGGCGATCGCCCGGTTCAACGCATTTTCACGCCTCAGCCGCGAATTGGAGGAGACGCGCAGCGAGTTGGAAAGCCGAAAGGTCATCGACCGCGCCAAAGGACTGCTGATGCGGTCGAGGGGGCTTTCCGAGGAGGATGCCTATGCCTTGCTGCGGCGAACAGCGATGAACCAGAACCGAAAGATTGCCGAGATTGCCCAAAGCCTTGTTACCGCAGCAAACCTGCTCGATCCGGGGACCGACGCATGACCAGTAGACACGACATCACCGCCGGCTTCCTTCCACTGCTCGACAGCGCTCTGCTCGTCGCGGCAAAGGAAAAGGGCTTTGCCGAAGAGCACTCGATCAACCTCAAGCTTGTTCGTGAACGATCCTGGGCGACGATCCGGGATCGATTGGCGGTCAGCCATTTCGATGTGGCTCATATTTTGGCACCCATGCCGATTGCCTGCAATCTCGGACTGACCGCGCCGGCGCCGCAGATGGTCGTCCCGATGGCCTTAGGACTTGGTGGCAACGCGATCACGGTTTCCCCCGCTCTCTGGCGGCAGATGGCCGATCAGGGCGCCATCGCGGACCTGGGCGCCCGAACAAGTGGATTGGCTCTACAGCGGGTGATCGCTCGACGCCAAGGCGACCGGATACGGTTTGGCGTCGTTCATCCCTATTCAGGCCACAACTACGAACTGCGCTACTGGCTGGGAGCGAGTGGGATCGATCCCGAACACGAAATCGAGACCGTCATTCTGCCTCCACCGGATATGGCAGATGCCTTAAATGCTGGTGTCATTGATGGTTACTGCGCTGGAGAACCCTGGAACACGCTCGGCGTCCTCAAAAGCGAAGCCCATATCGCAACGGTTAAGGCGGCAATCTGGAAGTCTAGCCCGGAGAAAGTCCTTGGCGTCAACGATCGATGGGCTGAACATCATCCGGAAGCATTGGATGCCCTTCTCAAGGCGCTCTATCAGGCGTCGCTCTGGTGCTCCGATCCCGGAAATCACGAGGAACTTGCGCGGCTCTTGGCAACATCTCCCTATGTTGACCGACCGGCGGAAAGCATGCAGCCTGCCCTGAGCGGCAGGTTGCTAATTGGCGGCGGTCGGACACAGATCGTCGAGGATTTTTTTGTTCCCAGCGCCAAGGCCGCGACATTTCCCTGGAAAAGTCACGCCCTCTGGTTTTACACGCAAATGGTTCGATGGGGGCATGTCGAACACACGGCAAGCCACCAGGAGATCGCCGGTAACACCTATCGGCCCGACCTCTACCGGAGCGCACTGAAGGCGCTAGGCGTTGCCCTTCCGTCTGCAAACTCCAAGGTCGAAGGCGCCCTGCGCACTGAAACGCCAGTCGGTTCCACGGGCGCTTTGATACTCGGGCCGGATGGCTTCTTCGACGGTAGCCTCTTCGACCCCGATCAGGTCACCGCCTACATTGCGAGCCAAACCACCATTTAACAATGTGCACATTTTATGCGCATTGCACAAATTTTTGATTGATTGCTGTGCGCCTGGATTGGCTTGCCGCTGGCAAAATTCAGTAAAAAACGTGAAAACAGGCACTTAGAGAATCTGGCACGTGCCTTGCATTGTTTTAAGCAGGCCAACAAGCCACGATTTTGGCGTCCAACGACGGGCGCCCCCAGCAAAGCCGCTGTTTCAGGATATCCCGTGCACCTCGTGGTGCGTGTCCTGATCAGCGGCTTTTTGTTTTTAACCCAGCGATTGATCGGCACGACCTTGTCGGGCCACGGAGAAGCCATGTCTTTTTCTGAAAACGCACAGTCCATGTCTGCCGGCGAACCAGCCAGAGCCTTGTGGGTGTCCACGATTGCCTTCACGCTCTGTTTTGCCGTCTGGACGATCTTTGCGATCATCGGCATTCGCATCAAACAGGATCTCGACCTCGATGAGGCGCAATTCGGCCTGCTGGTCGGCATTCCAGTCCTGAGCGGATCGCTGGCTCGTGTCCTCCTTGGCGTATGGACCGGGCGCTATGGCGGCCGCTTGGTCTACACACTGACGATGTTGGGGGCGGCGCTAGCGACCTTCCTTCTGTCCTATGCCCACACCTATGCCCAGATGCTGATCGCCGGGCTGGGTGTCGGCCTTGCGGGCGGCTCTTTTGCTGTCGGCATTGCCTATGTCTCGCCTTTCTTCCCGCCCGAGAAGCAGGGAACGGCGCTCGGTATTTTCGGCGCCGGGAATGTGGGTGCTGCCGTCACGAAATTCGCCGCGCCCTTCGTCCTTGTCGCATGGGGCTGGCAGGCTGTCGCAGAAATCTGGGCTGCGGTCCTTGCCGTCATGGCTGTCGTCTACTGGTTCACCACCAGCAACGATCCGGCGTTCCGCGCCCGCCGTGGAGTAAAGTCCGCGCCCAGGAACCTCTGGCAGGAATTCGCGCCGCTGAGGAATGCCCAAGTCTGGCGTTTCTCGCTCTATTATTTCTTCGCCTTCGGCGGTTTCGTCGCCCTCTCCCTCTGGCTGCCCCGCTATCTCGTCGGCGTCTACGGCTTCAATCTCGAAGTCGCCGGCATGGTTGCCGCCGCCTACTCCATACCGGGCAGCCTCTTCCGCATCTTTGGCGGCGTGCTGTCGGACAGGAAGGGCGCGCGTGGCGTCATGTATGCCGTGTTTGGGGTCTCGGCCGTCGCGACCCTCATTCTGTCGCTGCCGGCGGCAGGAAACAGCCAGGCGTTGGGCATCACGCCGGCCGTCTTCATCATTGTCATTTTCGTGCTTGGCTTCTTCATGGCGCTCGGCAAGGCGGCCGTCTACAAGCATATCCCCGCCTATTATCCGGACAGCATCGGCGCCGTCGGCGGCATCGTCGGAATGATGGGCGGTCTGGGCGGTTTCGTCCTGCCCATCGCCTTCGGCTTTCTCAAGGACATAACCGGCCTGTGGTCGAGCTGCTTCCTGCTGCTCTTCGCGCTCGTCGTCGTCTCGCTCGCCTGGATGCACCTGTCTGTCAGGCAGCTCGATCGTAGGGCGCCTTCCACCCAGACCGTTACCGCCGCCTGATTTGAGGATATGAAACCATGACTGAGAAACTTGTCATCATCGGCAATGGCATGGCGCCCGGGCGCATGCTGGAACACCTCTTCGAACAGGCACCTGATCAATACCAGGTGACGATCTTCAATGCCGAACCGCGTGTCAACTACGACCGCATCATGCTGTCACCGGTCCTGTCCGGCGAAAAGACCTATGAGCAGATCGTCATTCATGGCGACGGCTGGTATATCGATCACGGCATCACCCTCTACAAGGGTCACAGGATCGTCGCGATCGATCGTACGGCAAAGACGGTGACCTCGGACCATGGCGTCGTCGAAAGCTACGACAAGCTGGTGATCGCTACCGGCTCCGTCCCCTTCATCATCCCGGTTCCCGGCAAGGACCTGCCCGGCGTCATCACCTATCGCGATCTCGATGACGTGCAGGCGATGCTGCTTGCCGCCCAATCGCGCGAAAAGGCCGTCGTCATCGGCGGTGGCCTGCTCGGTCTCGAAGCCGCGGCGGGGCTTGCCCAGCGTGGCATGGACGTCACCGTGCTGCACGTCATGTCGACCTTGATGGAGCGCCAGCTCGATCCCGCGGCCGGCTATCTCTTGCAGAAAGCGGTCGAGGAACGCGGAATCAAGGTCATCTGCAAGGCCAATACCAAGGCGATCATCGGTGACGGCAAAGTCGAGGGCATCGAATTGGATGATGGACGCATCATCCCGGCGACCCTCGTCGTCATGGCCGTCGGCATCCGCCCCAGTGTCGGCCTTGCCAAAGAGGCTGGTCTCGCGGTCAACCGCGGCATTGTCGTTGACGACGGCATGCAGACGTCGGACGGCAGCATTCTGGCACTCGGCGAATGTGCCGAGGTGGGCGGCATGGTTTACGGCCTGGTTGCACCGCTCTACGAGATGGCCCGTATTGCCGCAGCGCATCTCTCCGGCGATCGCTCGCCGGCCTTCGTACATGCGGATACGCCGACCAAGCTGAAGGTCACCGGCATCGATCTCTATTCCCTCGGCGATTTCGCCGACGGCGACGACCGTGAGGAGATCGTGTTGCGCGACGCCTGCGCGGGCGTCTACAAGCGCCTTGTGCTCAAGGACAACAAGATCATCGGCACCGTGCTTTACGGCGAAACTTCCGATGGCGCCTGGTTCAACGACCTGAAGAAGAAGGCGACCGATATTTCGCAGATGCGCGAGACGCTGATCTTCGGACAGGCCTATCAGGGAGGGTCGCCGCTGGACCCCATGGCGACCGTTGCAGCCTTGCCGGATGACGCGGAGATCTGCGGCTGCAACGGCGTCTGCAAAGGCAAGATCACCTCGACGATCCTGGGAAAGGGCCTGACGTCGCTGGACGACGTTCGCGCCCATACCAAGGCTTCCGCCTCCTGCGGGTCCTGCACCGGCCTGGTCGAGAAGCTGATGGCGCTGACGCTGGGCGACAGCTACAATCCGAAGGCCGTGCAGCCGATGTGCACCTGCACCGAGCTTGACCACGACGACGTCCGCCGCCTGATCAAGGCCAAGGGGCTGAAGAGCATTCCCGCCGTCATGCAGGAACTCGAATGGAAGACCTCCTGCGGCTGCGCCAAATGTCGTCCGGCGCTCAACTATTACCTCGTCTGCGACTGGCCTGACGAATATGCCGACGATTACCAGTCGCGCTTCATCAACGAACGCGTCCATGCCAACATCCAGAAGGACGGCACCTATTCGGTGGTGCCACGCATGTGGGGCGGGGTCACCAATGCGAACGAGTTGCGCGCCATCGCAGATGTCGTCGACAAGTTCGAGATTCCGATGGTGAAGGTCACCGGCGGCCAGCGCATCGACCTGCTCGGCATCGAGAAGGAAGATCTGCCAGCCGTCTGGGCCGACCTCGGCAAGGCCGGGTTCATTTCCGGCCAGGCCTATGCCAAGGGGCTTCGCACCGTGAAGACCTGCGTCGGTTCCGATTGGTGCCGCTTCGGCACCCAGGATTCCACTGGCCTCGGCATCCGCATCGAAAAGTTCATGTGGGGGTCCTGGACGCCGGCAAAGCTGAAGCTTGCCGTATCGGGATGCCCGCGCAACTGCGCGGAGGCCACCTGCAAGGACATCGGCGTCATTTGCGTCGATAGCGGCTTCGAGATCCATTTCGCCGGCGCCGCCGGCCTTGACATCAAGGGCACCGAGATCCTTGGCCTTGTGAAGAGCGAAGACGAGGCACTCGAGCATATCGTCGCACTGACGCAGATGTACCGTGAACAGGCCCGCTATCTCGAGCGCATCTACAAATGGGCAAAGCGCGTTGGCCTCGACGAAATCCGCCGCCAGATCATCGGCGATACCGAGAAGCGCCAAGCCTATTACCAGCGCTTCGTCTTCAGCCAGAGCTTCGCACAGGTCGACCCCTGGTCGGAACGCGTCTCCGGCAAGGACAAGCACGAGTTCAAGCCGCTGGCGACCATCGGCTACCCGCAGGCCGCTGAATAAGGAGATGGATATGAACTGGATCGCAATCGGTGACATCGCGGACATCCCGCTGCGCGGCGCACGCTGCGTGAAGACGCCGCAAGGCAGGATCGCCGTGTTCCGCACGGCGGACAACGAAGTTTTCGCGATCGAGGACCATTGCCCGCACAAGGGCGGGCCGCTCTCCCAGGGCATTGTCCATGGAAGCGCGGTCACCTGCCCACTGCACAACTGGGTGATCTCGCTCAAAACCGGCAGGGCGCTCGGGGCCGACGACGGCGGCGTCCGGACGATCCCGCTCGAGCTGCGCGGCCGGGAAATCTTCATGGCGCTTCCCGCGGAGAAGCTGATCGCAGCCGAATGATCACTCCATTGCAATCACCACAAAAAGGGGACCACATGTCATACGTTCAACCGACCGAATTCGTAGCAAAGATGATCGACGCCGGCGAGGCGAAGGTCTTCATGTCCACCCGGGACACCTTGATCCGGGCTTTCATGGCGGGCGCCATCCTGGCTCTCAGCGCCGTCTTCGCCGTAACGATCTCAGTCCAGACCGGGCAGCCGCTTGCCGGCGCCATCCTTTTCCCGGTCGGCTTCTGCCTCCTTTACCTCATGGGTTTCGACCTCCTGACCGGCGTCTTCACCCTCGCGCCACTCGCCCTGATCGACAGGCGGCCGGGCGTGACGGCCGGCGGCGTGCTTCGCAACTGGGGCCTCGTTTTCACGGGTAATTTCGCCGGTGCGCTACTGGTTGCGGTAATGATGGCAATCATCTTCACCTTCGGGTTTACGACTGCACCCAGCGAGGTCGGGGAGAAGATTGGCCATATCGGAGAAGGCCGCACGCTCGGTTATGCCGCGCATGGTGCAGCAGGCATGCTGACGCTCTTCATTCGCGGCGTGCTGTGCAACTGGATGGTCTCGACCGGGGTCGTTGCCGCGATGATGTCCACCTCAGTCTCCGGCAAAGTCATCGGCATGTGGATGCCGGTCATGCTATTCTTTTATATGGGCTTTGAGCATTCCGTCGTGAACATGTTCCTGTTTCCGTCCGGCCTGATGCTCGGCGGCAATTTCTCGATCATGGACTACTTCGTCTGGAACGAGATCCCGACCGTCATTGGAAATCTGGTCGGCGGGCTGACCTTCGTCGGTCTGGCGCTCTATTCCACCCATGGGCGCAAGCAAGCCGCATCCAATGGTCGGCTGGCCGGCCCCGCAGCCGTTCCCGCGGAATAACCAGATGAACACCGCAGCCGCTGGGACCGGAATATGGACAGTTCCGTCCCCCCAGACCTGCCTCTATTGCGACCTCGGCTACCACTGAGCCGCCTCCAGTAAACTCAACGCCGGCAGCGACTATGGCTCTTGCCACGCTAAAATCATGGAGATTTTCGATGAATGTTTTGCGGCGCTCGCGGAATGACAACCCGGCGCGCATGGAACCACTGGCAAAGCTCCCGGTGTTCTGGGCGCTGGAAGGCAAACGTGTCGTCATAGCGGGAGGCTCGGATGCCGCTGCCTGGAAAGCCGAGCTGCTAGCGGCCTGCGGCGCGCTTGTCGAGGTTTATGCCGAGACACTGACTGAAACCTTTACGGCACTTCTGGCACGACAGCCGGAACATCCCTCGGCGAGGCTTGTTTATCATCCAATGCCCTGGAAACGGCATGACCTTGTAGGGGCAGTGCTTGCGATTGCGGATTGCGACGACGATGCCCAAGCAAGGCTGTTCTTCGACGCCGCCCGCGCGATGGGTGTCCCGGTCAATGTTATCGACAAGCATGCCTACTGCCAGTTCCAGTTCGGCTCGATCGTCAACCGCTCGCCTGTCGTTGTCGCCATCTCCACCGATGGAGCAGCACCCATTCTCGCGCAATCGATCCGGCGCAAGATCGAGACGCTGTTGCCGCGCAGCCTGAAGACATGGGCCGCGCTGGCGCTGTCGATGCGCACGCGGATCAACGACCTCCTCGACACCGCCGCAGCACGACGAAATTTCTGGGAGCGATTCACTGACATGGCGTTCGAGGGATCAGCGGCTCCACGCAGTGACCGCGACCTTGTCCTAGCTGCCCGCAATCTGAGTTGCGCCCCGGCTGCTGGCCGAGTAACCCTGGTTGGCGCCGGTCCAGGAGATGCGGAGCTTCTGACGCTGAAAGCGGTCCGCGCCTTGCAGGCCGCTGACATCATTCTGTTCGACGACCTTGTTTCGACCGAAGTGCTGGAACTCGCCCGCCGCGAGGCCAGGCGCATGCTGGTCGGCAAACGCGGTGGCCGCACGAGCTGCCGCCAGGAAGACATCAACGAGATGATGGTGAAACTCGCCAAGGCGGGCAAACGTGTCGTGCGCCTGAAATCCGGGGACCCGATGATCTTCGGCCGCGCGGGAGAGGAGATCGCCCATCTCGATCGCGAGAATATCCCGGTCGACGTCGTCCCCGGTATTACGGCGGCGAGCGCGATGGCCGCGCGTCTCGGCATTTCGCTTACCCATCGGGACCATGCCCAATCCGTCCGCTTCATCACCGGGCATTCCCGCCACGGCGGGCTGCCAGCGGATGTCGACTGGAGGACCGTCGCCGACCCTCGCACGACCACGGTGTTCTACATGGCTGGCAGGACGGCGCCGTTGATCGCCGATCGGTTGATCGCCGAGGGCCTGACACCCTCGACGCCGGTCGTGATCATGAGCGATGTAAGCCGTGCGACACAGGCCGAGTGGCGCGGAACGCTGGCAATCGCGTTGGACGGCATCGCCGCCATCGGCTCCGATAATCCCGTCCTGATCGCAGTCGGCCAGGCTCTTGCGGCACGCACGCGCATGATGGAGGATTTAGACGGTCTTGTAAGGCAAGTTTCGATGACGGGGGCCCGCTGATGCAGGGGCAAATGCTTGCACCGGCCTTCCTCGTTCTGGCCGTCACCCTCAGCTGGCGGCGGTTCGTCAGCATATTCCGGCCGAGCACAGATGCTGCGATGGCGACATCCCCGTCCACGATGATTGCCAGCGCCACGAGCCTTTCTGCCTTCGGATTGGCTTTCTCGGGAAACGATCCGTGGCTAGGCGCCTTCATCGTGGTCTTTGGCTCGCTTCTCGGATCGGTAATGCCGGTACGGGCGTCTGCCATGTCGGTTGCGCTGTCTGCTGCAAGCCTGGCACTCTATCTGGAACTCAGTCCCGTCTTTGCCTAGGGTTGCGGTAGCTGTCCTTCGCCCGAGAGTTCATCTCGCAACTGCTTTCGGCACCAGCCTGGCCACAGCATATCCTGGTGCTGGTAAAGAGCCCGCTCCGCCCCCCCGGTGAAGCAGTCTTCGCTGGTGTGGCGTGGTGGCTTAGCCGCGAAGGTCGAACATAATGCCGTGGAGCAGCTATGCGACAACCGTACATCGGAAGGACCGGGCCAAAACTGCGGATTGGGCGGCTTCAGACGTAAAAGCGTGTGCAAAGCGCTTCGGTCAATCGGGTCAGTAGACATCCCTCACATATCGTTTTGAAGCCGAAAGCTCTTTCACATAGTTCTCCGCCATGTCGCTGCTCATGTTCCCATGATAAGCGATAATTTCCTTGAGCGCTGCATCGACATCCCTGGCCATGCGGCTAGCATCGCCGCAGACATAGAAATATGCACCCCGCTCCAGCCATCGGAACAGTTCTGCGCCGTATTCTCCCATCCGGTGCTGGACGTAGATCTTGGCATCTTGGTCGCGCGAGAAAGCAAGGTCCAGCCGCGTCAGGTGACCGCTCCTCGTCCAGCGTTCCAGCTCGTCACGGTAGTAAAAATCGATGGCCTGATGCTGCTCTCCGAAGAACAGCCAGTTTTTCCCCCTCGCACCGCGCGCCTCCCGCTCCTGCAGGAACGCCCGGAAGGGAGCAATGCCTGTTCCGGGTCCGACCATGATCGCCGGTGCATCGGGATCGTGCGGCGGCCGGAAATGCGCCGACGGCTGAACGAAAATGGGAACGGCAATATCCGCTGCGCGGTCGGCGAGAAAGGACGATGCGGGTCCCGCCCGGCTCACACTTTCATTCGCATATCTGACAACGGAAACTGTCAGGTGGACTTCCTTCGGGTGCAGCTTGGAACTCGACGATATCGAGTAAAGCCGTGGTTGCAGGCGTTTCAGGTTGTCGACGAGTTGCTGCGCTCCGATTCCGTATGGCGCCAGCGCGACGATATCGGCAATCTGCTTGCCCCAGAGCCAGCGCGAAATATCCTCACGCGCGCCGGAGAGTATTTCCGACAGCGCTTTGCTACTTGAAACGGAAGCCCACCATTTCAGGAAGTCGGTACTCGCCCTCCCGATCTCGAAATGCTTCCGAAGCGCCTCCGCAAGCGGCAATTCCCCCAATCCCTCGACCGAAACCGGGTTATCGGCTTTGAGTTTCAGTGTCGTGACGATCTCATCGGCCAGTGTCGGACAATTGATCGGCCACACTCCGAGCGCGTCGCCGGCCTCGTAGCTCAACTCCCCCTCGCCGAGATCCAGGACGAATTGCCTGACCTCCTTGGAGCCCCCATCCGATGTCAGCCGTTTATTGACCAGCAGCCTGGATGCGTAGGGTGCTTTCCGGCTGAACGTCTGCTTCGATGGAATGCTAACGGCGGCGGGATCGGACGTAGCGACGATGCATCCGGCTACATCGGAGGAGGCGACCCCGTTCTCAGTCGATTGCAGCGCCATGGCGATGCGGTCTGCCCAGGATGCGACGGGTGCCTCATAGTCCGGCTCGCAGTCGACACGTTCGGCGAGGCGTTGGGCACCAAGCGCTTCCAACCGCTGATCGAGCTTGCGGCCAAAGCCGCAAAACTGATCGTAGTTGCTGTCTCCGAATGCACAAACCGAATACCGAAGGCCCTCAAGACGCGGCGCCGGCTCCTCGCTCAAGGCTTTCCAGAAGTCCGCACCATTATCCGACGGATCGCCGTCGCCGAACGTGCTGACAAAAAACAGGCAGGTCTTCGCCCCGGCAAGATCGCAAGGGGACAACGTCTCCAATGCTGAGAGACGAGGCTTTTTGCCTTGCGCCTCAAGGCGCTTTGCAAAATTCGATGCGGCGGTCTCGGCATTGCCGGTCTGCGACGCCCATGCGATCAGAACGATAGGATCCGTTGCTTCCACCGGGGATACGATGGCCGGGCCGGTTGGTGACGGGACAATAGTCCCAGGCCGCGCGCGGGTTCGCGAAAACAGCCCTGCCAGCATGCCATCGATGAGCAGCCGGCGCTCGGTGGTCAGCGGCGCGTTTTCGGGAAGCACTGGAACATCGATTGAACGATTGACGATCCCGGCGTTCAGCCCCGTCATGAACCCCTGCAGATAGACCTGTTCCGAAGGAGTAAAGACCGGAACAACGGCAAGCGCTAACCCAGTTATCTCACTCAAGGCGGCAATCTCGGACCTGGTGTCGAGCTCGGCCCCGGTTGCCGTCTCGCGGCGAGGCGTCACAGCGATATTCATCTGGTGCTTTTCCTGTTCATTCTTCGAAGGGGTGGCTTTTTCGCTGAGGCGCAGAGCAACCGCGGTAAACTTGAACTCCGGTTGCAAGGACAGCGGATCGACCGCGTCGCTGGTGACGGCATTGATGGCGAGGCTGTCGCCGAACGTGTCGTTCCAGTGGAACGGCGCAAAGCAGGTTCCTGGCCGCACCCGCTCGGTGATGATGGCGGGAAGGAGCGCCTTTCCCCGCTTCGAACGGATCTCGACCCGGTCCTTCTCCCCGATGCCCAGTTCCGCGGCGTCTTCGGGATGGATTTCAACAAAGGGACCGGGATTGAGCTTGTTCAGCGTCGGGACCTTGCCGGTCTTCGTCATGGTATGCCATTGGTGTTGCAGGCGACCGGTGTTGAGCACAATTGGAAATTCAGGCCCCGGCGTTTCAGCCGGTGCCATATGTGGTCGGGGGAAGAACGCAGCCTTGCCGCTAGCCGTGGCGAAGACGAGCCGGGGGAGCGTTCCATCCGCTGCGAGTTTGCGTTCCTGGCTGACACCGTCGTTGATATAGCGGATCGGGTTTCGACCGTCGGACTCAGCTGACGCCACCGGCCATTGAAGCGGTGACTGGGTCAGGCGATCGTGGCTCGCTCCACGGATATCGTAGCCGGTCTTGGGATTCCACGCCTGTTTGATCTCTTCGAACACCTCAGCTGAGGAGGCATAATCGAATGCTTCGGCAAAACCCATTTCATGGGCAACCCGCGCGATAATCAACCAGTCCGGCAGGGCTTCCCCTGGAGGTTCAACCGCCTTGCGCGTCAGCGTCATGTTGCGCTCGGAATTGATCATGACGCTGTCGCCTTCGGCCCAGAGCGCGCCGGGCAAGAGGATATCGGCGTAGATATTGGTTTCGGTGTCGAGATAAGCGTCCTGCGTCACCACCAACTCGGCGGCCTTCAGTGCCCTTACGACATTGTCGCGGTTGGAAACGGTCGCAACCGGATTCGTGCAGATGATCCAGCAGGCCTTGATCGCGCCGGCGGCCATCTCCTCGAACATACCGATCGTGCCGCCGCCCGCCTCGGCCCGCAGGCTGCCGCGCGGGATTTTCCAGAGGTCTTCCGTGAAGGCGCGGTCCGCTTCGACCAGCGCGGAGCGCTGGCCGGGCAGCCCCGGCCCCATATAGCCCATTTCCCGGCCGCCCATCGCGTTCGGCTGGCCGGTCAGGGAAAAGGGACCGCTTCCCGGCCGGCAGATCTTGCCCGTGGCCAGATGCAGGTTGCAGATCGCATTGGTGTTCCAGGTGCCGTGCGTGCTCTGGTTCAGCCCCATCGTCCAGCAGCTCATCACCTCCGTCGATGTGCCGATCCACTCGGCGGCCTCGACGATGTCGTCAACGGGGATCCCGGTGATCTCGGACACTTTTTCCGGCGGATATTCCGCCAGGAAATCGGGCATCTGCTCGAAGCCCTCGGTGAATTCGGCAATGAAGGCGGAATCCGTGTGACCGTCTTTGACGATCAGGTGCAGCAGGCCGTTCAGAAGCGCGAGATCGGTCCCCGGCTTGATCTGCAGGAACAGGCTTGCCTTGTCGGCCGTGGCGTTCCGGCGCGGATCAACCACGATCAGCCGCGCGCCCTGCTTGACGCGGTCCATCATGCGCAGGAACAGGATCGGGTGACAATCGGCCATGTTGGCACCGATCACGAAGAACAGATCGGCCTTGTCGAAGTCCTGATAGGAACCGGGGGGACCGTCGGAGCCCAATGAAAGCTTGTAGCCACTGCCGGCGCTCGCCATACACAGCCGGGAATTGGACTCGATGTGCTTTGTCCTGACGAAACCCTTGGCGAGCTTGTTGGCGAGATATTGGGCTTCCAGTGACATCTGACCGGAGACGTAGAAGGAGACGGCATCGGGACCATCGCGTTCGATAATCGTCTTCAGTCGCCGCGCAGTCTCGCTGATCGCCTTGTCGACCGATACCGGAAGCTGATCCTGTCCGCGCGCAGGACGCACATGCGCCTTGTCCATCCGGCCCGATTCGGCGATGGCCTGGCCGCAGGTGTTGCCCTTGGTGCAGAGCCGCCCGAAATTCGTCGGGTGGGTCTTGTCGCCAGACACTTTGACCACCCTGTTGTCCCTGACCTCCATCACGATGCCGCAGCCGACACCGCAATACGGACAGGAGCCCTTGACCGTCTTTGCCGTGGGCATCAGAAAACGCCTTTCGGCTGCGTCAGGATTCCGAATTCTTCCATCGCCGGGACGAAGTTGTCGTTGTCATGCCCCTCGCGGGCCAGCTTGAGCAAGGCAAAGCGCTGGAGATTGGTCAGTCCCTTCCAGTGATCCGCTGACGGAGGAGCGACGCCCTTGGAAGTCGCCTGCGCCCTTACGACCGGCGGCACTTCGGTCACGATGCTCCAGGCCACTTCCTCGTCAAGTCCGATCTGACGGGCGGCCTCCCCGGTACGGTTGCGGATGACGTCGGTGAGCCTGTCGCGGTATGCTTTTACTTCAGCGGGCGTCTCGCACGGTTGCTCCAGCAGCCATCGGCGTTCCATGCGCTCGAAACCGCTCCACTGGCGCAGGGAAAGCTTGATGCCGGCAATATCCAGCTTGAACCGGACGGCCATTGGAATGCAGCGAAGATTGTCGGCGAAGTCCTTCTCGAATTCGAACGTTGCAAGACGGTCGTTCATGACCGCCTCCCGTTGGCTGTCAGATGATTGGCAGGCATCCCGCTTTATCCCTCACGAACAAGACCGATCCGGTCTTGAAAAAAGCCCAAAAAACAAAAAAGCCGCAGACCGGAAAATCCATCTCCGGGAGGAGACGAGTTTCAGATCAGCAGCTTTGCTATAATCGTCCGCCGTTGGACGCTATGTCAGTCGCTCAAAGCGACCCGCAATTCCGATGCAACAATCATGCCAGCTCTCGGAGCGCCGACGAGCATTGGCGAATTGAGCGTATTCTCTCCGGTTACCAAGAGATGCTGCCGTGAAAATTTGCATTCACGATAAGCTCAGCGGGCAGATGCCCGCCATTTAGGCCCTCTCGACATTTTGAGCTCATTCCCACAAGCATCGCTTTGCCCGAAAAGTGACGTGCGGTGTGCCGGCTATGTGGTCATGCTTACGATGGAAAATCTCAAGCTTGCGGATCACCGCCGGGAGAGTCGACTGCGTGCCACTACAGACTTCGCGGTCCGCGCAAATGCTTTTTCTTTGCAAACGTCGCGAAGAAGGAAGCATCTCGGATCAGAATACAGCAAGAGCTTTCGATGTTGACGACGACCAAGCGGAATTGCGTCATGCGCCCCTGCGTCGCGCTCGTCATCTGCCGAGGCATTCTGTCAAGATTGTCATCCCCACGAATGATCAAATCGGCATTCGATAGCCATAGAATTCATGATCTTCATTATAGCCGCCTTGGCCGGCGCCGAGATCGACGAAGTCCGCGACGAATTCGATTGCCGCAATCCACTTGACCATCTTGAAGCCGAGTTCGTTCTCGCAGCGTAGCCGCAGCGGTGCGCCATGTAGGACACTAACCGGCTCGCCGTTCATCTCGTAGGCAAGAATGGTCAGTTCGTGACGCATGTTTTCGATCTTGTGCACGTCGTAGTAGCGGCCGCCCTCCGCGCCGTCGGCCAGGGAATAGAACACAGCATAACGCGCTTCCGGCAGCGGCTTGACCAGGGCGAGAACATCCCGCATCGGAACGCCGCCCCACTCTGCGACCCCTGACCAGCCCTGAATGCAGAAATGCGTCGTGATCTGCTCCTGCTTGGCCATGGCCTTGAGGTCAGCCAGTGAGAACTCCTGCGGCGTCTTGACCAGGCCGTCGACTCGTAGCCTGTAGCTGGCGAAGTCCTCGGCCAAGAGATCATCGAATTCTTTCGAGCTCGGCATCGTCCCGTTCGGCCAGAAATAGGGAGAGATGTCCTTCTTCGTGAGTTGCGAGCGCGGATCCCATCCTTCGGCCAGTCCCATCAACCAGCCGGTCATGAATGCACCCGTGCGCTGCACAAGACGCGCGTAGTGGAGGGTGAGGGGCGAGACGATGAGCCAGGACGTAATCATGATGGCCATCGCCAGGAGAAACAGCGGAAACCCGGCCCAGGAGGCGTTATCGACACCTGCGAACATGTGGTTGGTGTTCTGGCGGATGCCAGTGACGAACACCATGGCGCCATGCGCCAGAATGAAGGCGACGAACCAGGCGAACGAAATGAAATGCACCGAACGCATCATCTGCCGGTTGAAGATGCGTCCTAACCATCCGAGCGCGTTGGAGATCGCCGGGCTCTGCATCAGGCCGGTGACGATCGAGACGGGCGCCGCGACGAAAACGGTTATGAAATAGCTGAACTGCTGGAGCCCGTTGTAGCGGGTCCAGCCTTCGTCTACTGGAAAGTTCAGCGAGGCATACTGTATGGCCGTGGAAAGCGCCGCCGGAAAGACCTCCCAGGTCATTGGCACGAGCCGGCGCCATTGGTCGGTCGAAAACAGTAGCGCGTAAAACGCGATACCATTGATCAGCCACAACAGGTTGACCGAGAAGTGCCACCAGCGCGACAGGCCGAGTGTGTGACGAAGGCCGGGAATGCCGAGCCATTTCGGCAGGGTGACGGAATCGTCCTTGGCGGTCCAGATGCGGCCCTTCGGCACTGGCACCTGGAAGCGGAACCAATCGCTTCCAGGTGTGCAGTCGCGGCCCCAATAGAGGCGCGGATGATCGGCCAGTATCTGCAAGCCGGCCCGCATGATGAACAGCATGAAGAACATGTTCAGGAAATGCTGGAGCTGAAGCCACCACGGAAAGCCCGAGTCGACCGACGGCGCCGATTGCGCGATGCCGGGATGATTCTGAATGAAGGCTGCCACGCTCGGCAGTTCGCGCAGGCTTTGCGCCAGCGCGATCAGGCAGAGCAGCACCGCCGCACCGATGGGTAGTGCCCAAAGCGTATTGAACCAGCGGCTCCCGATCCGGATGCGGGGGAAAATCCCTTGCTGGGGCGGCATCCAGTGATCGATACGGATGCGATCGTCCGCGTCGCTGAGGTTGGCGCGGAGCAGTTCGGGTGAAGGAGATTGAGTTCTCTCGGGCATCGGATGATCGCTTTCGTTTCGATCGCGCCTGACGGACGCGTCAGTCGCGAAGCTTGGTCAGCACCGAGCCTTTATGGAAGGCGACATGTTCGGTCTTGCTGCTCTTGATCTCGTATTGCGGCTTGTCCGCGGTCGCATGATGCGTATAGCCGTTGACGTCGAAATTGCGAATATGGATACGAATTACCGTGCCGCTGACCCGCCCAGCTTCGGAATTCCAGGTTACATGATCGCCAATTTTGAATTGATCCGCCATGGGTAAATCTATCGCAGGCGTTGTCACGGTACCAAACAGCCTTTCGGTGGACGCTCCAACCCAAACCAACGGCCGAGAGCGGCTTTCGTTCCGGTCAAAAGGACAATTGCTCCCAAGAAAATTCGTTCGGGAAGGCATCTTGGTTTCCGAAACACGCCATCCCGCTCGATTCGCGATCGATCCGGCAGTCATCTCGAGCCGCTCCCAGCCATTCTCAGAACAATAATTCGGTCGTGCAGCTAGCGCCTGATTGATACCCGCTTACACCGCGCGCCTATTCCTCCCCACATTTGAAGGCCCCGAAACAGCCCGTTTGCGCGCCCGGCGGCGAAGACGTGCAGAGCTGCGGATTGCCGAAATCTCCACCCCCGAGTCTCGGCGTTTCCGCGGTTTCGGTCAGTTCCGAGCAGAGCGGGCAATTTCTGTCGATGCGATGGTCGGGCCTCAACGGAAACCACGCACAGCAGGCTCGGATAGCAGCCAATTTACCCTAGAGGTAAATCGTCGATATCGCTGAAAGCCCACCTTTGTCTAAATATGACCCTGAGAAATGCCCCGAAGGCTCCCTCGGGCGATTATCGGCAGCTCGATCTGCAGCGCCAATGCACCGCCTGCATCACTGCCGGCCTGTTCGACTGCGAGAACGCGTTGCTGCTCGCAGTCGGTTCGTGCCAGCACCCGATGTCCGACTGGAAGCGCGACCTGATGAGCCATGGTGCCACGGGCCAGGTCATCCGCCACGACCTCTCGACTGGAAAGACCGATGTCGTGCAGGGCGGACTGGCTTTTCCCTACGGCCTCGCCCGCTCGCCCGGTGGCGGCGTCGCTGCGACGGAAAGCTGGCGGCATCGGGTCGCCGCCATCGGCCCAGGCGCGACGCCCCGCACCCTACTCGGCGAACTGCCCGCCTACCCTGCCCGGCTAGCTGCAGCATCCGATGGCGGCTATTGGCTGGCGCTGTTCGCGCCGCGCCGTCAGCTGACCGAACTCGTTCTGAGCGAAGACGACTACCGGATGGAGATGATGGCGACCATATCGCCCGAGGCATGGATCGGCCCCGACTTTACCGACGGTTGCGACGAAGAGCAGCCGCTGCAATCGGGCTCCGTACGGCAGATGGGAGTAATGAAGCCATGGGCGCCGTCGCGCGCCTATGGCATGGTCGCCCGGCTCAACAGCAGGATGGAGCCGGTGGCCGGCTATCATTCCCGCGCCGACGGCAAGATCCATGGCATCGCGTCCGTGGCCGAATTCGAAGGCTCGCTCTACGCGGCCTCGCGCGGTGCGGGCACGCTTGTCCGGCTCGACCTGGTAGCAGGGGCAAGGCCATGACCGATATCGTCGAATTCCGCAACGCCACCAAGGAATTCCGCAGCGTCGCGGCCTTCCAGAACGTCAGTTTCACGCTGCGCAAAGGCGAGGTGCATGCGCTGCTGGGTGAAAGCGGTGCGGGCAAGTCGACGCTGTCAAAGGTGCTGGCCGGGCTCTATCCGCTGACGGCGGGTGAGATGCTGGTCGAGGGCGAGCCGCGCAGCTTCACCTCGCCGGGCGATGCGCTGTCATACGACGTCGCCATGGTCTTTCAGGAAACCAATCTTATCCCGGCGATGACCGTGGCGCAGAACCTCTTCCTCGGCGAGGAGAATTTCTTCAACCGCCTGCGCGGCGTCAACATCCGGGCGCAGCAGCAATTGCAGCGGCTGAGCTTCCATGTCGAGTCGACGGCGCTCGTCTCCTCGCTCGGCGCCGCCGAGAAGCAGATGGTCGAAATCGCACGAGCCGTGCAGCATAACGCCCGCATCTTCATTTTCGACGAGCCGACGGCGACGCTGACACCAGAGGAAAAGCAGCATTTCTTCGCGCTTGTCGAGCGACTGAAGGCCGATGGCAGCTCGATCATCTTCATCAGCCACGCGCTCGAGGAAGCCCTGGCGATCGCCGACCGCATCTCGATCCTGCGCGACGGCGAGCTCGTCGTCACCGACGATGTCAGGAATTTCACCCGCGACCGGATCGTGCAGGCCATGGTCGGCCGCCAGCTGAAGGACGAGCTCTACGACAAGGCGAAGCGGCGCGTTGCCCGGCCGCCCGGCCGAAAGGTATTGGCGCTGGAGAACGTCTCGATGGGCCAGGTGGTGCGCAGCGCCACCATGTCGGTCTTCGCCGGCCAAATCACCGGCATGTTCGGCCTGGTCGGAGCCGGCCGCACCGAGATGATGAAGATCGTCGCCGGCGTGCTGAAGCGGGATTTCTTCCACGGCGGGCGCATCAAGCTCAATGGCGAGACCGTGCGCTTCAACGTGCCGCGCAGCGCCGTCAACAACCGCATCGCCTATATCACCGAAGACCACAAGCTCGACGGCCTGTTCGACACGATGGGCATCGCCCAGAATATTTTTTACGGCAAGCTGGTGAAGCGCGGCAATCCGGCCTCGGTCGTCACTCTGTCACAAGCGCGGCGCGAGTCGGCCGAGTGGATCGAGCGGCTGCACATCCGCACCATTCGCCAGAATGCCAAGGTCGTTGAACTCTCCGGTGGCAACCAGCAGAAGGTGGTGATTGCCAAGAGCCTGATCCCGGCGCCGGAACTGATCATCTTCGACGAGCCGACGCGCGGCGTCGACGTCGGTGCCATCGCCGAGATCCACGAAATGCTCCAGGAGCTGGCCGATTCCGGCGCAGCTGTTGTCGTCATTTCCTCTTATCTTCCGGAAATCCTCGCCATTTCCGATCGCATCCTGGTTGCGCGCCAGGGCCGTATCGTCGAGGAAATGGCGATCGAGGACGCCACCGAGGAGAAGATCATGTATGCGGCGGGGCATTGATGGAGGAAGATCGCAACGTCATTATCGTCGAGGTTGGTCGGCGCGACGGTCTGCAGAATGAAAAGGGCGTGATCTCGGCGGATGACAAGCTCGAATTGATCCGCCTGCTCGCCGACGCGGATTTCAACCGCATCGAGGCGACGGCATTCGTGTCGCCGAATTGGGTGCCGCAGATGGCCGATCACGATGAGGTCATGCGCATTGCAGTGCGGCGGCCAAGCCTGGTGCTCTCCGCCCTCATCCCCAACGAGAAGGGCGCACGCGCAACCATTACTGCCGGCGCCCAAGAGCTGGCCGTCTTCGCCAGCGCCTCGGAAGCCTTCGCACAGAAAAACACCAACTGCACGATCGCCGAGAGCATCGAGCGTTTTCAACCTGTTCTTTCGCTGGCGGGAGAGCATGGCTTGCCGGTGCGTGGCTATGTCTCCTGCGCCCTGGATTGTCCCTAGGAAGGTCTGATCGAGCCTTCGGCCGTCCGATATGTCGCGGAACGCCTGCTGGAGATTGGCTGCCGAGAGATTGCCGTCGCCGACACGATCGGTCGGGCTATGCCGGAGCGGGTCGATATCATGCTCTCGACCGTATGCAAATCCATCCCCGCGAAAAACATCGCCTGCCACTTCCACGACACGTCCGGCCAAGCGCTATCCAATGTCGATGTGGCGCTCGACTACGGTATCCGCATCTTCGACAGCGCCGTTGGCGGCCTTGGCGGATGTCCCTACGCGCCGGGCGCCGCTGGCAATCGTGCGACCGGCCGGCTTGCGCGACACCTGTCAGATCTTGGCTATCATCATGGCATAGATCGCGCCGCACTTGACCACGCTGAGACATTTGCCAGGACGTTAACCGATCACGCCAAATGATTCCGAAATTTGATTGGTTGCTTCGTCGGATGCTGCAAGAAGTGGTGCGACATGGGCGGCACGCTTGACTGTGTCGATCAGCCATCTCATCCCGCCATCCTCCGATGACCGGCGTGCATGAACAATGTCGATGGCGAAGTTCTGGATTTCGAACGGCGGACGATGGATCGAAATTCCTGCGTTGTCGACGAACAGGCAGGCAACCCTTTCGGCCATCGTCGCGATGAGGTCCGTTCCCGCTACCGCGAACGGTATCGCGACAATATGGGGAAGCGTGACGGCAATGCGCCTCTTCAGACCACGCTGGGAAAGAAGCGTATCGACGACACCTGGAATGCTATCTCCGCCCACCGCCGAAAACATGGCATGCGGCAAGCTCGCATAATCTTCGAGCGTCAGCCGGGACGCTTCTGCGTTGGAGCGATCGCTGATGCAGATGAAGCGTTCATCGAACAGCTTCTCGCGTACGCACAGTGAAGAGTCAGGAAGATGTCCCCCAATCAGTATATCAACATCACCACGCTCGAGCCTGGTGACCGCGCTCTTCCCATCGGTGATTGGTCGGACGACAAGATCGACGCCGGGCGCCTCCCTGCGAAGCAGGTGGACCAGCTTCGGCATCACGATCAAATCCCCGTAATCGGTCACCGCGATGGTAAAGCGTCTCTGTGAGAAAGCCGCGTCGAACGTCGCTTCCGGGGATAGGGCATTCCTGATCTGGCGGAGCGCCGACGCGATCGGTCGAGCCAATGCCATGGCCTTGTCGGTCGGCTGCATTCTTCCACCCGCACGTAAAAATAATTCGTCGTCGAACAAGTCGCGCAGTCTCTTAAGGACGTTGCTCATCGACGACTGCGCAAGGCCAATGCGATCGGCCGCACGCGTGACGTGGCGCTCTTCCATCATTGCTTCGAAGGCGACGAGCAAATTGAGATCGACCGATGCTAAATTCATAGAGGAAATAGTAATTATAGAAACTATCCATTTCAACGATCATTTGAAGTCCCGTACATTCGCCCAATGAACGCAGTTCCGGAAAACATCAGAATCAGGCTCGGGCGCGTGACACCTGGCGGGCCGGCGCTCCTGGTCCTCGGCGTCGTCGCGGGACTCGCCTGGCCGCAACTTGCGAACGCGGCCCGTCCCCTGATGCCGACGGCGATTTTCATCTTGGTCCTGGGGACCCTGCTTCGGGTTGATCGCCGTGAGTTCATGATCGCGTTCAGGAGACCGCATGTCTCCGTCTTCCTTCCACTTGTCGCCATGCTTGCCTGTCCTTTCGTCGCCGCCATTGCGACGCTAATCTTTGGGCCTGGTCCGGAACTCTCGGCCGCCATCATCCTGTCGGTCTCAGCCCCACCGTCCAGCGGGACCGCCGCAGTCGCACGCATGCTCGGACTGGACGCGACCCTTCCCTTCGCGGTGACGCTTTGGTCAATGGCAATCGCCCCACTCACCCTCCCCTTGATTGCAGTGTCGTGCGCTGGCATTGCGCTAGATCCGGTCGAACTGGCATCGAGGCTGGCGCTGATGATCGGTGGCGCGGGCGCCGTCGCGCTCCTGCTTCGGCGCTACGCGGACGCCCCACTTGCACGCAACGGCGGATTGATCGACAGATTTGTGTTGGTCGCTCTTTTGGTGTTTGCGGTTGCGACGATGGCGAATGTCACGGAACAGATCACGGTTCAGCCATTGACCAGCGCGACATACGTCGGACTGGCCTTCGCCATCAACCTTGCACTCCAATGCCTCGGGGCTATTCTTCAGCCCGGCACACTGCCGGAGCGGTTGAAGACGGGTCTCGTTCTCGGCAACCGCAATGTCGGGCTCGTCTGGGCCACCATCGGAGCAACGGTCTCTCCAGTCATTGCGCTGTTCTTCGCTGCGACCCAGCTCCCCATCTACATGATCCCGCGCCTGATCGAAGTTATTCTGCGGCGCGCAGACAAGGAGAAGGTCCTTTGATGACGACGCTCTTGACAAAAGAACTCGCCTCCCGTTTCGCGAGCATCGCACTCGGCCATGTCCGGCGAGAGTATCCCAACAAGCCGGACCATACTCTGGGCGGTCCCGCCGATGCCCAAACGCCGAGCGAGCTTCATCCGATTTTCTATGGCAGCTTCGATTGGCATTCCTGCGTCCACAGCTACTGGATGCTTGCCAGGCTGCTGCGCCGCTACCCCACCATGGATGTCGCGGAAAGGATCCGGACCCTGTTCGACGAGCAGTTCATCGCCGAGAAGGTGGCGGGGGAAATAGCCTATCTTGCCGACCCGTTGGCCGGAGGTTTCAAACGGCCTTATGGCTGGGGCTGGATGCTCAAGCTGGCTGTGGGTTTTACCTTCCTATTTCAATTTGGAAAATGTCATCCTTTCGTTAGGTTTAGCCGGTAAAAATCAAACAGTTTTCCGCTAACGATTTCAGCGAGAGCTGCCGTTTGCCAAAGCAATTGCGCGATCGATCACTAAAGGCGGCTCCGACGGTCACGGACGAGCAATGGTCGGCGGCGCGCCGTGCGGCCCGTGAATTGGACAAGGTTCTTGAAGACGGTGGTCCAAGACGGGAGGCCGTCGCTCGCGCCGCTGCCGAGCTGCGCCTGACCACCCGCCAAGTTTACAATCTGCTCGCACGCTATCGCACTGCGCGAACGGTAACAGCCTTGCTGCCGCGCACCCCCGAAAGGCGGCGCATGCGGCTTCCGGCCGAAACGGAGGCGATCATCAGCGCGACTCTGCGCGAGCAATGGCTGGTATTGGAAGCACCTCCACTTGCCCCCGTTATCGCCGAAATCCGGGCCCGCTGCGAGGAAGCCGATCTGGCTCCGCCTTCCTACGTTTCCATCGCTCGGCGTATTCCGGTACTGTTCGGACCTGAAGAAATCGCCCGAAAGCGATCAGCGAATCCAAAGCACCTGCTACGCCTGAAACCTCGACCGGGTTACATTCACGCAGCACACCCGCTGGACGTCTGTCAAATTGACCATACGCCGGCCGATATCAACTTCGTCGAGGTCGTTGACACAAGCGGGGTGTTTGTCGGTCGACCCTATCTGACGATCGTCACTGACGTTATGACGCGAGCGATCCTCGGCTTTTGCCTGACACTGGAAAAGCCCTCAGTCCTGTCTGTCGCACTTTGTCTCGCGCATGCGATATGCCCGAAGGAGGCCTGGCTTGCCGCACGAAACCTTGATCACCCATGGCCGATGTTCGGTCGGCCGCGGCAGCTGGTCACGGACTCGGCAAAAGAGTTCAAAGGGCATGCGTTCCAACGCGGCTGCGACGACTTTGGCATCCGGATTCGCTACCGTGATCGCGGTCGGGTACATCAGGGCGGCGTCGTTGAACGAGTCCTGGGTAAGCTCAACGCGGTTCTCGCCACCTATCCGGGGTCCTCCGGGCGATCGGTGGCCGATCGTGACGGATATCCTGCCGGGCAACATGCCCGGCTGAGTTTTGGGGATCTTGAGCGTTGCGTCGCTCTGGCCATAATCGATCACAATGTTCAGGAAAATTCCAAGACGCTGAAGGTGCCGATCACGGAATGGCTGGAGAATAGTAAGGGCCTGTCGCGCTTCGAGGACGACCCGCAACACGTGTTGTTGTCATTTCTGCCGGGAACGGAGAGACAATTGTCGCCGCAGGGCATCAGCGTGTTCGCCTTGCACTATTATGCATCATGGCTTGGCGTCCTCGTTCCGCAGCGCGACCGGCTTGGCAAACTGGAGATCCGATACGATCCTCGCGACATCAGCCACGTCTACGTAAGAGACCCGGAAACCCGGCAGTATCGGGCTGTTGAGCGGCGCGATGGTCGCCTGACCGCGCTGACGTTGTGGGAGTTTGAGGCTGAGCGCGCCCGCCGACGTACGGCAAACCACCGCTCGAACGTCGAACAGGTGGCGCTTCGCCGGGAAATCGCCAGCTTTGCGACGGCTGCAAAGCCTTCGAAAAGGCAACTCCGCGATGCCGTTCGCAGCGCGCATGCCGCCGCGGCGGTAAAGCCCCATGCTGCCATGCAGCCGCAAGAGCCGGCGATCGCCGGCCATTCGGTCCGTCAGAAACGCACTTTGCCGGTCGAAGATTGGTAAACAGGTATGGCGACCATCTCCTCGACCATGCGCGCTCCTATCTGGATCGTGACATGGAAGAACGCGTCGCCTATGTCCGTGCTTCGCGATGGATCGGACATCAGGTGGCGCAACACGCTCATCGGCGGTTGGAGGACTTGCTATCGCGACCACCATCGTTGCGCACGCAGGGTCTAATGCTGGTCGGACCGTACGCCAATGGCAAGACGATGATTGCCGAGCGGTTCGCTGTCGAACATCTCAGGCGCTCGACCGAACAAAGAATATGGATGATCCAGACGCGCGAGGGCGCTGGGCTCGGACACTTTTATGGCAGCATTCTCCAAGCGTTGCGAGCGCCTGGCAGCAACCTTCACAACATCGGGCGCAAGGCCGAGCAACTCGATCACCTGCTGGCCACCCTTAAACCGAAAATTCTGATTTTTGACGAGTTCCACAATGCGCTGCGCGGACGCACGCGCGACGTCGAAGCTGTCTTCGCCTTCCTGCGGCGGATCGGACGCCAGTACGATATTTCCCCGGTGTTGATTGGCGAGGTGGCCGTCTACGACTTCATCAACGCCACCAGCGAGATGGCGAGCCGGTTTGACTTTTGCGCCGTTCGGCGATGGCAATATGGCGAAGAGTATCTGATGCTCCTCGACAGCCTGGAAGCGGCCTTACCCTTAAAACGGGTTTCCGATTTGTCCGATGAACGGTTGGCGCGACGCATATTCAACCTGTCGGAGGGATTGATCGGCGAGACGGTCGCCATCGTCACGAAGGCGGTCATCGCCGCGATAAACTCGGGTGCGGAACGTATCACCAAGGCCAGTCTGGACGAACTGCGCTATTTACCGATCTCGCAGCGGCGCAATGCCACCCTGCGTGAAAGCCTCCTGTGACAACCCTCGACGGCGGGCCGACGATCGCCATCCGCGCGCGATACGATGACGTCGTTTCGGACCGATGGCCGGTCTTCGTCCAACCTCAGCCCGGCGAATTGCTCTCAAGCTGGGTACATCGGCTTGCTTTCGCGAACGGCATTGCCCCTCGGCCATTTGGCCGTGTGCTCGGCTTCAGCGCCGGAATGTGGTCTCCATCCCTCGACATGAATTTCCAGAGCGACGCCGTTAACATCCTCAGCGCGCACACCAATATCTCCCAGCCGCAACTTTTCACGATGTCCCTGAAGGGATCGCCGCTGAAGCGCCTGCTCCTTCCGCTGCGCGATGATGGACGCCGGCGCAGTTCTGCTTGGCTGCAATACTGCCCGCAATGTCTGGCGGACGACGCCCACCCGTATTTTCGCCGGCAATGGCGCTTGGCGACAAGAATCTCTTGCCCCCATCATCGATGTGGATTGCGTGATCGATGCCCGTCTTGTCGCAATCGCATTGCAGCTTACAAACAGGTTGAACTCGTCCCACAGCATTTTTGTGTCACCTGCGGGTTCGATCTGCGGCGGGCCTCGAAGATTTTTGTCAGTCCATCCGTACGGTCGCTGGACCTGAGTATTCACGATATCTGCAGGCTGGAGGCAATCACCGGCTCGCTGCTCAACGGTCGTCTTATCCGACGCCTGCTGGCCGTTCCCGAGTTTTGCAGCCAATATCCGTCGGCTTCTCTCGCCAACCTGTCCACCTCAGCACGCATTCGATGTTTCGTACGCCTCACGATGCGACCGAATGACTGGCTCATAGAGGATGACGATGCTGTGGTCACGCTTTGGCGACGGTCCATCCTGTCGGCGGATGGACATGCTTCATTGATCGGGTTGCTTGCGCATGCCCTCGAGCGAAAGAGGCTACGACTTGGTCCAAAAAAGCGCCAACAACCGACAACTGAGCTTTCCAACTTGCTGACAGCCTACCTTCGCATGATGGAAAATCCTCGACGCCAGTCCGCTCTTACGGGGCCGGCGATTTGAGCACTTCTCGCCCTCTGACTGCTCGAGCCGGTTTACCCGGCACGCTGCACAGCCGGCGGCGTCCACGAGCCTTCGATCACGGCAGTTTTCGGCCAGTAAGCGCGGACGTAAAGCGAGAAGTCTTCCCCTCTTGGCGCCGGCAGCCAGTTGTCGCGTTGCCCGGCTGGCGGCGCATCGGCCTGCACGTAGAACGTCAACGAGCCGTCCTCTCCAAACTTCAGCGTCTTGTTCTTGGTCCCCAGCGAATACCGTTTGATCTCGTTCGGTGAGAAAAAGTGGTGCTGGTTGTAGAGCGTCAGCGACCAGAAACCATCGACCGGCGGCGTCTGATCCTTCGCGAACGTGATGGTATAGCGATTGGCACCGTTCAGCCGTGTGCCCGAGGCATCGAGGTCCTGATAGAAATATTTCGTTTCGTTCGGCGCATTGACAAGGATATTGGATTTCGCCACGGCCGTACGGGTGAAATAGTCCGTGCCAAAGGCGGCTTCGTTGGAAATCGTGCTCCAGTGGTGCGGGAGCTGCTGACCCCAATTGCGAAACTCGAACAGCGGCGCCACCAACTCCGTATCGGCCTCCGTCGCCCCCGATGTCATGGCCGCCTTGATCGCCGGATCGTTCTTTGCAGCTTCGAGCACGGCAAGCACCTGCGCATAGTGCGCCTCCTCGCCAGGTAAGGGCGGGGCGTCGGCAAGAACGGCAGGCAACGTATCGACGAAGGATTCCGGCGGCACCCATTTCACTTCCTGTTCTCCTGTCGCCGAGTTCGGCAGTTTCTTGATCGTGCTCCAGTCTATCTCCTTCATCCGTCCGTCGTATTCAGCAAGCGGATACATCAGAATCTGGCGCAGGACCGGCTGGATCGCCTTTCGATCTTCCGCCGTGTCGTCCATGAAAATGCGCGGCGCGACCATGCCGGTGTTGGTCGAGGATCGAAAGACCTTGCTGATGCCTTTCGGGATATCGCCCTGCCAGTCGGGACCGACCAGCAGATAGAAGCCCGGCGTGGTGCCGTACATTTTTCCAAGCTGAGCGAAGCTATCGGTGCGCAGGTCGACCATCTGGTAAACCCAGAAGCGCTCGCCAAAATCGGGCACCTGAACGACGACGGGGGAGCGCTCGAGACCGAGCGAGCCGACGCCATAGACCACGTCCTGGTTGGGGCAGGCAACGAGACGTTCGTCGGCGGCAACATAGTCCGTCAGCATGCCGACCCGGTTGACCGGTGCTGCCGGCACAGGTCCGGAATAGGCAAGCTCCTTCGACTGTTCTGCTCCACGCCGCTTGTTAAAGATGTTGACCATCGGCCACGCCCAGAAGAAGGCGTCGCGGGCGACATGGGCCGCGTAGGCCTCCGTGATCTTGACCCTCGTATCGGGTGCGAGCGGAAGAGCCCGCGCCCATTCTGGAGACGGCGGCAAGGGCTGCGGGTTGAGCGACGAGGTCTCCGCGTGCGCCGACGGCGTTAAGCCGCCTGTCAAAACCGAGACGGTCGCAAGGGTGGTTGCGCCGAGCAGAACGGACCTGCGGTCGAGATTTACGTTGGTCATCGTGCGATCTCCGGGTTGATGGGTCATGCTTCGTCCGCCAGAGGCGGACATTTCTGTCTGCAAATTATTGTGCAGTGGCTTTCTCGACGTCCGGCAGCACCCATGTCTTTTCGAACAGCTCTTTCTTCGGGCCGTAGAGGCGAAACAGCAGCTCGAAGCCGCGCTCGCGGTCGGTCGGTACCCAGTTCGCTTCTTTGCCGGCAGGCGCCTCTGGGCCAAAATATATGTCGACCGAGCCGTCAGCGTTTTTCTGCACCTCGCTCGCATTCGAGGCGCGGCTCGCCCGCGAAAGATTCTTGATCAGCGCGTGGGTCTGTCGGTCGTACGCAGTCACCGACCAGTACTGTTCCACGGGAACGTTCGGCGGCACGTGCAGCCGATAGGTCTTGGCGCCGTCCAGCGCCCCGCCATCCCTATCTTTGCTGGCGATCAGGTAAGTCTGCGCCGTCCCGAGGCGCTTGATGCCGATATATCCAATACTATAGGTGAGCGCCCGGGCGTCGACGGGATATATGTCCGCCTCGGCGTAGCCGGATGATCCAGCCTGCACAAGCGCCGGGAAGGCGGGCACAGCCCAGCGCGATCCGGGAAAGAAACGCGGAAACCCGGCATCATACATCTGATCTATGACGTCCCGCGCTTCGGCGCCCGCGCTATCAAGGGTGGATATCGTTGTCGCATCGGGGTTGAACGGCTTACCCTTCTCGATGCCGATCGTCTTCAACTGATCGATCATCGCCTTGTCGCGGGTCAGCCACGGCTCGCTCTGCACGACGCGGTCGAGCGACTGGAAGAACCTGATGTCGTAGGGAATGGTCGAATCGTAGAGGACATCCTTTGCATCGGTAAACTTCGTCTCCGGCGGGTTGGCCGCTTGCGACAGCGGGTAGACCTTGAGTCGCTTTCCGTAAGCGACAGCTTTGGCAATGTCGGCATCGCCGTGACTGGCGAGATTTGATCGAAATAGCGCGTACCCTCCGAACGTTTCGGAGTGAACAGCAATGTAGCCTTCGGGGATCCGGTCCTTATAGTTCGGCGGCAGGATCAGATATTTGCCCCCTGCCCCTTTGTCGGCGCCGTAGGGGCCGGCATCTTCCAGCGGCATCTGCCAGACGGTGTCGATGTTGGCGGCGAAAGAACCACCGTCGGCTGGTGGGACATCGATGACGATCGGGCCAGCGGTTTTTGTGTCAAAGAAGATCATCAGATAGATCGCGTCGGGATTGGGTGTCAGCGTCTGGTTCTTCCAGTCGGCAGGCCGCGACCAGAAGACGATCTCGTTTTGCTTCGCTGACGTTTTTTTGAGCATCTCCTGAAGCATCAAGTCGTAGTTGACGGCGGGCATGCCCCATATGACCGCCTCGACGGCGCGCCGAGCAGTCTGCCTGATCGTGGCATCTTTATAAGACAGATTTTTGCTGGTATCGGATGACTGCGCAGATGCGTTAGAAGCGGACACCAGGCACAAGGCGGCCGACATCGTTAAGCCGAGCAAGGCAGCGCGGCGCCTAATCCTGAGATGATTGACCATTGTTTCCTCCTGGCGGTTGTACGTTTCATCGTGGCGTTTGAACACGGGTTGCGACCTGGCGTGTGATCGCGTCGGCAGAGCGGCCTTACTGGGACAGATTCGATGCTAAAAGTGGAAGACAAGACCAAGTATCGGACCATGCTCAACGATGTCCGTCGTCATGCTGCCGTTCGAATAATCGACGCCAAGCGCCCGGTAGCCGACCACAGCCGAAACGGACTCCTTCCATTTGTAGCCGATGCCCGCCATCACGTCCCAGTCGAGGTCTGCGCCGCCCGCACCGATCAGGGCCGTTCCCGTCAGATAAACGGTCGGCGTAAGCGAATAGACCCCTCGGAGCCCGGCCATGCCGTCGACCCATGTTGCATCGTCGCGAGCGGACGCTCCACCCAGCGGGCCGCCGCTGAACGAGATAGTCGTCTCTGTCGACCAAAGCTTGGCGCCGCCAATGACGTCCAGGCTTCCCTGCTGGTCCTCAAGGACCGTGTACCCTAGCCCCAGGAAGGCCGTAAAGGTTTCCTGCTTGAGGTTGACCTTGTCAGCGAATACGCCGCGCGGGGTGGCGGAGTCCGACGTGATCCGGGCATAGGAAATATCGGTCAATACGGAAAAGTTGCCATATCGGGCGTCACCTGCAGCGGCGAAGCCAAAGTCGAAATCCTTGAGGATGTCGCCAAAGCTCTGTTCGGAATGAACTGCGGGCAGCCCGAACACGCCGCTATCGCCACTGATTCCGGCGACCCAGAAATAAGGTGAGAATGAAAACGTCAATCTGTCGGGATCTCGCTCCTCCGGCCTGGGCGCGGTGACGGGGAGAGCATCGGCGGCGTAGACTTGTCCGGAGCAAGCCATCAAAGCCAGGACGATCAAAGCAGTCGGTTTTATACGCCGATCCCCAGAGAGCCCAATGGCGGTTTTCAGCTTGTCGCGTATCGTGAATTCTGCGGTTGTCATCTTCATCTCCTACTTCGCAGGACCGACAATGGCATTCCAATCGGATCGCATGCTGACGACGTGAAAGCCGTATTTCTGCGCTGCATTGATCGAATAATCGTCCGACTCCGAGTAGGTGTATTCTCGGGCTTCGTCATCGTGGTTGATCAGAAGCTGCAGGCTTGGTCCGTCCTGGTCTTTTGACCAACGCATCATCGCGATGTCGCCGCGCCCGCCCTCGTTGCCGCCGATCACGACCGGCCGCTTGCCAATCGCAAGACCAATACCGACGGCCTTTCCGGATCCATCATTGTACCTGTCGATCGAGCCGTCGAAGACGAGGACGGTCTTCCCGTTACGCTCGTCAAGCTTCAGGCCGGCATTGCTTCCGATTACCCGCTCTGGCGGGATACCGAACATTTCCACCGACAGCGCGCGGGTGATAAGGATCGGGCTGCCGCTTGATATCCAGTTTTGAAAGCCGTTCGCCGCAAGCAGCGCCAGCAACTCTCGCATCGGCTGGTAGACGGCGCGCGCGTATGGCACCTTGAATTTCGGGTGGATCTGCTTTTCCAGCAAAGGCTTGACGTTATCGACGATCTCCTCGGTCGTCTTGCCGTCCGTGGACACTGCAATAAGGTCCAGGATGCCCTGCTCTCCGAGCGCATGGAGGCCCTCTTCATCGCCCTTTAGAAGGGCTGCGACAGCCGGCTTTTCGCCGAGGAATGGCCTTTTGGCAACCGCCTGTCTGATGTCGTCGAGCACGGGGATGAGGGCGATTGGCACCGGCTTTTCAGGCGCAAGCGTCCCGTCCATGTCGAAAACGGCGATGCGATCGACAGGCGCCACAAACCCCGCACTTCCTTCACGCGCCGAGTTGGCTACGAAGTCGAGAATTGCCTGCTTGACCGGTGTGTTGTTCCAGGACGGCAATGGGTCGTCTTGCCCGAAAGCGCCTCCGGCCATCGTCGAAATCAGAAAAATGACACCGGCGCCGGTGGCAACAAACCACCCAAGAAACCCTCTCGAATGCATCTCAGGTCTCCAGTAAATTGAGCTTGCGCTGCTGGGCAGCTTTGAGCGCCTGATCCAATGAGGCAAACATCGACACGACGCCGATGAAATAGACGGCGATGAACAGTCCCTGGCCGAGAAGCCAGATGTTTTTGGCAAGTGCGATCGGCGAATAGTAGTAGCCTGGCCAGAGGGCGTCGAAGACGAAGTAGCCGGCATAGCCGATCGCAAAGACCCCAAAGAGGCCGATGTTGCTGAGCCAGAGCGACCACGCTCCGCCGGAGCCTGTATGTCGCTCCTGTGTAACTCGGGCCGCGACCATCTGCGTTAGCCCCAGGGCGACCATTCCCAGGCCGCCGGCCTGGATGGCCGCAACTGAGAGCGTCCAGGGGCAGGCCCACCAGAGTGTTATGTTTTGCATGAACACAACGCCTGTCGGCCACCGGGCTCCGACGCAGTAATGGGCGACGATCCCGAACGTGAGGAAGATGCCGAAGATGAAGAAACCCAGTCCGCATCTGGTAAAGCGTGCGCCGAGTATCATTTCAACGACTCCTCAATCCCGAACAAAGTAGCGAAGTGAACGCCGTACACCGAAAGAGAAACCCTTGGATGGTGCGCCGACGCCTATGGTGACTTTGTTCGGTCATGGTCGTCATTCTGTCGATCACCACTGTGATCCTCCAAAGCATGCGCCGCTCCTGTACCCCGCTCTGCCTCGAATTGTGATTAGTCCGGCGAGAATAGGAAGGATGTTACGGTAACGCCGACGCAGATCGGTCGAATGTTACCGTAACATTCTGGGCTCGCCCGTGAGCTCCGTTAAGACTGGCGGCAACAGCACGAGACGGGGGCGACGATGAAGAGGTTAAGCGCGGCGGCGTTGATGCTATGTCTTGCGGGATGCGGGCACCCAAGCGGCGTCATGATCCCGATTGCATCGACGGCTGCCATGGCGAACACGTCGAAGGTCGATATGCTGGTTGCGACTACGCGGCAGCCGTCCGGCGATCCGGCAACTCTATTCAATGGCGAGCGCAGCCCCGAGCCGCACTTCACTGACATCGCGGTCTCCCTCCCGCCGATCCGAAGGTCGGGTGAGGTCCAGTGGCCGCGGCGATTGCCGCCTGACCCTGCCAAGGATTTCGCGGTGACCCGTGTCCGCCAGATCGAGACCCGTGCGGACGGTCGCACGTGGTTTCGTCAGCATATCGAAGATGGCCACGCGCTGGTCTTCGTGCATGGCTTCAATAACTCCTATGAGGATAGCGTCTTCCGCCTGGCGCAGATCGCTCATGACAGCGGCATGCGTGCGACGCCGATCCTGTTCACCTGGCCGTCTCGGGCGCAGCTCACGGCGTATGAGTACGACAAGGAAAGCACGAACTATTCGCGCACTGCTCTGGAACAGTCGCTGCGCGTGCTGGCTCAGGATCCTGACGTCAAGGACATCACCGTTCTGGCGCATTCCATGGGGACTTGGCTGGCGATGGAATCGCTGCGACAGATGGGAATAAGGGACGGCCATGTGAGTACCAAGATCCACAACGTCATCCTCGCCTCGCCGGATATCGACATCCAGGTGTTTGCAAAGCAGTTCGTCGAGATGGGCGAACCACGGCCGAAGTTCACCATCTTCGTGTCGCAGGACGACCGGGCGCTGGCAGTCTCGAGCTTTATCACCGGCAATGTCTCGCGTCTTGGTGCCATCGACCCTTCGAAGGAACCCTATCGAAGCCGGCTGGAAAAGGCCGGCGTCACCGCGATCGACCTCACCAAGGTGAAGACCGGCGACAGCTTGCATCACGGCAAGTTCGCCGAAAGCCCGGAGATCGTTCAACTGATCGGCCAGCGACTTATGACCGGCCAGACGCTGACGGATTCCAATATCACCATTGGTGAAGGCGTCGCCGCGGTTGTCGGCGGAACGGTTCGCACCGTTGGCACCGTGGCAGGCGCCGTTGCCGCCGCGCCATTGACGATCGCCGATCCATCCAGCGATCGCAAAAGGCCTCGCGACGTCACCGATAGCTTCCAAACGCACACAAAGTCGGAGCCGCTTGGCCAGTAAGCGTCGCCAGTTCCCGTCAACCAAGATCCGCGATCGGATGACGTGTCAGGCGCGTCATCCAAACAGCGATTATAAGTGGTTGGCGGCCAAGCGTGAGTTCAAATCCTACATCGCAGCGATAACATCGCCGGTGATTTGCACTCCGGCAGCTTGCAGCCCGGCGGTCAGAGCCTTGACAAGATCCGGTGTCAAACGGCGAGCACTGAGACTTCCTGCGAGCGCCTTATCGAAGCCTGGTTCCTGTGCTTTCAAGTTTGCGTAGCGAACACGGGCCTCCTCAGCGTCGATGTGCGCCGTCGCCGCAATGCGTATCGCGCGAACGAGGATATCGCCGCAATTGACCTGCGCAGCATAACGGGCCGATGCGGCAAAGTCGCCCCGACGATATGCTTCGAGCGACAGGGTCAGGACCGCCGCGCGCGGCGGATTTTCCGACGCGGAAGCGTTCATTGCCAATGCGGTCGCGTCGGACCAGCGTCCAGCGTAAGCGAAAAACAGGCCGACTTTTGCGGTCAACTCTATACTGTCAGGATTGAGGACCATCGCTCGTCTGCCAGTTTCCAGGGCGACGTCGGTTTGACCGGCAGCGAACTGGGCAAACATCAGGGCCGTTTCCGCACGTTCGGAGCCTGGCGCGATGAGGACTCCGGTGCTGGCCAATCCGAGCGCTTCGTCCACCGCCTTGTGATCGCTACCGTTGGGGCGAGAGACGACAAGGAACCTCGCCAGTGTGGCTTTCGCATCGGCATCTGTCGGATCTCTTGCCACACTCGCACGCAGGCATGTTTCCAAACCCGGGAGGTCGTCGAACATGCCCTCGTCCATGATGTTCTCAGCACGCAAGACACAGGCATTTCCTAAAGCGCCCTGCGCGGCCAATCCGGCTTCGAGACGATTAATGACCCCGCGTGTGGAGGCAATGTCGCTTGCCAGATCTGCGACCAGTCTGTCGCGCACCGCGCGGCCGTCGCTCGCCTTCGCTGGAACCCTTTCGATCCCCGCCTTCAGGATCTCGCCGTTGCGACCGTCTGAGACTTGCCACCAGATGCTAGGCCCTTCATCATCGTTGCGATATTTGAGATCGACGCGGTAGGTGGCCGTCGCAGCGTCTGGGCGGCCGCGTCCATCGATAATCCGAAGCGTTTGAAACTGCGACAACGCCGCCATCAGATCATCGAACGTTCTTTCTGCCTCACTCTTCAATGCTTCCTCGCCTGTCGTCATTGCTAAGGCGACACCCGGCTTTTCGGTCATCGGTGCAACCGGAACTGAGGAAGTCGGGGGAAACATCAAGGTGAAGAACGCAGCCGTGGCAGCCACGGCGACAGCGACAAGCCAACCCTGACGCCGAACTCTTCCCGAAACCTTCGGCACGTCATCTCCGACCGGGGAACCGACCGTGGCCGCTTCATCGGCATTAGGAACGAGGTCGTCCCCACCACCGTCGATGCGATTGAAGCGAGGAATGTATCGCCCTTTGGGCAGATCGATCCGAAGTCTGCCAGGTTCACCATGTGCCTGGTAATATTGATCGAGGCCAGTTCTCAGACGATTGGCCTCAATGCGCACGATTGGGTCGTTCTGTCCATCGAAACTGTCGGGCCGGCCGAAAACATCGATGGCGATGATGTAGGACTTTACGCCAGCACTTCCGTGCTTGTATCGCGCGTCCGTGATGTAGCGGAGGAAGTTGCGGTTTCTCTCCGCCATCTTGAAACGCGGATCGGCAAGTAGCCGTTCGAGTTCCGCCCTGGCTTCGCTCTCTGGAACACCGTCGAGCTCGACCTCGGACTGGCCATTCTCCATCGCACGTCCCCCTCATCACCAACGCGAGCGATTAGACCTTTGACGAGACACGACTACACTACGGATGGTTGAATGTCGAACACCTAAATAACCAAGGTGAACGAATGGGACGCTCGCGCTCAGTTTTGGGACGGGCGATCAGCATCGAGGCAAAGCGAGATCACATCCGCTTCGATGTCCAGGCAAATCGCGCCGTATTCTGCGAGTAAAGCATGGTCGGGGTGGGCGTCAGCGCGAAGGCGTTCAAGGGTCGAGGAAGCATCCTCATAGGCCTCGAAGAGATTGCATATCGTTGGCTGGCGAATTTCAACAAGCTGCAGGGTCCCTCTGAGCCGGGGGAGCCGCAGCATCAATCTCAGCCTGCCTCGTGACTGCGGTCCGTCCGTGCCCAACCGCCAATCCCTTCATGATCGTTGAGGATTGAAGGGTTCAGCATGCACCTGTTGCTGCTCAGATGGAAGCGCGTAACGGTAAATCGAAATTTTCCATATGTAACATGTCCGTCGTTACTCCGGTCGTTACCGTAACGAAACTCACATCGATTGCAAAAATGTGGCCTGTTGCGTCTCTCGACACGGAGATCGCAGATGAAGGGTTTCGCGAAAACAATCTTGATGGCTTCGATGGCAGTTCTGACGGGTCATCTGGCCATCGCTCAGGAGATTGACGCCACAACGGAAGCCAACAATCCCCTGACGCCCAAGATCAGTGTCAATTTCCAAGACTACTACGTCCCCAGCTTCGTAAACACGCCGGGAGACCCGCAGGCAAACCAATTCTTAATCCGCGGCCTGATCCCCTCCGACATGTGGGGCCTACCGCAACTCTTTCGTTTCACCCTTCCGATCGCAACTTCTCCAGACGTTCCGACCGGATACGTCACGGGTCTGGGCGATCTCACGCTCACCGATCTCTTTGTTCTGCCAAAAAAGGGCGATGTCACGTTCGCGGCAGGACCGGTTTTCGTCATACCGACGGCGACCGACGAACAGCTTGGCAGCGGCAAATGGCAGATCGGCGGATCCGGCGTCGTCGTTGCGCCGCAGAGCTGGGGCCTGGTCGGGGCCTTCGCGACATACCAGACTTCGTTCGCTGGCGTGTCCGATCGCGACGACGTCAGCCTGTTGACCTTCCAACCGATCGTCAACATCAACCTCACTGACGGCTTCTATCTGCGTTCGACTGCGACCTGGAACTTCAATCTCGAAAGCGGCAACTCCTACATCCCTGTCGGCCTCGGGATCGGAAAGGTCTTTCAGCTCGACAAGGGTATCACCATGAATGCCTTCATAGAGCCGCAGTATACCGTCTGGCACGACGGACCAGGGGCACCACGCTGGCAAATCTTCGCCGGCCTTAATTTCCAGTTCCCGATCCATAAAGCGGCCGACTGAAATGGATAGCGACCAGGCCGCCAGCGCAGCGCCTCGCCGGCCTCCACCGGCGGTTCTGTCCCTCTCGCTCATGGATTCCGCGCCTTTCTCGCGGGTAATGGTTGGTTTGGGTTTGCGGTCTCATACGAGGCGAATAAGCGCCCTCGTCACGACGTCGTTTGGCGTTCCGCTGCTGCTTCTTCTGTTCGCTGCCGACATTCGCCATGTCACCAGCTTTCTGACCGACTGGGGCGTGATCTCGAAATTCCTCGTCGGCACGATGCTTCTGGCGATCGCCGACCGACCCATCACGAGGTCTCAATCCAGCTGCGCAGAAATCCTGATCCTTGTCCCGATCGTTGCCTCGGTGTCGGCAAGAGATGCTACGGCCGCGATCGATCGCGCCGAGGCGAAGGCTTCCGCCCTTCTCCCGGAACTCGCCTGCGTTGCTCTTGCCGCTACAGCCTCAGTCGCTAACGCCCGTCACGTCCTGGCCGGCAACGACCCTGCCTGGGCTGCCGGCGAGACCGGTGCGGTGATCGTTGCAATCTGGTGTATCGCCGTCAGCAACACGCTCTTCTGGTTTCTCTTTACGAGGGTCATCTGGAAACATCTGATCTGGACTGAGTTGATGTTCGCGCTTGCGCGGTGCCCTCTGCGCTTGGTGGCTTCTCATCCAGACGGGCGAGGAGGCCTCGGATTTGTCGGCGCCTATCCATCGGGGTATTGGCCGTTCATTCTTTCCGCGGGGTGCGTCACGGCGTCTGCCGTCGGCCATGCCCTGCAACACCAGTCGGTTACTCCGGCCACATTCACGATCGTCTGCGGCGTCTGGCTTGCATTCGTCGCTGGCTTTTTCGGTGCGCCGACCGCCAGCCTGGCAGTTCAGGTTCACCACTTCAAGTCAGATATGCTTCGTCGCTGCTTGGAACCGCTCGTCCTGTCTTTGCAAGCAGCCGAGCGCAATGTCCTTGATGGCGACGCAGCCTCAGACATCGATGAAGAGGGTAAGGCAAGCGCAGAAGAGGTTTCGGCCCTTTACAAAGCCGCATTGAAGCTCTCCCCGGTTCTGTTCGATCGACATGACCTTCTCTCGGTCTTTGTCCCTGCCCTTTTGCCGATGCTGCTCGTCGGAGGAAGCTTTCTTTCCTTTGCTCAGCTTGGCCCCATCGCCAAGCGCCTGTTGTTTTTTTGAAGGAGTATGCCAATGCGGTTTGTTCCGAATGATCACACGTCCCTTGCGGCCCGACGCAGAACGATCGTATTCGCTCTCCATCCGGATCTCGAACGGCATAAGCAGATACTAACCACAGTCGCCGCGCTGGCGGTTGCGCTCTTACTCGGTTTGGGGACTGCTCTTCCGGTACAAGCACAAGACGGGCCGTCGATTGAGCCAGCCTCGATCGACGCGCTCAAGCGAATGGGCGATCATCTGCAGTCGCTGAAGACGTTCAGCCTTCAGGCAGTGACGACCACGGAAGTGGTGCTCGATGACGATCAGAAACTGGAAATCGGTGGCACTGCGACCTACGAGGTTCGGCGGCCGGACCGATTGCGGATCGACCTTGCGACGGACTCAGTCCATGGCGAATTCGTCTACGACGGAAAAACGATTATCTACGCTTCGCCCGACGACAAGGTTTACGCTCAAGTCCCCACCGCGGCCACAATCAAGGATACGCTTGAGGAGGCAGCTCAGAAATATAATCTCACTTTTCCGCTCGCCGATCTCTTCTCCTGGGGCACCCCCGATGCGCCGATAGATCTGATCAGACAGGGGTTTTTCGTCGGACATGCCTTCGTCGATGGCAAGGAAACAGATCACTGGGCTTACCGCGGCGTCGACCAGGATGCCGAGATCTGGATTGCCACCGAAGGAAGTCCGCTCCCACTGAAAATCTCTCTCGTCGACCGCGAGGACACGACCCGTCCGCGGATCACCTCCATCCTGAAGTGGACGGAAAACGCCACGATCAACGACGATCAATTCCAGTACACGCCACCTGAAGGCGCCGCGAAGATCCGGTTCCTCGGCGGGGAGGACAAGAAATGAGATATGCCCGGGTCTTCTTCAGCGGTCTGCTTGCCACTGTCCTTATCTTGCCGGACATCGCCGAAGCGCGTGGCGGCTTTGGCGGTCGCATGCCGCGCATGAACTTTGGCGGTGGCGGCATGCACGCGGGCGGGTTTCATCCATCGGGCGGTGCGTTCCGAGGCTTCAATGCGCCGACCCATCTTGCGCCGCGCGTTCATCCGCCGGTGGCGCCGCATCCACCCCACCATCCGCCGGCGCCGCGGCCGCGCCCGAACCCATCAGGCCATCATCCTCACCCACCGGTCCCGGGTCCGCATCCACATCCGGGCCCACACCCGCCTGGTCCCCATCCCGGCCCGCATCCCGGACCCCATCCTGGTCCTCACCCTCCGGGGCCACCGCATCCGCCCCCGCCACCCGGTCCCTACTGGCCGGGATACTGGGGCCCCGGCCCTGTGGTTCTGGGCGCCGCAACCGCAGTTGCGATCGGCACGGTCATCGCAACCGTTCCGCCCGAATGCGTCGCTGTCGTGGTAAACGGCATTTCGTACCGGGATTGCAACGGACGCTGGTTCGAACCGCGTTACGACGGCCACATCGTCGTCTATGTCGCAGTCGCCGACCCCAGATGATCTGAAGTGGAGCACAGCCGCTTGCAAAAAGCCGGGGGATACGGAATGATCTCCCGGTCTTCTCACGCTTACAGTCAGCCCGCCATGAGTGAGCCAACCCCTTACGAGCAACCCTGGCCCGACCCTGTCGATGTCGATCTTCCGGGAAAGGGGAGAATGCGGGTCGCAAACACCCGTGAAGCCGTCGATTGCCTCTGCGAACACTGGCCACGGGAGGACATCAGCAACGAGTACGACACAGCGCTACGCATCTGCCTCGATGTCTACGAAGGGAAAGAACCGGCGTCAGCGGCGCGAGAAGCGGTTTGGATGGCGGCAACGAACGCCGGCCTGCTCGTCACATCAGATCGTTAGCGACCAGCCGGCGCATAGGGTCTGAGTTCGAGAGATGCGTCATCTCCACTTCGCCGCAAGACCAGCCGTGACAACGTGTTGTGCTCGCGGGAATAGTGCCGGTCGAGTGCCACCGCGAGACGGGCAAGCTCGATCCGCACGATCGGATCCTCCCTTACTTCGAAGCCGGGCTCTCTTCCAAATACCTCCACAGCGGCGGTTCGCGGACAGAATGCGTTGCTCCTTTCGATGAAGTGGAGCAGCGCCTTACTTCGCTCGCTGATGTCCGCGACTAGGCGAAGACGCTCGACCTCTTGCCGCAACTGCTTTAGGGTCCATCCTGACGACATGACGACGCCCTTGAACAAAACTGGAGCGAGTATTTTAGCAGAATCGCATTGGTTCAAAACGGTGTTATTCGTCCCAAAAACGGTGCGTGTGTTCCGGCCTCCTAGGGAGCAAGGTCAAGAAGCCATCTGCCAAACGACCCATCGGTAACGCTGCTCGCCCGATATTGCTTGGATTGATGCAGCTGAAGACCATGGGCGTCTCGAGGCGCATAGCCGAAGCGCCGCCTGAAGGATTTGGTGAATTCTTCAGGGGACGAAAAGCCGTAGGCTTCGGCGACGGCGTAGACGGTCTTTCGAGTGCGGTCGTCAGAGAGCGCTGCATGGCTTGCAAGCAGACGCTGCTCCCTGATCTCGGCAGCCACACCGCCTTTACCCTCGAAGAGCCGGTAAAGGCTCGAACGGGAGACGCCGAGAAATCTGCAGACCTCATCCGGCGACAGTGACGGCGAACAGACGTTCGACCTGATGTAGCGGCGTGCGCGTTCGAGCAGCGTCGCCGAAATTGCCTCGCTGGCGCCGACGATACCGTCCCTCGATGGTGCAAGACAGCAACCGATCATCGCTTTCACAGCATCGCATAGCTCGGGGATCTGATGCTCGCGTATCTGGGGAAGTTGCCGCTCCAGGGAGAAGAGGAAATCCGAAAGTAGCATCACAAACGGGTCGGACGCGCTATGGCAGCGGAAAGCATCGATAGCATCAGCTTTGCGCGCAAACATGTCACGCGGCACGTAGACAAGGAACATTCCGCCACCAGCCACCTCGCCGCTGATCGGTTTACGCAGTGACCGCATGGCGACGCCACCACGGGGCACGCGAACGACCGTGCCGTTTATCTCCGAAACGGAATACCCCGTCCTGTTGACCGCGACGATCCAGTGATCGACATTGAGCCGGCTGATACCCGGCGCTCGGACCCTGTAGGACATCGGTTCGAAGTTCGAACTTGAGAACACAAAATTGCTGAGATTGTACGAGGTGGTCTCTCCGATATAGCCGGGCTTTTCCTTCTGGACTTTGCTCAGTTCCAGCATCGGATTCGCAACTTCCTGCCAAGCGTCGAACTGATCCTTTTGCCGCAATTGCTTGGTTGAAAAACGAATTGTGCGGTGCTCGATTCCGTCGTCTTCTTGCTGAACGTCCATTGGCAGCTCTCCTGCACACGGAAGCATCGTTGCAGCCGCCAGCCCGCTGTCTCATCGCAGACCTGAAGACAAGGACATCCAGCGCGCTCTCAGACTGACGCTACCATGGCGTGAGCGGATTTCAAGCGTGAAATTCAATCACCTTGCGACCCCGTCGGATTGTCTCTCATCCCAATCAAGGCCATTTCAAAATCAAGAAAGGTTCTGACCCGGGTTAGTCGAGGATGACGTTTCCACGCCGCGACACCCGCCAAAATGACCGGGAGGGACTTTACCTCAATCGCTCTCTCGATCGTCTTCTGAAAGCTGACCAAGGCTTTGCGAGTGGCTGTCCCCGATCCGGATATCACCACTAGGTCTGGCTTTGTCGACGTGAGCATCGGTGAGAGTTCCTGAAGCGGCGGACCTTCTCCGACCCATATGGTCCGCCAGCCGTGTTCATGTAAGATGAGTTCCGCCAGTGAAAGCCCCATCGTATGTTGGTCTCCCGCTACAGAAAAGATCAAGGCCCTTCTCCGACCGGAAGTCGACGATATCTCATTGTCGCATAGCAAAAGCGCACGTCGCAGTGCCTCGCTAATAATGTGCTCTTCATAAACATTGCAATCGTCGATTTCCCAGCGATGGCCGAGTTCCTGAAGGGCTGACGAGACGAGCTCCGCCGTTGCGGCCCAGCTTCCAGTCTCGATCCTGGTGGATCGCAAGCGTTCCGCCAACTTGCCGGGGTCGCCATTTCGGAACACCTGTAACCAGTCATCAAGAAACGCCTCGCGTTCTGCCGATCGATCTTTTGTTTCTAGGCGTCGGATCTCCGATAAGGGCACACGACGATGACCGCCCCGCGTTTTCTCAGCAATCAGCACGCCCTTTTCGACCCAGCGCTGCAGCGTCGCCGGGGAAACCCTCAACCGTTTCGCGGCGTTACCGGCGGTGAGGTATTCGTCGTTCACAGGGTATCTCCAGGGCGAGCGCAAACGCTGTTGAGGATAATGACAATCGACACCATTAGACAATATCACCCGAGCAGAGAGCGGCCGGAAGCAGTCGCGGTCAGTCGATTAAGACGATTCATCCTCCGTGTCGGAGGTATCGAAATGGGAGGTAACATTATCCTTTTGCGCAATAAGTCCGGTCAGCAGGCCCGCATCCTCGAGCGCCTCGATGTTCGGCAGATCGCGTAGCGTCTCCATGCCGAAGGCAGAAAGAAAGTGCGGCGTCGTCACGTAGGTGTATGGCGCACCGGGTGTTGGGCTGCGCGGCCCGGAGCCGATGAAACCCGCGCTCCGCAAATTACCGATAACGTCGCGGCTGACCTCCTTGCCAAAAATCTTCGACAGTTCGCCGCGGGTTACCGGCTGGAAATATCCCACCGCCATCAGCACCATCGCCTCGAACTCCGACAGGGCTGCAGCGCCTCCCCTTGTCGGCGCTGAAGACGCGCGGATCGTCTCGGCGAACCGCGGCCGGGTCCGATGCTGCCAGCCACCGGCAACCGATACCAGCTCGTAGGGTCGGTCTCGCAGTTCCTCGACAAGATCGTCGATCAGCAGATCGATGCTGCAATCTCTTCCCACCACCCGCGCCAAAGTCTCGCGGCTGACCGGCTCGGCCGAGGCAAAGATGACCGCCTCGATCCGCTTCATCCATTCGCGCCAACGCAGCTCTGCTGGCAGGTCTTCGAGCTCGCGATCGTAGAGGACATCGTCTTGAGGATTCTTTTTGGCGTGGCGGCGTGCTTGTGGCGCTGCGCTCATCCCGGCCGCCTCACAGCCCAAAGATCCGGAAGGAGGAGCGGCCTGAGAGTTCTCGTGCCGCCTCGAAGCCTTCTAGTCGCTCGAACAGCCGGTTGGCCGCCCAGCGCGAGAGATCACTGCCCGGGGCTGAAGCCAAGACGGCGTCTTCGGTCAGCAACCGGCGGATGACCGGCTCTGCGCCCTTAGTCCGGAGCTTCGGCGCCACCGCCAGCAGCCGCGTGGCGCGGCGATCGATCTCGACAGCGGAGCGCAGTGCGGCGTCGACACCGTCGACCAGCGCCAGGCAGATCGCTTTCGGATAAGCAGGCTCTCCTGGTCGGACGCGACCACGGCCGCCGATGGTGCGGAACGCGGGGCCAAACCGCTCGGGCAGCAGCAGTGACACGGGTTTGGGCCAATTCAGCTTTTGCGCCAGTACGACCTCGGCAAGGGCAAGGGCTAACACCTCGACGTCCGGGCGAACGGCAGAGATCGCCGTTATCAGGTCCGCCACCGCGAAGGGTGCTGCTCGCCCGGACTGATTTGCAGAATCGACGATGTCGGGAATCACCGCAAGGCTGTCGGTCCACGTCATCCCCAACAGCGCGATAAGCTCCTTAACGAACGGTGTGGTGATCGTCCCGGTTCGGCGCGCCAGCATTCGTGTGGCCAGAGCCAGCTTTCCAGCCGGGCCGACATCGTCGCCTGTTGCCGTCAGCAGGATAGCGTCACGTAATGCGTATTCGTCCTCGATGCGACCAAGCATTCTGGCGCCAACTGCAGCGGATTTCAACGCGAGGCGATCGCGCCAGCAGCCCAACCATGGCGGGTCGGCATGGAGAAGATCGTCGAGTAATTTCAAGCCTATACCGGCAGTGAAGGCGGCGTCGGATTCAGCGATGTCGTGCGTTCGCGGCCGCGTCCAGCTTGGCAGACGGGTCGACCACATCCTGATAGGTGAAGCAATAGGGGCAAGCAAATCCATGCGACTAACCATAAATCATGTGCGCACTTTATGCCAGGATTATCGCGCTGAACCGCACAGCCTGTCGGCAGGATAAAACGAACGATAAACTTCCATTATCGTTCATTTCTGTCATTATAGAGAAATGACGCAAATCATCGAGCAAAACAGCGAAAATCACGTCGAGGCGAGCTCTGCTCCGCCTCTCAGCACGGGGGCCGACGCCGATCTTTCAGCGCCGCAGGTGTCGGCTGACATCTCCATGCCCAACCCCGGGCTCCCCTCCCCTCTTCCGGAAACGCGCGCAGCCTTGCCCGCCCACCTGGAGCAGTTGGCCGATCAGGCCCGCGATTATGTCGAGGCGGCCAGCTCGGCGAACACCCGCAAGGCCTATGCCTCCGACTGGAAGCATTTTTCCGGCTGGTGCCGCCGGCAGGGGCTGGAGGTGCTGCCACCCGACCCGCAGACCGTTGGCCTCTACATCACCGCCTGCGCATCCGGTGCGGCGATCGCCGGCCGCAAGCCGAGTTCGGTCGCGACGATCGAGCGACGACTGTCCGCGATCACCTGGAACTATGCGCAGCGCGGCACACCGCTCGACCGCAAGGACCGCCATATCGCCACGGTGCTTGCCGGCATCCGCAACACCCATGCCACCCCTCCCCGGCAGAAGGAAGCGGTTCTGCCCGAACACCTGATCGCCATGCTCGAAACGCTTCCCCGAGGCACGCTGCGCGGCTTGCGCGACCGGGCGATGCTGCTGATCGGCTTTGCCGGCGGGCTGCGGCGCTCCGAGATCGTCGGGCTCGACGTCGGTCGTGACCAGACGAAGGACAGCCGCGGCTGGGTGGAGATCCTCGACAAGGGCATGGTCGTCACGGTCCGGGGAAAGCGGGGTTGGCGGGAAGTGGAGATCGGCCGCGGATCCTCGGACGCCACCTGCCCCGTCGTCGCTCTGCAGACCTGGCTGAACCTCGCACGGATCGCGCATGGCCCCCTCTTTCGGCGGGTCACCGGACAGGGCAAGGATGTCGGCCCCGATCGACTGCTCGATCAGGAGGTCGCGCGCCTGGTAAAGAAGGCGGCCTCGGCTGCCGGCGTGCGCCCTGACCTCACCGAGACCGAGCGTGCGGAAAAGTTTTCGGGCCACTCGTTACGCGCCGGCCTTGCCTCCTCGGCGGAAGTCGATGAGCGTTACGTGCAGAAGCAACTCGGCCACGCTTCTGCGGAAATGACCCGGAAGTACCAACGGCGGCGCGATCGGTTCCGGGTCAATCTCACCAAGGCCTCGGGACTTTGAGCGGTTTCTCGCTGACTTGCGATTGCCTCGAAAGCGCTCAAGGTGCAAACCTGTGCATCCAATCCCGACGCTCTATCATTCTCGGCAGGAGACGATCGTTTGAATACTGGCGACCACCTGTCGAGCATGAGCGGTAAGACGCAAGACCTGCTGAAGAATCGAAAGATCGTTCAGGGGGCGGCCATCTGTTACCGCCTCGACACGGAAGGCCGCTGCGAGGTCCTGTTGTTGACGAGCCGAGACACCGAGCGCTGGGTCATCCCGAAGGGCAATGTGGAGCGTGGCGAGCGGCCGTCGAAGTGCTCCGAACGCGAAGCGTTTGAAGAGGCAGGCATCATTGGTAAGGCGAAGAAGAAAGCGCTCGGCTATTACACCTACCTAAAGGATGAAAAGAAGCCGCCGCTGGTTGTTTCCGTCTTCGCATTGAAGGTTGTCGAGCAGCGCAGCGAGTTTCCCGAGAAAGGAATACGGCGGCTGACGTGGGTTCCGCCAGCGGACGCCTCGTCAATGGTGCAGGAGCCTGAGTTGAAGGGCTTGTTCCGGTTGGTGCATTGGAACCTGAACAGCTAAGGCCCGGGTTTGGGTCAACATAACCACGCCCTCGCAGGCGCCCTCCCCCGCCGAGCATGAAGTCGCTACGTCAAAATTGTGTGCCCGATTTTCAGCTTAGCGCTTCAATTGAAATCGGAAAGTAAAAGCCACAACCGCGTCCGAAATCGGCCGCATCAGTGTCTGGAGAGGCAATTTAGACAAGTCATAAGGCATTGAATTCATGATAGATGATTTGTTAAACGGACGCGAGATGATAGTTAGTGTCCGTCACGGGATAAATTCGCGCAGACAAGATTTCACCTCCGATAACCAATACGTATCGGATTGAACAAGGTTTGGTATCTCCGAGCATTTCGGGCAGGAAATCCCGTGTTTTCAGGCGGTTCGGCTCAAAAAGAACCTTGAGAATATGGGCTAGAGACGTTTACAAACGATCGTTTATCCTTATCCTCTGGGTTTGGAAAACTGCTTCGCAACGATCTCTCAGGCGCTCCAAATGGCTGCTGACACGCTGAATCGAACGTCTCGTCGACCACAGGGTCGGCTTATAGGCTATGCCCGCGTGTCGACAGACGAACAGGCAACCGAAGCTCAGGAGATCGAGCTGCGATCGGCCGGCTGCAACGTCATCGTTCAGGAACATGGCTCCGGCGCGTCTCGCACCCGTCCGGCGCTCGCAAAGCTGCTGCGGGAAATCGTGGCCGGCGACACGCTGATTGTCGTTCGCCTCGATCGCCTGGCGCGCTCCGTCAGCCATCTCCTTGCCGTGATCGAGGATCTGACCGCGAAGGGAGCGCATTTCCGATCGCTGCGAGATCCAATCGACACCACGACACCGCAGGGCATGTTCTCGTTGCAGGTTCTTGGCGCCGTCGCCCAACTCGAACGCGCGCTGATTTCCGAGCGAACGAAAGCCGGCATCAACGCAGCGAAGTCGAAGGGGAGGCTGCCCGGCAATCCAGGCATCCGAGAACGGCGGCCGGAGATGCTCGCAAGAATGACGGCGGCGCAGAAAGCAGCCTATGGCGAGCGCATCCAGATCGACGCCAACAAGTGGCTTCCGACGGTTCGGCGAATGCGGCCGGACCACACCTGGGATGACGTCGCCCGCGTTCTGCAGCAGCGGGGTATGGACTGGACGCCCGAACGGCTTCGTCGCGCCGTGAAATGGCTCGTTGCCGAACACCTTGCCGATCCCGGCCTGTTGAAAAAATCCTCTCCGCGCCCACCCGAAGATCGCTTGATGACGCTTGTCGCGGGCATGTATTCGCCCAACTCCGAACTGACGCTTCGGGAGATCGCCAGTCGGCTCGAACGCCTCCATGAGCGGACGCCTCGCGGTGGCACGAAATGGTCGCCATCCTCGGTCAAGAACCTGCTCGATCGGGCAAAGAAAACGGGGCTCGTCGAAGCCAGTGGGGAATAGCGCATTGGTCCAACGCACGATATTACCCCCGCACTGGAACAGGTCGGAAGAAGAAAAGATGATGGAAACCGCCACGATCGAGAACCGCGCCGACTTCGCACAATGGGCGATCGAGCGCGCTGCAGCCATCATCGCCGACAAGGGCGGCAATCTTGCGCTTGCTGCACGCGGGGACGACGACACGAAAATTGCCGAGAGCGCCAACGCCCTGGGCCAGGCCATCGTCGATGCGCTCCTCGAGGTATTCGATGTGCTGGTCCCCGAGGACTAAATCGACCCGGTCGTTCCAAACCTTTCGCATCTGACGCGCCCTCCCCCGCTATGCCGACTTCCTGTCTCCGCCGGCCTGGACCTTCAGCAAAGCCATCAGCATCGGACCGAGCCCGAATTCGCCCCGCGCCGCTTTCCGGGTGAGGTCGCGCAGATATCCGCCGGCCGAGTTGATATGACCTGCCCTTTCGAGGATGCAGGCGATCGCCGTCGCCGCATTTTCAGGCCCCATCACGTCGCAAGCGTCCTGGTACGCCGACGGACTGACCCCGAGGCTCGTCCGGACGACGACGGCCGCGGTCATCAGCTCCCGCCAATGGCTGATCGCGCCTCCTGGCCCGTACATCGCGATTTCGGGGCAAGCTCGCAGCACCATGCTCAACGGGAACGGTTTTCTCGTCTCGGCGATCGGCTTCGGTTTTTCCGCCAACGGCTCGCCCGGCTCTTTTTCAGAGCGTGGTTCAGATTCATGGATAGATTCGGGTTTTGAATTCTGTATGTGGCAGCCATTCTGACTACCATTGCCATCCATATTTCCTGTATTTTGCTGGATTTCCAACAAGTTAACGATTTCATCACGCAGAAGCGACATTTCATCGAGGACCGAAGCCACTTCATGACGGTTCGGATTGCGTGGCAGCTTGGCGAGAGCGGCAACATACATGGCCTCGATGGCCTCCCAGTCGCCGTCCACCCCCTCCTCTACCGCGGCTGTGATCAGCTTCCGGACGTCACGCCGGCAGATCGTCAGCGCTTCTTTGGCGCGCTTGAACAGCCGGTGCTCCTCGGCAACCTGCTGTGCTAACTGCGCAAGCTCTTCGACCCGGGCCAGGAGAGGCGCCAAGCTGAAGCCGAAAGCCTGCTCGATCTCGCCTTCCCTTCCACGATGGGCATAGCGTTTTCCGTTCGGGCTGTCCCTGCGATGGATCAGTCCCGCATCGACAAGCGCAGCAAGCTGCCGGCGCAACGTTGTGCCGGTGATGCCGTGCGCCCGAATTGAAAGCTGGGCATTGGACGGAAAGACCACCATGCCGAACTCCTCTGACAATTGGCTTTCCGGATAAAAGCTGAGCAGTGCGTCCAGTACGGCAAGGGCTCTGTCCTGAAGACCAAGCAAGCTCCGGGCTGCACTGACATCGCGGAACACCTTCCACTTGTCAGCGGTCTTGCCTGCCTTAATGTCCGCAGCTACCATCTGCGCTTTCACCAGGGCAAGCGATATAGGCCGCCGCCCAAAGGGCGTCGTCACACTTCCAATCTGCATTTTCCTTCACCTTTCAAGAGGCAAAAGAAATCCGCCCACCCAAACGACGGTTCGACTCTTGACAGCGATTCGTGGAAATGCGATTCTCAGTCTGCTAGGAATTGAGAGAGGCTTCCACGACTGTTGTCGTTCGGGGGCCTTTTTCTTTTGCGATTTTCGTCTTCAGTTTTTCCCTTGCTTCTGGAAAGTCTCGTACAGGCTTTCGATATTTTTCGTGATCCAATCACCGAATGCTATTCCATTCGACGATGAAAGAACGAGTGTCACGGCCTTTGGTGTGGCCTTGCGCGAGACGCTTACCGCGTTGTCCCTCGCGTTCCAGACTTCCCTAGGCTGGATGTTCTCCGAGCGCTTGACCGTGGTCTTGCCCTTACTGGATCGGAGACGCTTGAATACCGCTTCGAACCTTTCAGCCTGTCCGAGACTATTAAACTCCGCCTCCCCGACGACCTCCTCAGCCAGTGCCTTGTTCTTGGGGACGTCAATGAGCTTTCGAAGTTGCAGCCACCGATCACGCCCGACGCCTTTGGCAGGGCCAATCGCCTCGATGAGGCGCGCTCCAAATGCACTTGGGACCGTGAGCATCTTGGAAAGCGTCTGGTAGTCAACTGATAGAGCCGCCTGAATGACTTCGCGGGAGTATCCGAGCTTCTCAAGCCGGTCAGCAAACGTCGCTCGTTCTATAAAACTCAGGTTGGCGCGGGCAGAGTTTTCCTGCCCTTGGCTGATGATATGAGCCTGCTCGTCCAACTGCCGAACAACAGCTCGAACTTTCCGTCCGAGATCTTTCGCCACCTGGACACGACGATGTCCGAAGACGATCATATAACGGTCAGTGCTATTCGGAATGGGACGGACAAGAATTGGCGTGTCCTGACCTCTTTCGCGGATGGCGTCGCGCAGCTCATTGTATTCTTCGTCAGCCGCTTCCGAAGTGCCGGCGGGACCGGGAATTCGGTCTCGAACAAAGGATGCGTCGAGCTGTTCCGGATCAAGCTCGATGACCATATCGCCATCATTGATCCGTTCTGCTTGCCGAGCCAATGCATCTATCGACGATGAGAGCGACTTGGCAGCTCCAAATCGTGTGATAGGTGCGGATTCTTCGAGCGCCTCATCAGGCGCTTGATCATCCTTCATCACACTGTTGAAAATGTTCTTTCTGGCCATGGCCGCTCTCCGGCATTTAAGTCACTGTAAAGACGCGCAAAAAATCCAATTTAGACCGTAGTCTATTTTCTGCGCCCCCACGCCTCATGGATGAGTTCGCGGATTTCCCCATTCACTGCTTCCATCGCCTCCATGGCTCGATCATAGGTTCCCCGATTCATCGCGGACCGTTCAACCTCATAAAGCGTCTGTTTCGTTAGGCCCGCGTCGGATACTGCCGTCGACTTCACCATTTCATGCTTCGCCATATGCGGAATCAACATCGATTTCATAAAAGCGACCATCTGCGCTTGAGGCATATCCGTGGGTTCAAATCGCGTGATCAGATAGCGAAACCAGTCGAGATCAACATCGCCTCCCGCCTGTTTGACAGTCTTGAGGATGTCGCCGAGCATGAGAAGAAACTGTGACATCGACATGAGATCCAGCATCTGGGGATGGACTGTGATGAGGACCGAGGTCGAGGCTGCGAGCGCCGTAAGTGTCAGATAGCCAAGTTGGGGAGGGCAGTCCAACACGACGACATCATAGCGAGGGTCTACATCCTCAAGCGCGCTCTGGAGTCGATTCCAGAAGCGCTTGCCCTCGGTGCCAGCCTGCATCGCGAGTGGTGTGTCGTACTCGTACTCCTGAAGCTCAAGTGATGCCGGGACAATATCGAGGTCGGGGAAATTGGTGGGCTTTATCACATCTGCGAGCGAGCAACGCTTCTCATCATATCGAATTGCCTCGTATACGGACGGGTAGTCATCCACTTCTGGCTGGATGCCATAGAGCGCCGTCATTGATCCCTGAGGGTCGAGATCGATCGCTAACACGCGATGACCCGTCAAAGCCAAGTGCTGTCCGAGATGCGCTGCTGTCGTTGTCTTGCCTGAGCCGCCCTTGAAGTTCACAACTGCAATAACCTGCAACTTCTCATGCGCGCGGCGGCTTGGGACGTACTTTTTCACATCAGAGCGACCATTCTGATCAAGCCACTGCCTCAGTTCGCGAATTTGCTCTGCCGAATATGTTCGACGACCTCCGGCGTGAACCGTTGGGATGACCCCTTTGCCTTCCAGGTGTAGTTTTTTCAGATTGCTCGGCGACACTCCCAAGAAGTAGGCAGCCTCTGCCATCGAAAACTGACGAAGGGTCTTGCGAGCGTCCGGCGGGTAGCTTTCCAAACGCAGCTGATTCAGCTTGCGTGAGATGTCCTTTCCCTGAGCAAGGATGATATCCTCGAAACCGATCTTTTTCGCAGCGCTAGAAGCGACACTACTCATAACTTCCCCCGAATGACGGCATTTGGCTGAAATCAGCCCAAGTGCCGTCATTATCGGCGATTCCCTGTCGGTGGCAAGAAGAATAAGGTTAACAAGAAGTTAACGCCGGACGTTTTGTCGAACTCAGCCGACCACTGCATGGCAGATTTATATCGCCGATTCAGCAGCTTAATTAAAAGGCACGGTCATCGCCTTCCGAAAACAACCCCCGTTTATAAACGGGGGACGACCGCTCGTTCCTTCGCGCCAAAAGCTCGACTCCAACACGGTCCATGTGGAATCCACCCCGACTCACCCGACTCGGAGACTGTAGAATTCTACACTCCAGCGTCCCGATTGTTTGTGCTCATCTCCCGCCGCCTACCGAAGATGGAGATGTTTGCATGTTACTGCACGCAATACGTGACGCTTCCAACGACCGCGATCGGCTGTTGATCGACCGCCATCATCGCCTGCGGGCGCAGGTGTTCCAGGGTCGGCTCGAGTGGAACGTGGATGTGATCGACGGCCGGGAGGCGGATGAATACGATTCGTTCTCGCCGACCTACATCATGGCCGCGACGGACGAAGGTGCGGTCGCAGGCTGCGCCCGATTGCTGCCCGCTATCGGTCCGACAATGCTGGAGCGGACATTTCCGCAGCTTCTCGCGACGGGCGGGCTGGGCGCCCATGCCGCCATGGTCGAAAGCTCGCGCTTCTGCGTCGACACCTCGCTTGGAGAGGGCAGGGGAGGGCCACTTCACGACGCCACGCTCTCAATGTTCGCCGGTATCATCGAGTGGGCGATGGCGAATGGTTATGCGGAGATCGTCACCGCCACCGACATCCGGTTCGAACGCATTCTGAAGCGCGCAGGCTGGCCGTTGCGACGGCTGGGCGAGCCGCAACCCATCGGCAACACGATTGCCGTCGCCGGCTCTCTCCCGGCCGACGCGGCAAGCTTCGACCGGGTGCGTCCGGCAGGCTACCAGTCGATGATCATCAACAACCACCGGCGCGCGGCGTGAGGGGCCGGACGTGAACCAGCTCCGCTCTCATCCACGTCTGATCCGCAAACTTCAGGAAGCACTCGGGGATCAACTCTGCGTCGCGCTCGACGATCCCGGCGTCGTCGAGATCATGCTCAATCCCGATGGCAAGCTGTTCATCGAGCGGTTGGGGCACAGCATGGCGCCCGCCGGCGAAATGTCGGCGGCCGTGGCCGAAGTCGTCATCGGCAGTGTCGCGCATGCGCTGCAATCGGAGGCCGACGAGGACCGTCCAATTATTTCCGGCGAACTTCCGATCGGTGGTCATCGTTTCGAGGGACTGCTTCCGCCGATCGTCGCTAGCCCGACCTTCACCATCCGCCGGCGGGCATCGCGTCTCATCCCCCTTGATGACTACGTGAGGTCGAAGGTGATGACCCAGCGCCAGGCCGACGTCATCCGGAGTGCGATTTCCTCGCGGCTCAACATCGTCATCTCCGGCGGAACGGGATCGGGCAAAACGACGCTCGCCAATGCCGTCATTGCCGAGATCGTCGAGAACGCCCCGGACGACCGGCTGGTCATTCTGGAGGACACCGCCGAAATCCAGTGCGCCGCCTCCAATGCCGTGGCTCTTCATACCAGCGACACGATCGACATGGCCCGGCTGCTCAAAAGCACCATGCGCCTCAGGCCCGACCGCATCATCGTCGGCGAGGTCCGCGACGGCGCGGCGCTAACGCTCCTCAAAGCCTGGAATACGGGACATCCGGGCGGCGTCACGACGATCCATTCCAACACGGCAATGTCGGCCTTGCGCCGGCTGGAACAACTGACAGCCGAAGTCAGCCAGCAGCCGATGCGCGAAGTGATCGGGGAGGCCGTCGACCTCGTTGTCTCGGTCGAGCGCACGCCGAAGGGACGGCGCGTTCGCGACGTCGTCCATGTCGATCGCTTTAACGGCACCCAATACGAAACAGAAACTTACCCGCAGATCGACGAGGAACGCCATGTCGCGTGAATGCCACTCCATTCTTGTCCGCAGCGCTTTGGCGCTTACCCTTTGCCTCGTCCTGATCGAGCCGGCATTTGCCTCCTCGGGCGGCGGCGGCCTGCCATGGGAATCGCCGCTCCAGCAGATCCAGCAGTCGATCACCGGCCCGGTCGCAGGTTTCATCGCCCTCGCAGCCGTCGCGATCGCCGGCGGCATGCTGATCTTCGGTGGCGAGCTCAACGACTTCGCGAGACGACTTTGCTATATCGCGCTGGTCGGCGGCGTGCTCCTCGGCGCCACGCAGATCGTTGCGCTGTTCGGCTCGACCGGCGCGGTGATTGCCGCAATCGAGACAGACGGTGGCCGTTGGATTCTCTCGGCAGGGGAGCGTGCTCATGGCTGAGCCCGGAACCCTTCTCGCACGTTCGCGCATCCATCGGGCGCTGTCGCGCCCGAATCTCCTCATGGGTGCCGACCGCGAGCTCGTGCTCGTCACTGGGCTTGCCGCGGTCATCCTGATCTTCGTGGTCCTGACCTGGTACGCGGCGATGTTCGGGATAGCGATCTGGCTCGTGGCCGTCGCCGCACTGCGGATGATGGCGAAGAGTGATCCACTGATGCGCAAGGTCTATGTCCGCCACATCAAATACAAGAGCACCTACCGCGCGACCTCGTCGCCGTGGCGGCGGTACTGAGGGGCGGCCATGGTGTCTCTGGCGCGTTTCCGACAAACCGGCCCGTCCTTTGCCGATCTCGTCCCGTATGCAGGACTGGTCGCCAACGGCGTGATGCTGCTAAAGGACGGCTCCTTGATGGCCGGCTGGTACTTCTCAGGCCCTGACAGCGAAAGCTCGACCGACGCCGAGCGGAACGACGTGTCGCGCCAGATCAATGCGATCCTGTCGCGGCTGGGCTCCGGATGGATGATCCAGGTCGAGGCGATCCGCGTGCCTGCGACTGATTATCCCGCAAGCGACGCCTGTCATTTTCCCGATCCGGTCACCCGCGCGATCGACGCCGAGCGCCGGTCCCATTTCGAACGGGAAAGCGGGCATTTCGAGAGCCGGCATGGGCTGATTCTGACCTGGCGGCCGCCGGAACCAAGGCGATCCGGCCTGGCCCGGTATATCTATTCCGATGCGCGAAGCCGTTCTACCACCTATGCCGACACGGCGCTCGACTCCTTTCTGACGTCTATTCGCGAGGTTGAGCAGTACCTCGGCAATGTCGTCTCCATCCGAAGGATGGTCACGCAGGAGACAGAGGAGCGTGGCGGCTTCCGTGTCGCTCGTTATGACGAGCTGTTCCAGTTCGTCCGCTTCTGCATCACTGGTGAGAACCACCCGATCCGCCTGCCTGATATGCCGATGTATCTCGACTGGCTGGTCACTGCCGAGCTTCAGCATGGGTTGACTCCAACTGTCGAGAACCGCTTTCTCGGCGTCGTCGCGATCGACGGCCTGCCGGCCGAGAGTTGGCCAGGCATCCTCAACGCCCTCGATTTGATGCCGCTCACCTATCGCTGGTCGTCCCGCTTCGTCTTCCTCGATGCAGAGGAGGCGAAAGCGCGGTTGGAGCGGACCCGTAAGAAGTGGCAGCAGAAGGTTCGACCGTTCTTCGACCAGCTTTTCCAGACGCAGAGCCGTTCGGTCGATCAGGACGCCATGCTGATGGTGGCCGAAACCGAGGACGCCATTGCCGAGGCGTCGTCCCAGCTCGTCGCCTATGGCTACTATACGCCTGTTATCGTGCTGTTCAACGAAGACCACGGCCGGCTCCAGGAGAAGTGCGAGGCCATCCGACGCCTTGTTCAGTCGGAGGGTTTTGGCGCCCGCATCGAGACGCTGAACGCAACCGATGCTTTCCTCGGCAGCCTCCCCGGTGTCTCCTACGCCAATATCCGCGAACCGCTCGTCAACACGCGCAACCTCTCCGATCTCGTCCCGATGAATTCGGTCTGGTCGGGAAATCCTACAGCGCCTTGCCCGTTCTACCCGCCTGGGAGCCCGCCACTGATGCAGGTCGCCAGCGGCTCGACGCCGTTCCGGCTTAACCTGCACGTCGATGATGTCGGCCATACGCTGATCTTCGGTCCGACCGGCTCGGGCAAATCCACCTTGCTGGCGCTGATCGCCGCGCAGTTCCGCCGCTATGCCGGCGCCCAGGTCTTCGCCTTCGACAAGGGCCGCTCGATGTTGCCGCTGACAATCGCGATCGGAGGAGATCACTACGAAATCGGTGGAGACTCCCTCACAGACGGTAAGGGCGCATCGCCGCAGCTTGCGTTCAGTCCGCTCGCCGAACTTTCGTCGGACAGTGACCGCGCTTGGGCGTCGGACTGGATCGAGACGCTAGTGGCGCTGCAGGGCGTGACAATCACCCCCGACTACCGCAACGCCATCTCGCGCCAGATCGGCCTGATGGCGCAGTCGCGGGGCCGGTCGCTCTCCGATTTCGTGAGCGGCGTCCAGATGCGCGAGATCAAGGAGGCGCTCCACCACTACACAGTCGATGGACCGATGGGGCAGTTGCTCGACGCGGAACAGGACGGGCTGTCGCTCGGCGCATTCCAGACCTTCGAGGTCGAGGAACTGATGAACATGGGCGAACGAAGCCTTGTGCCTGTGCTGCTCTACCTGTTCCGCCGTGTCGAGAAACGACTGACCGGAGCTCCGAGCCTCATCATTCTCGACGAGGCGTGGATAATGCTGGGACATCCCGTGTTCCGTGAGAAAATCAGGGAATGGCTGAAGGTGCTGCGTAGGGCAAACTGCGCTGTGGTGCTTGCCACGCAGTCAATTTCCGATGCCGAGCGTTCGGGCATCATCGACGTGCTGAAGGAGAGTTGCCCGACCAAGATCTGCCTGCCGAATGGGGCGGCGCGCGAAACGGGGACGCGGGAGTTCTACGAACGCATCGGCTTCAATTCTCGCCAGATCGAGATCGTCGCAAACGCCCAGCCCAAGCGCGAATATTATGTCGCCTCGCCGGAGGGCCGGCGTCTCTTTGATATGTCGCTCGGCCCTGTCGCGCTCTCCTTCGTTGGCGCCTCCGGCAAGGACGATCTGGCGCGCATCCGCACGCTTCACTCCGAACATGGGGCCGACTGGCCTGTCCATTGGCTCCAGCAAAGGGGGATTGCCCATGCGCCATCGCTTCTTCAGAACACCTGGTAAAGGGCTCGCCGCGACCGCGGTCGTTCTTATGATCCTGCCGGCGGCAACGACGGCCGTCTACGCCGGCGGCGTCACCGGCCAGGCGACCGAGTTCACCCAGATCGCTAACAACACCGAGCTGATCGGCCTCGTCGGCAAGTCGGCCGAGCAGGTCAACAATCAGATCACGCAGATCAACCAGCTGGCGGAGCAAATCCAGAACCAGCTGCACATCTACGAGAACATGCTGCAGAACACCGCGCAGCTTCCCGAGCATATCTGGGGCCAGGTCGAAAATGACTTGAAGCAGCTCCAGAGCATCGCAGCCCAGGGGCAAGGCATCGCCTTTTCCATGGGCAATGTCGACGATGTCCTTGGACAACGCTTCCAGAGCTTTGCCGATTTTAAGACGGCGCTACCGAACAACGACAGCTTCTCTTCCACCTATCAGAACTGGTCGACCACCAATCGCGACACGATCGCCGGCACTTTGAAGGCGGCAAACCTGACCGCCGAGCAATTCTCCAGCGAGGAATCCACCATGTCCTCTCTGCGTTCGATGTCGGAGTCGGCCGACGGGCAGATGAAGGCGCTCCAGGTCGGGCATGAGATTGCCGCGCAGGAGGTGGGCCAGCTCCAGAAGCTGCGCGGACTCGTCTCGCAGCAGATGACCATGATGGGCACCTGGTATCAGTCGGAACAGGCCAAACAGGATCTCGCGCAGGCGCGGCGAGAAGAGTTCTTCAAATCACAAACGCCCAGCATGACGGGCGGACAGGAGATGAAGCCGAGATGGTGATGTCCAGGCTGCAAATCATAGTCGCCGTTCTCGTCATAGCCGCCGCAGGCGGCGGACTCGTCTGGCTGGTCATGCCGGCGGGACAAGCCGACCGGCCAGTGAATGCCGCACCCGCTGGCTCGCAAGGTATCAGTGACCACCAACAAGAGGCGAAGAAGTTCTTCGGGGAGAAGCGCGAATTCGACCTCAAGAACGGGCAGGAGATGAAACCGAGATGGTGAAGATCGCTCTATCGCCGCGAGGATTGCTGATCGCGCACGGGGCTCTGATTGTCTGCTTGCTGGCGGCCGGGCCTGCCCACGCCCAGGAAGGCAGCGTGCTGACCGAGCTGGAAAACCAGATCGTCGCAGCGGCCAAGGGTTGGGAAACAACGGTCATGAATGCCGCGCGGTCGCTGTTCTGGATCCTTGCGGGGATCGAGGTCGGCATCGCCGCCGTCTGGCTTGCGATCAACGCCGCCTCACTCGACGCCTGGTTTGCCGAGCTCGTCAGGCGCATCATGTTCATCGGACTGTTCGTCTTCATTCTCGACCAGGGTCCGAGCTTCGCCAGGGCGGTCGTCGATAGCCTCTACCAGTTGGGCGCCGGCTCGGGTTCGGCCTCGCCCGCCAACGTATTCAACGCTGGTCTGACGGTGGCATCGAAGATGTCGGAGAAGATCAGCTTCGGCCTGTTCGAGGACAATGCGCTGGCGCTGTCGGCAGCACTCGCGATGATCGTCAGCGTGATCGCGTTTTCGCTTGTCGCCGCGATCTTCATCTCCGTTCTGGTCGAGATGTATGTCGGCCTGCTCGCCGGCATGATCATGCTCGGGCTCGGCGGCAGCTCCTACACCAAGGATTTCGCAGTCCGCTATCTCGTCTACGCCTTCTCCGTGGGCATGAAGCTGATGGCCCTGGTGATGATCGCCAAGATCGGCTCCGATGTGCTGATCGGCCTGGCCAGCAGTCCGTCCGTCGGCGACGACTATCAGACGGCGCTGGCGATCGCCGGCATCGCCGTGGTCGTGTTCGTGATTGCCATGTACGTGCCCAACATCATGCAGGGTGTCGTCCAGGGGGTCTCGGTCACCGGTGGCATGGAAACCATCCGCCATGGCTCGCAGGCGGCCAGCTTTGCGGCCGCCGCGACCGTCGGCACGGCCTCGCTCGGCATGGGCGGCGCGAAAGTGGGGGCTGCCGCCTATGCCGATGCCCGGTCGACCGGCTCCTCGATGGCGGGTGCAGCGCTGAAGGGCATGGCGAGCGGGGTAGGTGCTGCGGGCGGCGCTCTTGCCTCGGCGGCGCGCGATCAGGCGATGGGCGGCCGGGGCACCTACGGAACATCGACGCTGGGGCTCGCCAACGCAAAGCTCGAGGAGGCGCGCAAATCCTCGCTCGCGCCCAAGAATCCATCCGGGAAATAGGGCTACGACATGAAACGGCAGGAATCCGCAACGGCGGCGGGGAGGGCGCATGGCATTGCATGACGCACCCGACAACCCGTATCTCGCGGCGAGGCAGGAGTGGAACGAACGCTACGGCTCCTATGTCCAGGCAGCGCGGGCATGGCGGATCGTCGGCATCACGGGAATGCTGATGGCGGTGATCGGTTTCTCCTATGCGCTCTTCCAGAGCACGCAGGTGAAGCTGGTCCCCTATATCGTCGAGGTCGACAAGCTTGGCACAGCCGCGAATGCGGGCTTCCCGCAACAGATCGAATATGCCGATCCGCGCGTGGTGCGCGCGACGCTCGGCGGCTTCATCACGAACTTCAGGTCGGTCACGCCCGATGCGGTCGTTCAGAAGCAATATATCGATCGCACCTATGCGCTGCTGAGGACGGGCGATCCTGCGACGGAGAAGGTGAATAGCTGGTTTCGGGGGAATTCGCCGTTCGAGAAGGCCACGAACGCCACCGTCGCCATCGAGGTCAACAACATCGTCGCCCTTTCGAGCCAGTCCTACCAGATCGACTGGACGGAATACGAGCGCGACCGGAAGGGCAAGGAAACGGCTGTCCGGCGCTTTCGCGGCATAGCGACGGTGACGCTGACGCCGCCGCAGGACGAGGCAGTCATCCGACTCAATCCCCTCGGCCTCTATCTCCGCGATTTCGACTGGACTGCGCAGCTTTGAAAGGCATGGCCATAATGAAGATGAGAACCAGAACCGTCCGGGCCGTGCTTGCGATCGCGGCCCCCGCCGCGCTCGCAGTGCTCCCCGCGTCCCTCCCGGTAGCCTTCGCCCAGAGCATGAGCGCCAACGAGACGAAGGGCACGAACATTTCCGGGCAATGGCGGGGAAAGAATGGGCTCGTCACACGAGGGACCGACGGCAAGGTCGTCTTCCTGTTCGGAGAAGTGCAGCCCTCGGTCGTCTGCTCGCCGCTCCAGGTCTGCGACATCGAACTCCAGGCCGGCGAAATCGTCCGCGACGTTCTGGTTGGCGATACCGTGCGCTGGAAGGTCGAGCCGGCAACCTCTGGCGCCGTCGGTGGGCAGGCGATCCATCTGATCGTCAAGCCGGCTGAGCCGGGCCTCGTCACCTCCATGGTCGTGACCACATCGCGCCGGACCTATCATATCCAGCTCAAATCCCATCCGACGCAATACATGGCACGCGTCGGGTTCGAATATCCCGAGGACGTCTCCACGAAACTGGCTGACATCAATGCCCGGCTGGAGGCGAGCACGATCCCGGGCGCCGGCGTCCCGGCGGAGCAGTTGAACTTCGCCTATTCCGTCTCTGGCGGGGCGAGCTGGCGGCCGACGCGGGTCTACACCGACGGGACAAAGACCTATATCCAGTTCCCGAAATCCATGTCCTCCCAGGACGCTCCTGTCCTGTTCGTCGTCTCGGGCGGCGAGAACCGCATCGTCAACTACCGCATGCGAAGCGGCATGATGGTGGTCGACTATACGATCGATCGCGCCGTGCTGGTGTCCGGGGTCGGCTGGAAGCAACAGAAGGTCACGATCAAGCGGGCAGGGCGGTAATGCGGTTCTTCACCACTATTCGCGCCATAGCGTTCGCCGCCACCGTCTCAATCCTTGTCTCCGGTTGCCAGTCTTCCGGCGTGGATGGGCTCACCTCAAGCAACGCCCCGCCGGAAATCTCCGGGCCGGCCGCGAGCGCCATCGCCGGCGATATGGTCAGCCGACTTGCCGAGCAGATTGGTCAGAGGAAGGTGACCGTGGCCTTCAAACAGGACAACTCTCCGTTCGGGCAGGCGCTGGAAAGCGCGCTGAAGGGGTGGGGCTATGCCGTGGTGACCGATCAGAAGACAGACGAAAAAGCAAAACTCGTGACGCTCGCCTATGCGCTCGAACCGTTCGAGGGGCAGGTGCTCGCACGGTTATCGACCGCCGGTGTCGAGATCGGTCGCGCCTATAGCGTCACCGCCGCCGGTGCGACGCCTGCAAGTCCGCTGTCCGTCATGCAGCGCGGGTAGGGGAGAGACAAACATGGTGCAATCATTGCAACTCGGTGGAACGTCGAACAACAGCAAGGCGCCCGGAATGCGGCGCGTCAACCGCCTGCCGGTCATCATCGTGATCGTGCTCGCTGTCCTCTTCCTCGCCGTCATCGTCTTCGGACTGGCGGGCAGGGGACTGTACTTCGGGAACAATGCGGGCATCGACCAGTCGACGGGAACGCCGGCTTCCACCTATGCCGATCAGTTGAAACAGGGGGTAACCGACGGCATCATCGGAGAGCCGCAGCAGACGCAGAATTTCCAGCCGACGCCCGTCGAGACCAGGCAGGAGACGGCGAAGAACCCCTTCAGCGCCGAGCCGACGACGACGGAAAAGGAGAAGAAGAGCGAGCTCGAACCGGACGCGGCCTGGCGCGCACGTCTCCAGCGTGAGCAGGACGAACAGTATTTGCGGGAGCGCCAGCGCCAACGCATGGCGAGATTGCAGGCAAATGCCGCCGCCTATGACGCGCCGCTTGCTCTCGATCGCAGCAAGCTCGAGGCCAAATCCGACGTGGCGGCCGATCGGTCCAACGCGGCGACCGCCCAGGACAATGCGTCACCGACCAGCGTATCGGATCTCTATTCCGCCGCTTTGAGAAACGGCCTTGGCGGGCAGAACGTTGATCCGAACGGCCAGACCTCCAAGGAGAGTTTCTTCAACGCCGACATCAAGGAACTGGGCTATCTGCCGAACCAGGTGGTGCCGCAGCGATCGCCATATGAACTCAAGCGCGGGTCGGTCATACCGGCAACCCTGATCAGCGGGATCAACAGCGACCTTCCCGGCCGCATCACCGCCCAAGTCAGCCAGAACGTCTACGACAGCGCGACCGGCCATTATCTTCTCATTCCGCAGGGGACGAAGCTCTTCGGGCGGTACGACAGCAAGGTTTCATTCGGTCAGAGCCGGGTGCTCGTCGTCTGGACGGATATCATCTTTCCGAACGGCTCAACACTGCAGATCGGCGGCATGTCCGGCACGGACGCACAGGGCTACAGCGGCTTCAAGGACAGAGTGAACAATCACTACCTGAAGACGTTCGGCTCCGCCGTGCTCATCGCAATGATCGGAACTGGCATAGATATGTCACTGCCTCAAAGCTCGACCCTTGCTACGCAGGATACCGCGTCAGACGCAGCCCGGCGCAATTTTGCTGAGACATTTGGGCGTGTGACCGAACGCACCATCGATCGAAACCTTGATGTGCAGCCGACACTGGAGATCCGCCCCGGATACAAATTCAATGTTCTTGTTGATCAGGATATTGTCTTCCCCTCGGGCAGTCAGCGGTAGCTAGAGAGAGGGGTAGAGACAAGCCTCACCGCCCGCTGTCCACGGACTATGGGACGATGACGGTGTGAGGCTCCGCGGCCACCGCTCGATCTACCGCTTTCCGAAGTTGAAGTGATCGGAGCGCCTCTTCGCCCGAAGCGGGCAACTGAACCCCTGACGCTAGTGAGCCCACGAAGGCCTTCAGGGCAGCGAGTGCGCCGAGTCTTGCTTCATCCTCGCAGTCTGGAAGTGGAGTCCAAGCATTGAAGCCGTCGGCATACGCTCTGTATCCGACTGCCATTCCCTTGCTTCCAATCAATCGAAACTCGTCGTCTTTTGAACCGGGCATTGCTCTACGATTGTCAGTGCCGATCATTGTCTGACCGATACAGCCGCCAGCGAACTGAAATAGCGCACAAACCGTACCTCCACTCAATGTCGGAGATGGTCCAAGCTTGTCAGATATCGCGCTAACGCCCACGATCTCCTCGTCCATAAGGAACCTGAGCAAATCAATCTCCTGAATGGACGCGACTTTCGAAGCTCCTTCTGAAACGCCCTCAATCCAAAGGTCTCCAGGAACACGTTCATCTGCCAGCAGCGCGCCTCCCAACCTGATATGAATGATTTCACCGAAGAAGCCATTTTCTATCATTTTTCGAATTTTCATGAATCGGGGACGAAAGCGCGCTTCTTGCGTGACCATCACTTTCACGCCGACTTGGGCGGCCAAGTGCACGACCGCTTCGGCAGCAGCAAGGTCTTCGGCGAAAGGCTTTGCTAGAATGAGGTTTACAGCTGCATTCAGGACTATGGTAGCGCGCTCCAAATCTTGTTCGTCCGACATGCCAACGCATACAACATCCACTTTCTCATGGAGCAGCATTTCTTCGAGATCACGGTAAAGTGCGCTTAGCTTGGCAAACCGCCCTTTGAGAGTGTCGAATTGGCGAGCATCAAGATCGCACACGACGATGCGGTCTACCTCCGGCGAGCTGTCGAGCGCCTCCAAGTGACAGATGGCGTCGTAATGTCCGACAATTCCTGCAATCAGTTTCGTCACGTCCAACCCTCTCTATTTGCTAAGAGAGCTACGTACAAAGTCAGGTGAGGCTGTTTTTGTGGGTAATCGTGGGCAGTCAGGGAGATCAGAACGATATCGGGCATCATTCCTCCCTTTCCTACGCAGGCGAACTCCATCGGCCAGCGCAGCCCCAACAATGCATATGTGAAACCCGATGTGCCCATAGGCCGCCAACAGCAGGCTCTCTTCGCGGTAGATTTTAGTCGGAAAGTGTGCTGGCATACATGTCCAGAAATCACATAAACCACCAGTCCACTTGTCACACACATGGAGGCGATCATTAGCCGAACGATAGAGGGTTTTGATCCCAACGGATTGCCGCTGGACGCTGCCAGCGATCATCCTTTGCACCTTCAGCTTTATGACGGGCTGAGGATGATGATCGTCTCTGGCTCAGTCAGAGGCGGGACAAGGATCCCGTCGTCTCGCGTATTGTCGCAAAGCCTGGGCGTCTCGAGGTTTACGGTGATCACCGCCCTAGATCGGCTCGCCGCCGAAGGCTACATTCGAGCAGTCCGCGGAAGCGGAATATATGTCGAGAATGTTCCTGGCCGCGTCGCAAACAAATCCAGCACAAACACAGATCAAGGCCCGACAGTTTCCAGATGGTTCCAGAAACTGATGTCGCAGCGTGGAAGCACACTAACATGGCGTCAGTCTCGAAAGCCTAGCAACGGCTCGCAGCTATTGGACATGGCCACACCCGACCACCGACTGTTCCCGACGCGGATATGGACCAGCATTACCAAGGAGGTCTTTACGGATTGGGACTATCGAACGCTCAACTATCGAGAGCTTCCCGTTCGCTCCTTGTTAGAGGAGCAAATTGCTCAGCATCTAGCAGTCAGTCGCGGTATCCGATGCGACCCCGAAGAAGTAGTTACCACCCTCGGAGCTCATCATGCTGTGGCTCTGTTGGCTGAGCTTCTTCTCGACCCGGGCGACACTGTCGCCTTTGAGGAGCCTGGTATGCCGGCAATACGCTCGATCTTCGAATCTCACAGTTCCAAGATCGAACCGATGTTCGTCGATGGATCCGGCCCAAATCCATCCTCCGTCAGCCGTCACAATGTCAAACTTGCCTTCGTTACCGCTGCGAAACAGCAACCAATGAATGTTTCGATGCCTTTGAAGCGCAAGCTTGAAATGCTGAATTGGGCTTCCGAAAGTGGAGCGTTGATCATTGAGGATGACTATGCAAGCGACTTTAGATATCGAGGCAGTCCCGTCCCCCCGCTCAAGGCATTAGATCAGACGGGACAGGTCGTGCACGTCGGGGCGTTTACCTCGACTTTATTGCTCTCACTACGTGCCGGCTACATGATCTTGCCAAAAGCTCTTGCGAACAAGTGCCGCGAACTGATCCAGATCCGCTATAGGGCCCTGCCTCAACTTACGGAGCAAACCATTGCGCGGCTGATCGAAGATGGACACTACGGGCGACACCTGCACCGAGTGCGAAAAATCTATGCGAAGCGACAGGAGCGATTCCTTAGCATCCTCAAGTCCGACTTGAGCGATGTGTTCGAGCTGCCTGAATTTGCACCCGGCTTTTACAATCTTTGCTACTACAAGGATCAATCTATAGATGAGGATGAGGTATTGTTTCAATGCGAACAGAGCGGGCTAGGTGTCCAACAGCTCTCGTATTACTTCGCGAACGGAAGATCACCTCGCAAAGCTCTTATGGTGGGGTTCGCGGCATCGAATGAGAGCGAAATTGAACTAGGGTTGCGGCTGCTGAAGCAGTCTGTGTTGCAGAGTTCGGCACAACGGCCCAAATGATCTTTGTAGTCAAACCATGTGACCGCCCATTGGGCGTGAAAGTGTTCTCGACACAGCGTCCCGCCAGCCGCGAATCTTGGCCTCCCGGCTCTGCTCACTCAGAGAAGGGGTGAAAATGCCATCGCGAGCCCATGACTTTTCGAACTCAGCAGCCCCCGGCCACACTCCCGAACGAAATCCCGCTAACCAGGCCGCCCCTAGTGCCGTGGTTTCGATGAGCGCTGGTCGCTCGACGGGCATCCCGACAATGTCTGCAACACGCTGCATCGTCCAATCGGACGCTGCCATTCCTCCGTCCACCCTGATGCGGCTAATTGCAGCGTGACGTGTCCAGTCATTCGTCATGGCTGCCACGAGGTCTTGTGTCTGGAGCGCTACCGACTCCAAAACTGCTCGAGCTAATTCCGCCCTCCCGGTGTTCCGGGTGAGGCCAAATATCGCTCCGCGTGCGTCCGGATCCCAGTACGGCGCACCTAGACCGACAAATGCTGGGACGACGAAGATCGCCTGGCTTGGGTCAGCGCTTGCGGCAAGCGGCCCTATTTCCGATGCAGTCGTGATGATACCGAGCTCATCCCGTAGCCACTGGACTGCAGCTCCCGCAACAAAAATGGAGCCTTCAAGCGCATACGTGACCTTTCCTTTGAGCTTGTATGCAACTGTCGTGAGCATCCTATTGGTCGATGAAACCCGCTCCTGTCCTGTGTTGAGCAACGCGAAGCAACCTGTCCCGTAGGTCGATTTGATCATGCCGGGCTCGAAACAAGCATTGCCGATGACGGCGGACTGCTGATCGCCGGCAACACCGTTAATTGGGATTGTAGCGCCAACGACGGCGGGATCAGTATGGCCAAAGTCGTCCGAATTTTCGAGAACTTCCGGCAGCATCGAAGTCGGAATGCCAAACAAAGTCTGTAATGACTCGTCCCATTCGCATTTTTCGATATCGAAAAGCAGCGTCCGGGATGCGTTGGTGACGTCTGTCACATGGCGACGGCCACCAGTAAGCTTGTAGATTAGCCAGCTATCCACCGTGCCAAAGCAGACTTCACCCGCGGTTGCGCGAGCTCTCAACCCATCGACGTTTGCCAGCAACCACGCGAGCTTAGTGGCCGAAAAATATGGATCGAGAAGAAGGCCTGTTTTGGGAGTGATTATCGCCTCTTCAATACCGTCGGCCTTCAGGCGAGCGCACGCGTCGGCCGTCCGGCGGTCTTGCCACACGATCGCATTGTAAAGTGGCAACCCGGTCTTGCGGTCCCATACAACGACCGTCTCCCGTTGATTGGTAATCCCGATGGACGCAATCTGACCCGGGGAGATGCCTCCCGCCGACGACGCCTCTCTGATCGTAGCACTAACGCTCTCCCAGATGTCGATCGGGTCGTGCTCGACCCAGCCAGGTTGCGGGTAGATCTGGTTTATCTCGCGCTGGGCCGACGAAACAACCTGCATTCCGGCATCGAAGACGATTGCCCGCGAGGAGGTCGTACCTTGATCGATCGCCATTACAAATCCAGTCCTGCTCACACACATCTCCGAAAGCTTGTTTCCAATGAATGAAAAGCTCCCCGCAATTAGCGGGGAACGATAATTTTGATCCAACTGAGGTGAAGACGAGACCCTGGCGTTCGAATCTGGCGTCCGTCCTAGATGGCGCGATTGGTCACAGCATTCTGCATGCTGATCGCATGGCCTACGGCTGCGCGAGACATGACGCCGTCGACCGCACTCTGTTCAAGCAGCTAGCCAGCATTCTGACAAAGCGTAACCATCCATCAGCTCGCCGTTCGGATTCTTGACATAGCCTCCGACCTTGCTGGCATTGATCACATCAATGTTGTGATTGAAGAAGGGCACGATCAAGCCACCCTGATTTCGTAGTAAGTTAGCCATGTCGGTATAGATCGCCTTGCGTTTCGTCTGGTCCAGTTCCGCGCGGGCTGTCAGCAGCATTTTGTCGAATTCCGGGTTCTTGAACCGAGTGTCATTCCAATCTGCTGACGAAAAGTAGCCGGTCGAATACATTTGGTCCTGAGTAGCTCTGCCTCCCCAATATGATTGGGAGAACGGCTGCTTATTCCACACGTCCGACCAATAGCCATCGCCTGGCTCACGCTTGATTTCAATTGTGATGCCGGCTTTTGCACAACTCTGCTGATAGAGCTGCGCCGCATCGACAGCGCCCGGAAACGCAACATCGGAGGTACGCAGGAGGATAGATCCGGAATGACCCGACTTCTTGTAGTGGTCAGCGGCCTTTTCAGGGTCGAACTTGCGCTGCTCGATCCCTTCCGGAAAAAGAGGATAAGCCGCATTGATGGGGTAGTCGTTACCGAGTGCTCCGTATCCGAAGAGAATTTTGTCGAGCATTTGCTCCCGATCAAGCGCGAGCTTGAGCGCCATCCTAAGATCGAAGTTGTCAAAGGGGCTGGTGTCGCAGAACATGTTGAATGTATAAAATCCACGACCGAGAATGTTCTCGACACTTAAGCCCGGCAGCCTCTTCAGGAGACCCACGACCTTGGGCTCGACGCGGTTGATCAACTGAACCTGTCCGCCCTGCAAGGCGGCGACGCGTGCGGTGGCATCGTTGATGACGATGATCTCCACCTGATCGGCATGCGCAGCCTTGTCACCGCGCCAGAAGTTAGCGAACCTCTCGCCGCCATGGCGGACGCCCGGCTCATTGACAGACAGCTTGTAGGGGCCGGCAGAGATCCCGGCATCCGGTTTATCTCTTCCGCCGTTTGGTTGTATGATCAGATGATAGTCAGTCATAAGGTACGGAAAGTCAGCATCTGGTTGGTCAAGGGTGACAACAACCTCCTTGCCCATGGCGAATACGTCTACTATGTTCTTTAAAATGCCGAGGGCACCTGACTTCGACTTTGCGTCGGCGTGTCGCATAATTGTCGCGGCTACGTCATCGGCTGTAACAGTCTTTCCGTTGTGAAACTCGACGCCATCGCGCACCTTTATGGTCCACGTTTTTGCGTCTTGGCCGAAACCAATCTCTTCGGCAATCAGATATTCAAGGTCGCCTCCGGGTGTAAGGCGCGCCAGGTATTCTCCCCACAACTTCCCGAGGCTGTAGCTCACCGGATTCTGGCTGAGCGCTGGATCTAGGCTATCGGTTGAATTGCCGCCCTGCATACCAGCTTTGAGAATGCCCCCTTTTACCGGCGCCTGCGCAAACGCCTGCGTAGCAAGCGAGTTTGCCACTATTGCCGACGCACCAAGTGCTGCTGCGCGCCCGAGAAACGCTCTACGTGAAATCTGCCCCATGGTAGCGAGGACGGTAAGGTAGTCGAGTTCAGTCTTCATGTTCGTCGATCTCCGTTGACACAAATCCCCACGCGGACGTTTGACCTCCGCGCGCCTTCCAGTCTTCCCGTTAGGGCACTCATCTTTACCCCAGCGCATTGGTTATCCGGCGCAATCGCTTGCTATCCTCCGGAAATCGTTCGGTTTCTGTGCCTCGAATGTCTTTCGAGCCAGCCAATCTCTATCTCTGGCACGGATGACAAGAGCAGGTCGGTATAGTCGTCGAAGGGTGGGTTCAGAACCTTGCTCTTCGCACCGTAGCGAACCACTTGGCCGCGGTGCATAACCGCAATGGAATCGGCGATCGAACGAACAGTCGAGAGATCGTGCGTGATGAAGAGGTATGCCACGTGCTCTGTCTTCTGAAGATTGAGCAAAAGCTTGAGTATCCCATTGGCCACCAGGGGGTCTAACGCACTGGTCACCTCATCGCAGATGATCAGCTTCGGTTTGGCCGCCAGCGCACGCGCGATGCAGACGCGCTGCTTCTGGCCGCCGGACAGTTCGGCCGGGTAGCGATCGATGAAGCCCTTGCCCATCTCGATCTCTTCCAGCAGTTCCAGCACCCGCTTCTGCCGCGCTTCGCCGCGCAGGCCGAAATAGAAGGTCAGCGGCCGGCCGATGATCGTGCCGACGGTGTGGCGCGGATTCATCGCCACGTCGGCCATCTGGTAGATCATCTGTAATTCGCGCAGATCGTCCTTGGTACGGTCGGCCAGCTTGCGCGGCAGCTTGCGCCCGGAGAAGGTGATCTCGCCATCGGAGGGTGGCAGCAGGCCGGTGATGGCGCGGGCGAGCGTCGACTTTCCGGACCCGGATTCGCCGACGACGGCCAACGTCTGGCCGGGATGGATTTCGACGGAGACGTTGTCGAGCACCTTGACGATGCCGCGGCCATAGGCGGCAGTGGCGTTCTTGACCGCCAGGATCGGCTTGCTGGTCGGGTGCTTTTCCTCGTGCTCGACATGATGCACCGAGACCAGCGCCTGGGTATAGGGCTGCTTCGGCTGCTTGATGATGTCATGGGTCGTACCCTTCTCGACCAGCTTGCCGTGCCGAAGCACCATGATGTCGTCAGCCACCTGCGCCACCACTGCAAGGTCATGGGTGATATAGAGGGCGGCGACATGGGTGTCGCGGATCGCTTCCTTGATCGCCGCGAGCACGTCGATCTGGGTGGTGACGTCGAGCGCCGTCGTGGGCTCGTCGAAAACGATCAGGTCCGGTTCCGGGCAGAGCGCCATCGCCGTCATCACGCGCTGCAACTGGCCGCCGGAGACCTGGTGCGGATAGCGGTTGCCGATCGTCTCCGGGTTCGGCAGGCTGAGCTTGCGGAACAGGGCGACGGCCCGCCGCTCGGCCTCGGCGCGATTGGCGACGCCGTGCTTAAGCGAGGATTCGACCACCTGGTCCATCAGCCGCTGGGCGGGATTGAAGGCGGCAGCCGCGGATTGCGCGACATAGCAGACTTCCTTGCCGCGCAGCTTGCGGAGGCCGTTGCGGCCGGCCTTGAGAATGTCGCGGCCGTTGAGGATAACCTCGCCGCCAGTGATGCGGACGCCGCCGCGGCCAAAGGCCATCGAGGAAAGGCCGATGGTCGACTTGCCGGCGCCGGATTCGCCGATCAGGCCGAGCACCCTGCCCTTTTCCAGCTTCAGCGAGACATCGTCGACCAGCGTCACCTTCTTCGGCGCCTCGCCGGGCGGATAGGCCGTCGCCTCGATGCGGAGGTTGCGGATATCGAGCAGAGTATCAGCCATTGCCGCGCCCTCCCTTGAGGCTCGTGGTGCGGTTCAGCACCCAGTCGGCCACCAGATTGACGGAGATGGCGAGGACGGCGATGGCCGCGGCCGGGATCAGTGCCGCCGGAATGCCGAAGACGATGCCGTCCTTGTTTTCCTTGACCATGCCGCCCCAATCCGCATCCGGCGGCTGCACGCCGAGGCCGAGGAAGGAGAGCGCCGACAGGAACAGCACGGCGTAGATGAACCGCAGGCCGAGTTCGGAGACCAGCGGCGACAGTGCATTGGGCAGGATTTCGGCGAAGATCACCCACAGCTTGCCCTCGCCGCGCAGCTTGGCCGCCTCGACGAAATCCATGACGTTGAGATCGACGGCCACCGCCCGGGACAGGCGGTAAACGCGGGTCGAGTCGAGGATGCCCATCAAGATGATCAGAGTGAAGATGTTCGACGGCAGGACCGAGAGAACGACTAGGCCGAAGATCAGTGTCGGGATTGCCATTAGAATGTCGACGACGCGCGACACCAGCATGTCGAACCACCCGCCAGTCACCGCGGCAGCGAAACCGAGGATGGCGCCGAGCGAGAAGGCGAGTGCCGTCGCCAGCACCGCGATCATGATCGTAGTCTGGGCACCGTAGATCATGCGCGAGAGGAGATCGCGGCCGAGATTGTCGGTCCCAAACGGGAATTTCGCCGAGACAGGCAGCCAAACATCGCCGACGATTTCGCCAAGACCATATGGCGCGATGAGCTGCGCCAAGATCGCTACCAGCAGGAATGCCGCTGTGAAGACAAGCCCGATGAGGGCGCCGGGCGGGATGCGTCTGAACATGACCGCCCTCACTTCGGATGCCGGAGCCGCGGATTGGCGAGGATGGACGCCACGTCCGCGATCATGTTGAGGATGACATAGACGGCGGCGAAAATCAGGCCGACGGCCTGCACCACCGGCACGTCGCGCTTGGCGACATGGTCGACCAGATATTGCCCCATTCCGGGATAGACGAAGATCACCTCGACCACCACGACACCGACGACGAGATAGGCAAGGTTGAGCATCACCACGTTGATAATCGGGGCGATGGCGTTGGGGAGAGCATGCCTTCTGATCACCTCGAAGGCAGTGAGGCCCTTGAGCTCTGCAGTCTCGATATAGGCAGACTGCATGACGTTGAGAATCGTCGCCCGCGTCATGCGCATCATGTGGGCGAGCACGACGAGTGTCAGTGCGGTGGCCGGCAGCGCAATCGCCTGCATCTTCTCGAGGAATGACATACCGGGATAGACGGTCGAGATGCCCGGGAAGATCTGGTATTTGACCGCGAAGAAGAACACCAGCACATAGCCGATGAAGAATTCCGGCACCGAGGTCGAGGCGAGCGCCACGCTCGAAATCAGCTTGTCGACCCAACCGTTGCGATAACGCACCGCTGTCAGCCCAAGGATGATTGCCAGAGGCACCGCGACTGCCGCCGACCAAAAGGCAAGGAACAGCGTGTTCCACAGCCGCTCCTTAATTGAGGTGGCGATATCCTGGCCGCTGGTGAGAGCTATGCCAAGGTGGCCATGAAGAACACTCCAGAGCCACCTGAAATACCGGACATAGGCCGGATCGTTGAGATGCATGGACGCCCGAAGGTTGGCGAGCGCTTGAGGCGTCGCCGACTGGCCGAGTATGGATTGCGCCACATCGCCGGGAAGCACCTGGGTTCCTGCGAAAATCAGAACTGAGACGGCAAGCAGGAGTATTGCTCCTAAAGCAACGCGCTTTGCGATCAGCAAGAGGAATAGCGGCGGCAATATGTACTCCTTCAAGGGTTAGATTGATTTCCTCCCGAATGCCTGCCTATGCTCGAAATCGGACCCCTCCTCACGAAGACTCTGATTACTCACTTGCCTATTTGGCCGCACACGCCGGCATGCTTTGGAAGAGCGCCGTCAACTGTCTGCCCTGTTCCACGCTCAGGTGAAGTCCCACTTTGGTCCGCCGCCAGAGCACGTCTTCAGCGGTGAAGGCCCATTCATGCTCTATGAGATAGCGAACCTCGGCCTCGTAGAGGTCCGACCCGAAATGCCGCCCCAGATCGACGTTCGAGAATGCTTTCCCGAGCAACAAGCCGGAGCGGGTGCCGTAGAGGCGCACAAGCCGGCGAGCGTGTGGATCCGTGAGGAAGGGATAGCGCGCCTTGAGCTTGCCGACTTCGGCCTCGTAGCCAGTCGCCGGAAAATCGCCGCCCGGCAGGTGGCTTTTTGCCGTCCAGGGCGCGCCCTTGACGCCGATCGCCTCGCCGATCTTCTCCAGCGCATGTTCGCCGAGTCGGCGATAGGTAGTCAGCTTGCCGCCGAAGACGTTGAGGAGCGGCGCTTCCCCGGCTGTTCCCTCGACCTTCAGCACATAGTCGCGCGTCGCTTCCTGCGCCTTGGAGGCGCCGTCGTCGTAAAGGGGGCGCACGGCAGAATAGGTCCAGACGATATCTTCGGACCTGACTGGCTCCCTGAAATATTCGCTCACGGCCTTGCAGAGGTAATCAGTCTCGTCCTGAGATATCGCCACGTCCTTGGGATCGCCGCCATAGTCGCGGTCGGTGGTGCCGATCAGCGTAAAATCCCGCTCGTAAGGGATTGCGAAAATGATGCGGTTGTCGGGGTTCTGAAAGAAATAGGCGCGGAGATCGTCGAACTTCTTCCTCACGACGATATGGCTGCCCTGCACGAGGCGGACATGGCGGGCCTCGTTCTGTCCGAAGGCGGAACGGATGACATCATCGACCCACGGGCCGGCGGCATTGACCAGTAAGCGGGCCTGGAAGGCGCGTCTCTCGCCGGTCGCCGTGTTTTCCGTCTCGATGATCCAGAGCGCGCCATCGCGGCGGGCGGAAACGACCTTGGTGCGCGGCAGGACGTTGGCGCCGCGGTCGGCGGCGTCGCGGGCGTTGAGAACGACCATGCGGGCGTCGTCAACCCAGCCGTCGGAATATTCGAAGGCCTTGGTAAACAGCGCTTTCAGCGGTTTTGCAGCCAGATCGCGACGCATGTCGAGCACTGTTGTCGGCGGCAGCAGTTTGCGACCGCCCAGGTGGTCGTAGAGGAACAGGCCGAGCCGGATCATCCATGCAGGGCGGATGCCACCCTTGTGATAGGGCAGCACGAAGCGCATCGGCCAGATGATATGCGGCGCCATCGCCCAGAGCACCTCGCGCTCCATCAGGGATTCGCGCACGAGGCGGAATTCATAGTGTTCGAGATAGCGCAAGCCGCCATGGATGAGCTTGGTGGCCCCCGAAGATGTGCCCGAGGCGAAGTCGTTCATCTCCGCCAGCGCGACCGAATATCCGCGCCCGACCGCATCGCGCGCTATCCCGCAGCCATTGATGCCGCCGCCGATCACAAAAACATCGAATGTCTGGCTGCTCATCGAGGCTCTTTCGAATGGGGAATACAAAGAGATCGGTGAGAGGCCCACAACTCGTTGTGGGCCTCCATTTTGTCCTCAAATCTGGGAGGCGATCCGAGGACGCTGGTTTAGCGGTGACGCGACTTGGGCCAGCTTGCCCACCTCCGGCTCACACCCCGCCGTTCTATCGTGCTCTTAACTTTTCGAAGAAGTCCTTTAGGATCGGGTCGCGATGTATCCGATAGACGTACCGCATAGGGTGCCGCTTTTGGTCGACACTCCAAGTGACCTGATCGGTGAGCACTGGAGTGTGGGTGATAATGCTTTCACACCAATCCGGATTGAGAAGCCAGGCAACCGGCGCCATGTCCCAGATTTCTTTCGACCAGCCCACATGGTCGTCCGAATACTCCTTGTACCGCTGTGCGAGAAACTTGCCGATCTCGCCAAAAGGTTCGACATGTTGTTCGATCTCAGGAACGGAGCTGAGAAGATGCGAAACAACTCCGAGGCATGGCAGCAATACGACTGGAACACCGCTGTCAAAGAGAACCTGCGCACCGCCAACGTCCTGGCGGAGATTAAATTCCGATGTGTCCGGCCATTCGAGAGCATGGCCCCCAAGCCAAACAACCACAATCTTGTCGATGATATCGGGCGCCTTCAGGATAGCGGAGGCGACGTTACTGATTGCCGCGATCGCCACCACATAGAGAGGATCATTGGAAGAGCTCGCCCGTGCGCGCGCAATGAGGTCATCGACCGCAGGAGCATGTTGTGCAACTTTCCCCGGCCCGACGTAATTCCTGACACCTTCGAAGACGAGGCCCTCCGGATTGACGTCCATGCGTTTGAGCAGACGGAGGATTTCGTCGTGACTCAGTTCCATCCCATGTCCGGGATCTTTCGAACGATCGTTGTGAAACGGCGCTGCGTAGATCGCTTGCAGATCAAGTCGGTCGGCCGACAGCAGCATCTGCACGATCGCGAACTGATCATCGATTTCGTTGAACGTGTCGGTATCCAGAACGCATTTCACACGGCCTTTGGGCGCTTCAAGCATTCTCATTCGGTCGGCGTAGCCAAGTTGAATCATCAAGTTTTCTCCCTTAACCGTGGTGCTGGACGCGGCCCGACGGCTTTCCCATCGCTAGCCGTGAACAAGTAAATGTCGTCAGCCTTTGCGCTGAGCCTGATTTTTTCCTCCGGACTGAGCATCACCATCCCGTCCAGAACGACTGTCACTGGCGATCCCAACACGTCGGCAACGATGTGGGTTTGCGAGCCGGTCTGATCGACCTGAAGCACAGTGCCCGGCAGGCCCGTTTCGTCGCCAGAAAGGCGCAAGTGCTCAGGTCGAATGCCAAACTCCACCGCGGTTCCGTTAGCGATGTTGGCCAAAGGCACAGTGGGAAGGCCTTTGGAAACCTGATCAACGACCGCGTGGTCATTTTCGATCTTGCCTGGAATGAAGTTCATCGCTGGTGAGCCGATGAACCCGGCGACGAATTTATTCGTGGGGTTGTTGTAGAGTTCGATGGGCGATCCGATCTGTTCGACCCGGCCACCGTTGAGAACAGCAATGCGATCAGCCAAGGTCATGGCTTCGATCTGGTCGTGCGTCACATAGATCGATGTTGTCCGAACCTTCTGGTGCAGAGCCTTGATTTCGGCGCGCATCATTACGCGGAGCTTGGCGTCGAGATTTGAGAGAGGTTCATCGAACAAGAACACGGCAGGGTCGCGTACGATTGCCCGGCCCATCGCGACACGCTGCCTTTGTCCGCCCGACAACTGGGACGGGCGCCGATCAAGAATCGCATCGATGTGAAGTAGCCTGGCCGCTTCATCGACCCGCCTGCCGATTTCCGACTTAGCTACGCCCGAGAGCCGCAGATTGAGGGACATGTTTTCTCGGACCGACATATGCGGATAGAGCGCATAATTCTGAAACACCATCGCCACATTGCGTTGTTTCGGATCCAGCGAGTTGACGACTTTTCCATCGAAGAGGATTTCACCTGCCGATATAGTCTCGAGGCCCGCTACCATTCTCAGGAGAGTGGATTTGCCGCACCCCGACGGCCCCACCAATGCGAGGAACTCCCCGGGATTAACCTTGAGATCGATGCCGTGAACAATTTCCACCTGGCCGTAAGATTTTTTCAGACCCCGAAGCTCAACAACACCCATGCGCAATTCCTCCCGTTTATTCTCCATCCGCGGCCATCTCCCAAAATTCGGGTGTTGATGGTACGTAGCTACAGCGACTGCACAATGTGAGAACGTGTGCAGTCTTTACAGAAAGCCTTTATCGATGGTCAAGAGAAAGAGTGATATGAGTGACAAAAAAGAGGGGCGTTCCCGTTCAATCGATGTTGCTCGCCTAGCCGGCGTCAGCAGATCGGCAGTGTCGCGAACGTTTACCCCGGACGCCTATGTCTCAGAGGCCACGAGAGAAAAGGTGCTGCGCGCAGCAAAGACGCTCAACTACCATCCGAATGCGATGGCCCGGAGCATCAAGACCCAGCGTAGCGGCATCATCGGCGTCATTTCTGCGGATCTTCAGAATCCGTTCTATGCAGATACGCTCGAAAAAATCGGAGCTGCGCTGCAAAGTCAGGGCCTGGCTTCACTCGTCCTTTTCGGCGATGAGACAAGCACCAGCGGTCAAATCTCGCAGATTTTGTCCTACCAAGTTGACGCTCTCATAGTGACAAACGCCGTTATTTCATCGGCGCTCACCGACAATATAAGCCGCACAAAACTGCCCGTGGTCGCAATCAATCGATACTTTCCGCAAGACTGGATCACGTCGATAACCTGCGACAATATCGCTGGAAGCGCTGCGATTGCAGACCACTTGCTTGACATCGGGTGCTCAAAAATTGCCCTCGTATCTGGCAAGACGGAGGCTTCCAGCAGCCGGGACCGGGAAGTTGGTTTCGTTCGGGCTCTGGTGAAACGCGGCACTGCACCAATTGCCATTGAAAGCGGTGACTACACTCACGACAGCGGTGTTGCAGCAGCGCGGAAGCTTCTTTCAGGACCAATTGTCCCCGACGCAATTTTCTGCGCCAACGATCTAATGGCGATCGGCGTGATCGATATTGCCCGCGCTGAGTTCGGCCTGAAGATCCCAGAGGATCTGCGGGTCGCCGGCTTCGACAACTCCATCATCGGCTCATGGCAGTCTTACAACCTCACCTCTGTCGATCAGAACGTTCCACATATGATCGAGCTCGCCGTGAAGAGTGTCCTGGAGCAACTGCGAGGCGAGGGTAGCCAAGGCGGCGAGCATCTTCAGGTCCAAGGAAAACTCATCGTGCGGCAGTCGACCGACCCAACTGCCTGAACGATTGACAACGCTTTCCTCAAATGCAACAGATGCCGACCTGCACATGTGTGCACATTTGAGGAGGAAGGCAATGAAAAAGCTGTTGTGGCTATCGACTGCGGTATTTGGTGCGGCGACGTTAATCCTTGGGGGGGCGGCGCAGGCTCAGGAGAAAACAACGATCACTTTTCTGAGCGCAGAGTACGATGCGACGTTCAAACCGGTCATCGATGCGTTCGAGAAGCTTCATCCCGACATCAAGGTCGTGCATCAGTCCGTGCCCTTCAACGACCTGAATGCCGCGATCGAATCCCGCGTTGGTCAAGGCGACAGCAGTATCGACGTCATTGAAGCGGATACGCCGCGCATTTCTGCCTTCGCCTCGAAGAACTATCTTCTTGATGTCTCTGATCGTGCCGACGCCATCAAGGCTGCAAACCCGACCCCCACTGACTTCGAGCAGGTCAGCTACAACGGAAAAGTCTACGCCTATCCGATGTGGACTTCGACGCAGCTTCTTTTCTACAATCGCAAACTACTGAAGGCGGCCGGAATCGAGGCTCCGTCGGGCGATCCCGGCAAGCGCCTGACCTGGGATCAACTGCTCGAGCAAGCCGCCGCGACCCAGAAGGCAGGGGCCAAGTGGGGCGTAGAGTTCCAGCAAGTTGATCGCTACTATCAGCTCCAGATGCTCTTCGAGTCTGCTGGCGCTGGACCGGGCCTCAAGGGCGACGGCTTGATGGAATCGAACATCGCGAGCGATGGCTGGATCAAGACCGCCCAGTGGTACAGCGACCTCTTCTCCAAAGGTCTTTCTCCCCGTGGTGTCACACCTGAACAGACTGATGACCAATTCATGAACGGTGAAGTCGCCTTCATGATCGGCGGTCCGTGGGCGTTCGGACGATATGACGCCGTCAAGGATCTCGACTACGGTGTCGCCCCAGTTCCGTATTTCAAAGATGGCAAGCCGGTCACGCCGACGGGCTCGTGGGCGCTCGCACTCAACCCGCACAGCCAGCATCTGGACGCAGCACGCGCATTCGCCGAGTTTGCATCGTTGAACGCGGAAGGAAACTACCTGACAGTGTCTGCCAACCCACTGCCGCCGACCAACGCCGAGGCATTCAAGACCTACGCTAGCAAGCTCGGTTCAGAGACGGACAAGATCGGACCGGCGATCGATATCATCAACTACGAACTGAAGAACTCCGCCGTTGGTCGTCCGCGCACCATCGGCTACGTCACGTTCGAGACTGTTATGAACAAGGCTTTCAGCGACATTCGCAACGGCGCTGATGTCGCCGGTACACTGAAGGCGGCCGACCAGCAGCTCACGAGGCAGCTGTCGCGTCTTCGCTGATCCGTTCACGTCTAAGCCAGAGAGGCGCCGACACATTTGGCGCCTCCAATCGTTTCGAATGGGACCGGTTGCAATGACATCGTCGAAGTCACGTTATTTTATTGTCCTGGCCTTTCTTGGGCCGGCGCTCCTTTCAGTGTTTCTCTTGCGTTTGTGGCCGGCCGCTCTCGCGCTTATCAATTCGTTCAGGGAACCCGGCGGTGCGTACGGCCTGGGAAACTACACCTACATCTTCACCGACCCCGAATTCTTGAACAGCTTGAAGATCACGGCGATCTACTCGATCATCGTCAACCCCCTGCAGATCGCAATCGCCTTGGCATTGGCGCTTCTGATGAACGCTGGAATGCGAACGATCGGGTTTTGGCGGACGATTGTCCTGCTTCCTGTCGCTATTCCGCAGAGTGTGTCAGCTGTTGTATGGGGCGTCGCATTGCGGCCCGATGGCCTCGTCAACTCAATTCTCAACGCAATGGGATTGCAATCGCAACGCTTCCTGACGTCCCCGGATCAATCGCTTGCTTCGATCATGCTAATCGTGAGCTGGATTGGCGTGGGCTATTGGATGACGTTCCTCGTTGCTGGTCTGCAGGAAATTCCAAAGTCGCTCTATGAGGCTGTCAAGATCGATGGCGCAAACGGATGGCAGCAATTCCGGTACATTACCTTGCCACAGCTTCGCAGACCGCTCACGTTCGTTCTGGTTGCTAACACTGTAGCGAACTTTCTGGTATTCGCGCCGGTTCAGATCTTAACCCAGGGCGGCCCCACAGGGTCGACCAACCTCATCATGAACGAGGTCTATTCGCAGGCGTTTGTGCTCAGCGATCCGAGCAGCGCCGCTGCTTCGACGGTTATTCTCGTCGCCGTCGCCTTGCTAGTTGTCACGATACAGTTCCGATTGATGAGCGCCGGGGAGGATCGGGCATGACCGAAGCTTCGTTCACTCGTAAGTTCTTTGTTGTTCTTGTTGCCGTGATCTTCTTCCTGCCACTCTGGTGGCTGGCCGCCAGCTCGTTCCGGCCCTCGGACTCAATTTTTCGCTATCTTTCCCCGATTGGAGTCTACACTTTCTGGCCAGACGAGTGGACGCTGAAAAACGTCGTCGGGATCTGGGACAGCCCATTCCGACTTGCAATCTGGAACTCGATCATTGTCTCCATGATTACGGTCGTCGTGGGCCTTGCGCTTTGCTCCATGGCCGCTTTCGCGCTGGCAGTGCTTGAGTTTCCATTCCGGAACGCGGTTTTTGTTGTCATGGTGATCAGCTTCCTGATCCCGTTCGATGCGATTGCGGTGCCGCTCTACAGCATCATGCGGATGTTCGGGCTGCAGGACAGCTATACAGGATTGATCTTGCCAGGGATCGGAAACGGGCTTGCCGTTTTTCTCTTGCGCCAGTTCTTCCTAGGTATTCCCAAGGAGATCCGAGAGGCCGCAATCGTAGATGGGATGGGTTGGTTTCGGATCTATTACTCGATCTACCTTCCTCTTTCGGTCCCCGCGATGGTGAGTGCTGCGCTCATCCTCTTCATCTTCCAGTGGCAGGCATATCTGTGGCCGTTGTTGATCGCACCAGGCGCCGACTACAAGGTCGCTGCTGTGGCAATCGCCCAGTTCTCAACCGGCTACCGCACGGACTACGGTCTGATATTCGCTGCTGCTCTCTTCATCGCGGTTATTCCAATGGCGATTTTGACGATCTTGCAGCGCTACTACTCTGCCTCCATCGCAGCGACCGGTAGCAAGGAATAGGCCAAAGTTGCGAACCCCTGCCTTCCGAATAGCCTCCCGCTCCAGCCCACATTGGATCGGCAAGGGGGCGACGATTCAACACAACGTAGCTAGAATTGGACGACCGTCATGCTGAAGAATATCGATCCCGCGCTAAACGCCGACGTGCTTCACGCGCTGAGATCTATGGGACATGGCGATCAGATCGTCGTAGTGGATGCGAATTTCCCGACGGACAGCATCGCGCGCCAAACCGTTGCCGGCAAGGTCCTGCATATCGACAACGTGAGCGCTGCTCGCGCAGTGGAAGCCATCCTCTCCGTGATGCCGCTCGACACTCCGCTGCAGAACTCAGCCGGTCGCATGGAAGTAGCGGGGTCCCCCGCAGAGATTCCACCAGTGCAGGAGGAAGTTCAAGCTCAGGTTGACGCTGCCGAAGGACAGCCGAGCCCCATGTATGGCATCGAACGGTTCGCTTTTTATGATCTTGCGAAGAAAGCATATTGTGTCGTGCAAACCGGAGAGGGGCGTTTCTATGGCTGCTTCCTCTTTACCAAGGGTGTCGTCCCCCCGAAAGACGCTTGAGAGTAGAAGCAGTCGGAGAAGCGAAATATGGAATCTGACGTTGTGATCCTCGGGGTTTTCGTCGCTGATACGGCATATTTGGCCCCTCAGCTTCCGGTCATTGGCCAGACCCTGCTGGGCTCGGGGTTCGCGTTAGGACCCGGCGGCAAGGGATCGAATCAGGCAGTTGCAGCAGCTATGGCAGGCGCGAAGACCACCTTTATTTCCAAGATTGGGCGGGACGCCTTCGGTGAGATTGCGCTTCGTACGTATGAGAAGGCAGGAGTTCGTGCACGTATTGTGCAGATGGACGATGTTCCAACGGGCGCTGCCTTCATCTATGTCAGTTCGGAAACCGGCGACAACGCAATTATTGTCTATCCCGGTGCGGCGGGTACCATATCGCGAGCGGACGTCGAAGACGCTCGTGATGCCATAGAAAGCTCCCGCGTTTTCGTAACGCAGCTCGAACAGCCGGTTGAGGCCGCGGAGACTGCACTGCGGATAGCTCGCGATGCTGGTGTGGTGACCATCTTCAATCCTGCACCGGCCGAAATCTTCCCCGATACGATCTATTCGCTCTGTGACTATATCGTTCCAAACGAAACAGAGGCGGCCGCGCTGGTCGGCTTCGAACTCTTGTCCATCGAAGACGTCCGGCGTGCCGGCGACATCTTTCTTGAGCGCGGGGCAAAATCTGCCCTCATCACGCTTGGCGGCCGAGGCGTTTTTTTCCACAGTGCCCAATCCTCAACGCATATTCCTGTGGTCTCCAACGGACCTGCGATCGACACGACTGGCGCCGGCGATGCCTTCGTCGGCGGTTTTGCCGCAGCCCTCTCGAATGGGATGGAGACGATTCAAGCCGTACGCTTCGGCTGTGCGACAGCCGGGATTGCCGTGACACGACGCGGAACGGCACCGGCGATGCCGGATCTCGGGGAAATTGAGGAACTGTTGGCAAAATCCGACGTCGCCCCAATGTTGCTCGGTATAGGGCCTTAAGCGTTGGTCGTTGCCGATGAAGGCATGGGTTCGGAGATTCCGCAGAGACGGCTGAACGACGGTTTGTTGCCCCTCATTCACGAAGCCTGACAGCCAGCCGTAGTGCCGGCTGATAAGGGAGTGGAATCTTGAGGTCAACGTCACAGAAGAGGAGATACTTGGTTGGATGGACAGCTTCAATCTCTGATCGATGCGCTCGATATCGCCAGCGACGAACGCATGGTGCGCACCGCCCTCAAGAGCTTTGCGGTCGCCTGCGGATACGAGCGCTTCGCTTACCTCCAGACTGCGGGCGGTGAGATCAAGACCTTCAACACCTATTCTGAGGAATGGCAGGGCATTTATCTCGACCGCCGCTATTCCCGCATCGATCCTGTCGTCACTACCGCAAAGCGGCGCATGGCGATGTTCACCTGGTCGGCCGACGACTGGAATGTCCGCGACATGACGAAAGAGGAGAGGCTGTTCCGTTCCCAAGCTATCGACTTTGGCGTCCGGAGCGGCCTCACCATCCCCATCGAGGGCAGCTTCGGTTCCATCCTCATGCTGACACTGGCAACCTCGCAGAAACAGGCCGACGCCTCCACGCTCGGCGACCGCGTCCGCGCAGAGCGTGCCGTTCTCTATGCCTATCACCGGCTGCGGATTTTGGCAGAACGCTCTCTGAGCGCCCCGAAGCTAGCCTTGTCCCCGAAGGAGCTTGTCTGCCTGAAATGGGCGGCGAAGGGCAAGTACATGCTGGAGATCGCTGAGGTCACTAACACCCAGTACCGCACTGTGCAGCACTATCTCGACAATGCCCGCGCCAAGCTCGGTGCCACAAACCTCACCCATGCCGTCGCCATCGCAAAGGACCGAGGCCTGCTTCAATCGGAGTGATGTCATTCTGTCAGCTCTCTTCCTGACAGTCCTCCGGCTCTTTCGGAATAAATCCTAGTAGATCCAAGAGGTCTGACAGCCGGTCCTGCTGTGCCATCGACTTTTTCCTCCGCGCCAGACATTCGGTTTCAAGGCTTACGACCTGTTCGAATGGGATGCTGCAGTCGGCCTTCGCACGTTCCCATTCGTCGAATACGATCTGATCGGACTCCATGAGTTGGCGGTGCTCGCGCATTGCTTCGATGACAATAGGCTCCAGCTCAGCCTTGCTTAGAGTGGCAAGGCGTGCGCTATCATTTCCCTTGCCTGGACCGTCCCGAGTGTCGATTTCCTGCATTACCCACCGCGTTCGAATTGGTCCGCGGTGCGCCCCCGCAAACGTTAATCCCTGATCCCAAGCCGGGGGTTGGAAACTGTACCTAGACAGTCCTGCGACCTTTAGCACCGGAGCACCTGGACATACGTCGCAGGCCCACCGGCCAAATGGCCAGAGGATTCTGATGTCGAAACGGCCGACATCAACCGCTAGATAGGGGTTTCCACACCCCGAGGCAGCGCGTACTGCCCTGTTAGCCTTATAGGGCCGGCCGCTGCTTTTCGCCAGAGACAACCCTGTGAATCTTACCAATTTTCCCCGGGGAGCCCCTGAGCATGGGCGGGGTTCCCGTCAAGGTTTAGTCGATCCGATCCCTGTAAGATCAACGCGAATCCCGGCCTTGTTCGGATCGCTGGCCGTCTCGTCTTTGGCCGCATCCTGAGGGCGTTCTTGCTCCTTCTCGCTGTCGACTTCGTCCGGCTCCGCGTCTTTCGGCTCCGTCGCCCCTGCCTCTGCCGGCTCCGGCGCCTTGAACACAGGCTTCCCCTCGAAATACCCCGTCTGCCAGGCGATGATGGCATCGTCGAACGCCTCGTCGACGGGATTGCCGTACCATTTTACGACAACGCGATAGACCTTAGCGAACAGCGCCGTTCCCATGCGGATGTTTTCGCAGGGGCCGACCAGATCGGGTTTGAGCTGGCCGGCTTCGAGAATACCGAGACCGGCCGGATATTGGGTGATGCCGACCCGGGTGACGTTCCGGCCGACATTTTGCCGGATCAGGTCCATCGCCTCCTCGACCGTGTTCGGCTTTGGGACGAGAACAACACGACTGCCGGAGCGTACCGTCACGGTCAGGGGATCGGGCGATCCCATCTGCTCGATAAACTTTTCGACGATTGCCGGCTTCAAGCCGGGATCGGCACATTGCTTGATCAGGGCGGCGTCGACCATCCGAACTTCTCCATATTTCAAATGTTGAATGCGGTGACGAGGGGCAGATCGAAGAGCCGCGCCCAGGCGGCGGCGCTGGCTTTCTGGATCGCGACGATCGGCGTGCCCGACGTCCACCAGCCGTTTCCAGTCGCGACGATCACGTCGGGCGTGTACAGCATCGAGTGGAGGACCGGCCATATCAGGAGCTGCTCGTAGCAGATCAGCGGCGCGATCCGGGTTCCCGCCAGGTCGACAACGGGATTTTCAAATAGATGCGCCCGAGCGCCACCGACCTGCCCGGTCCAAGCGCGCCAGGGCTGCCACATCGAGCCTGGAACCGGCATCCGCTCCCGATAGAAAATCCGCGCGTCGCCCTCTCGGATCGCAACCAGCACATTGTCGTAGGCGTCCGGATCGACCTCTGCCGCGCCGGCTAGCACAATCACGTCTGAGCCTCGCATTCCCTCCTGCCAAAGGCGGCGGACGGTCGGCGTCCAGAATCCGAGGGCGCTTTCCGGCAGGACAACGAAACGGGCGCCATCGACAGCTTCGGCACGGACCCTTGCGATCATGTCACGATGCCAGTCGAGAGAGGTATCGCGGCCGAGGCTTTCGCCGAGTGCAAGGTCGACGCCCTTCCACTTCTCCGGCAGAACCGGATTCGTCCAGTTTGCGGCGGACCAGAGCCAGAAGCCGGTCACGGCAATGGCAGCAGCCCGCCACCAGCGCGTCGTCATGACCGCAAGGCCGGCTGCGGTGGCGCCAAGCCCCCACCATCCCCATCCGGAAAAGACGACGCCGGCCGCGGTCAGCGGATGCGCCCAGCCGACGATGCCGAAGGGTGGCAATGCCATCAGCACGGCGGCCGCCCCATATCGCAGCGCCCTCCCCCATCCCGGTCGATTTGTCCAGAGCACCGTATGAACGAAGACGAAGCACAACGATGCAGCGAGCCAGAGCATAAACCCAGGCCAAAGATCGGAGGCGTAGAAGTTGGCGACGCCCTGCGGCAGCCCGCGTGACGCCGCCAGGAAGTAGCCGGCCGAGACGAAAGCCGCAATCATGCGCGATCTCGAATGCGCCCACAGCACCGGAAACAGCATCGCCAACGGAAGGGCAAGGGCCTGTCCGCTCCAACCGATCGCGCCGATCGCGACCGAGGCGGCTGTCAGGATAGGCCCATAGAAGGGATCACGGATCGAAAACGAGAAGCGGGCGAGCAAGTCCGAGCACGCCATCCGCCGGGACCGGCCCGAAATATCGTGAATCATAGGAGGTCTCATAGGGAGAGAAGAGAAAGACAAAACCGGGCGGGACGATCCCGCCGGCATATGGTTGAAGCGCCCTGCCCGCCCCGTCGCTCGCGCGAATGGACGAATGCGCCAACGGCGCACCATCGATGACGACGTTGACGCCGGTTTCGACCCGCTGGCCTGCAAGAGCAGCGACGGTCTTGATCAGCGGCGCGAATCCACCGGGGCAGAGACCACGGCGGAGATAGCCACGCTCGAATGCCGCCGCAAAACCCGGCGTCGCCGGTGGGCAGACGAAGACGAGGTCATCGCGGGCGACCGGGCGGTTGATGCCAACGATGCGCCATAGTCCGAGCGGCTCGCTGGGGGTCAGGTTGATCCGCAAGCCTGCGAACCAGCCGGTGGCAGAGACCGCGAGAAGACCCGCACCTGCAATGCCAATGAAGCCGACTACGCGCCGAGGACTCATGGTTTCAGGGCCTGGCTTTGCCGCTGCGTCTGGCGCAGGCTCTCGGTCTTCCGGAGCGTCTCGGCGGTGCGCTCGTGGGCGGCAAGCTGTTGCGCCGTCCGCATCACCGGCCAGGCTTTCACGAGCTTCTCGCGCTCGGTGGCCCCAAGCCCTTCCGCCGCCTTGTCGAAGACGCTTCCGCTCGGGGCGCGGGCGGCGTTGACGAGCAGACTGCGCTCGCCGAACCGTTCCGCCACCGCCTTGCCGAAGGCATCGATCTCGGCCTTGATCTCGCGGTTGCTGATGGCGTAGCCGACGGCGGCCGCCAGGTCGTTGCGGTCGATCGCGTCGCGCACCCGTTCGAGCACCGTGAACGCCGCCGGCGACAGCGCCGGAATATCAATCGAGACGCGATGGCGCAGCGTCTGCTCTTCCTTTCGTATCCGCTCTTCGGCGGTCTGCCGCAGATCGAGATAGCGTTCGATGTCGCGCTTCAGCGCCGGCACGTTGACCTCGGCAATTCGCCGCGCCTCTTTGTCGGATTTCGAGGCGAGCAGGCCCGTCTTGCCGCTGAGCGGGCCGATCGACGCGGGCGCGGCGACCAGCCGGTCCAGCGTCTGTTTGGCAACCTGGCGATCGGTGAGAACGGCGTTGAAGTCCATCGCCCGGAAGGCTGTTTCCGGATCAGCGAAGACATAACGGAAGCGGCTCGACAGCTCCTCCCATTGTTTCTTGACGGCGGGATCGGCGAGCAGCTTTTTCTCGACCGCATCGTCGAGCGCGGTCGGGTTGAGAGGGATGCCGGCAACCATCGGCTCGGTCTCCTTTCTGGTTTGGGTTTTGCGGGTTTCGATGAGGCCGAGACGCTCACTGAGGCCGCGCAGGCGAACTGCGAGATCGGTGAGCTTCTGCTTCTGGCGGACGGTCCATTCGAGCCTGTCGTGGACCAGCGTGCGGGCGACACGGGCGATCTGCAGGCCGCGGTTTTCGGCAAAGCGCAGCGCCTGCCGGTAGAGCTCGCCGCGCTCGTAGTCGAGCGTCGTCTCCTTTGCAGCACGGCGCGACAGGATCTGCACGAGACCGCCGGCCTTGGCGAAGGAACGGGCGCCGTAATAGAGCGTCATATCCTCCCGGTGGCGGGTCATCGCCACATAGGTCAGGTGGCGGTCAAGCGACAGCGATGCCAGCACCTTCACCCGGTCGACAGTCGCCCCTTGGGATTTGTGGATCGTCGTCGCGTAGCCGTGATCGACGTTGCTGTAGACGCGTTGTTCCACAGTGATCTGGCGACGATGCTCGCCCTCACCGACCTCGGCCACGATGCGGCCGGGTACTGCTTCCACGACACGAGCGATCATGCCGTTCTTCACGCCGAGGACCGTGTCGTTCTTCAGGAAGACGATCTGGTCGCCGGCATCGAACTTGCGTCCACCCTCAGCCGTCGCAAACGCATGGCCCTCACCGACAATGCCACGATCAACCAGGCAGGTCCGGGCGAGATCGTTCAATGCGCGAACGTCGCGGCGCAGATGCGCGAGGATCAGCGTGGTCTTTGCCGGATCGTATTCGTTGTTCCAGTCGTCGATCAGACGCTTGACGGCGGTTGCCTTGAGCTTCTCGCCGACCACGCGGCTCTTCGCCTGATAGGCGCCGATCGCCTCCGCCACACGACCGCGGGCAAGATCGAGCGAGGCGGTGCGCATCCACTCTTCGCGCTGGCGATAGATGGTCTCCAGCTCGGCATAGCCGATGCGGTTGACGATCGCCCGGAAGGAGGCGCCGGCCTCAATGGGTTGAAGCTGATCGGGATCGCCGATCAACACGATCTTGGCGCCGGCCCGCACCACCGCTTCGAGGAACACCGTCATCTGTTTCGAGGCCACCATGCCAGCCTCGTCGAGCACGAACACGCTCTTCGCATCGAGGGTATTCTTGCCGTCGCGCCAGCGCAGTTCCCAGGATGCCAGCGTTCGGCTTTCGATGCCGGCTTCCTTCTCAAGACCCTCGGCCGCCTTGCCGGCGAGCGCTCCGCCGACGACGCGGTAGCCGGCCATTTCCCAGGCTTCGCGTGCCGCTTTCATCATCGTCGTCTTGCCCGCGCCAGCACGGCCGACGACAGCCGCTATCCGGGCGCTGCCGGCGACATGCTCGATCGCGACCTTCTGCTCAGGCGAAAGATTGCCATGACGCACGAACGTCGTCTGTAGCACCTTGTCCTTGACGCCGTGACTGGCCTGCTCCGAGAGCCAGATCGAACGTCTCGCCATCTCGGCTTCGAGCCGGATCAGCTCGTGCGTCGTATAGCGGGCGCGGATGCGCTCGCCAGTCGCAAGATCGATGGCGTCGCGATCAATCCGTAGCAATTCCTCGCTCCGCAGGATGCGCGCCATCACTTCCTGGAAGGTGCCGGCATGATCGATATAGCGGTGCAGGACCTTGGCGATATCGCGTTCGTCGAAGACGCTCTTCTCGGCGGAAAGAAGATCGAGAACGACCTCGGGACGCTTCAGGATCCGCGCGGCGTTCTCCCCGCGCTGGGCGTTCAGAAGATCGATCCGTTCCAGCGACGGCTGCCATCCCTGCTGCTCGGCCTTGCGCTGGATCGCACGCGCGCCGACGCCGACATGGACGGTCGGAACGAGATCGATCCCACGCTCGGCATAGGATCGCCCATCGACGCGGGCCTCAAACCCGCGCAATGCCAGATGCTCGTTCTGCAGGTCGAGCCAGCGGTTGCGCTGCTGCAGGAACTCCGCCTTCTCCCCGGCCCATAGCCGATACTGGATCTTGCCGCTTTTCGTGCGCACCGGCTGGCCGTCATCGCCAACGACGGCAATCTTCTTCGCCCCGAAACCGCTCTCGGTCAGCGGGCGCAGCGTCGTCATCAGGTGAACATGCGGATTACCGGGCTCGTCATGATAGACCCAGTCGGCGACCTGCCCGCGTGACAGGACCTGTTCGAACACGAAGTGGCGCATCAAGGCGATGTTCTCCGCCTTCGACAGTTCGACAGGCAGCGCGATGATGAACTCTTTGGCGAACTGCGCGTCCTCGCGCTTCTCGAATCCCTCCACCTTGTTCCAGAAGGCTTCGGCTGCCCCGGCAACCGGGCGATCAGCGATCAGCGCAAGCGCCCACTTCGGGGCATCCGGCGGTAACAGGAACTCCTCATGGGCGAGATTGCGCTTGTTCGAATAGTCGACTGCCCGCCCCTCGATCTCATAGGTCATCTTCGCGCAATGCCGGTAGGCGGCCGACAGCACAGCGCTGCGGCCATTGCCGCGTCCGATGAGCTGGGGCGTAAAATGCGTGATGGCCACGACGAAACGATCTCCTGACAGGATCAAGCACCATGTTCGTCAGGAGGAGGCAGCGGCCCCCGGCAAGGCCAAACGCAGGCGTCGCGTCAGCGACGTATTACTGCGCCCTTGGATCCGCTCCTTCGGAACGGCGGGATCATCCTCCAAGGCGTCGGCTTTGCCGACTGTAGAATAAACGGGGGTGCGCTTCGCGCCTCCCCCCGGCAATCTTGGGCTCTACGCTTCGCTCTATCGCCCAAGGAGGTCCAGCCGGAATGAAGAAGCCGTCGTCGAAGATCAGGGAAGAAATCGCCAGATTGCAGGATCAGTTGAGAGCCGCCGAAACGCGCGAGGCCGAGCGCATCGGCCGGATCGCGCTGAAGGCGGGTCTCGGCGAGATCGAGATCGAGGAAGCCGAGCTTCAGGCAGCCTTCGAAGAGGTGGCTGGACGGTTTCGCGAAGGTCAAGGGGCAACAGCGGGATCGTCAACCGGGAAGAAGAGCGCTGGCGGGAGCAGGACCGGCAGCGAATCGTCCGCGGCGATCGCGCCTGGCGCGAATGCGGGCGGCGCTGGCGAGGCTTGAGCGGATGAAACGTTCCACGACATCCGAAGCGCGAAAGAAGGACACGCGCGAGAAGATCGAACTCGGCGGCCTCATCGTGAAGGCAGGCCTGCGCTACGAGAAGCGGGCCATGTTGCTCGGGCTGCTGATCGACGCTTCCCGCCGGATCCGCGACGACGAACACGAGCGCGCCCGATGGATGGCCATCGGCGCGGAGGTCTTCGGCGATGACGGCGAATAGGATGATGCTCGCCCTCGTCCCGGCCCTGCTGATGATCGCCGTCCTGTTCGCCATGACCGGGATCGAACAATGGCTGGCCGCATTTGGAAAGACCGCCCAGGCGAGGATGATACTCGGACGGATCGGCATCGCCCTGCCCTATGCGATGGCCGGCGCGATCGGTACGATCTTCCTGTTTGCAGCGGATGGCGCGGCCAATATTAAGGCGGCCGGATGGAGCGCGGCAGGCGGCGCGGCGATCGCCGTGATTATCGCTGCGGTCCGCGAGATCCTCCGGCTTTCGCATCTGGCAAGCGGTGTACCGGAGGGACGCTCTGTCCTCGCCTATGTCGATCCAGCGACACTGCTCGGGGCCTGCGCCGCGTTGTTTGCCGGCGTGTTCGCAGTGCGTGTTGCGATCAAAGGCAATGCCGCTTTCGTGGCCGCCGCGCCGCGCCGCATTCGTGGCAAACGCGCCATTCATGGCGAGAGCGACTGGATGGGTATACCCGAAGCCGCCCGGCTGTTTCCCGATGCCGGCGGCATCGTCATCGGTGAACGATATCGCGTCGACCGTGACAGCGTGTTGGCGATGGCGTTTCGCGCAGATGTGAAGAACACATGGGGGGCCGGCGGCAAGTCTCCCCTGCTCTGCTTCGACGGATCGTTCGGCTCGTCACACGGCGTCGTCTTCGCCGGCTCCGGCGGCTTCAAGACGACGTCGGTGACGATCCCGACCGCGCTCAAATGGGGCGGCGGGCTCGTCGTGCTCGATCCGTCGAGCGAGGTCGCGCCGATGGTGGTCGAGCATCGAAGACAGGCTGGACGGAACGTCATCGTGCTCGGCCCCGCCCATGCCGGGATCGGCCTCAATGCGCTCGACTGGATCGGCCGGTTCGGCAGCACGAAGGAGGAGGACATCGTCGCTGTGGCGACATGGGTGATGACCGACAATCCGCGGCAGGCGTCGGCCCGTGACGACTTCTTTCGCGCCTCGGCCCTGCAACTGCTCACCGCGCTGATCGCCGACGTCTGCCTGTCAGGTCATACGGAAGAGAAGGACCAGACGCTGCGCCAGGTTCGGGCGAACCTTTCGGAGCCTGAGCCGAAGCTGCGCGAACGTCTGACCAATATCCACGACCAGTCGGATTCCGCCTTCGTGAAGGAAAACGTCGCGCCGTTTATTTCCATGACACCGGAGACGTTCAGCGGCGTCTACGCCAATGCCGTGAAGGAGACGCACTGGCTCTCCTATCCGAACTATGCGGCGCTGGTTTCGGGGTCGAGCTTTACAACCGATGATCTCGCCGCCGGCAATACCGACATCTTCATCGCACTCGATCTCAAGGTGCTGGAGACGCATCCGGGGCTCGCCCGCGTCATCATCGGCGCCCTGATGAATGCGATCTACAATCGCAATGGCGCGGTGAAGGACAGAACGCTGTTTCTCTTGGACGAGGTGGCGCGTCTCGGATATCTGCGCATTCTCGAAACCGCCCGCGACGCCGGGCGCAAGTATGGCATCACCCTGACGCTGATCTTCCAATCGATCGGCCAGATGCGCGAAGCCTATGGCGGGCGCGACGCCACGTCGAAATGGTTCGAGTCGGCGTCGTGGATCTCCTTTGCTGCGATCAACGATCCGGAGACGGCCGACTATATTTCCAAGCGCTGCGGCGACACCACGGTCGAGGTCGATCAGACCAGCCGTTCATCGCAGATGTCGGGATCGTCGCGCACGCGCTCAAAGCAGCTCGCCAGTCGCCCGCTGATCCTGCCGCATGAGGTCCTGCGCATGCGCGGCGACGAACAGATCGTCTTCACCGCCGGGAATCCACCGTTACGCTGCGGACGTGCCATCTGGTTCCGGCGCGACGACATGACCGCGTGCGTTGGCGAAAATCGCTTTCATCGCATACCGCTTGGACCGGAGAAGCCGGGCGTTGCCAGCGGCTCACTTGAGCCGTGACGGCCCCGCAACCAGAAAGATGGCCGATGGGGGGCTCCGGATCAAGCGACCCGTCCGACAACATATCACCACCGTGAATCAATCGGGGCCAACCGATTCAAATGTGTCGTTGGACGAGGAGTCCGCACTGCGCGATCCTGCGGCCATGATCGCGCAACCGTACCACCTTTATGTCGAACGGACGGACCCAACGAAGAACATGGCCCGCTACTATGCCATGTCGATCGAGCCGACGCTGTTCGGACAGGCGTGCCTCGTTCGTCGATGGGGACGCATCGGCGCCGGTGGTCAGAGGCTGGTGCATTATTTCGAGCGTGAGGAGGAAGCGGTCGACCTTTTCCTCGCGCTTCTCAAACAGAAGCGCTCGCGCGGATACAGATTAAAACCCCATTCGGGTCAGAAGACGAGCATCTGACTGGCGATAAAGTTCGCCTTTCCTAACAAGGCGTGGAGCGGGGGGCTCGATGCCCCCGGTTCACGCCAACGCCCGACTGGATCAGGCGGCCGCCTTCACGTCGAATTCGAAATGGAGCTGGTCATACGGAAACTCAACGCCAGCTTCCGTCCTGTCCAGGACGCCAGCGTTGACGAGCGTCGTCACGTCCTTGTGGACGGCCTGCACGTCCCGGCCGACGCGGCGGGCGACTTCCCGTATCGCCAGCGGTCCTTGTCCTGCCATCGCCTTGATGATCGCGAGCCGTGGCGGCGCGAGAACCCTGTGCATGTCGTCATAGCTTGGAAAATTCACCGACGGCGTGGCGGGAACGACGACGCCCTGCAATGCCTTCTGTCCGGCATTCACGAAGCGGGTCTTGGCATCGGCAATCGAGCTTAGTCTGATGACGAGCGTCCTCATGCGAGTATCCTTTCCATATCCGCCTGAAACGCATCGAACAATGCTTCCAGCGTTGTGAACTCTATCGGTTCCTCGATATCGCCGAGATGGCGATGATCGCCCTTGCCGCGCTCATTGTCATAGCGCATGACGCACTCGCCATTGACGATCAGCGCCAGACGATACTTGAAATGGTGGCTGCTGCCCGGGACGGGGGTCGGCACATGCCACAGAACCGTCTCGAAAAATGCCGTATCGCTGACGGTGGTTCTCGATTTTTCGATCAGCACGGCTTCCATGTTGTTTTCGATAACATCACCAATCGTTGTTGTCAAGAACAACAGCGATGGGCTGTCTTGCGCAGCAAAGCCAACGCCGGGTTTCGACGCCCCGGCGCAGGCTCCGGGAGTGCATGTTTCGGCCGAAAACCGTTCCGCCCGAGAAGGGCCGGAACCGGCCCTCCTCTCGTGATCCTCGATCACCCCCGTCAATTGCCCGCGCCATCTCCGGGAAGGTCGCCGTTGATCGCGGCGGCGAGCCGGTCGATACCCTGCGCATCGAGGGCGGCGAATTCGCCAAATCCGCATGACAGATATTCCAACTCCTCCGGGCGGGTTTACGCATCGCGCCAGAAGATCAACGCGGCGGTGATGGTGGCCCGGTCGACGCGGTCAAGATCGATGCGGACGTTTCGCAATGTCGGCATGGTCGATCCTCCTATGGGCGGTTCGAAAAGAGCGGCATGATGCGCTTCTTCGTAAGGCGGTCGCGGGTGGTCGTGAACATCGAGCCATCCCATTCCCGCCACGTCTCCCAGCCGTTGATGGTAGCGCGTCCATACCAGACGCGCACCTTGACGGTTGTTTCATCGATCTCCTCGACGATGGACACGGTAAAGCTGCCGCCCATATTCGACGGGGTGTCGTAGACCTCAACCTCTTTTTGCCGGTCGGCCATGGTCAAGCCTCCGGTCGGATGATGACGGGTCGGCTTCGCTGGACGCGAATGGTGAAACCCGCGACGCGGGTGCCGATGATCCCCGGCTTATCGATATGCTCGAACGCCGGATCGAAGACGGCGCGGGAAATCAGGAACTGCCCCGCGACAAGATCGATGGAATGGGTGGGCGAAACGCTGTCACCTTCCTCGTTCACGCCGGTCACGAGCAGGTTCCCGGCCAGCGGCGACGGGAAGTTCTCCAGTTGGGTGAAGCATTCGAGGCCGTCGACAAGACCGTTATCGTCGCAATAGGCGACATGGTATTCCCCGATCCGGACGGCATCGATGCAGGTGCAATCGATATAGGCATAGATGGATTTGAGGGTGTCTTTCCGGTCGATCTCAACGCTGCGGATGGTTCCGGCCTTGGCGTCGATCAGGTAGCCGATGAATTTGTCTGTCATTGGGATGATCTCCTTCTTCCCGCGAAGCGGTCTTGCTCTTGCCCTCGTGGGCAGGAGCCCCGCTCCTGATCCCGAGCAGTCGGCGATCCGATCGGGAGAGAGGGGGACAAGGACAAAATCGGGAGGGGGATCACCCGCCCATCGGGCCAGTGCGGTTCCGCCTTCGCGGATCCGTACCAGGTCCTGCACGAGGCAGCAGAACGCCGGCCAGCCGGCGGGCTGCCGGTGAGGAAGGACGGGGAGACCCGATTTTGTCCTTGTGGGGGAGAGAGCGGCGGCCGTTCTTTCCCCTCTGAGGAGACAAGGTCTGTATGAAATACAGGCCGTCTGATCTGTTTCGGCGCTCTGGCCGGTTTTCGTTGCAAAGCAACAGCACCCGCCCCGGCTCGATGCCAGGGCGGGCGCTGCGGGCGCGATTGGCAGAGTCCAGCGATCTCCTCTCGATCAGGGAAAAAACGCGGGTGACGGGATGGTCGGGCCATCCCTCACCGCAGCGGGAGCAACGAAACCGCATGATCAGAATGCGAAAGCGGCCTGCCCGCTCGCCTCCGTATAGGTCATGCTCTCGCCCGCCGCATAGCGCTCTCGGCCAAGCTCGGACCATTGCAGATGGCCGGAACGGTCATAGCGGAACCAGCCATCCTCGATCCCGAAGATCATCCCCCATGCCGTATCCTCGGCGCACAGTCGGTCGGTATTGATCGGCCAATGCTCGCTACCCTTCTCCTGTCGGCAAACCATGGGCGCGCTGAAGGCGCGAATGACCGCGCCGCGCTCGTCGCGTTCGGTGGCTCCGACCTCCCGCATGATCTCGCGGGCTTCCGCCGTGGTGATATAGCCGGAAGCCTTGCTGTCCTCATGATGCGAGTAGCGGCAGCCGTAGGCGATGGCATTCATGATACAACCGGGTTCGGTGAATTCCTGCGTCGCCAGCAATTCGCGCCAATGCCCAGCGCTGATCAGGTCGACGGCGTGCCACCAGCGGGCAGTCGGCCCGCTCGAATAGCCGTGGCGGTTCGGTGCGCCATTGCGGTCGATCTCGAAACCCAGTGCCGCCTCGACATGCCTGACATAGGGATGATCAGCCAACAGCGGATGGCGAAGGCCGATCCTGCGCGGCCGGTCGCCATCGGGGGCAGCAGACCTCGATGGGGAAGCGGAACAGTCTCGACGGCAGGTTCCACGGCTCATGCAACTCGAAACCGTGCGGCACGGACAGGGAGTTATTGATGTCGAGCAGGGCAAGGTTGGGCGCAAATCCCTTTTCCACGATCCTTGCGCCAAGGGTGTCTGTGGTTGGGCTATCCATCGTCATCGTCTTTTCCTGAGTTCTTCCGGGCTGTTCGGCCCGCCCGAAGGGAGCGATCCCCTCGGGCAGGTCCGATGTTCCAGCGGTTGCTCAGTCCCACGGGATGACGGCCATCAGGTCTTCGTCGTCCTGCCCCGGATAGCGGCCCAGATTGGCATTGAGCCTGCCGTGGCCGGTGTTGATGGTGAGGCTGTGATAGTCGCCACCGTTCTGGTTCTTCCGCTTCCAGATCGCACCGATCTCCACCTGTCGGCCCCTCGGGGACTTCGCATAGAGGCGGTAGACCGGCGCATCGGGATTGGTGCTGCGGTTCTCCTTGCCGGTGATGTCGAGGTCGTAGGAGATGGAAGCGATATTGCCGGTAAGGGTATTGTCCTCGCCGACGCGGATGAAGTTTGCATAGTCGGTCATTGTCTGTCTCCGTTGGTTGCGATTGCCACCCCGAAGGGCAAGCCCCCTCGGGCGAAGCCTCTACCCGGTCTGATCCGGGGGAATGGCCTCTGACATTCCCCCGGACAGAGGGGGGAGGGCGAAAGCCCGCCCCTCGGCGACGGCCGGGCGGGTCAAGGGGTCGTGGCGGGCAAAAAACGGAAGGTTCGGCGCGCAGCGGTGAAAGCCGTTTTTTTCCGGCGCGACAAGCGGCTCTGCCGCGCCTGCCCCTTGATCCGAACGGCCGGCGATGTCATGGGGCGAAACAAACAAATGCGGCCCGGCACGGGCCTCATGGCCGGGTGCTTCAGCAGCCGATGGACAAGCGATCGTCACCGGGATCGGCGGAGACGGCCAAAGAGCCGGCTCCGTGCCGAAGGCATAGAGCGCGCGCGCTCGTACCGAGCGGATTGCCCGAACAGTGCGCGCAATCTTTGAGATATAGGCCGTGATACACGGCGGTCGTTTCCCACGAGGCTCCGGAAAACCCTACGGCGCTATTTGGGAGCGCGGGTTTCCTCCGCCTGCTCCGCTCGCCTGCGGCTCGCTCCGGCCGCGGCCGCGCCGCCCGGCGGCGCTGCGGCTGGAAAACAACATGGACTGCGCTGCGCGCAGACTTTGCCATGTCAATCATGCCGGTTGGCGCAGCCTATGCGGCGTGGAGCCGGACGGGCGCATGTGCCTTGGAACAATCTCGGGGCAGGCGTTGCTGCTATCCAGACGTTCCTACGCCCATTGACCAAACCTGCGGACCAACGTATGAGTGAGACAGGTCTGTATCATTTAAGGCGTTACCATGTCACTCCGCGCCGACGCCGCCGAAAAGCGCCAGCATATTGTTGAAACCGCCTATCGCCTGTTCAAGCGCGATGGCTTCCACGCCACCGGCATAGACAAGATCATTGCCGAAGCCGAGGTCGCCAAGATGACCATGTACCGGCATTTCCCGAGCAAGGAGGGGTTGATTGTCGAGGTTCTGGACTGGCGGGCGGCTCGCTTCAAGAGACAACTCGACCGGCTCTCCAAAGCGGAGATGACGCCGAATGAGAAGATCACGGCGATTTTCGACTGGCACGAACGTTGGTTCGAGAGCCCGGATTTTCATGGCTGCCTGTTCCAGCACGCGCTTGCCGAGTTCGGAGAGCCGACGCATGCCGTATTCGAGGCGGTCGCGCGGCAAAAGCACGATCTGCAACAGCGGCTTCGGGATATCCTGGCGCAATCCCTGCTGGATGCCCGCGCCGGGCACATCGCCACGACGCTATTCATGCTGATCGAGGGCGCAACGGTGCTCGCTCATATGGGACAAGGCAAAGCAGCGATCGTCAGCGCCCGGAAGACGGCGGCCGATGTTCTGGCATCGGCGGGAACCCCTCAATGAGCGCGGTTGTCGTCGGCCTTACGCTGTTCGCCGCGATCTTGCACGCCGCATGGAATGCTTTCCTGCGCAACGGCGGCGATCGGCTCTGGACCGTGACCGTCATGAGCTTCGCCAGCACGGTCTTCGCCCTCCCCTTTGTGTTGATCTATCCTCTGCCGGCGTCGGGGGCCTGGCTCTATATCGTTCTCTCGGCCGTCCTTCAGGTCGGATACAGCATCTTCCTCGTCGCGGCCTATCGGTACGGCGAGTTGGGGCAGGTCTACCCGATCGTGCGCGGAACCGTGCCGCTGCTGGTGACTTCAGGCGGTTTCATCATCACCGGTGACAAGCTCAATCCCTACCAGATCGCCGGCGTCGTGCTTATTGCCGTTGGCATCATGAGCCTGGCGCTCGGAAAGGGGCGAGCTTCTACCTCGTCCATCCTGTTCGCGCTGGCGACGGGCGCAATCATCGCCGCCTATGCGACCGTGGATTCCATAGGCGTGCGGCAAACCGGGCAAAGCGGGGCTTACACCGCTTGGTTGCTCGTCCTGTATGGGACATTCCTGCCAGCCGCATTCCTCGCCCTGCGTCGGCGGCTGGTGGTCGACTTTCGCGCACCCGACACATGGAAGGCGTTTGGCGGCGGACTGGTCGCGATGATCGCCTATGGCGTCGTGGTCGCGGCCTTCGCCCTCGGGCCAGCCGGCCCGATCACAGCGCTACGGGAGACAAGCGTTGTGTTCGCGGTCCTGATTGGCTGGCTGTTTCTCGGGGAAACCCTGACCGTCCGGCGCATTGTCGCCTGCGTCATCGTTGCGGCCGGCGCTATCCTGCTCGGGCACTAGCGAAACAGGTTCCCCTCTGGCGATCAATTGTCGCCAAAGTCTGCGCGTGGGCAGGTTGCTGCCTATCGATCATGCCGGCACGACGTGAAACGAGCCAGACGCGATCCGGAAACATGAAGAGCATCGGAGAAATCAGCATCGCGCCGGCTGGCGGCCGGGATTTCGGGAATTCTCGCTGCGGAAGAAGGGCAGCCGCAGGAGCTTCAACATAGTGGCCTGAAGGGGAAGCGGGACCGACTGCCCCCGCGCCTTGCGCTCCGTTTGATGGGCGGGCGGGGAGTGTCGAGGGGTGGGACGCCAGGGGCACCCCTCGCCCCCGCCCCGCGCCGCTCGATGCGGCAAGGGACAGCCAATCCCTGCGATCAGGGGTCCCTTCGGCAGGATCAGGCTATGGCGCGATTTTCGCAGCTGGTCCCTTGGAGATCAGCCGCCGAATATATGCCGTAATTCCGGTTCCGATCCCTCGGGATATCCGACTTAGCGGCGGCGGTTCTAAGCGTTTTGCATCTGCGACCGGGGCTGAATTCGTGCCAGTGATGACTATCCGCTGGGCATGCTATCGAGAAGTTTAGATACAGATTTCGCGTAGGCCGCAAAAGCTTCGTTCAATCTGAACTCACCCGTCCTCGGATAGCCAGCGTCTATGTCAATCGATCCCACAACCCTTCCTGGGCGCGGAGCCATGACCACTATGCGGCTGGATAGATAGACGCTTTCCACTGTACTATGCGTGACAAAGACGACCGTGCAACCCGTCCGGCGCCATATCTCCAGCATATCGTCGTCCAACTTGGAACGGGTAATTTCATCGAGCGCGGCGAAAGGCTCGTCCATCAGAAGCAGCGCCGGTTTTGTGACCAGAGCACGAGCAATCGACACTCTCATCTTCATGCCGCCCGACAATTCACGCGGATATGATTTCGCGAAGGCTGCGAGCCCAACCATCTGCAGACAGTTAAGGACTTCCTGTCTATCATCACGTTCAAGGTCCGGCTGAAGGGTGAGCGGCAACGCGACATTCTCTTCCACCGTTGCCCAAGGCAGGAGGTTAGGCTCCTGGAAGACGTAACCAACTGTCGCGGATAACTTCGGTGCTGACTGAACTTCGACAACACCCGATGTCACAGTGCCGAGATCAGCGAGAAGCCGGAGAATCGTTGACTTTCCGCATCCGGACGGACCGAGCAGGCTGACAAACTCGCCCCGTCTGATCTCCAGATTCAGGCGATCGAGAGCGATCGTTCCATTGTTGTATTTCTTCGTCACGTTGCTGAGACGCGCCAAGACATCAGGCGTGGCGGACACCAGTCGAGGCATCACCCGATCATGCATCTCAGTTTTCATTTTTCGTCTCGCTTTCGTGCCAGTGACGAAGAAGCTTCGTCTGAACCGTGCTCATGATGTACCAGATGGCGATACCGAACCCGGAAAGAAGCATCAGCGCCGCGAACATCCTTGGGACGTCAAGCATGTTGCCGCTTTGTACAATGGTCCAGGCAAGGCCGGTGGATGTGCCGCTTCCGGCAACGAACTCGGCAACGACCGCGCCGATGACAGAAAGTCCTGAGGAAATGCGCGCACCCGATAGAATGAACGGCAACGCTGCGGGGAACTGAAGGTAGCGCAATCGCTGCCATCTCGTCGCCCGATACAGGGTGAAGAGATTTTGCAATCCGTGGTCCACCGATTTTATCCCGATCACAGTGTTCGAAAGAACCGGGAAGAAGGCGACCAGCCACGACAAAATGAGCAGCGCCAACCAGACACGCGACAAGCCGACCCATATGATGATCAGGGGGGCGATGGCGATGATGGGCGTCACCTGCAGAGCAACAGCGTATGGCCAGACGATCCTCTCCGCTGTTCGCGACATGGTGACGATTGTCCCGAGTGCCACGCCGCTGACCAAGGCCAGAAAGAAGGCACTGATCGTGACGAACGCCGTGTTTCCAAGCGCGCGGAGCAGGTCCTGCCAGTTTGCAAGGAGGGATGAGAAAATGAGCGTGGGAGCAGGAAGGACGTAGGGCGCGATATGAAGCAGCCGGACCGTAACTTCCCATCCCAACAGGAAGACGAGACCTGCCAGAAGCGGGAGCCACCGGTCCAATAACTGTACCCAACGCCGGCGGTCGTTCACTTCGTCAGGTGTCATGCTGTCTGTCCACTCAGCATCTTGAACTGGAGACGATTGGATTTCGGCTGTCATAGCAGGGGTCGCCTCCGATCGGTGTTAGCCGTTTCGAGCGCTTGTGCGACGGCCAAAAGTCGTCGCTCCTCGTACCACGGCGCCACGAACTGAATTCCAACCGGCAGCCCGTCATCCGTGAAGCCACACGGCACGGAGATGGCCGGATGTCCCGTCAAATTGAACGGATACAGCCCGGCCGCCCAAGCGGCGTAATCCTCACTGTCGACGGAACAGCCCGCTTCCGCAGCCTTCGGTGGTCCGGTCAGCGTTGGCGTCGCAATGACGTCGACGCTTCTGAACGCCGTCTGCACCTTCCGGAAGAGGATCGTTCTTTTTGCCTGCGCTTCCGCCAAATCGCTGGCTGTAAATGATCTGCCGAGTTCCACCAGTGCGGCAAAGCTGGAACTCCATTTTGATCTGGCACCTTCGCTCTGCTGGCTCCATCGACCGGCATGACCCACCGCGCCGATCACCCTGTAGGCGTCATACGCATTGTCAAGAAGGTCCGCAGGAAATGCCTCGATAAGGGCTGCGCCTGCATTTTCGAGAGTCTCCAATGCCCTCACCGAAAGATCGAGGATCGCGTTGTCCGTTCGGTATCCTCCAGGGTGAGGAATCCAGCCGATACGCAAGCGGAGAGGTTCGACCGCGGGCATCGCTGTATCGGGGTATGCCGGCCGGCCGACGCTTGCGGCGTCATGATCCGACCCGCCTGCCATCACCGATAGCATCAAATGCAGATCCGAAACGTCGCGCGCCATGGGTCCGAAGGAGGCATAGTTTCCGAAACTGTCGGGAAAATGCTCATGAGGAACTCTCCCGGCCGTCGGCTTCAAGGCAAGAATCGCCGTACATGAGGCCGGACATCTCAATGATCCGCCTCCATCCGAGCCCAGAGCAAGAGGACCGATACCTGCTGCGAGCGCCGCCGCGGCGCCACCGCTCGATCCGCCAGGCGTGTGGCTGGGAGACCATGGATTTCTCGTAGTGCCGTAGAGCGGTGACGTCGTGGTCACCTGATGGAAGAACTCCGGGGCGGTCGACTTGCCGAGCAGGATGGCTCCGGCCTCCTTCAATCGTGTCCAGACGAGATCGTCCTGTGCGGCGGTCGTTTCGACCATCGAGGCTGACCCCGATGTCAGCGGATGACAGGCGGTCGCGATACCGTCCTTGACGGTCAGCGGAATTCCGTGAAGCGGGCCAGTTATATCGCCACGCGCCAGCGCGAGGTCCGCCAAATCCGCTTGCTCACGCGCTTCCTCATAAAGCGGTATCGCAATACAGTTGATCGAGGTCGATAGGAGTTCAGCCCGGCGAATGGCAAGTTCCACAATCTCCCGCGCCGATACTTTCTTGGCTCTCATCAGCGCAGTCAGCCTATGAACCGGCTCGTATAGCAAATCGTCACCGTCAAGCCTCGGTAATCTCATGGATGCGTTCGGCATGATCTTCACTTCGCCGAAGACAGGAATTGCAGCGTATAGGCCTGTTTGAAATCGAGATCCGCGGGATAGACTCCTGCCTTGACCATATCCTCGAAGAAAGACTTCCACCGTTCGTCCGTCATCAGGCCGATATTCGTCTTGTCTCCAACGATGTTGCGTTCGCGAAGCTGCTTGATTGACGCCTGCCAGAGGCCCTCGCCATAGGAGGGATCCTTGTTGATCGAGGTGGCGAGCTTCATGGCGGGCGTATAGTCACCCGTCATACAAGCGTTCCATCCTTGGGACGTCGCCTTGAGGAAGGCCGAGACCGTATCGGGATGTGCGTCCAGGTAGCTCTTCATCCCGAAAACGGTGGTCGCATAATTGGAATAGCCGTAGTCGGCGAGCAGCATGATAACAGGCGGCTTGTCCAGCTTGCCGCCCAAATAATACTCATCCGCTGTTACATAACCCTGCTGCACGGACGTCTTGTCGGAGACGAACACGGCCGGATTGTAGGTGTACGGGCGGAGCTGATCGTCGGTGAAGCCGAATCTCGACTTGAGGAACTGCCAGAACTCGGCCCGCGCAAAGTCTGCGACCATGACCGGATGGCCTTTAACATCTTCAAGCTTCGAAATTCCCTGATCGGCATGCGCCACGAGTGTTTGCGGATCCTTTTGGAAGTAGGCCGCGATCGTCACAGCGGGAATACCCTGTTTCACCATATTCAGCGTGGTGAAGCTGGATCCCATTCCAAGATCCTGTTCTCCCCCGGCCACCAGCATCGCAACATTGGTGCCGGGGCCGCCGGGAATAAGATCCACATCGAGGCCCGCCTTCTCATAAAGCCCCTCGGCCTTTGCGTAGAAGAAACCGCAGTGTTCGGCTTCGGGAAGCCAGCCGAGGCCGAAACGCACCTTTTCCAGTGCAGCGGCTTCGCCACTCCAGCCGAGTGATGCGAGCGTGATTGTTGCGGCAATGCAGATGGAAGCGCGGTTTGGCATGGCAGTCTCCGTTTGTTCCCTTATGCGGATTACGCTATCCAGTATATTGTCCCTCTCAAAGCGTCATTTTTGCATCATATTGTCCCAACTATTGCAGCACTAACATGCTGCAGTCGGCCCGCTAAGGAGCTACGATGAACAGGAAGAACCTGAGATTTATCGAGCAGGTCTCGCGGTTCGGTTCGATGCGGAAAGCTGCAACTACACTCAACATTTCGTCCTCGGCGCTCAACCGGCAGATACTCGCTCTGGAACACGAGATCGGCACTCCGCTGTTCGAAAGGCTTCCCACGCGGCTGCGGCTAACGGCGGCAGGCGAAGTGCTTGTCGCACATGCTCAGACCATGGAAAGGGAATACCAGCGAACCATGGGCCGGATCGCCGCCCTGAAAGGCATGGAGCGGGGCGAGATCCGGATCGCCACGATGGGCGGGCTGGTAAACGGCCCGCTGATCACTCTGGCCTGCGATTTCATCCAGCAGCACAGCCGTGTGCTGGTGCGCGTCGAAATCATGCCGTCCGCGGATGCGATTGCGACCAAGGTTCTGTCCGGGGAAAGCGACATAGGCCTCGGGTACAACATCCTGCCCAATCCGGCCTTGCGAACCCTGCAAGCGGCCGACGTGGAGATCGGAGCCGTCGTCTCTCCCGGTCATCCCCTCGCTCGACAGGATAAATTGAGACTGTCGCACTGCGCAGAATATCCAATCGTCACCGGAACAGCATCAATGGCGATCAGAGGACTTGTTGAATACGCATTCGCTTCAGCGGGGCTTCCTCTGCAGCCAACTGTGGAGACGGATTCAATGGAGGTGATGAAGCAGTTCGCAATAAGCGGCCGCTGCGTCGCCTTCCTCAATCCGTTCGATCTCAGTGCTGAGGCTTTGCGCGGCGAACTGATATGCTTGCCGTTGGCGGAACGTCATTTCTCGACACCGGTCTTGAAACTCGTTGTCAGGTCGAAAGGTGTGCTGGAGGCAGCGGCCGGACAGCTTGCGGAGGAAATCAAGATCCGCATGAGCAGTATTTCGTTCAAGGCAGAGAGATGATCACCGGTACGCCGCTTGGCCGCATCGACGAACCCGAGGATATCGCGCAGGTCGCGATATTTCTTGCATCGGAGGATTCGCACTGTGTTCCGTTTTCATGGGGCGGGCGGGGAGCTTCGAGGGGTGGGGCGCCAGGGGCACCCCTCGCACCTGTCCCGCGCCGCTCGATGCGGCAAGGGACAGGCAAGCCGCCGGGGAACTGCGCCGCCTTGTGCCGGCGGCGCGCTGTTCCTGCGTATTCACCTGCCGCCTTTCAGTTCCGCCATCCGCTCGCCAAGCAGCCAAAGGGCCTTGTTCAGCTTGATATCCTGATCGATGCCATTGACGGCGCGGGACTTCACGCGGCGCGGCCTGCCGAGATCGTCGCGACCAATGCCGCGCAACCCGCCCTTGACGGCGTTCTCCTGCACCACATTCCAGACCGTCCAGAGATCGTCGGCGCGGTCGTCGTGACGGCGGGGAACAAGCAACTGCTCCGCCTTGATCGGCGTCGTGGTTTCGCCCTCGCTGTCGCCAAAGCGGAGAACATGGGCGGCGTCCGCGAGAATGTCCTGTTCGTCGCGGTTCAGCCGCAGGGTCGACCAGTCCTGTGGAGCGGCAAGGGTGCGTTCGGCTTCGCCAAGAACGCGATAGGTGCCCTCGATGACCTTGTTCTGCACGTCGCCGGAATGGCGCACCTTAATCGCGTCGATGGTGCCGGTCTGCGCCACCAGAGAATTGAGGCAGCGAATGCGGAACAGTCCGGCCAGCAATTCGTAGGCGCTGGTTCCGTCGTTTGCGTTCTTGATGAGGATTTCGCAAACGGTGTCGCCTACGTTGTAGACTTTACCGTCATCGATGCGACGCATGCGGATGAGGTGCTTCGTGAAATCGGCCTTACCCTCGGTACGGCTGCGCGACTGCTTCGCGCCGACCGGCATGAAGCCTTCCCGCATGAGACCGCGCAGAATGTCGATGGTCGGAATGGGCATGAAGCGTTCGGACCGGCTTTCATGTGCGGTCACGGCGAAGATGGAAGGGGCGATACGGCGCATCTCGGTTTCGGTCAGGGCTCGGCCGGTGTCGAAACGTGCGGTCTCCGTGTAGATGGTCATGGTCTGTCTCCAAAGTTTCCCGTTGCCACCCCGAAGGGCAAGCCCCCTCGGGCGAAGCCTCTACCCGGTCTGTCCGGGGGAATGGCCTCTGACATTCCCCCGGACAGAGGGGGGAGGGCGAAAGCCCGCCCCTCGGCGACGGCCGGGCGGGTCAAGGGGTCGGGTCGGGCAAAAAACGGAAGGTTCGGCCGCAGGCGGAAGGCCGTTTTTTCCCGGCGCGACAAGCGGCTCTGCCGCGCCTGCCCCTTGATCCGAACGGCCGGCGATGTCATGGGGCGAGAAAAAACAGGGCGGCCCGATACGGGCCTCATGACCGGGTGCGCAAGCACTCGCTGGACAAGCGATCGTCACCGGGATCGGCGGAGACGGCCGAAGAGCCGGCTTCGTGCCATCGGCATAGAGCGCGATCCGCTCATGAAGCGGATGGCCTAACACGTCACACGCACAGCGATCTCAGCAGGACCTACTCCTGTCTCCGACGATGTTTCGGGTTCGCCAGCTCTCCGTTATGTCCCGAAAATCGCATAGAAAACGCAACGCCCTCCCGCATTCAATGAAATAATTACGCACGATATTTATTTTTCATGCGTAAAATGTTATTTAGATGCGTGTCGTGACAATATCATGAGATTTAAGGATGGCATTTCGAGCCGAGGAAGCAGCGGAAACAGGCTACGAGAGCGCGAGAAAATATCTCGTGCCACGGGAGTTTGAACCGGACGTCAGGGCTAAATCCGAGCAGGCACTAGCTGACATAGTTGCTGAAATCGGACCCGCCGTGGATAGCTACCCAAGTTGGCATCCGCTTGTGATGCGACATGATGAGCGCCACCCTGAGAGATATCCGAGCAGAGAATGCGGGTACAAAGGGCTGGATCATACTCGATACTTCGCCCACGGATTTATCACATGTCCATATGGCAACGGGCAGGACGTTATCGATTCCGTTGAGGAACTATCTGTTCACCACGCAGCATCGATCACCGCAGAGCGTCTAAGCGTGCCTTTCTACAACGAGAGTGCGAAGCCAATCCTCGTCCGTTGCAAATGGAACGAGCGTCTTGAGCCGAATTTCTTGATTCCAAAGAAGCTCGCCGTTCCTCTAATGCTTGAGCAGGAAGTTCCCTGCTGGCGCTGGTCTACCAGATCGGAGCGTTGGGAGACGATGCGGCCTTACCTACTTGGTGAACCACATGGGAATCGCTCCTCGCTTTTCGTCAGCCAAGACACGGCACTAGCGCTGAAGAAAATATACTTGTCGCTTGTCGAATCCGGCATGTTCGGGCCATTGAAAATGGGCTGATTGCCAAATCGCTGTTAGGCGCCTGAGCCGTAGAGCTTCTGTCTATGGTTCGAGCCAACGCGATGTGAAACGAGCACGGCACGATCCCGCCAAGATGAAGAGCATCGGAGAAATCAGCATAGCGCCGGCCATCGGCCGGGATTTCGGGAATTCTCGATGCGCAAGGAGCGGAAGAAGGGCAGCCGCAGGAGCTTCAACATAGTGGCCCGCAGGGGAAGCGGGACCGACTGCCCCCGCGCCTTGCGCTCCGTTTTGATGGGGCGGGCGGGGAGTGTCGAGGGGTGGGCGCCAGGGGCACCCCTCGTCCTTGTCCCGCGCCGTTCGACGCGGCTCGGGTCAGGAAGACGGCGGGATCGATATCGATAAGGCGAAGGCCGGGCATTGGCCTTCGCCTTATCGGTTGCCTGCGCTAGAACAACCTGAGCTGGCCGGACTTTTCGACACCAAAGGACGGCTCGTCAGGCTCGGGCGCGCGCGGTTTAGCAGCTTGCGCGGCGTCATTTCCGGGTGTTGCGGGCGAGATCATCGGCGCAGTGCCCTTCCCTTCCCGTTCGGCTCTCCTGAGCTTCCCGTTCCAGCCGCCCATGACATGGGCGAGCGTGTGCCACTCCTCATGAAACCGCATCGCCAGGCTGTCGCCGACCAGAACGGTTGCCGGAATATGCAGAAGCGAAAACTGGATATAGGCCATGTGAACGGCGCGGCGGTCGATATCCACGGCGGTAACATGCAACATCTGCTGATAGTTGAAACCAGCGTCCCGTATGGCCTCGGCCAGGGCGACGATCATCGCGCCGCTGCCAACGGCGGGCTCCTGCGCGATCATGAAACCGCGCTTTTCGATGATCTTGCCGATCTCTTGCCTGCTGCCGGCAAGCATCAACGCCATCATCCGGCAAATCGGGTAGGGCGTGAAGAACTGGCCGCGCGCCTTATTGTGCAATTCGAGCGCATGGAACGTCGCCCCAAGGATATCCTGCGGCGCGTCCTCCATCGCCATGATGACCTCGCCCATGATCTTCGTGAACGTCTCGATAGTGGGGCGGTCATATTTGCCGACGATTTCGAGATAACGCGCTTCGCGTTTTTCGGCGTTCACGAGATCGACGGCATTGCTCATGGAAATGGCCGCGCATTCGCACCAGTCGGAAAAGACCGAATAGAGGTCGTGCTTGTAGCGGCAGGTTTCGAACAGCTTGACGATGGTTTTGAGACGAGGATTGTTCATGGGATGACCTGAAAGCTGGATTGATCCGCAAAGCGGCCTTCTTGGTCCTGCGAAGGCAGGGCGCCGCTCCTGCCTTCCGGGGCCGCGTGAGTGGTGGGCTGGAAGGGGGAAACAGGCTTCGCGGGGAACCGCCTGCACGGAGGAAGGCGGGCGGAAGGCTGTTTGGGGGAGAGAAGGGCGAAGCCCTCGGCCCCTGCCCTACAAGAACGGGACGGAGCATTCCGTCAGGATCCGCCGGGGCTCGATGCCATGGCGGACCCTGTGAGCGCTATTGGTTTCGCTCTGTCGTGTCCTCGACATAGGTTTGCGGCAGATCGAAAGCCTTGAGCGCCACATTCAGGGCTTCCTGAACATCACTCCACTCGACGGATTCATGACCGGCGAGGTAGGCGCTGATGAGCTTGCAGCAGGCTTCGGCGGCGAGCGTCGGGTCGGGGGTTTGGTCGAACATCGGATTTCTCGGCTGGAAGGGAGGAACCGGCCGCGCTGGAGAGGCGCGACCGGCCGACTGGCTGCGGCGGACTATTCCGCTGCCATCGGGAACGACTGCGCCTCGGCCTGAACCTCGGTTTTTGCGTTGGGATCGGTTGCGATCCGGACAGGAGCCGGAAGCCAGCCCGCACCCTTGATCCTGCGTTCCGCGATCAGCACGGCCTCGGCTTTCTTGGAGGCGGCTGAAACCGCAAGGGCCGCTTCCGGTCCCTGCGCTTCAAGGACTGCCTGTTCGATGCCCCGGCGATTGATGTGGCTGAAATAGCTGTCGGCGGTCGTTTCGAACCAGTTGGTCATATCGACCTTGAGGGCGCGGCCAAGCTGGTTTGCCTGTTCGATCCCGTTGCGGCGGTCGGAGAATTTTATCTCCACCGCGTTGACGGCATGCGCGGCGGCATAAGCCAGCAGCGCCAGAAGTTCCTCATGGCTCTGCTCAAGGCACCAGTCGAACAGGTCGGCGGGATTGCCGGGGATTTTATGCCCGTAGTTTTCCCGCAGGCTTTCGAATGCCGCCGATGCAGGGCAATCCTCCGGCTCCCTGATCCACCTATCCAGATGCTCATGGGTGAGGGACACCTGCAGGGCGCTTTTCTCGTCCACGCGCCCGCCATAGCTGATGCGCAACAGCATGGCGTGAACCACGGCGGCCAAGGCCACATCGGGATTGTTCGCCAGTTCCACCCGCAGGGCGGCGGTCTTCTTCGCGGTCAGAACCTCGATCAGGGGTTGGGGATGAGTGAAGGTCGGGGTGCGTTCCTCGGGCTCACCGGTTCCGGCGCTGGTATTGGCGATTGCGCCGATGCCCTCCCCGTCTTCCGTCTCGCCCTCGTTCTCATCGCCATCCGCCGCGTCGGTTTCCTCGACTTCGTCGTCTTCCCGGACGACGCCGATTTCCGCCTGCGCCTTGCCGTGGTGGTTGACGAACACAATCACGCCGCTGCGTGCGATATCGTCGGGCTGATAGGCTTCCTGCTTCTTGGCGAGTTCATCCAGACGCTTGTCGATTTCAGCCACACGCTGACCAGCGTTCTCGTCGTCGGCATCATTGTCGATCAGTTCGGCCAGATCGTCGCGTTCGCTGACGAGCGCGTCATATTCGGCCTGATCCTCGGCGGAAAGCTCGACGTCTTCGGGATAGACGCGCGGAATGTTGAAAATCCAGTCCGGGCGCGCAAAAGCCGTTTCCACCCATTTCCAGCCTTGCTCACGATAAGGCGCGGCGACGTCTTCCAGCGTCTGCATGGCGAGCCTGTCGAGCAAAGCGACGTCCAGCGCATAGCCCTCGCCCTGCTCACCGAAGAGATCGCGGCGCACTGCGCCACCGGCCTGTTCATAGGCATCCAGCCCGCCGATCAGCTTGACGCGCCTGTCGGTGCTGGCAACCTCGTCGGTGACGAGGCCGGACTTGATCCGGTGGACCTGACGATCCCAATGGGGGAGATTGTCCCAAACCTGCTCCTGCCGTTCGTGGTCGTCGGAAACCGTAAAGGCGGAAAGCTGCTCGAAGGTCATCTTTCCTTCGCGATAAACCTCAAGCAGCTTCGGGGACACCTTCGCCAGCGCCAGGCGGCGGCGCACGATGATTTCGGTGACGCTGAAATGCGCGGCAATGTTGGCAATGGACTTGCCTTCCGCCGCCATGACGGAAAAAGCCTCGTACTGGTCGACGGGGTGCATGTCCTCGCGGAACATGTTCTCCGACAGGCTGATTTCCGTGGCGTTCGAACCGTCGCGAACCTTGCATTCGACCGGATGGTTCTTGGCGATTTTGCCCTGCTCCACCAAGAGCAACAGCGCCTGCCTGCGGCGTTCGCCAGCGGTGACGAAATAGCGGCCACGCTTGTCGCCAGTCCGCACGACGAGATTATGCAGAACCCCTTCCGCCTCGATATTGGCGGCGAATTCGCGAAGCTTTTGGGGGTCGTATCTCTTGCGAACGTTCTTGGGGTCGCGGTCCAGCTTGTTCAGTTCGATGATTACTGTCGTCATGGCTTCAATCTCCTGATTTCCCGTTGAACGGGTCTTCAAAACCCGCTGTGGGCGAAGCCTTCTTCCTTTGGTCCGAAGGACGTGCCCGCACGTCCTCGGGACGAAGGGAGGGGGCGTAAGCCCGCTCCCGGTAGGGCGCAGATCCGGTCATGGGTCGGACGGCGGAAAAATCGGAAGGTTCGGCGCGAAGCGGTGAAAGCCTATTTTTTCCACGGCCGACAGCGCCCCTGGGCGCGCTTGCCCATTGGCCTGATCTTCGCCCTATCGTAAGAGCGGCCATGTCAGGGAGGAGAAGCGCGGCCGCCTCGAGGCGGCTGCTCCTTACAGATGCGAGCGCGCCTGCGCGCTCTCGATCCCACGTCCATACTTGGACGATCGGACCTCGCCGGCGTGACGGTCGAGGCAGCTGCCAATTCGGCCTTCTTCGCAACTGGCCAGCGCTGCACTGCTTCTTCGCGCCTGATCGTCACCGAGGGCATCCACGACAGGTTCATGGCGGCGATGACGGAGAAGCTGAAGGGGCTTACCGTCGACGAGAAGCAATTGAAGACCGACACCGACTATATCGAGATCGGCAAGTATGAGGGCGCCAAACCCGCCTTCGGCGGCGAATTGGCGAATTGTTGAGCCGCGACACGCCCGGCTTCTACTTTCCAGACGGATGGTGACAGCATCGACGATGATCTCCGGACGGCCGGCTTTCCTGATCAGCGGCTCCGAAACAGGAGGATCGACGACGACTGCGAACTCCACCGCATCCCTAGGTGCAGGCAGCGCCAGCTTGCCCTGCCGCGCCAGAGTTCGCCAGGTGGACAGGCGGTTGGCCCGTAGTCATTCTGCGAGGGACATCAGCTGTTTATGATAGGACGTCGAGCGCTGCTCAAGGGCAGTGTCGATTATCAGCGCACAGGCGGAAGCCAGCATAAAGCCGGCGGCGAAAGTTCGCCACGTGGCGCCGCTGAGAAGCCACAACCCTATTGAACTGCCGATCAGGATTGCAATCCAGATCACCTTGTTTCGGTCAAGCGACTTGCTCAGAGCAGCGGCACGGGATTTCTCGGTGGTTATGAAAGCTGAGGGATCGGCTCGGAAGTCCCGCTGGAATTGAGCGATCTGCGCGGCACGGCTTGGAATCATGCTCCCACCGTATGCGCAAAGCGATAGGGCGATGAGAACAGCCGGGACCAAGAAGCCGCGTGTCAAATCGCTGTAAAACCAAAGCGTTGCCACAGTCGATACAATAAATATGGCACCCAGCCCTACCATAACCTTGCCCTGCAAAATCTCTGCATTGGCCCAAGCAACCGCCATATCCAGATTTGTCATTGAGTACCTCCAATTTCACATCAAACGCAAAGCCGCTGGTTGTACGCAATCGCGCAGACAGGCGACGCAAGATACAAACCATCTAATAGAGCCATATGCTTCGGATGACCCCCGAAGCATATGGCGAAAGGATCAGTCTAGAGCCCGCCCTTCGTCTCCCACCGTTCCCAAGTCTGAAGTCTCGCGGCATATACGTCCTGGACCATCGGTAGCAGCGGGCCGAGGATCACATGCAGAGGAGGCTGGTCGGCATCAATGACGCGGAGGACCGTGTCGACCGTCGTGTTCGGGTCGCCGAACGCGTCTGGTGACAGCATCTTCGAGAGATCGTCGCGTACCTGATCATAAGCTGCGATAGGTACCGCGTTCTTGATGGAACTCTCTGTCATGAAATCGGTGGCGAATGGCCCCGGTTCAATCAATGTAACCTTGATGCCTGCGGTGGCCACTTCCTGAGCCAAGGTTTGCAGCATACCTTCGACAGCAAATTTGGTGGCCTGGTAGATGCCCCCGAGAGGGAATGTGACAAGACCGCCTACGCTTGATACCGCCAGGATATGCCCGCTCCCCTGAGCCCGCATGATGGGAAGGGCTGCTTGCACGACCGACAAAGTGCCGATCACGTTGGTTTCGAAGATGGCTCGCGTTTCTTGAACGCTGGTTTCCTCGATTGCGCCCACCAGGCCATAACCCGCGTTGCTCAACACAACGTCCAGGCGCCCGAAATAATCGTGGGCTGACTTCACAGCAGCGCTCACAGCATCACGATCCGTGACATCCAGTGAAATCGGCAGAAAGTCAGCACCGTATTTCTGCTTGAGTTCCGCCAGGGTCTCGACGTTGCGAGCGGTCGCTGCAACCTTATCGCCGCGAGACAGCGCCGCTTCCGCCCAAATCCTGCCAAAGCCTCGTGAAGCGCCGGTAATGAACCAAGTTCTATTTGTCATAGGTCACCCTTTCATAGTGGTCAGTGATCTTTGTCCTGACACTCGTTGTTGACATGCACAAAGATCTAAACGAGAACCGATGCTGCGATAAGCCGTCCAATGCCGGACGGCATGATGATGAAAACTGTACAATGGAAGAGCTTGGATTTCGGACGCTGATGGTTACCAGCGCGGTCGCGGCCCATCGCAGCTTTCGGGGGGCAGCAACCGAGCTCAATATGTCTCCGTCTTCCGTCAGCCATATAGTAGCGAACCTCGAACGCCGGGTCGGCATTCGGCTGTTTCTAAGAAATACGCGCAGTGTCTCGCTGACGGAGGCAGGTGAAGCGTTCCTTGCCAGGATCAGGCCCGCACTGGCTGAGATCAATGGGGCATTAGACGGGATTCATGAGCTGCGAGACCGTCCTGCCGGGCTCGTGCGCGTCAATGTATCGAGTTGGGGGGGCGGGTAGGCTCTTGCCGATCATTGTCGATTTCATGCACGCCTATCCGGAAGTCAGGGTGGACCTAACCTGCGAGGGAAGGATCGTCGATATCATTGCAGAAGGGTTCGACGCGGGACTGCGGATGGAATCGATCGTCCCTCAGGACATGGTTGCTATCCCCCTCGGTATTCTGGAAACGCTCATCCTTGTGGCGGCCCCCTCGTATCTTGACGCACGAGGAACCCCGAAGACGCCTGGCGATCTTTTGGCACATGAGTGCATCAGGGCTCGACTGCCGAGCGGCGTGATCATGGACTGGGAGATGGGCCATCGCGGGGAATATGCCGAACCAAAGGTGACCGGAAGGCTCATCGTTGGGTCTACGGAATTGGCGGCACGCGCGGCGGCGAGCGGCCTCGGGATCTCCTATGTCGACGCTCGCGAGGCGGCGCCCTTTCTAGAAAATGGTCAGCTTCGCCAGATCATGGAAGACTGGACGCCTGCCCTCGGAAGTGAGACCCTCTACTATCCCTCCAGCCGGCTTCCCTCAGCTGCATTCAAGGCGTTCATTTCGTTCGTTCGCGCTTACCGGGCAAAATGACAAGACTTAGGAGACCAATCAGCCTGTTCAACTTTGGAAATGTGATCAAGACCGGCCTCTTCCTTGTGAAGAGTACAAGCTTCCGACCGAAGATGGGCGATCGTGGCGCGGCTGCTCCCTGTGAGAAGCGAGCGCGCCGGCGCGCTCCCGATCTCTCGTCCGGGCCTGACCGGGCGAGCTGCGCAATGTGATCGTCACCGGAGGGCCGAAACCCGATCTTCGGGGTTCGGTGGAGCCGTGCCTGGTCGGAGCAAAGCGGCGACAGGGTGCGGTGGAATAGAGCACGCTCCCATCGGGATGCGCTCAATTTCTATATTGCGTGGACGCTATCGGCGGTTTCATATGGCGTCTCGCCCCGCGCCGCGGATTTCGTCCATCAATGTTGATGGAAACATTGGTCCGGACATTTCTTGTAACCGGAATGATTTGCGATAGATTTCCCGCACAAGTATGGAGGCAACGACAGATGCCCGTGATGATTTCCGTCCCTGAACCGAAACCGTCTCAAATGCGATTTGCGGAACTGCTGCTGCTTCCTTTCCGAACAGCACTGGTCATCGCGCCGTTGTGGCTCGTCTACTGGATGTATGCCCGGTTTTCCCTGAGCGACGTTTCCATTCTCTATGATGCCGCGATCTGGTTCAGTGTCGCGCTTGCGGTTCTCAGTATCGCCAAGACCGCCCTGTCGATGCGGGTTGCGCCGACCAGCCTCCTGCTGCGCGACGCAGGGCGCACGGTGAGGTTCTTTGCGATCCTGCGCAGGCCGGAGTTCTGGACCAATCTCGTCGAAGCTATCCGCGTTACTCGGGCAGCTGACGCTCCCGGCGCCCTGTCCCGATCCGAGCTGCGCGTTCTTCGGCGGATCGAACTGTTCCTGCTCACGCCGCTTCGAGTGGCCGGCCTGCTGATCGTCTATCCGGTCGTTCGGGATGTTCTGCCGGTGATCACGCCTATCGGGTTCTCCTGGCTTGGCACCATAAACGGCTGGATGTGGTTCGGCGTCATGCTCAGCTACCTGTTCTACGTGTCCGGACGCGCGGTCGCAGCGATTGTATCGATGGACGACGGTCCTTTCGACGACGCGCGACGGCTGCGTGACTGGGTCAGACGGCTGCGGCGCTGAGAGCGCTGATCGGACGGCACACGTTCAACACCATTCGTTATCGATAGGTGCTTTCATTGAACATACATTGAAATCGGGCAGCGAAAGACCTATAGTCTGCGCATGAAGAGGATATGACCATGCCCAGAGCCGCCGCAGAGAATACGAGCCGATTCCCCATGCAGATACCGCCGGCCGAAAAGGCCAGGCTGATGCGTGCGGCAGCACTTGAGCGGACCAGCCTCAAGGATTTCGTGCTGCGCAATGCGCTGCTGGCGGCCGAGGCCGTGATCGAAAAAGCCGAGCGGGTCACTCTCGATGAGGAACAGACACGCTTCATGCTGGATCTGCTGGAGAACCCGCCGAAGCCGAACGCAAGGCTGCAGGCGGCGGCCCGTTCGCTCGCGACCCGCAAATGACGCTTCCGGACTGGCACGAGGAGCCGATTTCCAGGAAGCATAATCGTAAAGGCTTCGACTGCGGTCAGACGGATCTCAATGACTTCCTGATGAAATACGCCCGTCAGGCGCATGAGAGCGGTGCATCCAAGACGTTCGTGGCGGTCGACGACGCCGACAGCACGACGATATTCGGCTTTTATACGCTCAGCCCCGCGCAGGTCGATTTCGATCTTGCGCCAGAAGTCGCGCGGCCAGCCGGTGGTGGACGACATCCGATCGGCGGATTCCGGCTTGGCCGGCTGGCAGTGAGTACGTCGCAGCAAGGTCGGGGCCTCGGCGGCGAATTGCTGATCGCGGCCGCGCGGCGCTGCATTCAGGCATCGGCACAGGTTGGAGGATCCCTGCTGCTGATCGACGCCAAGGATGAACGGGCGGCCGAATGGTACAAATCCTATGGCGCTCTCGAAATTCCAAAGGCGCCGCTCGCGCTGGTCCTACCTTACTCCGTGATTATCAATGTCATGGAGCAGGTGGGCAAGCCGATCCTCTAATCGCGAGAAACCGCAGCTTTGCCCTTTCAATCGTCACTCCCCAGCGACCCTCGCCGACAATGCATACGCGTCCTTATCGCCGATGATCGTGTCGTTGTTCGCGAGGGGCTGTCGTACCCCCGTCCTCGTTGTCGAAGATGAGACATTCGTCCGCATGGCCATGGGCAGCGAACTGGAGGACGCGGGCTTCGAAGTGTTCGAAGCGGCGAACGCAATGGAAGCGATCGGGTTGCTGATTGCCAACAAACGGATTGGGGTGATGTTCACGGATGCCTGGTGGCATCGACGAACTCAAGCTCGCCGCAGCTGTGCGTGACAGGTGGCCGCCTATCAAGATTATCGTGACGTCCGGTCATTGCAAAATCGACGTCGACGCCCTGCCCGTTGAAGCACGCTTCATTGCAGAGCTCTATGATGCATAGCATTGTCATCCGGTCCATTCTGGAAATGGCGTCAACTTGATGCGCAATGGTCTTCAGGCCGGCAGATTTCGTTGATCAGTCACCTCGCCTTGACCAAACATCGACGCATCAGCGAAGTTGTGGAGTAGGAGGGCGCCTAGCGATACGGCCGGCGCAGCCGGGCGCCGGTACCTTGATAACGGGCGCACCGCCGGGGCGACATCAAGCAGCGCGACCGCCGAGCCAACGCGCCAGCCAATGATCGATGGAGAGCTTACCCGACCCCCATGCCATAAGCGACAGCGCCATCGCAGCCCAGGTGATATGGATCGGCCATCCGTCGGGCACGGTCAATTCGACGATTAAAGTCATGAACAGCAAGCCGGTCGCGGCAAACCGGGTGGCGAGGCCTAGAACGAGTAGAATCGGAAAGGTGATCTCGGCCGAACCGGAGAGAAAGGCCATGGTCACCGGCGCCGGATAGGGGTAGGGACCGCCCGGCAGGTGCAACATGAACTCGTCGGTGAACAGGGTGATCGCCGTATCGTTCAGTTGCAGGAAGCCGTCCCATTTCAGGATGCCGGATCTCCAGAAGGGTACGGCCAGGGCGACACGCATGACGGCTTGGACGAATGTCGGCTGTGCGATGGCCCGAACGAGCTTCTGCGCCATCTCCACGAGTGTCACGATCGGCTGCAGTCTGTCTTTGATCGAAGGCTGCTGTGTGGTGGTCGATATCATCATGCGTCTCCAGGAGTGATGGCCGAAAACACGCCGGCTTCGATCATGCCAGCGACACTGGCTGCGATGTCGAAGGATGGGCAGGTGTCGACGGCCTTGGCTGCGGCGACGCCCAACGGCTCGCCGGAAATCAGGGAAATCAGGAATTCTGCGCCGCCCGGAGGAAAGTGGCGCACAACCACCTCCATATCGGGCCGCGTAATCAGTGCATCCTCCGGGTCGATCACCTCGATCGGACCAACAGGACCGTCACCGCGGTTGGCGGCAAAGATCGTCAAGGCCGGATAGTCTGAACGAACGATCCTTGATGCCGGATGCGCCGTGAACACCAGTTCGGCGAGACGCTCGGGCGGCACGGATACAAGAGCGTCGGCGGTAAGCGGTTCGACATCCGCCGCATGGTAAGCGTCCAGCCAGGCACGCTCGATCCTCGCGACGTCGGCGAGCCAAGGTACAGACTGGGCATATTCGTATTGTTCGATGAAAGCCGGAAAATCCCGGCCATATTCGAACAGAAGCGGCGAGGTCGGCGGAGTGGCACGCAAGTGAAAGCGCGCCATGGCTCGGAAGAACTCCGAACCGGTGAGGCGTTGCACGGCCGGATAAATTCCGGCGAGCGCGTCGATCAGGCTGACGGTGACGTTGTTGCGATAGACGTTGTAGCGTTTGATCGCCCCCTTGCCGTTCGGGCCGATGACGCCCGCGGGCGTCTCAGCGTCCGGATTGGTCAGGGCCGGCGCAAAATCCGCCGCATAAGCGAGAGGTCTTGTACGCTCGGATGTGGGATCAAGCTGCATGGCTGTGATCCGGTAACGCGATGGAAGCATAGTGATCCAGGATCGCCTGGGCGGCGCTCGCCTCGGCACGCAATATCGGCCAATCGGGTATGCTGCTGTCCCATTCGATAAGAGTAGGGATAGGACCACGGCGACTGATGACGATCTGGTAGAGCTTCCAAACGGCGTCGGCGACAGGCCCGTCATGGCTGTCGATCAGCAGCAGGTCGCCCTCATCGTCAGCCTGCTCGGCGTGGCCGGCAAGATGAATCTCGCCGACGGCGGCAAGCGGGAAATCGGAAAGATAGTCCAGCGCCGAAAAGCCGTGATTGGTCGCGGAGACGAAGACATTGTTGACGTCGAGCAGAAGACCGCATCCGGTGCGCCGGGCGATCGAGCGGATGAAGTCGGTCTCGCTCATCGTCGATTGACGGAACGTCACATAGGTCGAGGGATTTTCCAGAAGGATCGGGCGTCCGATGGTCTCCTGCACTTCCTCGATGTGCTCGCAAACCCGCGCCAAGCTCTCCTGCGTATATGGCAGGGGAAGGAGGTCGTTGAGAAAGGTCGTCTGATGTGTCGACCAGGCGAGATGCTCCGACACGAGAGCCGGTTCGTAACGCTCGACGAGGGAACGAAAGCGCTCAAGATGCGCCTTGTCGAGGGGCTGAGGGCCTCCGATCGACATGCAGACGCCATGGAGCGACACCGGATTATCGCGGCGTATCCGTTCGAGCATCCGATGCGGCGGGCCGCCGGCGCCCATATAGTTTTCCGCATGGACTTCGAAGAAACCGCGCTGCGGGCCTTCGACCGTAATGGCCGGCAGATGTTCATGCTTGAAGCTTGTTCCCGCAAGCCCCGCAATCGAATGGACCGGAAAGCGGAGAGTGTTTACCGCAGACGCGGTCGTTGGAATCAGATCTGTGGTCATGGCGTCTCTCCGCCTCCCGATTGTCGTTGCTGTCGCGCGTGGAGTTAGATTGCCTTCAGCGAGCCATGATGGCCGTTCGGTAGAACAATGGAGGTGCAGGTCCCGCCCTGCACGAACTTCCAGGAATTGCCCTGGAAATCGACCGTCGAGGTGCCCTGGCAGGTCGTGCCCGGGCCAGCGGCGCAATCATTCTGGCCCTTCAGTGCGACGCCGAAGCACTTTTCCTTGTGAGCGGCAACGGCAGCATCGCCTTCGGCCTTCGTCAGCGGGGCAGCGCTGACCATCGAAGCAAGGGCGGTGGTGACGGCGCCGGCAAGGACGACGGAGTTGATGGTGGATCTGATAGACATTGCGTTCTCCATATTCGGATGACGCTCTTGTTGAGCGCATACCGGGTTCGCAATCTCATCGGCGTTCGTTACCGCCAGCGCGATCACTAGTTTGTGATAGGCTCGGCAATGCCATCGGAGATTCAGAACTGTTGAACAAGTGTGCTGAGGTTCATGCTCGCGATCGCTGCCAGATCCGATTATCGCCGGGGGTGTCGCCGCGCAGCAAGATAAGTTGGCCGCGTTGGATCCGTGCAATGCTGCTACGGCTGGCCGTGCTGGTCTTCGGCCGCACCGACCCCGATGGAAAGACCTGCGCATCTTGTCCTGATCGACCGGTCGGATAGCCGGATTATCGAGATCCGAGATTTCCTGTTCGCTCCCTATGTACTCGAAGCCATGGATTGGGTGCGGTCAGGCTTAAAGGCCATGGTCAAGTTCTCGCCCAACCCATCAGGTCACAAGCGTTTCGTCAGCAAGAACGGGCTTCGATCAGTCCGTATCGCAGCTGCAGGTCGTGAAGCAGACCGGCACTTTCAGAAGAGCGGTCTCACCAACGCAGGAAGCGCTTGCCCGCGAAATACCCAGCCGTCGCGACGATGCCGGCGGCGATGGGATACCATGTCGCCACAAACAGCGGGCTATCGTCGAAACAGTTGGACGCGTAAAGCGTGGCCGCTATGCCGGCAGACGCCAGTGCGGCAATCGCACCGGTGACGCCGGGGTTTTCGGGAGCACCGTTTCTTATGGCAAGGAACAGGAAAAACGCCGGGAAGAGCGACAGGGCGGGAATGATCGTCAAACAATGCAGTGCGTTGTGTCCGATCAACTTTCCGAGCCATTGATCTGGCGGCGTAACGGCCATTTCCACGGCCGCGGCCGCCGCAAGAAGGATCGGCGCGATCAGCAGAAGCCGGCGCCGGATCACCAACTTGCTTCCCGGACGGATCGTGGCTGCCACAAGCGATGTCGCCGTCGCGAACAAAGCCAGCGTCACCAGGAATTTGAAATCGAATCGAATTGTTTCTGCCGCCTGAGCGATGTCATGACGGAAACCGAGCATCGAGAAGAAGATCAGCGCAGCGACCAAAGCTCCGGCTATAATCGCGACCGACAGCGCCATCGAAAGGTTGACGGGTCGCCGATTGTCTTGCGCCAGCAGCGTAATCAAATCGTCTGTCTTCAAGCTGCCAGTCCCTTACTACAAAACGCCCGGATTAGTGCGATAGCGTGCCACAACAAGATATGGCGCGCCACGGGAGAGCAATCAATCGGTTGGACTTTCGAAAATTGCTCAAGAAATATTCCCAAGAATATCGCGCAAAGGCGGTCTTTGCCATCCGCAAGCGTGCCCTCACCATCGCAGGACCTTGCGGCCGACCAGCGCACCGACCGCCGCGACGGCAGCGATGGCGATCGGATACCAGAGCATGACGAAGAGCGGACTGTCGTCGTCGCAGTTTGCTGCATAGAACGTTGCGGCAATGCCAGCAGCAACCAACCCGGCAACTGCTCCCGCGAGAGCCGGACGCTGGGGTGCACCCTGGCGCATTGCATAGAGAAAGCACGCCAAGGGAGCAGCCGACAACGCCGGGATAATGGTCAGACAGAGCCTTGCATTATGTCCGATCATGCGCGCTTCCCATGTTGAACTGGGCATCGCTGTCAGCTCAAAAACAACGGCACCTGCGATCAGTGCAACCGGCAGGAAAAGCCCAAAGGCTGACGCCCGTACCGATCCTCCGGGTTTGCCAATACGGAAGAGGACTGCCCCGGCGCTTGCAGCGAGCGCGATGGTGATGACGAATTTGAACAGAAAGCGCCCGCTTTCCACGGCGGTGTCGATATCACTGCGAAACCCGATAAAGCCGAAGAACGCAATGCCTGCGATTGATGTGGCAGCGATGGCCGCATGAACGAGCGCCTGATCCAGGCTCACTCGAACCGGAGCATCCTGGGCAAGGAGCGAGATGAGATCATTGGTTTTCATGGCGCGCGCTCCGTATAAATCGCAGCCAGCGCCTTTAGCGCTCGATGCAGAGACACCCTGACTGCAACTTCCGTCATCTTCAGGCGGTCGGCGGTTTCGCGCACGCTCGTCCCCTCGATCGAAATCGACTGAACGATCGTCCGTTGCGGGTCCTTGAGCTTTGCAAGAAGCTGCTCCACGTCCATCCGATCGGAGGCACTCAGACGCTCGTCACTCTCCAACGTCGCCTCGACATCCTCCAACGGGATATCAATCCGGCGTCCCCGTCGACGCAGGCTGTCGATCAGCTTGTTTCGCACGAGCGCCGACATCCATGGACCCAGCGGCCGGGCGGGATCCCATGTTCCCCGCTTCAGATGGATAGCCAGCAGCACTTCCTGCACCACGTCCTCGGCCTCGCTCGATGGCGCGCCGAATTGGTCACAACGTCTCTGGGCCATGACCCGCAGGTGCGGGGTGATCGCAGTGAGCAGCTTGTGGTAGGTTCGACTGTCGCCCGCGATCGCGGACCGCATCCAGGAAGCCCATTCCTCTTCACGCGCCGGGTTTTTCATCCGATATCTCCCCCTTCGGATGGCTGACGCCGATTGTTACACAGAAAGATCGCTTTTTTGCCATTACGAGTGGTGGCGAGCCACCGCGCCTGGAGCTGCAAACAGATCGCTTAAACAAATGCACGGTCCCGCTGCTGTGTTGTTTCCGGCTCCAAAAGCGACAGGACAGGCTTTATCAGCCCCTCGAGAAGATCCCTTTCAGGCCTTGTCCGCGCCAGCACTCGAATCCCAAGCAGTGTACTCAAAAACGTGCGCGCCATATCTTCGGCGGGCTGGCGGACGCTGATCGTTCCGTCATTCTGGCCGGCTTGAATACAGCGGCGGAAGAACCCCTCCACCTGCAGAAGTACCTCGCCCACAACGCGTTGGAACTCGGGATCATGAGGAGCGACCTCAAGCGCTGAGTTGACCAGCATGCAGCCCTTACGCTTGGTGTCGCTCAGCGATCGCTCGATGATCTCGTCGAAGAACGCGCCGATCGCCTCGCGCGGCGGCTTCTTCTCAAATCGCCCAACCCGATCTCCGAAGCTGAGCTCAATGTAAAAGTCCAGTGCCCGGCGATACACAGCCTTCTTGTCGCCGAAGGCATTGTAGATGCTCGCCGTCATGAGGCCCATTGCCTGGGCAAGGTCACGGATTGATGTGGCCTCATAGCCGTGCTCCCAGAAATGCTCGACGGCACGCAGAAGCACCTGTTGTTCGTCGAATTCTCTTGGCCGGGGCATTGCTGTGTCTCTCAAAGATTTGATCGCGACAGCACATCGCCGCCAATTTGACGAGTGCATTTTAAAACAAATGATTTAAAACTCAACCGGCCACCGCTTGAGTTGTACGGAACGCCAGACATTTTGATCGGCTCGAAGAAGCCGTCAGCAGCCATTCCGCGCTCTAACATCGAGGAAAAGAGATATGACCAAGGTCGCAATCTACGTTCAGCTGAAAGCCAAGGCAGGTAAAGAAGAGGAAGTCGCCGCGTTCCTCAAGGGCGCACAAGGCCTGCTGCAGCAGGAACCTCTGACTGTCGCCTGGTTCGCGATCCGCTTCGACCAATCGACATTCGGCATATTCGATGCATTCGAAGGGGAAGACGGCCGACAAGCCCATCTCAACGGTTCGATTGCCGCCGCCCTTATGGCAAAATACGACGAACTGTTCGACGGGCCGCTGGAAATCAAACAGCCCGAGGTCCTGGCTGACCGTATTTTGGGCTGAGGCTCTGTTGCGGAGCGGACGGGGATTGCACCGCCCGCTCCCCGTACTGCTTTGGACCGGCGATCGGCCGGTTGATACTGACGAATGCGCCGCCGCTCGGCTTGTTCCAGGCCCGGACTTCCGGCGGCGCGTACATTGCGGGATGCCGGTGATCGTCGTCTCTCGGAAATTGTCAGGCAGTCTCAAGCGACCGGCGGATAGTTTGATGGAAAGAGCGCGCGCTTGGTCTCTTCGTCATTTATGCGCTTGAACGCATGATCTTTGCCGACGTCACGCGCCCGCGCAACAGCAGGTCGGGCATCGATGGTTTCGAACAGCCGCTTGAGATTGGGATAGGAACCAAACGGATCGTCAGCGCCCTTGAGGACACGCGACGCCCGATCCAACCAGCCCCAGGCTGACATGTCGGCGATCGTATAAGTGTTTCCAACGATGAAGGTACGCCCTTCGAGATGATCGTTCAAAACCTGGTAGTGACGTTCTGCCTCGCGCCGATAGCGGTTGACGGCATAGTCGGACCCCTCCGGCGCCGCATGCTGGAAATGCACAGCCTGGCCCGAGAAAGGGCCAAGGCCAGAGGCTAAAAACAAGAGCCATGACAGCAGCTCCGGCCGATCTTCGGCCGAACCTAGAAACTTGCCGGTCTTTTCGGCCAAGTAGATGAGGATCGCCGTCGAATCGAAGACACGTATCTCTTTTCCGTCGGGGCCATCGGTGTCGATGATCGCTGGAACCTTGCCGTTGGGATTGATCGCCCGGAATGCCGCCGCATGCTGCTCTCCCTTGCTGGTATCGACAGGTACGGTCTCGTAAAGGAGCTCTGCCTCTTCAAGAAAAAGCGCCACCTTGGCCGGGTTCGGCGTTGGGTGAAAGTAAAAGCGGATCATCGGAGGTCTCCATTAAGGTGAACATTGGCGTCTTGCCGTGTCCCGGTCGGATTCAACGCCTGCGGAGCGCGTGTCAGGTCAGTGAGGTGGATCATCCCAGACGCCGAGGACGATATCTATCCAGGAAATGTTTTAGTTCGATGTTCTAAAACGCAAGGCGCCAATCGGTCCAGAACACGCCAGTCCCTCCCATTGTCGATCTCTTCCGGATATATCGGGACATTGATGCAACAGGAATACAAGGGATGACCAGGAGACCCGTAAGAACGGATAAGAGACGTGAAGCCGCAACCGGGCTGCCCCTGGATCCCGGCATCTATGAAGGTCTGGCCGGCGTAAGGCTCGCCATGCGCCGTTTCCTTTCCTTCAGCGAGGTAGCACTGTCGGAAGCAGGGATCACCTCGCAACAATATCAGGCGCTGCTGGTCGTCAAGGCGGCCTCCGGAGGCCGCGTCATGGTGCGTGAACTTGCGGACCTCATGCTCCTTCAGCACAATGGCGCGGTTCAACTGGTCGACAGGCTGGCGGCTGCGGGACTGGCGCAGCGGATCCCATCCGCCGAGGACAAACGCAGCGTCCTCGTTGGCTTGACCCAGGACGGCGAGCAACTCATCGAGGATCTGGCCAGGATCCATCTGGAGGGAATGCTTGCGAATGAACCGTTGCTCGTCGAATCGCTCACCAGGCTGCGTCATTTGGCAAAATTCGACTGATCCATCCCATGCACTCCCTCACCTGGTGGTTTGGGCGCTTCGGCAAGAACACGGCAGACCTCCTCGGTCATCAGTCTTGCCGCATCCAGGACCGCCGGCGACAAGCGCTCGCCCCGGCGCACCGAACGCCCGACTTCGATCAGCCCCCTAAGCTCGGCGTCCTATATTTTGCCCTGCTGAGGAAACAAATGCAGCCCAGCGGGCGGAATGCCGGGCTTTGGGCCTTTCAAGCTATGCAGATAGTCGATCACGGTCTGGATGATCACCGGAGTCACCGGCTTCGAAATGACTCCGACGACCTTCGACAAGCCCTGCTCCACGGCCTCGGGATTCCCTGTCACCATCACGACAGAAATGCCGAACCCATCCGCGAGGTACTCGGCTATGCGCGGCCCCGTCGCGCCGTCGACAAGGTTCACGTCGACCAATGCGATATCTGAAAAGGGCGCCAGGCGTTGCGCACTCGCAAAATCGTTGGCGACACCGGACGTGACATATCCCAGCCGGTGAATCGTATCCTCAAGGTCATGGGCAATCAGGGGATTGTCCTCGACGATCAAAACGCGTTCGGTCATACCCTACCCCGCCTTTTTGCAGGTCCCAATAAATTCCATCTGCCCCGGTGAAGCCGAAATGGATTCCCAATCTACGTCTCTCTGCAACCCATATTGGCTTTGTTCACCGCAGGTTCAGAATGAAACCGGAAACACAAGATATGTCATAACATGATATAATTGAAATCAGGAATGGGATATTTTCCGTTGTTCAGGTTCAGGGAAACGTCGAGAGCGCAGACACGCGAGTGGTCGCGACAAATCCAAGCAGTCGCGGTAGGAATTTGATGCCCAAGATTTATCGCAAGTCCAAGCTTGTTCGCCGTTCCCGAGTTTTATGGGGCTCCTTCTCGCTTTGGCGACCACGATTGGTGTTCTGGTGCGGGGCACTGGCGATCGGCGTGATCAGTGTCGGCTTCGCCAAGCTCGCCGATCTGGCGCAAAAAGAGTTCATGGGCGTGACGAGTTCCGGCGAATGGGGATTTCTGCTGCCGCTCGTTCTTACCCCGCTCGGCTTCACGCTCTCCGCCTACCTCGCCATCACGCTCTTTCCGAATTCCCAGGGCAGCGGCATTCCGCAGGCGATCGCCGCCCGGCACCTGAGGGAGGACGAGGACCGCACGCGGCTGCTCTCGCTGAAGATCGCCCTCGGAAAGATCGTGCTGACGGTACTCGGGCTCTTCTGCGGTGCCTCGATCGGCCGCGAGGGACCGACGGTCCAGGTCGGCGCTTCGATCATGCTCGCCGTTGCCCGCTTCAGTGGTATGGCGCAGGCGCGCGGACTGATCCTCGCCGGATCGGCAGCCGGCATCGCGGCGGCCTTCAATACCCCTCTTGCCGGCATCGTCTTTGCCATCGAGGAGATGAGCCGGACATACGAATCGCGCGCGAACGGGCTGGTGCTGACGGCCGTTATCCTTTCCGGCCTTGCAGCACTGGGACTTTCGGGCAGCTACAACTATTTCGGTTCGGCTTCGGCGAACCCGACATTGCTTGCCGATTGGGCGCTGGTGCCAATCTGCGGCATTGGCGGCGGTATGCTGGGCGCCGCCTTCAGCGGCTTCGCGCTGCATTTCGGCCAACGCATCCGCCGCTGGGCACAACCGCAGCCTTTGGTGCGGATGCTGATGCTGGCCGGTCTTTGCGGTTTCGTCATCTCGCTGATCGGCGTTGCATCCCATGGAGCAATCTTTGGCACCGGTTACGAACAGGCGAAGGGTGCCGTCGAAGGCCAGCCGTTGCCTCTCCTCTTCTTCGCCGAAAAACTCGTCGCAACTTTCCTGTCGATGCTCTCAGGCATTCCCGGCGGTATCTTCGCACCGTCGCTTGCCGTCGGCGCCGGCTTCGGTAGCACTGTTGGTTCGCTTCTCGGTACCAGCATAGCGCTTGCGGCCATCCTCGGGATGGCCGGCTATTTCTCCGGTGTCGTCCAGGCGCCGATGACCGCCTTCGTCATCATCCTCGAAATGACCGGCGACCATCAGGCTGTCATCCCGATCATGGCAGTATCGATGATCGGCTATGTCACCTCGCGGATCCTGTCGCGCGAACCGCTCTATCACGGACTTTCACGCGTCTTCATCGCTGCGGCGATCCGCACGCGGCGGGCGATGGAAAAGGAAAGCACCAAAGCGGCTTGACTCAAAGGACATCGATCTTTCCTGATGCCTGTGGATCGGCCCCGATGCGGATCGGCACAATAACGAAACAACCGAAAGAAGCCGCCTCAAAAATACGGGCCCAATATTGCACCGCATCAATAACCGCGGTTATAAAGCCGAACCCGACAGGACCCGGTGAAACTCCGGGTGGCTATTCCGGCCGCCGATCCGCCGGACCACGCAAACATACCCTGCATGCCAACAAGCAGCCCTTCTCCTCAGGGTTCGACATGCTTTGCGAGAATTCATCCGATGTCTTCATCTTCAACCTCCATCCGCCAGGAGTGGTTCGCCAACCCGACACGCGAAATGCTCGCCGGAGCAGTCGCGACCTTTGCTCTCATTCCTGAGGTTATCGCGTTTTCATTCGCAGCCGGCGTCGACCCACAGGTCGGGCTGTTTGCGTCTTTCGTGATCGGCATCGTCATTGCCTTTACCGGTGGCCGTCCCGCCATGATCTCGGCTGCCGCCGGATCCGTCGCGCTGGTCGCGGCACCTTTGGTTCACAGCCACGGCCTGCCCTATCTGCTTGCCGCCGGCCTTCTGGCGGGCATCATACAGATTGCCTTCGGCCTGTTGCGTCTCGGCGTGCTGATGCGTTTCGTGTCGAAATCGGTCCGCACCGGCTTCGTCAATGCGCTGGCGATCCTCATCTTCGGGGCGCAGATGCCGCATATCATCGGCGGTGGCCTCGTCGGCTACGCCGTGCTGGCCGCCGGATTGGTGCTGATCTATCTGGTGCCTCGCTTCACGACCGCGATTCCGTCGCCTCTGATCTGCATTCTCGTTCTCACCATTGCGTCGGTAACACTGAAGCTTCCTGTCGAGACCGTCGCCGATCTCGGTCGGCTTCCGGATTCACTTCCGATCTTTGCCTGGCCTGCTGTTCCGCTAACCGTGGAGACATTGCGCATCATCGCTGCACCGGCCCTGGCAATCGCCATGGTCGGTCTGCTTGAATCCATGATGACGGCGAGCGTCGTTGACGACCTGACCGACACCCCAAGCTCCAAGAACCGGGAATGCACCGGACTTGGCCTCGCCAATGCCGCATCGAGCCTGTTCGGCGGCATCGCCGGATGCGGCATGATTGGCCAGACCATCAGCAACGTGAAATACGGCGGTCGCGGCCGCCTCTCGACGTTGTTTGCAGGCGCCTTGCTGCTGGTCCTGATGGTTCTTCTCAAACCCTGGGTCTCCCAGGTTCCGGTTGCAGCGCTGGTGGCGATCATGATCATGGTTTCGATCGATACGTTCGATTGGTCGTCGGTGCGCAAGCTGGTCGTCCATCCGAAGATATCGAGTGCCGTCATGCTCGCAACCGTCATTGTCACCGTCGCGACTTCCAATCTCGCACTCGGCGTCACTGTCGGCGTGCTGCTCAGCGGCGTCTTCTTCACGTTCAAGGTTGCCCGTCTTCTTCGTGTCGAGATCGAGCCGGACATTGCGGCGGAACGATTGGTCTATCGGGTGTCGGGACAGGTGTTTTTCGCGTCGGCGGATATATTCATCGAGGCCTTCGACATTCGAAAAGCGGCGGGCATGAACGTCGTTATCGACGTCTCCCGCGCGCACTTTTGGGATATCACCGCGGTCGCGGCTCTCGAGAAGGTTATCCAGCGCTTCAAGGCGCATGGGGCGATGGTCGATGTCGTCGGAGCGAACGAAGCCAGTTCGACATTGATCGATCGCCTTGATGCCTCACTAGCGAGCAGCGGTGTGTAAGGGATCGTTGCTCAAGACTCCCCTCGGCATAATTACTGCTCGTCGCTGGCGCTACCGACGTCACGAAGTGGTTTCACATCATCTTGCTGATCAGGCTCGATCCCTGAACGATCCAGTTCGGTGCCCGCCCAGATCGAGAGCCTCTCTTTTTTTGTGCCGCGGCGGCTGGATTTGATTTCGACGACGAAGGATTTCTTCTGAGTGAGCGTAGCTGTTTCCCCAATGAAAATTGATATGTCTGGAGATGATCGGGTAAAGGTCAGCGGCGATGCCGGATCCCGTAATTATACTCGGCTGAAACTCTCGGCCCATAGTTGCGCATCAGCACAACTGTGATCATGGCCAACGCGATCGTCACGCAGAGGATCATCATGATCCAGCGAATCCCCCGGACGAAAAGTACGCTTTGCGGCTTCATGCCAACTATATGGCCCGCCCGTTAACGTCTCGTCAACCACAGCTGCGTCCCATGCTATGTGAGGATTCGTGTCAGCTTCTCAATGAAGGGTTAGTCGGATCTGCGTCGCTTTGTTCGCTCTGGAAGTCGATCCTGGCCGAACTGGCAGATCGACCTGCGCCGCCGAATTGCGAAACGCCGAGGAATAGAGGAACAAGAATGTATCTGTATCGAACCTGGAAACTGCTCGAAGAATATTCGCTTCTCCTCATTTTGGGTTCGGTTATTGCATTGGTCTGGGCAAACACATCGCCCGAAACCTACCACGGCCTCATCGAGTTTGCGCTGCGAAGCGATGGTCTTGTCGGCGAACTGCATGTTGCAGCCGATGGGTACGCACGACGAACGCTGACCGTCCACTATCTGATCAACGACGTGCTGATGGCGCTCTTTTTCGCCATCGCCGGCAAAGAGGTGTGGGAAGCGGTCGCCCTGCGGAACGGCGCCCTTCGCGGCAAGAAGGCGCTGACACCGCTGATCGCCACCGCCGGCGGCATGTTGGGTCCGGTCACGGTTTATCTGCTGGGTGCTATGCTTCTTGGGGATTTTGCCACTCTGGCAAACGGCTGGGCCGTGCCGACAGCAACCGACATTGCCTTCTCCTATCTTGTGGGGCGTCTGGTCTTCGGCGCTTCGCATCCCGCGGTCACGTTTCTGCTGCTGCTGGCCATCGCCGATGACGCCGCGGGGCTCCTCATCCTTGCCGTTTTCTATCCTCAGGGCGATTTGTCACCGCAGTGGCTGCTGCTTTCATTGGCAGCCGCCCTTGGCGTCTATTTCCTTGCCAACCGCCTGCCACGTATTCTTGACGGCACGCGTGCCGACCGACCCGTTTCGACCATGGTGCGGACGAAGCTCTCGTTCTGGCCCTATTTGATCGCGGCCGGCTTCAGCTGGTATGGCTTCCAGGAAGCAGGCATTCACCCGGCTCTTGGGCTTCTGCCGATCATACCGGCCATTCCGCATTCCGATATCGAGTTCGGCCTGTTTGCCGAGCGCGAGGGACATCAGACCGACCTGCTCAATCGCATCGAGCATGCGCTGAAGGCGCCGGTGGAATTGATCCTGTTCCTGTTCGGCTTTGCCAATGCCGGCGTCGAATTGTCCGCTGTTGGAGAGGTTACATGGCTGGTCCTTGGCGGTTTGGTGGTCGGCAAGCCTCTGGGCATCACATTGTTTGGCTGGCTGGCGGCGCGACCGCTCGGCTTCGGCCTGCCGGCGGGCATGCGCATGAGTGATCTCTGCGTCCTCGGCTGCGTTGCGGCAATCGGCTTTACCGTCTCGCTCTTTGTTGCAAGCGTTGCTTTTGCACCCGGCCCGCTGCAGGACGCCGCCAAGATGGGAGCCCTCTTGTCGTTTGCCGCGGCAATACTTGCGATTATCGCCGGGAAGATTGCACGGGTCCAACGGCAAGATGCGTCCTGAAACGGAGCCGGACTGGCTGACCATCCGTTCCGTCAGTCGCGTTGAGCCGCCCCGGTAACGGCTACGCACGACCGCGAACCGCAAGCGGCGCATTCGCAGTATTCACTATCCTGATTCACATGCTGAGCAGCACTTCGACGAAGTCTGCGAACGCTCTCGCCTTGGCGCTCGCCAGCCTGCCGGTCGGGAATACCGCCCACAGGTCGAGCGGCGGAAGCTCCCAGTCGTCCAGAAGGCGGACGACGGCGCCGGTTTCCAGCTCGGGGGCGAACATCCAGTCAGAGGCAACGGCAAGCCCCATGTCGGCAAGGACTGCGGCCCGGATTCCCTCCGCGGCGCTGAAGCGGACCTTGCCCGACACGACCACCGAGGCTTCTGTCCCCTGCTTGCGGAAGGTCCAGCTATTTCCGAGCTGGCTGTAGACGACAGCCGGGTGGGTGGCGAGATCTGCCGGAACGAGCGGAATGCCGTGCTGCCGGAGATAGCTCGGCGTCGCGATGACCGAACGACGACCGGACGCGATGCGCCGGGCGACGGCCGAGGAATCGGCAAGCTCACCCATTCGCAGTGCGACGTCGATACCCTCTGTGACGAGGTCGATGATGCGGTCGTCGAGGATGACATCCACCTCCAGTTCCGGATGGGCGGCCATAAACGCGGCAAGCTTGGGGACGATCATCAGCCTGGCGAAGGTCGTCGCGGCACAGATCCGCAAGCGGCCGGACAGTCCCGCCCCCGCTCCCCGCGCTTCCAGTTCCGCCTCATCCGCCTCCTGGATCGCCGTCCTGGCGCGCTCGAAAAAGCGCATCCCGGCATCGGTCGGCGTCAAGCCGTGCGTCGACCGGACAAGCAGGCGGACCTGCAGCCTGTCCTCCAGTTGCGCAATCGTCTTCGAGACCGCCGGCTGTCCGACACCGAGCTGGCGGGCCGCGCCCGAGAAGGAGCCGGTTTCCACAACCCGCACGAAGGCGGTCATCGCCTGCAGCCTGTCCATCGCCTATTCTCCTTGGGAATAAGCATTATCGCCTCAAGCCGCCTGCCGCAACGTCTTCGGAATGATCATAACTGCTCCAGCGACAAAGACCGTCGATGGAGATGACAATGATTGAAGTTTATGCCTTCGCCACGCCAAACAGCGTGAAGGTGCCGATCGCCCTTGAAGAGATGGGGCTTGCCTACGAACTGAAGCCCGTCAACGTCCGCAAGGGCGAGCAGAAAGATGCGGCGTTCCTCGCCCTCAATCCGAACGGCAAGGTGCCGGTGCTGGTGGACGACATTGATGGCCACAGGCTGGTCGTGACGGAAAGTGCAGCCGTTCTCGTCTATCTCGCCGAGAAGACGGACAAGCTCCTGCCGCAAGGCGCCGCTGCTCGCGCCCGCGTCTTCGAACAGCTCTTCTTCCACGCCTCGGGCTTGAGCCCCGCCTTCGGCAATGCCGGTTTCTTCAAGCGCTCGTCGCCCGAACCGCAGCCGGTCGCAGAGGCACGCTTCTCCGGAGAGGCTGAGCGGATCCTCGGCCTGCTCGATGCGAAACTCGCCAGCCAGGCCTTCGTCGCGGGCGACAGCTTCACGATCGCCGACATCGCCCATTTCGGCTGGCTGTGGAGACGCCAGTTCCCCGGCGTGACGCTCGACGGTTGGCCCAACCTCTCCCGCTGGTACGAGGAGATCGCATCCCGCCCGGCCGTCCAGCGCGCGATTGCCCGCGTCGAGGCCCTTGTGCCCGCCGCCTGACCTTCTCTCCGCCTTCCAATTCAAGCAACAGGAGAACCACCATGTCCCGCTTCGACACCTACAGGAATTCGTTTGCGAACGCCCACCTCACCCGCTCCGGGAGCGGCGTCCTTGAAGTCGCACTGCACACAAACGGCGGCAAGCTCGTCTTCAATGGCCATACCCACGAGCAGTTCGTCGACCTCTTCCACGCGATCGGTTCCGACCCGGACAACCGCGTCGTCATCCTGACCGGTTCCGGCGACGCCTTCATGGATTCCATCAGCCCCGAAGGTTTCGATTTCTTCTCGCCGCGCGGCTACGACAAGATTTTTCGGGAGGGTAAGAAGGTCCTGATGAACATCCTCGACATCGAGGTGCCGCTGATCGCCGCGCTGAATGGCCCGGTCCTCCTGCATTCGGAATATGCGCTGCTGGCCGATATCGTTCTTGCGACGCCGGAAACGGTCTTCCAGGACAAGCCGCATTTCGACTTCGGCATCGTGCCCGGCGACGGCGTCAACCTGCTCTGGCCGGAGGTGATCGGCAGCGTGCGCGGCCGCTACTTCATCCTGACCCGCCAGGTGCTCGACGCGGCGACCGCCAGGGAATGGGGCGCGGTGAACGAAGTCGTGCCGGCGGAAAGCCTGCTATCGCGCGCCCATGAGATCGCCGAGGGACTGGCCGCCCTACCGCCTCTCACCAGCCGCTACACCCGCATCGCGCTCACCCAGAAACTGCGTCGCATCGTCGACGAAGGCGCCGGCTATGGCCTCGCGCTCGAAGGCATCAGCGCCGCCGAGGTCGCCCGCTCGATGGCCGCCAACGGCTGATCGCACGGATTTTCTACGTTAAATCAAGGAGAAACAATATGACTCTGCAATCCAAACTCGATGTCTTCAAGGCCGATTTCGAAGCCGGCAAGCCGCCCTACAACGTCCCCTATTCGGTGATCGAGACGATGCACCGCGCCACCGCCGAACTGATCGCCTCCGGAGCCGCCCAGCGTGCCCTGAAGGCCGGGGACAGCCTGCCGGTCTTCACGCTCTTCGATCCTGATGGTAACATAGTATCGTCCGCCGACCTGCTCGCCCGCGGGCCGCTGGTCATCAGCTTCTACCGCGGCGTCTGGTGCCCCTATTGCAACATGGAGCTTCAAGCCCTGCAGGAAGCGCTTCCGCAGTTCGAGGAACTTGGCGCCAAGCTCGTGGCGATCTCGCCGCAGAATTCGGTCAACAGCCGTAAATCGCTGCGCCAGAACAATCTCACCTTCCCGATTCTGTCGGACCCGCACAATGACATCGCAGCAGCTTTCGGCTTGCGCTTCGAGATGCCGAACTATCTCGTCGAACTCTACAAATCGCTAAAGAATGATCTACCGTCCTTCAATGGCGATGCGAGCTGGACCCTGCCGATGCCGGCCCGCTACGTGGTCGGCCAGGATGGTGTCATCCTCTATGCCGAGGTGAACCCGGATTATACGCGCCGCCCTGAGCCGGAGGACATGCTGCCGGCGCTACGCAGTGCCACCTCGCAGGCCGCCTGATCACCCATTCGAACCGGCCCCGTTCCATCGGACGGGGCCATGGAGTTTTGCATGCAACGCACCTTTCTCATCACCGGCGCCAGCAAGGGTATCGGACTGGCACTCGCCCATCGATTGACCAATGACGGACATCGCGTCGTCGGCGTCGCACGGAACAAAGCCGATGGCTTTCCCGGCTCGCTCCACGCGCTTGACCTCGGCAATCCCAGGGCGGGCGACAGCCTCTCCCGGATCGTTCGGGACAATACGGTCGACGGTATCATCAACAATGTCGGGCTGGTCCGAGCCGCGCCGCTCGGCGCGATCGACGTCACCACATTGGAAGACGTCATGCGGGTCAATCTTCATCCGGCGCTCGTCGCGACGCAGGCGGCCCTGCCCGGCATGAAGGCTCGCAACTGGGGGCGGGTCGTCAATGTTTCCAGCCTGACCGTTCTCGGCAGCGTCGAACGCACGGCCTATGCCGCAGCCAAGGCCGCCCTTGTCAGCTTCACACGAAGCTGGGCGCTGGAACTGGCCGCAACCGGCATCACCGTGAATGCAGTCTCTCCCGGCCCGACCGAAACGGAACTGTTCCGCGAGAACAACCCGATCGGCAGTCAGGGCGAAGCGCGCTATCTCTCGGGCGTGCCGATGCGCCGTTTCGGGAAACCCGAAGAGATCGCTGCCGCCATCGCTTTCCTGCTTTCGGATGAGGCCGCCTTCATTACCGGACAGACGCTTCATGTCGATGGCGGCGCATCCATTGGCAAAGCGGCGTTTTGAGCACTGAACTGCAGGGCCGTCATCAACGCAAGTCTGTTCGCGCAGCCGTGTGGCTCACACAGACTGATCTCGGCATCCGATTTGCGACCCGATATGACGGGCTCCGCGATTTCGCGGCGCTGCTTCTCACCAGCTTGCGCCGGCAACCGTCGATCCGTGTCCCTCGGCATGCGCCTGGGCGAGCCCGGCACTGGCTGCTGCCAGCGTCGCCCGCGCTTCAATCAGACTGTGGCTGCCCCCTGTCCACAAGGCAGGATCGCATCGAAATCTGCGATCACGATTTCATCAGTCGAACTTGACCAGGTCCTTGAAGATCAGTTGGCCCCAGCTATTTCCGCGCGCCTGGACTAGCAGTCCGCCCTCCGACAGCCCGCCAAGCTTGATCGGCGCGAAGCCGAGATTTTCCGCAAGCGCACCAACCTCCACTGCGGCAGCATCATCGTCGCTCGCCAGAAACACGACTCTCCTGCCACCATGCACGGCCGGGTTCTGGGCAAGGGTGGCAGCGATCAAATGGTTGAAGCCCTTGACCAGTCTTGCGCCGGTGAATGCCTGCGCGATGAACCTGGAAGAAGGCTGGCCCCCCAGTTCCTCAGGCGGCACACCGTAGGCATTGGTCACATCGACGATGATCTTCCCCTGCCAGATGGGGAGCGCCTTCGCGACCTCCGGGTGCACCTCGAAACGGACAGCCAAAAAGATGACCTCCGCCTTGACGGCGTCCGCCAGCGTCTTGGGAATGACCGTGGGGCCGATCGCGGCCGCATCGGCTGCAAAGCTTTCCGGGTCGCGCCTGGTCGCAACCGATACTTCGATGCCGTTACGGGCGAACGCCTTGGCCAGAGCCTGGCCGATATTGCCGAAGCCGATGATTGCGTAGCTCATGTGTTTTCCTTCGGTTTATCCTTGCCCCACGGCGCTCCGAACAATCGAATGAAGCGCCGCAAGGGCCATGGCATCAGAGTTGCGCAAGACCGCCGTCAACGGCGACTTCGCTGGCGGTCATGAAGCTGCTATCCGGCGAGGCGAGAAAGGCAGCCACCGCCCCAATCTCCGCCGGATCGGCCATGCGCTGGAGCGGAGTCATCGCGCCGTAGGCCTTCTGGCCCTCCTCGCCCAGAGCCTCCTTCGCGAGTTCGGTTGCCGTGGCTCCTGGCGACAGCACGTTCACCCGGATGCCGGTGCCCTTCAAATCCTCCGCCCATGTCCGCGCGAGGTTGCGCACGGCCGCCTTGCTCGCGCTGTAGGCGCTGAATGCCGGCGCGCCCGTGGTGCCGGCGCTCGATCCGGTCAGGATGATCGAACCGCCCGGACCCATCAGCGGCAGCGCCTTCTGGACCGTGAAAATCGTGCCTTTCACGTTGGTGTCGAAGGTTTCGTCGATGTGCGCGGCGGTGATCTTGCCGAGCGGAAGCGGGCTTCCCGCCCCGGCATTGGCGAGGACGATGTCGAGGGTTCCGCGTTCGGCCTTCACCGCCGCGTAGAGGCGGTCGAGGTCGCCCTCATCGGAGACCGAACCCTTCACCGCGCGGGCATTGGGGCCGAGGTCCGCCACGGCGGCATCAAGCGCTTCCTGTCGCCGACCGAAGATGAAGACGAAGGCTCCCTCCTTGATGAAACGCTTCGCCGCGGCGCGGCCGATGCCGGTCGCGCCGCCGGTGATCACTGCGGTTTTTCCATTCAGTCTGGTCATGTTGTGCATCCTCTGTTGGGGTTGCACTGACCTAAGAGGGTGATTACTTAGTCACAAGTATGCACCATCTGGTAAGTATGGAAGAAAAATGTCAAGCCATTCCAATGATTGCGAAATTTCTCCCAACTGCGGCATAGGTTACTCCCATGGACTTGCCGTTACGCTCCGCATCATCGCGGGCAAGTGGAAGCCGCTGATCCTGTATTTCCTGCTCGACGGCCCGAAGCGGTACGGCGAGCTGAAGCGCGCGATCGAGGGCGTCAGCGACAAGGTGCTGATCCAGCAATTGAAGGAATTGGAGGTCGATCGCGTGCTGGTGCGGACCGATTACAAGGAGGTGCCGCCGCGTGTGGACTACGCATTGACACCACTTGGCCGCAGTCTGGCCGTCGCGATCGTCCCGCTCTGCACCTGGGGGACCCAGAACATGGCGGAAATGAAAAGCATCTTTGCCGAGCGGGACGCTTTGCCCCAAGTGCCTGCTGGTGACCGCAGGGTCGCCGTGCGCGGATAGGGTCAGAAGACGCCACATTCAGCCGATATCGACTTTCAGGGCGAAGTCCCAGGTGCCGGCGCCGTTTTTGGCCAGGCCGATCATCATCAAGCCAACCGCCTCAAGCGTTTGGGCCATGTGCAGGCCACCGACGTCGAACGGACGAAGCCCCAGGCTCTCGAGGAAGGCCGAGACGCGCTTCTTCGCCTCCGCGTCGTCTGCAGCGATGAACGCGTCGAGGCGTCCACCCTTGGCAAGCACGTGGCCGAAGATGGTGTTGAAGGCCTTCACGACATGCGCGTTAGCGGGGAGGCCCTTCGCTATCTCCTGCGCGCCGGAACTGCCGTGGGGCGTGACGAGGCCCGAGAGGTCGGGCGCCACCGGATTGGTGATATCGATGATCACCTTGCCGTCGAGCGCTTTGCCGAAGTCGGCCACCACCGCCGCCGCATTGGTGTACGGCACGGCGAGGATGACGATGTCGCCCGCCGGCATGGCGCCGTAGGTTCCTGCGGTTGTTCCGGCTGCGAGCTGGTCGGCCAGCGCCCGCGCCTTGGCGGGGTCGCGGTTGACCACCTCGACAGTGTGGCCAGCCTTGGCGACCCGGCCGGCGATCGCCTTGGCCATGGTTCCTGCGCCGATGATGCTGATGGTGCTCATGTTCAGTCTCCTGGTGAGGTTTGAATATTGCTCGTTGTCTTTAAAGGGGGCATCCCCGGGCTAAGCTCAGCGGGCAGGAAAGTAGTGACCGTTGTCCAAATCGGCGAAGAGGCGGGGCTGAGTGGGATCCCAGCCGAGGGCCTGGCGGGTGATGGCGCTGGACGCCGGGGTGTCCAGCGTAACCAGATTTGCCAGGAACCCGAAATAACCCGGCAACATGAGCGCGTCTGCAGGAATGGGTACGGCCGGCAGGTTTAGGCGGCTGCCAAGGGCCTCAGCGAGCTCGCGAAACCGAAAACCTTCATCCGCGACCGCGTGCCAGTTTCTGCCGGCGGGGCCCTTCTCTAGCGCCAGGCGGAACACTGAGGCGAGATCGAGGGCGTGCACCGCGGTCCACCGGTTCTCGCCGTCTCCGGGATAACCGACGACGCCCTTCTCCTTGGCGAGCCCAATCAGCAGCGGCAGGAAGCCGGCATTATCGGTCGCGCTATGCATGATTTCAGGAATCCGGACGATCGAAGACCGAACGCCCTGCTCGGCGAGACCGATGACCGTGGTCTCCACAATATTGCGAACCCGTAGGGTGCCTTTGTACGGATCGCCCCCGGGAAGGGACGGATCCTCCTCCGTGGCCGGCCGGCCCAGACCTTCCCATCCGGGGCCGCCAATGCTCGCCGACACGACCAGCGGCTTTCCGGTCCCCGCCAGCGCCTCGCCGTACGCCAGCATGATCTCGCGCTCCGCGGCAGCTACGGCGTTGATCCCGCCCGCAGGAAGCAGGTCCTGCCTGTGCGCGAGATGGATTACGCCGTCGGAGTCTGCAGCTGCGGCCTTGAGCCCGTCAAGATCTTCGAGACTACCGCGACGCACCTTGGCGCCGAGCCTGGAAACCGCCTCCTCGGCTTTGTCCGACCGGGCAAGGGCAGTGACTTCATGGCCGCCGGCGATGAGCTCGGAGATGATGTACGGACCGGAATGGCCGGTCCCGCCAGTGACGAAGACGTGCATGTGACTTTTCCTTCTTGGTGATGTGATGGGAGATGGCTGGATCGGTAGACTCAGCCGAGAATGTCGACGCCGATGGCGAAGTTTGGGTGCTTGACGGAATGGGTGAGGAGGCCCAGCACCAGCATGCAGGCGTGCTCAAGCGTCCGAGCCATGGTCAGCGGCCCGGTATCCATCGGGCGCAATCCGAGGCTCTCGATGAACGCCGAGACCCGTGCCTTCGCCCGCGCGTCGTCGCCGGCGAGGAATATGTCCAATCGGCGGCCCTCGACTGGGCCGGCCGCCAGGACGTCGGAGTTTTGGGTGTTGAACGCCTTGACGATATCCGCATTGGCAGGGGCAACCCTCGCGATCTCCTGCGCGCCGGAACTGTCCTCAGGAGTCAGGAAGCCGGTGAAGTCGGATTTGATGGGGTTGGTGATGTCGACAAGAATCTTGCCTGCCAGCTTTTCGCCATATTGCTTCACGACGTCGAGCACGGCCGTGTAGGGAACCGCCAGGATGACAAGGTCCCCGACCGGAGCGGCGGCGAACGGTCCTGTCGTCGCACCAGACCCGATCTGCCCGGCCAGCGCTTGCCCCTTCGCAGGGTCGCGGGCCATCACCTCGATGGTATGTCCGGCCCTGGCGGCGAGGCCTCCGATGGCTGCGGCCATACCGCCTGTTCCGATAATGCTGATGGTGCTCATCTCTACATTCCTTGAAGTCGGGTGATTGGCGACTCTATTGCTATTTTCCCGAATGCCGCCTATCTATTGGATCAGTGATCCATATTAACTGGATCGGTGAAACACATATATGGGTCACTGATCCGTTTATCAAGGCAGGTCATGCGAGCCGACGCGAAAAAAAATTACAGCCATATCCTCACGGTCGCGCGTGAGGCCGTGACCGAACAGGGAGCCGATGTGTCGATGCGGGATATCGCCCGTCGTGCCGACGTTGGGCTGGCCACGCTGCTTCGTCACTTCCCGACGCGGGAAGCTCTGTATGAAGCGCTGCTGTGTGATAACCTGGATGCGCTGACGCATAAGGCTGAAGAGCTCGAACGGTCGAATTCGCCTGACGAAGCAATCGTGTCCTGGATTCGCGATTGGGTGGCGTTCGCGCAAAGTTACGACGGCGTCGTCAATCTTATGGCCTCAGCCCATAACAATCCGCAGTCCGCTCTTTATGCGTCATGCGCAGCGATACACGCGGCGAGTGCACGACTTCTGCGCCGTGCTCAGGCCGAAGGTATAGCGCGCGCAGACATGAACGGGGATGACCTGTTCGCCCTGATGACGGCTCTCGGCTGGGCGGTCGACCAACCCTCCTTCGCGCCGCGGGCCGATCATCTCGTTCACCTGATTACGAGCGCCATCCTGACAAATCGGCCTGGCAACGATATCAAGAAGGCAACGTCTTGAATCAGACCGGCATCGGATGATCGATGGTCGCCCTTGTGCGACACAGTTTGGTACCAAACCGTCTGTCAACGGGCGACTTGCTTTTCACCCGCAACACGGCGGCCGAGATTGCTCGCAAGCGCTATGACAAGGACCTGGCCAACTACCCCCGATAGCGCAAGACATCCACCAATAGAGCAAATGCCGGAGAGGGATGCCGCCGGCTGGTGTAGTAAAGATGATAACCCGGGAAGGGCTCGCACCAGTCCTCCAGGACACGGATCAGTCGACCATCGGCGAGAAAGGGAAGAACCTGGTCTTCGGGAATATAGGCAAGGCCAAGGCCGCCGAGCGCCGCATCCAGGCGCATCGTCATATTGTTGAAGACCAGCTGGCCATCCACACGAACCTTGAGCTCCCGACCGGCCTTCTCGAATTCCCAGGGAAAGAGCCCTCCGTATGTGGGAAGCCGGAAATTGATGCAGTTGTGATGCGTCAGATCCTGCGGTGTTTGCGGAATCGGGTACCGCGCGAAATAGGCCGGCGAACCGACGACCGCTACCCGCATTTCCGGGCCGATCCGGACGGCGACCATATCCCGGGCAACCTGCTCGCCAAGCCGCACGCCGGCGTCGTAACCCTCCGCGACGATGTCGGTCAGACCGTAGTCGACGATGATTTCCACATGCACGTCGGGATATTCCGGCAGAAGCCTGCGCAACGCCGGCCGCAGGATCGTGACTGCGGGATGCTCGCCGGCCGTGATACGGAGTGTTCCGGCCGGTTTCTCTCGCATCGCGCTGAGGTCGGCAATTTCCTGCTCCATCTCCTCGAAACGCGGCGCCAGGGTGCGCAACAGCCTTTCGCCCGCTTCCGTCGGCATCACGCTGCGCGTGTTGCGGGTCAGCAACGGAAGCCCGAGATGGGCCTCTAATAGCTTGATCGTCTGGCTCAACGCCGATTGGGATACGCCCAGTTTCGCGGCTGCCTTGGTGAAGCTGAGCTCCTTGGCGACGACCACAAACGCAGCCAGATTGTTGAAGTTCTCGTTCGGCATTCATTAGACCAGCTTATAGGGCATTCCCGATTATAGCGTCTAATCACGAGATCAAGCCAGCGCTATGTTGTTGGCAGGCACGCTCGGGCCTTTCGGCCTCGTCGATTGTAATCACTCAAAGGATCATCACATGGAAAAGCGCACACTCGGGCAGGGCCTGGAAGTTTCAGCGATCGGCTATGGTTGCATGGGCCTGAGCTTCGGCTACGGGACGACCACCGAACGCGGCGATGCAATAGCTCTGCTGCGGGCGGCTCATGAACGGGGAGTCACCTTCTTCGATACCGCTGAAGCCTATGGCCCCGGCGTCAACGAGGACGTCGTCGGCGAGGCGTTGCAGCCGGTTCGCAACCGGGTCGTGATCGCCACCAAGTTCGGCTTCAAGGATGGCGTTCCGGCGAACGGCCTCGACAGCCGACCGGAAAGGATCCGCCAGGTTGCCGAGGAGTCGCTGAAGCGGCTGCGCACCGACGTTATCGATCTTTTCTATCAGCATCGCGTCGACCCGACAGTGCCGATGGAAGACGTCGCAGGGACGGTCCGGGATCTCATCGCCGAGGGCAAGGTGCGGCACTTCGGACTGTCCGAAGCTGGTGCGGATTCCATCCGCCGCGCCCATGCGGTCCAGCCGGTCGCGGCACTGCAGAGTGAATACTCGATGTGGTGGCGTGATCCGGAACAGGAAATCCTGCCGCTTTTGGAAGAGTTGGGAATCGGCTTTGTGCCGTTTGCGCCGCTCGGCAAGGGCTTCCTTACCGGCAAGATGGACGCGTCGACGACCTTCGGCGAGAAGGACTTCCGCGCCACTGTGCCGAGGTTCGCACCCGAAGCCCTCAAGGCCAACCAGGCCTTTGTCGACCTGGTCAAGGCTATCGCGGCAGACAAGCAGGTGACACCGGCCCAAGTCGCCCTGGCATGGCTTCTGGCACAAAAGCCATGGATCGTCCCGATTCCGGGCACCACCAAGCTGCATCGACTTGAGGAGAATCTCGGCGGCGCCGATGTGCAGCTCACGACCAATGATCTGTCCCGCATCCGCGATGGCCTCTCGGTCCTCACGGCGCACGGCGATCGCTACGCCGCGTCGCATCAGCGTTTCGTCAATCGCTAAGGAGGAACCCGCCATGGCAAAGACATCAGACGACGGAAAGATGAGCACTGGCCGCCGGGCCTTTCCAGGAACCGCCGGCGGTATCGCTGTCACCCCACTGGTCGCAGGTCCGGTTTCACCGGGCTCCGCAAGCCAGGCAGCAGCCGCCTTCGATGCCGCCGAAGCTTCCCGAGCAGATGTTGATCTCTTCGGGCGTTAAGGCGCCGGCTCGAATCTGATGGGCAAGAATATGTCCCGGCGCACTCTTTTGGCCGCACCTGCCATGTTGTCCCTGCTCAACATCGCGGCAGCGCGGGCGCAGTCGACCGGTGTCCTGCAGGCAGGCGGATCAACGACGCTGGTCGCCTATTTCACCCGTTCGGGCAACACTCGCGTTATCGCCGGGACGGTCCAGCGGGCGCTGCACGCAGACCTTTTCGAAATCCGGCCGGCCCAACCCTATCCGGAAGACTATGAAGAAACCGTCGAACAGGCCCGACAGGAACGCGATCGGGGTTATGAGCCGCCGCTGGCGGCAACTGTCCCCGTATTCGCCCGCTATGAGACGGTTTTTCTGGGCTTCCCGATCTGGGGCGAAACTGCCCCACCGATCATCCGCTCGTTTTTAAGAGCGCATGATCTGGAGGGAAAGACCTTGAGACCGTTCATCACTCACGGCGGCTACGGCCTCGGTAGCAGTCTCGCTGTGCTTACCGACCATGCCCCGGGCGCGCAGATTGAGACCCCCTTCTCAATGGAAGCGGACCAGGAACGCCGGACGCTCAATGAAACACGAGGTTGGCTGAGCCAGCTTTCATCCAAATAGGAGAACGACCATGAAAACACGCAGGCTGGGTGCCCTTGAGGTATCCGAAATCGGCTTCGGGACAATGAGCTTTGCCTCGACCTACGGCGCGTCCCCGGACGAGCAGGAGGCGATACGCGTGATACGCGGCGCGCACGAGCACGGCGTGACCTTTTTCGACACGGCAGAGGCCTACGGCCCGTTTACCAATGAGGTCCTGGTCGGCAAGGCTCTTGGTCCCGTCCGCGACCAGGTCGTGATCGCCACCAAGTTCGGCTTCAACATTGATCCCGTGACTGGCGAACGCAGCGCCGGCCTCAATAGTCTCCCCGACCACATCAAGCAGGCCACCGACGGCATGCTCAAACGCCTCGACATCGAGACGATCGATCTGCTGTACCAGCACCGCGTCGACCCGTCCGTGCCGATCGAGGACGTCGCCGGCGCCGTCAAGGATCTCATCGACGCCGGTAAGGTGCGCTATTTCGGGCTGTCCGAAGCGGCGGTCGGGACGATCCGGAAGGCGCATGCGGTCCTGCCGGTGACGGCTGTCCAAAGCGAATACTCGCTGTGGACCCGCGAACCGGAACCGGAGATCCTGCCGCTGTGCGAGGAGCTGGGCATCGGATTCGTGCCGTGGAGCCCGCTGGGAGCCGGTTTCCTGACCGGCAAGATCGACACGTCGACGACGCTGGAGAGCGGTGACTTCCGCAACAACTCGCCGCGTTTCACCAAAGAGGCTGTCGAGGCCAACCAGGCCCTTGTCGATCTGCTCAAGGAAGTCGCTGCGGATAAGGGCGCCACGCCAGCCCAGGTGGCCATCGCCTGGCTTTTGGCGCAGAAGCCGTGGATTGTGCCCATCCCCGGCACGCGCCGGTTGGAGCGGGTTGAGGAAAACCTCGGAGCCGCAAATATCAAGCTGTCGCCTGACGATCTCGCCGCGATCGAAGAACGGGCGGCTGCGATCGAGGTCAAGGGGGAGCGCCTGCCGGCGGCAGTCCTGCAGTATTCCTACAAATAGGGATATCGGGGTGGCGTAGGGAACTCGGTAAGTGTTCCCTGCCGCTCCTCGCGTCAAGGCTCCACCTCTTCCGGGCGTGCCAAAGGTATGGCCTTTGGTCTTGAAAAGAATCGAACGACTACCGGTCGCACTGGCATGGAAGCAGTCCTCATCTGTACAAAGCCCACCTGACCATTGAAAAACCGGCATACCCGGGCTTTGGCTGAAGAGGCCGGCTCTAACGTACGGGCTGGCCCTGGTTAGAACAAAGAAAACTCCCCTCCACGGAAAATTCGTTGCCTGGGATGACGACAATCTCATTGTTACCAGCCTGAATTGGGCTTCTGCCTCCGCTGATCCTGATTTTCCCTGGCGCGACATCGGCGTTCACATCTGCGCTCCCGGCATAGCCTCGAGCGCAATCGCAAAGCTCCGAGGAATTTATCCGGAGATGGTGTGGTCACAAAAAATGAAGGGCCGGCGATAGCGCTGGCTGACTAATTCTTACGGCACTCACAAATTTTCGTTCAACGCGGCCGCCGAGTAAAGCCGGCCAGCGATACTGACCAGAGTTTAGATATAAATTCTGGTCAGCATGGGCATCTCCTCATTTGATTACTGACCAAACTTTCTATATATTTTTTGGTCAGAAAGCGAAACCAACATGCCCGATCCAACGTCAGATACCCTCAATCGAATCCACGCCCGGATCGCAAAAACTGCGCCGTCCGGGGTCTGGTCGCGCGCGGATTTCCTGGACATCAGCACGCCGAACGCGGTCGAGAAAGCACTTCAGCGGCTCGCGCAGCGCGGCGACATTCGGCGTCCCTACCGTGGTCTCTATGACAAGCCGGGAACAAGCACGCTGACCGGCAAGATGGTGTTTCCACCGCGCTCCTCCTTCATCGACGCAATCGCGCGGCGCGACAAATTGCGCGTGCTGGTCGATGGGATGACTGCCGCCAATGACCTTGGCTTAACGACGGCCGTTCCCGCGCGGTCGACGATCTATGCGGATACCTATCCACGAACGATCGAGATCGAGGCCAATGCCGGCGACCCGAACGCTGCGAAGCCCGTGATCTACACGCTCGACTTCAAGCGCATCGCCGCCAAGACGGCGTACTGGGCCGGCCGGCCGGCCATGCGGGTTGTGCAGGCCCTCAACTGGTTTCGCGACGACCGATCAAGTCTTGAAACCGCAGTCAGCGGCATCGTCCGCCATCTGTCACAGAGTTCACATCGACAGGCGATCCTTCACGACCTGCAGGAAAACATCCACGCTCTTCCAGCTTGGATGTATCCAGTTGTAAACACCATTATCGCGGAGCTGCCGTCTGCAGATGAAAATGGAAAAGAGGGGCAGGAATTGGACGCTCAGCATGTATCCAACGTTTCTTGAGATCCTTCGCTCCAGCGCCGATGAGCAAAGAGCGCTCTTTTCCGCTGCGGCCGCCGAACTGGAGACGCGCGCCGAAAATATCGAAAAAGACCTCTATGTCTGCTGGGTGCTCGACTTCCTTTTCAATCGGCGCCCGGCCGACGCGGCGCGTCTCTATTTTAAGGGAGGCACCAGCCTAAGCAAGGCATATGGGCTGATCCGACGTTTTTCCGAGGACATAGATATCGGCATTTACAAAACCGATCTGCATGTTCCGCTCGAAGCCGAAATTGCCGCGCTTAAATCCGTGACGCAACAGCAGAAGGTCATTGCTGAACAGGTTGATGAGGCCGCGCGGAAGTATATTTCGGGTCCGCTCAGGGAGATGTTCACGAAAGAAATCTAGGAGGTGGAAGCAGCGATCGAGCAGAAGGGACACTTTTCCCTGTCGTTTGGCTACGACGCCTACCGGAAGAAGGAGGCGTTAGACGTTCTCGTCATCAGCTACAAGAGCGTGTTCGACACCAGCGGCGGATATGTAGAGGCAGCTGTGCGGATCGAGGGCGGGGCGCGCCCCGACCCGGTTCCGGCTGAGCCGCGCGAGATCCTCCCATATGTCGCGTCGGAATTCGGAAAAGGGAAGGAGCTCGTCGTTGCGAACGTGACGACGGTGAGGGCCGAACGAACCTTCTGGGAAAAAGTGCTGATTCTGCACGCGATGACGGAGATGCCCTTCGTTGCATTGAACCACTTTACAGTACCAGTCGCCATCGCGGCCTTCTCCAGTTTCATTCTCCGGCAGCCCATGCTGGCGGAACGGTGTCGTAATATAGGAGCCGAGGTAAGAACAGCCACCACAGAGAAGAACCCGCCGCAAGTCTCCATCTCCGGGTGGCAAAAAAGCCCCCGCATAGAAAGCGTGCAGGGATATCCCACAACGGTTCATCGGATATTTCTCTCGAAGCCCCTGCCCACGGTTCACCAAGGTGATCACGTCATCCCGAAAACGAAAAAGCCTGCCGCGGGAGGAGGTGCGGCAGGCTTTCGAAAAGAACCGAACAACAGCTGGGAGGAGGATAAGAGCGCCTGCACATCGAAGGGATGCGGGAGGAGGTGCATCGCTTCGATAGGTTTGAGTATAAACCCGTGTTGCCCATGCGATAGGCATTTCTTTGCAGAGCAGTCATACGCCATGCGAAAAGCGGAAGGCTCATGAGCGAGCGACTGTCACGGCGAAATGGCAGGATTGCAAAACAAAAGCGCCCGCTTGGGAACAAGCAGGCGCCGACTGAGTGATGGAATTGATGCCTTCGCGCCGTTACCGGGCGACCGCTGCGCGGGCAACGCTGCGGATTTCACCGCGATCGATCCCGAGATCGTGCAGTTCACGGGTCGACATGCGGCCCAGCTCAACGACCGTCTGACAGTACTTGCGCCAGTTGTTAAAAGAGCGTGCGACATTCATGATGATCCCCTTTCCTTGGGCATTCGAAGCTGAGCTGCCGTCCATGGCGTCCATTCGCTTCGATGGGAAATATATAATATGAAGCTCTCGACTTTCGCAGCGCCAAGGCATCACCGCACCCATGCGATAGGCGCATAGATCAACAAAGTCGGCCAGTGCAATCTGTCCGTCAGGCTCTGAACCGATCGACGGCTGTCAGGTGCAGAACCGGCGGGTCTGCTTCATCCCACTGGTAGATGTCGGAGCGCAGATAGCGAAGTTCGTCATTGAGATCGTTTTCGTCGACTTCGATCCACCAGGACTTCGGGCGGCCGTCGCTACCGTCCGACCAGCGATAGCCCCTCGCCTTCAGATGCTCCTTCATGTCGAACGGACTGTGCTCCGCAAAGATGCGAACACGCGATTGCTGGCTGGCGCGGTATAGTTCGCTGAATGGGCTCTCTTCGTCTGTCTTCTGCCGGTCGAGGATTTCCAGCAGCGCAAAGCAGTCGTCTACCGCGCGATGGCCCTCGTGGAAATAGCCGGCCTGGCCGACGAGGTAGCCGAGCTTCGTTCCCTCGAAGCCACGAGCGCTCCAGTCGATCTCCGAAACCGAACAGGCCCAGGCCTTGCCGGAAAAGATGGGTGAGAAGCCATCGCAGAATGGCCGGTCGAAGCCGGCATTGTGGGCGATGATCAGATCTGCCGGCTCGATCAGCCCGCGCAGGGACTGGATGTCGATCATCTGTCCCTCGACCATTGCGTCGGTGATCCCCGTCAGCCGGGTGATCTCGGACGGGATCGGCGCGGACGGCTGCTGCAGGCCGCCATAGACGGCAATGACGTCGCCGATCGCTCCATCGTCATTGAAGGTGAAGGAGACAGCGCCGATTTCGATAATCTCGTCGGTGCGATGGTTGAGGCCCGTTGTTTCCGTATCGAGAACGACGCCGACACGGGAAAATTCAGGGCGCCTGACGGCAGCAACAGGCCGAGCGACGAGCTTTCTGAGAATGCGATAGTTCCCGCTTTCTTGAAGCTTTCGCGCCATGTCTTCGTCGGACAGAGCGCTGGGCTGCGGTCGTCGACGCAACGCTACGCGTGGGCCCGCCGTTTCCACCGCAAGAAGCGGCACCTTCGGAAACATGTCGAGTTGGGAGTCCATTTCCTGTTCTCATCGCCTGATCGCACAAAAATAGTGGCGCTCGGCATCTTGTGCAACAAAGGATCCAATTTGCGATATTGGATAACTGTTGACGGTGGGCCTGGCAGCGATGGATGCATACGAGGAGAGGACGATGGACACAGCCGTTCGCGTAAAAGAGATCCTCGCGGCGATTAAGCCGCTCGCAGCCGAATACTACCGGATCAGCGGTAAGCCGCTTGGCGTGACGGGTGAAGTTGCTGAATACGTTGCGGCCGGGCTCCTGGGACTTGAATTGGCCCCTCCCCGAACCGCCGGATATGATGCCCTTCGCCACACTGCCTCCGGCGTGGAGCGGATTCAAATAAAAGGAAGGGCATACGATCCTGCGGTGAAGCGTAACCAGCGAATAGGGACGATCAAACCGGAAGGACCTTGTGACGTCGTCATGCTGGTGTTGCTGCACAACGCAACGCTCGATCCCGTTGAGATCTGGGAAGCCTCGTTCTCGTCGATTCTTGCTCGGCTGGCTGAACCTGGATCGAAAGCCAGGAATGAACGTGGTGCGCTCGCGGTCTCGGATTTCAAGCGGATCGGGACCAAGATCTGGTCTGCTGAGAGAGGAGCGTAAAGGATGTTGTATTTCGCCTATGGGTCCAACATGGACCCGCAGCAGATGAGCGAACGTTGCCCGTCCGCAGAGGTGGTCGGTATCGGTTATTTACCCGACCACTGCCTCTGCTTTCCGAGGCTTTCAAAAAATAGGGGTTGTGGCGTTTCCTCAGTCGAGCCAAGTCCCGGACGTGCAACATGGGGAGTCGTTTACCGGCTGACGAAGGAGGACCTTGCGAGTTTGGATAAGAGTGAGGGATACAAATCTGAACGGCATGAAGATCAGAACAGCTACAATCGAGTGCCGGTCACCATCGTTATAGACGATACACCCACAAAAGCTTGCACCTACGTTGCCGTGGGCCAAGCCAACGCTCCGTTGCCCAGCCTGGAATATTTGAAGCATCTTCGCGAAGGTGCTCGCCACCATCATCTTCCCGCCGATTATTGCAGGTCTCTGGACGAGCTGCCCTACAGCTGATGACGGGAACCACTGGAGAGAATACGAGCTGCCTCCCTCCCGGTCAGAACATCACGTGCCCGATCTCTTCAATTAAAGAGAGCAAACTTTGCAATTTTAGCGTTCATGGTAACGTCAAGAAGAGAAGACAAGGCCTATTGGTTGGCGGCCGGACAGGAATCTGGGCTCAGACGTTACATTTGAGCTGCCAACATCGAATAGAGATAAGTTTTTCGACATGAACATAAGTAATGACGACAAGGAAAAGATCTATAGCCTACTGAAGTTAGTATTTCAGCACTCTTTTTCTGGCAAACTCGTTACACTTGGCTGCGGACTCATTGCGGTGGGAAAATGGGACGTTATTCAAAACGTTGCGACACTGGGTCTGCAAGGTTACTTCAAGATCCCCGTCGCCGATGATAAATTAGTCGGTGTGCCAGAGGCGGTAGGGATTGCGCTAATTGTGATCGGCCTCATATCACGCTTTTTCTGGCTGATAGGAGAAAGATCATCCAAACATCAAGTTCAACGCACCGAAGACAGGTCGGAATTTCTTCAGAAATACCGGACAATGAGCGGCCTTGAACTACAAGTTGGCTTTGAAAGGAATTTTGGGATCCCCGAGGCCGAAACGCCTGCAATCCTTGCTCTCTTGGCTCATCCTACCAACCAGGCCGGAGCCCTTCGATGCTATCGCCAAGGTGCGAGATATCTCGCCTTTGACGGCGTGTGGTTTCGGATCCGTGACCGATGGCTGAAATGGAAAGCTTCGGCCTATTTTCTGTATTTTTGTTTTATCTTTATCTTATCGCTGGGGCTTCTGTTTCTGGGGACGGTTAGTTTGTCTGGACTATTGACCGGGACCTCCACCGAATCTGGAACTATGTTGTTAGCGGAAAGCGCATTGACATTCGTCGCGTCACTCTTCGCATTTCGTGACTGCGTTCGGATCAATGCGGCATTGTCGCTGGTCAGAATGCGGCCGGCATAAAAAACGGCCTGTACGGAGGACCGGATCGGCTTCTCAGTTCGTCGCCGAGTCGTGGCGCCAGTCGCTTTCCAGCAATAGAGGCTTTGGGTGAATGTGGCAGGACAAAGACCAGTTACCGCGAATTTTTCAGGCTAATCTCGCTCGACTCTTCGACCGAGTGATCTTGCCCGGCCTGGATGCCTTACCGACGCATTCTCACACGGAGCATGGCGAGGCGGCGACTTTGAGCGAATTTCTCGATCGCGCTGCGGCTCAGGTCGACAACTATACCGCCAATGAAGCTGCCAAGGCCTATGCCCTCACTCTTAGCGCTGTTTTCGAACGTCAGTTGAGCATTTGGGCGCGCACAGGTTGCTCAACATCGACCGTGGACGCAGCGAAGGTGCCTGGGTTCCAAAGTCTTCTTGCTGCCTGCGCTCGGCAAGCTGCGATCAATGACGCGGATCTGACGGCAGACCTGACCCAGATGTTCCTCGTCGCGAATGTCGTTCGGCACGGCGAAGGTCCATCCTGCGACCGGCTTCGCGATTTTGCCCCTGCGCTATGGGACAATCCAGGTTCTGACTACAAGGACCTTCTAGCCGGCCCTGCACTGGCGAGTGAGCATCTCCGAATCCGCAAGAACGATCTTGTCCGCTACATCCGGGCCACTACTCGGTTTTGGGGCCTAGCCGACCCGTTGCCGATGGCTGTAGCCGAACCGCCTTATTGGCCGGATTGAGGCGGCCTGCAGCCCGCGGGAACTCAATCGATCGCTGGATGCCGGCGAACTCGTCAAAATCTGAAATTGTCGGTTGGGAGGCGGAACGTCACAGGCTTTCAGCCTGCGTCCAATCAGCCCACAAACATTGTTCTTCGTACAAAATCTCAAAAGGCTTGCACCGCAAAAGCCCGTAGAGGTATGAGCAATCAACAGTTTCTTCTACCGGCAGGCCAGCGTGTCTTCACCAAACCGACACTATGACAAGGGCGAACGTCGCAAAAAGCACGTTGGAACCGGACCAAATCCGACAATAGAGCTGGACGACAGCGATCCGAAGAGATGGATTGGTAAATGTCCGTCAACGATTACGGCCGTGCAAAGGCTCGCGTTGCTCTCCGAAGCACTCCCTGGCTCCAACGGCGACCGAGAACTTGAAGCGCCAAAAAGACTGTATGTCGTTCACGAAGGTGCGATATATGAAGCTCAGACAAGCGACCACGGGCAAAGCTATCACGCGTATCCCTACAAAGGAAAGCTATCCGGTGCTATGCTGAAAAGGCTTGAGGAGATGGCCCAACGCAAGAACTGCGAGGCTGGATTCAAATCATGGGTAAAAGCACATATTGAGCGGCATGGTGAACGGAAATGACAGCACAAGATCTTAAGTTCCGCCTCACTTGGTGCCAGGAAAACGGGATTGATCTTCTGACGACTGCGAAAATGGCAGTGTTGATCGATGGCGACGTGATATGGCCCATAAAGGGCGAGAATATTGAGCTGGAGATCCAAGCCGACGATTTGCTTTCCCATCTGACGGAATTCTGGAAGCCTTTGCTTCTGCGTCAGACTTATCCGCTGGGCTTACGCCCGCCGAAACCGTCGCTTCTGCGGGCCGATGCAGAGAGATTTTGGGAAGGCCAGTCTGACACCGTTGCTGAGCGGTATGACGAGTGCATTCTTGCCTTTGAGGAAGCTCACGATCTCTCCCACTGCTTCGCAGGTCAGTTCGGGCTCCCTTCTCTGTGGCTTCTCCGAGAGGGTGACATCGTAATCATCGATACCGGTACATTTGTTTTCCGAGTCGACTTCACAACTGTGCGACGGGCGCTGGATGAGGTTGGAAAAGAAATCACGGCCCGCCTGTCCGGTGCGCGCTCCGGAAAGTGGGATGCTCTCCTGGACGCGTGGAACCGGCGCAACGATGGCGACCCCGCTTCGCTGCTTGCATGGTCGGCCAGCTTGGATCGCGCTTTGGCAAGGGAATTCGTAGACGAAGGTCTCCTGTTCGCCCCGCGAACAGTGGATGACGCATCAAACGACAACGATGAGCTTCGACTGGCAGCAAGAATGGCAAGCGCGCTGCCATCTGAGGACATACGAAACATTCTCCGGCTTGTTCGAGAATTCAGGAAGGGCGCCTCTGAGAAGCTCGATCAATTGTCGAATGCGGTGGCCTCGCACATAGCCCATTCCTTCTCAAATCAGCGACCACATGTGCAGGGCGAGGCAGCTGCTACGTTCGTTAGGGACTGGTTTCATTTGGACGCCAAGAGTGTCGTTGACGTTTTCGAACTCGTGAAACGCCTCGACGTCGATGTCTACGATCGTGCTGTGGATCCTGACGCCCTCTGGGCCTTGGCCGTTTGGGGAAACCGCCATGGTCCGGCGGTTCTGTTGAACGAAAAAGCGCTACGCGGATTCAAGGGCAATTTACCCGGCAATAGGGCCGCCCGAGTGAATCTGGCTCATGAGCTGTGCCACCTTCTTCTTGACCGTGGTCACGCACTCGGCGCCGTTGATGTACTGAATAGCAGAATGCCTGGCGATGTTGAGAGACGCGCCAAGGCATTTGCAGGTGAGTTCTTGTTGCCGTCGCGAAGCGCAGGTGAAACATGGGTCGAGGCACGTCGACCAAGATCCACCGACGAAGTTAAGAAGGTCGTTCAAAGCCTCGCCAAGCAATACAAGGTTACGTTCAGCGTTGCGGCCTGGAAGCTTGAGCATGGCGTTCATGAGCTCGATGAAGACATTAGCGTCTTGTTGAATGCTGTTGCACCAAACCGATGAAAATCAGCAGTTCACGTTTCAAGCTCTGAGGAGGCATTCTCTTAAACCCGTGCCATTTGCTACTGGTTGTAAAGTTGGGTAATCGCGGGAGGCGACATGGAAATTATTGAGGCAATCGTATCGATCAAGGCCGCTATCGATACATCGGTGGCGGCAAAAACAGATAGCGCATGGAAATCTGCTGTCAGTGCAGCGGGCCTTGTTTCGCAAGGCGACAAGGGTGTCACATCGCTTGATGAAAGCTATATTGCAACGTTTGGCCCGCTCCAATTGCGCGTGAACCACACCTGGCGCGACACCTCCAAGAGCTTTCAACTTGGCCCTGATCGAACGAAGGTAACGCTCGATCTGATCCACAATGCCAATGTGCTGGATAGATACACAAACGGCTATGAGGTTTAGAGCCAACGCGCTGATGAACACGGGGGTGTTGTTAGCAGCCCTCATCATTGCCGTATGCAAATCGCTGGTCGCCCAGTACGCCACGGCTCTCCGTCATTAAACAACGTGTTGGGCGGTCAGCCGATTCGATTATTATTGAGCGGCCAAGGCGATTTGCTTTGAACCAGTCGTTGTTTCTCTTGCCAATGCTCGGGAATCGCGCTCCTCTGCATCAAGAGCCTTGGGAGGAATAACCATGCCGGATAATAAGGTGGCCTGGCTGAGCAATTGCATCACCGCCCCTGGGCTGTGGCATAATATCTAGATCTAGGCGATCGATGCGCTTTCTCGCCAACGGCCCCTCGATACCCGACGACCTTCTCGTCGCGCGCGACGCGGGAGATGTGATTTTCTTTTGCGGGGCCGGCGTGTCGCGCCATCGCGCGGGGTTACCCGATTTCATCAAGCTTGGTGGCGATGTGATCAAGCTCTTGGGTGCGGGCGAAAAAAGCCTGGCACGCAAACTCTTCGATCGTATCGGCGAAATGAAGCCTATGGACGGCGTTGGCGGCCTCATCGCCACAGACCGTATCTTTAGCCTGCTCGAACGGGAGTTCGAGAAAAAGGATATTGAGAACGCTGTTGCCCGCGCGATCCACCCGACCGATCCGGTCGATCTGAGCGCCCATCAGACACTCGTCGACTTGTCACGGGGGCGCGATGGCGTCGTGCGGATCGTCACCACTAACTTTGATCTGTTATTTGAAGCCAGTGGCGAGGAGATTGGCGCCTACGGGCCGCCGCCGCCTGATCCGCGCGGCGGGCATTTCGCGGGCATCGTCCATCTCCACGGCCGGGTGAATAATGATTATTCGGGCGCGGGCGACGAAGAGTTCATCATATCGAGCGCGGATTTCGGCAGGGCGTATCTGTCGGACGGCTGGGCTACCCGATTTATGCAGGCCTTGCTTGCGCGCTTCCAGATCGTTTTTGTTGGCTATGCGGCTGATGATCCGCCAGTTCAATACCTGCTGGAAGCGCTCAACCTGAAGGCAGGCAGCCGGAGCAGACTTTTCGCCTTCCAGGCGGGAAATAATGATGACGACGCGGCGCTCTGGGAGCATCGCGGGGTCCGCGCGATCTCGTTCGACAACAGTAAGAGTTACGATCCGCTTTGGGACAGCCTTGCGGCCTGGGCCACGCGGGCGCGCGACGTCGACGCTTGGTATGAGGCCCTGCTTGCTGCCGCCTCGGCTGGGCCGGTGCCACTCGATTCGCATGTGCGGGGCCAGATCGCTCACGTCATCTCGACGCGGGAAGGTGCGCGACGCCTCGGTATTGCCACGACGACGCTCGCGGCTTCCTGGCTGCTCGTATTCGATCCTCACGAACGCTATGCCAGTCCTGGGCCGCTCGATGGCGACGATGAATCGCTCGGCCGTTTCGACCCCTATCAAAGCCTCGCCCTCGACTTCGATACGCCGCCGCAGCCCGCCGATGACGGTGACGACTGGCGAGATCGGAAGATACCTGAGGGCGCGTGGGATGGCTTTGCGCCAACGCGCGCCGATCAGGAGGATCAGCAGTTCGGGTTCGGTGAATTCCGCGGCGGCGGTGCGGGGATGGCGGGCACGCTCAGTGAGCGCATGAGGAATCTGGCCATCTGGTTCACGCGCGTCGCGCATCAGCCCATTGCCTTATGGTGGGCGGCTGGTCGCGGTCCGCTTCATCCCCGGCTTGTCGATTCGATTCAATCATGGTTGCGACAAGAACCCGATCGATGGCCTGCCGACATCCGGGACGGCTGGAGGCGGTTGATCGCAAGCTGGTCTGATCGCCGCGTGCCTCCCGATCACGGCTATTTCGATCTGCGACACCGCGTCGAGAGGGAGGGATGGTCGGAATCATTGGTACGCGCCTATGCCGATCTTTTCCGGCCCCAACTGCGGATCGAGCGCAAGTTTGGCATCGGACACCCGCTGACCTGGACCGATGCCAATCGTCCCACCGCGTTGCTCTCTTATGGCGTCGACTATCCGCACCCCCATGGGGAGCTGACGATCCCCGAGATGCAGCTCGCCTATGCGGTGACCAGGTTCCGCGACAATCTTGCGCTGGCACGGTCGATGGAAGCGGAAATATCCGGCGCCGATCATATCTATATGCAAACGACCCGGGCGGACGATGGTGAGCCGGCGATCGCTTACGACAGCTATGGAATCACCGGCCCCATCGCCCAGTTCCAAGGGCTGATGGCGAGGCTCGCGGCAACGGCCCCCGCTCTGGCGCGCGCCGAGATTGCCGCCTGGCCGGTCGACGATCACTATATTTTCGGGCGGCTGCGGATATGGGCGGCAGGGTCGCAGGCTACGTCCCCAACTGAATCGGCCGATATATTGCTGGGTTTCCCCGATGACGTCTTCTGGGGCTCGACCCATCAACGCGACCTGCTCTATGCCATCCGGGATCGCTGGTCGGAATATGCGGCAGAGGAGCGCGCGCGCATCGAGGCACGACTGCTGACGACCAGCTATCCATGGACTGAAAAGACGCGCGGCGGCAAAACTCGCGCTGAAGCGCACTATCGCCTCGACCGCCTTCAGTGGCTGAACGACCAGGGCGTCACATTCTCCTTCAACTTTGACGCCGAGAAGACGGCGTTGCGTCTCCTCGCCCCGGACTGGACCGAGCAGTCGGCAATGCATGCGGCGGATTCGAACGCACCGGTGGTCCGTAGCGTCGAAGTCGACATCAACCCTGGCACGCTCGATGACGTTCCCGTCAGCGAGATTCTCGATCGCGCCGGGCTGGCAAGCATGCCCGACTTCTTCGATCTGGAGGAACACCGTCCTTTCACCGGCCTGGCGGAAGTGCGGCCCGTCCGCGCGCTGGCCGCACTGAGCGATGCGGCGCGCAAGGGAAACGTCCCGGCCAGCTTCTGGTCGGCGTTTCTCTATGTGGAGCAACGCAAGACGGATCGCCCCAGGCTTGTACGCGCAATAGCGAGGCGGCTGGTTTCGCTCTCCCCGGAAGGCTTGAGCACAATAGCCTATCCGGTAACGGAATGGCTGCGGGTACTCGGGGAGCGCGTCTTCATCGATCTGCCGCCGCTCATCGACTGTCTGTGGGGACCGTTGATGGCGGCGCTGCCGCTCCGCGACGACAATCGACCACGGAAGGTCGATACGAGCTGGGCTAATGATGCGCTCAATGCCCCGGTGGGCAAGCTCGTGGAAGTGCTTCTCGGCGACCCCGCCGTCCGAAACCCCGCGCCGGAACAGGGCTTCCCCGCGGCGTGGACGGACAAGCTTATGCAATTGCTGGGATTGCCCGGAGATATGCGCCGCCACGCGCTGGTGATGCTGGGATATCGCGTTAACTGGCTGTTCGCGATCGACCCTGCCTGGACCGAACAGCATCTGCTGGGCGTGGCCGATGACATGGGGGACGATGGCGACGCCTTGTGGGATGGCATCTTGTGGGCGGCCCGGGCACCGAGCCGAGCACTCTATGAGCGCGTGAAGCCCGCGCTGCTCGCGCGGGCCATGTCGCCAACGCGGCGACGCGCCGAAGCCAATGTGGTAGCCGGCTTCGTGCTGCTGGGCTGGGGCGGGTCCAGCGAAAGCGGGCCGCCCGAACAGCTTGTCACAAACGCGGAGCTGCGGGAGATACTGATCGAGTGCGACGACGATCTTCGGCGCCAGATGCTGTGGCATCTGGAACATTGGTCGGCTGATCTCCAGGGGAATTGGCGCGGGCGGCTGATCCCTTTCCTGACCGAGGTCTGGCCCCATCATCGAGCGCTGCGAACACCGGAGGTTTCGGCGCGACTGGCGGACCTCGCCCTGGCGAGTGGCGACCTGTTCCCGCAGGTCGTTCCCGTTATCGTGCCGCGCCTCGTGCCTGTGCGCCAAGACGTGCTGCGCGGGATCTCGCATCAAAACGGGGAGGCGGATCATCCCGCGCGGCTCTATCCCGCTGCGATGCTCGATCTCTTGTGGGCGATCCTTGGAGAGGATGTCTCACAATGGCCCTATCGGGTGGAGGATGTGCTCGAGATCCTAGCCGAGGCTCCCGCCACACGCGGCGACCCTCGGCTTTCAGAGCTTCGTCGTCGCCGACTTAGCTGATATTTGCCGCCATGACGGATGATTCGGTAGGATTTTGAGCAAAAGGTCGGGTATTGCAACGAAAATGCTACACCAGCCAGCAGTGGTGAGTCCCATCACTACAGACTTCAGACTTGCGAGCGCTTTTTCCGACCACGCGGTTCAAATCTGACGAGGAGCGACTTGAGTTCTATCTCGCGGACGCGTCGGGCCGCCTCATCCGTGCTCACCCATTCGAGTATGCGCTGACCACGTTCCTTGAACTCGTTCCTCAATTCGGTGACTTCAATCTGGAAGACGTCAACGATGCAGGGAGCTACATCGCCATTGTCGAGATCCTTCAAATAAGTGTAGAGCCCGATCGGCTTCTTCCTTGTCGTCCCGCGAGCGCCCGCTTCTTCCCAGGCTTCGATTGCGGCTGCCTCGAACGGCGTCCTCCCTTTCATCGGCCACCCTTTCGGAATCACCCAGCGCCTGCTGTCGCGGGAAGTAATGACGAGGATTTCGATGTCCGGCCCACCATCGCGATAGCGAAAGCACAAAGCGCCGTATTGCTGGAGAAACGCTCCGGTGAATAGCTTTTCGGGAACCGCCGCAAGTTGAGCCAGCAACGGCTGCGGCTTTTTTGACTTGGATTTTCTGTTCAGCTTCTGGGAGTCCATCTCGACCCAATGTGTCGGATCGCGCTCGTTCTTTCAACCACCTGGAGACATTTCTGAGGCCCAACCACCTTCTACAGTATTCCCCATGCGCGGAAACTGCCCCGACCAGCTCTGCCATTCCCGCCACGAGCAGATCTCGCGCGCGATGGCGCTTTTGATGCGGACCATAGAGGAGCACGCGGCCTGGACGACCGAAGTCACGGATCTATTCGACCGCTGATTTCGCTTCGGGGCGTCATGCGCTACACCCCAAAAAGAAATCCAGAGCCGAGGCCAAATTGGCCACTGCAAGATGCGAAAGAGCGACGCCCAGAACCCTTCATGAGGCCTTGGCCTTCATCTCCGGGTGTGTCTCGACAAACTCGAACTTCGGCAAAGGTGGGACTGGTTGGTGGTCTGTTGAAGGACTAATGAAACTGGCGGCCATAGCGATTGCGAAGGTGAGTACTCCGTTGCGGATCAGACCGATTGCCAATGATGCTTCGTTAGCGCGCACCAAATTGACTGTCTCAAACCCGCAAGCGGCGTTCTCCATTGCTCTACGGCCATCCTCTCCACCTTGAGCAATTATTGCGAGATATTTCGATCCATAGCCGTATCGAGGTTTGGGCCTCAGACCCTGGAAGCCGACTAGAGCACCCCAAAGAAAGAATAACATCGAAATAAAGAGCAAGGCTAATATGATGTATTTCGCCATCGATGGCGTCAAACCGTCGACAATAATCTTCGCCACAGCGCCACCGACGGTCAAGGCAATCGACAGCGTCGCGGTCAACTTCGAAAGCTTATCGTCGAGTTCCTTCGCTCTAACCCACTCGCTCTCAATGTATTTTTTGAGGTCGTCTTCACCTAGCTTTCGAATATCAGCAAAGGCCTCGTGCGTTTCCCATACTTCCATCCGCCTCAGAAGCTTCCGGTTGACAGAGTAAATCCGAAAGAAATCTGGCAAAAGCGAATTCAGAAAGGTTAACCGCGACAAGCGAGTGCCTCCGCAATAGCATTTGAAATCCCTCTACCTTCTCGGTCGAGCCATCCCCATTCTCCGGTCGGATTGATTTCAATGAACCAATATTGGTCATCTGAAAGAGCCAGATCGATCGCTGCGTATTCTAAACCGAAGTGCTCCGTTAACTCCAAGCAACGGCGGGCCACGTCTGAGGGAAGAGAGTAATCGCGATACTCCAATGTAGTCTTCGGTCGAAGCCTCCAGTCACCTTCGATTGCTATTCCACCGTCGGTCACAGCAACACACCACAGTCGCTTTCCGACGATCGTGACTCGAAGATCAGTTTTCGGAGAAAGGACGGCTTGAAATGTCGCCGGGGCCGCTCGTAGGCTCTCGTCGGCGCACTCACTCCAGTCAATTATCGTCGTGTACCCAAAGTGCTGTACGTCAGCCTCAAATAAAAGAACGGTATCAACGCTCTTCAGCGCAACCTTGTCCCCAATGACGATCGGAATGTCGGCCAGCGGGTCGTTGGTTATCCTTGTTTCCGGTACCGCGAATCCAAGCGTAGCCGCCTTGCGCAACTGCAGTGGCTTGGTTTCGGCGTTGTAGGTCTCCGTCGGCCGATTGAACCAGACCGCCTGATCGAAAAGCATCACCCCACGCATCAAGGCAGCCCATTGCGAGCGTTGCAATTGCTCTGAGGGCGCCAGCCCTCGGCCTGGCGTGTTTCTGAGAAAGGTAGGCTGCCGCCACCAAATCGAGCGAAGGCCCGAGCCGACACGCCATTCTCTTTGGCCATGGCGACAAATCATACTTGCCGCCAGCGGATCAATCGTAATCCCCCATTCGGAAAGTTGCTCACGGTTAATCCGGAGAAAGCTCACGTTCATATCTGTCAGATGATGACAAATTCGATCGGTGGATAGATCGGCCAAGCTGGAAAGAAGCAGTACCTCCACGCTTTCCACCAGCACATTCATTCGCCTTTTTGATCTTCACCTGTCTCGAGATCATTCTTTTTGGTCGTCATCTCGTTCTCCGGATCAAAGGCGACCAATCCCTCCTGGCTGCGCCAGACGCCGGCCACGATGTCATACTCGGCTTTGGGCGGGAGGCCATTGCCATTTGCCTTGGTCGTCTTCGCTACGCGTTGAAGAATATGCATGCAGACTCCATCAAATTGGTATCGTCGATGCTGACGAAAGTATGCACCAGAAGAAGAAGACGCAATCAGGCGAAATGCTTTCTGGCAGTTATATCTGTGGCTTTCCCGAACAAAGAAGGGTCTCTATTCACGTCGGGTCGGCCGGTAGCATTCAGGGGTAGAATACTGCCGGTCCGACCTGCCCATACGCAGCCGTTGGCGTCACAGAAATCGTATGGCCGGCGGTGGCGTGTGTTCGCTGAGCCATGATGCTATTCAACTTATGCAGGCTGAAAATCAGTGCCCGGTGCGTACATCGAGAGAACGATTGCCCCATTCTCCTCAGTCTGCGAGTTTCGCTCCCAACCTCGTGCCGCATTCACTGTCTGCATGGAGATGTTCAGGTGGGCATTGTACGAATCATACGCAACGCGCTTCACTGAGAAGCCTACAGTATATGCTGCGGCAAGAAGCATTCCATTGGAAACGTAATTCCCTAGGTGGGTAAACAGCCCAAACGCCCGTGACAGGTCTTCGGCGCGATGTTTCAAACCGTAGCTCCCTATCTGGCGATTGAGCGATTTTATCTTCTTCTGCCGCGAGAAGAAGATCAGAGCCAACTCGAACTGGTCTGCAGCCCAATCATCCTCGTAGGCTTCGCGTCTTCTGTCCGCGAAAAGAGCTTCACGCTCCTCCTTCGGCTTACGCAACTCGTCACGACCACCCTGCCAGATCGAGTCGAAACCTCGTAGCGTCAGCTCCGGATGCTCATCAAGCACCTTGCGAAGCATTCCCCGAACAACCGCGCGCGAAAGATATCGAGCACGCTTGTCACCATCGACGACCGCAGATACTTCCAGAGCGGAACAATACGCCTCTTCGTCGATGTCTACCCACAATGCGCCGGTTTTCAGCGAGGTCAGAAAGCTTGCATAGGTGGAGAAACCCAAGCCCTTCGCAACCGCCTCCATACGATGCGTCGGGCGTGTCTCAGGATGCGCCTTTCTCAGGCTTTCCTTAATGGTTGGCAGAGCGGATTCATGGACAAACAAATGCATGGCGAAACCTCATCGCTTCGGCAGCCGGACGCCATTTAATCAGCAGCCGACGGATGGGATTCGGCGTGCAAACTGTAAAGAGAAAGCGGCTTTTAACTTGGCGACAGGTTAGGAGCCACGGTCCTAATAGGGAGAATCGCGCTGTGGCCGCGATTCGTCAATGGGGTGCAGCAATCAATCGTTATCGGCCGTAGACTGAAACACTTCTGACCTTGTCGTTGAACCGTTCGATCAGGCCCTGCTCATCCACGCGCTCGACCCGGATCGGCCTGCCGATACTGGCGGCGTTGGTATTGGGAAATGCCCATTCAAGCTTCGGATTGCGACGCAGATTCCTTACCGTGAGAAGAACCCCGTACGGTCCGCGGATGCCTGAGTCGTCCAAGATCAGTTGGATATCCCGCAGATGCCGGGCGAGTTCCTCCCGAAACTCATGGATCGTCAAACGTCCTTCTCCATCCCTGACGGAGAAGGGATGGGAGACATAGGAATGGACAAGCCAGTCATCGCCGATAAAGAAGCGCGAGACTGAGCGCCCCTCCTGGAATGTTGCGTCCCGAACCTCGACACCATTTTCACAACCCTTGAAAACACCGTGGCTCTCACCGTGGTAGTGACGCATTACTTTCAGAACGCTTCGCCCGGGATCAAAAGGCGACCGCTCACGCTCGTAATACTCTTGCGGTACGACCGCAATATGCAGCGTTGCGCCGTTGTTCTGCATGATGTCACGGGCCTCGACCGCTGCGTTCTCACGCTCCATCAACTGCATCGTATCAGCTTCCAGCTTCTCGATCGGCGTAAACAGCGCGTGGAGCTGGTCGCGCGGGATTGGCGTGTTCTGCGCACCGGTGCGCAAATAGAAGCCGCCGGTAATCCTGTTCTGATAGGGTCGCAACCGATGGTCAGGTAGATCGAGACACAAAATAAAACCTCCGGTGTCAAGATCGAGGAACTCCAAGCGAACACCCAACGGCTTTGGGTCGATGTTGTCCTGTATGATCGATGTAATGCGGCGTTGTAGGATGTCGCGGTCGCCATCCATAGGCTCAAAGCGTTCGAAGGCGCCCTTCTTTTCATGCACACCAACAACAAGATACCCAGGTCCGGCGTTGAGGAAAGCCACCACGTCATCAATGAAGTTCGACTTTCCGCGCTGCTCCTCGAGGTTCAGTCGCGACTTGAATTCATAGTGCTGGCCCTCCACCACGGCACCAGACAAAATGCCCTCGATTGTCGGTGCCAGTGATTTCTTGCTCATCCCGCAATCCTCGCAGCTTTTGCCGATTAAATTCTGTTGGCAACATTTCATTGTCACGGATCGAGTTCAACTCAGGCTTGAGAAATACGCCGTTAGCCAACAATATTTCTCAATATGCCTGACGGACGGAAACAATCTTGAACATCGCCGATATCGACCTCGACATATTCCTCGACGACGTCTCCTCTTTTGATAAGCGACCTCGCGCGCCGTCGACGACCCATGCATGGAATGAAGCACAACTCCGACGTTTCCTCGAAGATCGGTGCGGGCTGAAGCTCGATCCATCGGCCAAGCGACCCAAGGGCCGATTTGTTGTCCATCACGACGAAGCATTCCCCCTCCTAAATGCTCTCTCTCAGAACGGTGCAGTGCCGCTGAGCTTGGCCCATATCGATGCCCATTCTGATCTGGGAACCGGCCTTGGGGACCTATCATGGCAATACATAGGCGGAAGGTTACTTGGTCTACCCTCGAAAGAACGCGCAGGAGCTATCCCGCAGCATGGCATGGAGCGCATTTCGCCGGCGAACTATCTTTCATACGCGTTGGCATGCCGCTGGCTTCGATCACTAGTCTATGTGCATCATGCCAAGAGCGGTGACGACCTCATGCCCTTCTTTTTCCGCGACTTCGATCTTGGATGCGGCATCATGGAGTTGCGATATGTGCCGTCTCTCCATAGCGTCCGATCAAGAGAGGAACTGCGTGCTCTGCCCCATACGCTTGAGCCGACCATCCCGTTTCAGAAAATTGAGATTGAGGACTATTGGGCCGCCGAGCCGTTCGACTATGTGATCCTCTGCCAGTCGCCCGGTTATACGCCGGTTGAGGCCGATGTCTTGCTCCCGATCTTTAAGGACTATGTCGACTTTGACAATGACAGCTCCGAGGGTTTCCTAGGCCTGCACGCGAATCCAGGCAGCAAAGGAAAAACTCCGTGACGCTGGACGGCTTCCTGAGTTTTCTCGCACTATTCATCGCGTTTTACGCAATCGTGTCGCCGGTGACCCGACTACGCGCGCAGTTGCACCTTGCCGTTCAAGTTCCGCTGGCACTTCTTGCAGTCTCGCTTGTTCTCTACTTTGAGTTCTTCTCTCTGTTAGGCCAACCGTGCCGACTGCCAAATTCCGAAGCATGCGCCTGGCTGGTTTTCCCGAGAGATGGCAGCGTTACACCGCCGCAGGCCGCCTTCCTCGTCGTATTCGTCTGGATGATCCTTGCCTGGGGACTCAACCTCCTCCTGAAACCGGGGCCACGCTCCCTGGTGACCATCGGCAAAATCGTGCAGACCCTGCTTTATGAACGTCGCTTTTCAGAGCTGTTGGATTTCATACAGCCACATCTCGGCCTCATAGAAACCGCGGCTGAACGGCGCCTGGGACGGCAAAAGGTCCACGATTGGGTGGCCGATGCAGACTGGCTGCGTCGCCGGAGAATCCGAACGTTCAAGCCGGTTGGATCGGAAAAGGATGAGCCGGAGCAGCCGAGGGCGGGCTATGGCAAGCGGATCTATGAGGGTATCCGGCGGCGAATTCGCTGGATAAAACACATCATCCCGGCTGGCAATAAAGCCCAAGTCGGCGCCGAGAACATCACACGTATGCTGCTGCGCTCGGAGGAGTTCAGAAGATTTCTGGTCACGATGCGACCGGATGCTCTGCCAGACCTCATGGCGATCAAGCTCCGGCTTCGCTTCGACTTCTCAGATAAGGTCCTGCGAGACCTGATAGCTGACACTGGCAGCAAGCTCTACCAGGAGATCGAAAACAACCAGAATCTCGCGGATAAAGGTGGATATGCGATTCCGGAAGAGAATGTCCTATTGCGGTTTCTCTTCGGTGACGCCGAGGTAGCCCACAAACTCGGAGCCTGGAAGCCTGTTGGCGATGCTGTCATAAACATGATCCGCGCCGGGGCAAACAGCGGCTATGCCGCCTATCTCAACGATCGCTCCGACAATTTCGATGACGAGCGATGGCGAGATATGACCTTTGTCGGTATTCGGTACTTCGACATCATGGTCAATGAGGCCATGCGTCAAGGTGTGCCCTATCATATGTGGCTGTTCTATCTGCCGCTTTTCGTGACCGAACTGGAAAAGATATACGATACGTCGGGCCAGAACATCGACTCGATCGCCGAATTCCCCACCCGGAACGCCCGCCTGATATACGAAATCTTCGATGTCTTAGGCAATTGGGTGCGCAATATTACGCATCTCGACAAAGCGTCTCCGCATGCCGCGATTTCGAATGCTGGAGAGTTCTCATCAGGCGTTATCCCGGCGGACGCCGCCATGGCCCTGGGCAATGCCATGGCAACCGTTGCAATTTCCGACCGGATTGGCGATACCTTTGCTGGTTATCTCCATGATTGTGTGTTGTCGGACATCTCTTCTCTCTCACGTGCGGGTTTGGAGGGGCGAATGCGTGCGATGTTGATAAGATCAATAGTAGCAGGCGGCAATCGCCATCCCGACGCCCGGTATGGCGAGCGCCTCAAGACGTTCGTCGCAATGGCTGACCACATCCTACGCAGCTCCGTCAAGGACTATACTGACGCGCTTGAGGCCGCATTCCCGGAACCACGGAGGCGCGGATGAGCGGCCTGGTAGCGACGTCCGCACTTTGGCGCCGGGAGCATATGGTGTCCCTCACCAGCCACGTTCTTCACGGTCATGTCCCAAGCCCTCTAGCTGCAGGTTTCAGTCCTCCGGAACCAGCAATGAGCCTGGAGTTCGGGCCTTTTGCCTTGGCCGCGGCAGTCGCGCGAACGGCGACCCTGCGTGATGATGCACCGGTCGAAGTGCTCGATGCGTTGCAAAGAAGTACGTTCCCGATGCTGGAGACAATGATCGCGGAAGGTTCGATCTTTGCACTGTCAGGATACTTTTCGCACCTTGCGGATACAGAGCGCACCTTGTTTGCTACGCGTGTGGGTGGCGGTATCACCGACCTCTATATGAATGCCCTGGGTTATGCTTGGCGTGCGAATGCCGTTTGCCTCTCGTCCGCTCTCGATCCTCACGCAGACTTTATCTATGATGGCGGTAACGCCAGCGGTCATGGCGTCGTCCTTGCCGAGGCGCGTGGTTCGTTTTCTGATAGCTGTACGATCAGCAGTATTCGCAGCGCTTCGAAAAACAAATACTTGCGACAGGTAAAACCCTATCTTGGAAAACCGTCACCCTTTGGCGACGTTATACACGGGTATTGTATTGCTTTTGGTTCCGCTATTCGAACGCCAGGAGCATTTCTCGGGGTTTCGGAAACCAAAATCTCAAAGGCGGGTGGTTCTGGGGAAGGCACTCGTCCGAATGGTGTCGACGGCGACGAGCCTAGTGATGGAGCTTCAGCTGCTATCGCGTTGGCGGCTCATCGCTCGAACTTCTTTCTGATGGGCAGCAATCGGGTCGTCCAGTGGATCGACTGGTTACGGAGCGTGGACCGGTCGGCCCCACCTGATACTAGCCCTGTCGTATTCCTTCGCCTTCGATACGCAGGGCGAATTTTCCTCATATCCATACCTGCAATGTGGTGGCTGGACCCGCTCCGCAATTGGTGGACCGACTTCTATGACAATGCCCGCCAGTGGCGTCCCATTCTTCGATCGGCCCTCCGACCACGCGCCACGCGGTGGCCTGACCTGGGCTGTTTTGCAATGGAAGAGAGTGCTGGCATCGCATTTCTGAAAGCTCTTACCACTATGATTGGCCCTCAAACCTTGCGCTTCCCCTCCAGCCTGCAATTGCCGCAATTCGTACCTGCCGGTTTCGGGACGATCATTGACGATTCGACCCGGGACACACCCAGAGACGCTTACAACTATGCTCTCTTTCGTGATGGCTTGGCTCTTCTGGGCGACCCCCAGCGCGGTCGTCCTGTGGGCGTGCTGGAGTGGTCTCCAAAGAACGGCGTCACCATGCAGGACTGGCATTAGCGGGGAGATTGATTGGCGCAGCAGCGGCAGCCCCGCAGCCGTTCCGTTGCAATCGCCGCTGGCTGACTGGCCGGTCTGAAAACGGCTCTTTGAAAGCATGTTCGGCGCTCATCTCAACGCATTTGAAGTGGTCATAAAGGAAGCTTGACACCTAATCTTAAGCACTGTCGGTTTCGATCTGCGCGCGTTGGGCTGACCAGCAATCCAAAGATAGCAGTTAATCTGCGCGGCTCGACACGTGGTCACAGTAATCGCAAAGGTGCGGATTGTTGACGGACTGGGTAGACACCGTCAGAGGCGCGCTACAACGGGCACACTCGTCATCGATGCTATAGTTGCAGAAGAAGCAGCCTGTGAATTCTTCCGATTCTACATAGGCCTCGACAGCACACTCGGGGCAATGATGAATCACTTGCTCGCCCCCATCCTTCACCGCGACGTAGTCGTCAGCCCCGAACAGAGACTGCACGATCATTGCGGTGGTCTCTTCAGCGGGATACTCCTCTCCACACGCTTTGCAATGACCGCGCACCATCGCAGGATCCTTATTGTCGGCGTCGCTTTGGTAGATCAGCGACGAGTTACAGGCCGTGCATTGGAAGTGGCTGCTGTCCCAGACGTGGTCCCACCAAGGCAGATTCTCCAGTGTGGCGTCGCAAGCGGCCTTCTGCCTCTCAAAAAATGCACGTTCCGCCAACATGACGTCCCATGTCCCGCCGAGCATTGCCGAGGGGCTTAGCTCCAGTATGGCGAAGAAGCCCTCGACCAGCGGGAAACATGCTGCGATGGTCTGCCGGATTGTCTCTTTCGGCGCCTTCGAGTGGTAATGCTCGAAATCGTTGCGCAGCTTCTGCAAATCCTTGATGTTGCCGTCTGGCCATTTGAGGCTGAACCCACCGAACCGCTCGCGAAGCTCTTGCAGGTCGATGGTGGTCTGACCCTTCGGACCGATCACAAGGTTGCCGTCGCCATCAAGTCGCGGCGTGTATTTGGACGCAAGGATCTCCATCGGGTCCGCATCCGGTGCGGCCTGCAGCAGGCATTCCTTCCCGAGCAGGAGCACACCCGCATAGAAGTTTCGTAATGCACTGATAGGCCGCCGTTCATCATTGGACTGGTAGTCCTCAATGCCGAGCTGGATTGAATTGATGGCGTTGTCGAGTAGTTCGCTCATGTCTTTTCTTTACACTGAAACTACAAACCACGCGATGCGGACGATTGGCAGAGAACACAATCAATTTCGACGAGTTTACATTCAGTTCTCGACGATACTCACCTAGCGACCGGAAGGATGACGATCGACCTTCTCGCGCTACGCCAGCCGACTAGCAACAGCCTTTCGCCTTCACTTCACCTCTAAAGAATGCCCCACGCCCGAAACCTCCCCCTCCCCGTCATCTCCCTTAGCCCCAGCTCTCCGACAATCCTCAGCGCCGCCCGTTGCGTCACCTTCAGCGTCTCGGCGACCATGCCGGCCGAGACGAGCGGCCGGGACATCACCAGCTCGATCAGGCCCGGCAGATTGGAGGACGAGCGCCGGCCGACCAGCCGCCGCTCCAGCATCTGCTTTGCCAGCACCAGCCGGTCATGTTCCTTCAGACCAAGTTCGGCGGCCGCGATGTTGCCGTTGACGATCGCCAGCAGCCTTGTGTCGCGCGCGTGATGCCGACGCCGGTCGACGGCAATGGATTTCAGGCCAAGATTGACGGAGCTGAGATGCGCCGCCGTCGTGAGGCCCGCCTTCCGCAGCGTCGCGGCGGCAAGCAGCCGACCAAGCCACGGCGCGTGCTGCAGGACGGCCAGTTCGTTCCAGGCATCGAGAGCGATGATCGCCTGCAACATCGGCGGCAGACCATCGGTTTCCGCCAGCACGGCCCGCCACTCCTCCAGTCGTTTGTCTTCATCCCAGTCGAGATCATAGACCAGCGGATCTTTTTCCCGAGTGCCGGCGCGTCCAGGCGCCTTTGCTGTTTCAATAGCGGCGTTCGACCGCACCAACACAGCATCGATGGCGGCAAGCTCCGCGTCGAGGAGACCGGCACCGTCATCATCATCCCCCTCCCCTTCTTCGACAGCGTCCGCTTCCAGCGTATAGCCTTTCATCTCGACGCTGCCATCGCCTCCCGATGAGAATGCCGGCCCGCCGGTAACGCGGTTGTGTCCGCGCAGCGAACGGAGACCCTCCGGGCTGAGCGCCCAGCCGGGTGGCTGCGCAGCGATGCGCCTGCGGGCTTTCAAGACATCGCGGGCGATGGTGAGTTCGTGGGTCGGAGTGCGGATATCATGGCCGGCGTCGTGCAGCACCAAGTCCTCGAGGTGAACGAGCTCGCCGTCGATCCACAGCGACGCGCAGGCATCCGCGAAATGCGTCCGTTCGAGAAAGCCAGCGCCGACCGGCGAGCGGGCAACCCGCTCGTCGAGGCGCGTCAACAGCGAAACCGCTGTGGGTTTTACTTTCTGATTTCAAACCGGAAAACGTCATACGCCGGTTAGATTTAGGCGCGAAATCGGAGTGGATTTTACGCTAACGATTTCAGTGAAATCCTCCTTTGGCCTTTATCAGTACATGTCCTCAGGATAACGTTTTTAGCCGATGGTGGTCAGCCCTGCTGTCGCAGCGTCAGCCGGCGCCGAACCATGCGCCGATCAGGTTTCCTGCGAGGAGGTTGAGAACGATCGGCCAGTTATCGGCGATGGCGCCGAAGGGAACGGTCCCCGCCCGAAAGGGAAGCGCGGTCGCAACGACGACGAGACTCATGGCCTTGTTGAGGATGACCGCCTCCAGGGCTGCAAAATTGAAGAACCCGATCAGGATCGGAAGACGAAACTCGGCGCCTCCGAGACCTATGAGGCCACCGAGGGCGCCGATAACGGCACCTCCGCCGAAAGCAGTTGCAGGATGACGGGGAAGTGATGTGTTGGCGGCGTCGGTCATGGGCGATATGTATGCACAAATATCGCGAGAGTGGACAGTCGGTATGGCAGTGGCAGAGGAAAACATAGAAAATTGTCGGTGGTGCCTTGCGAATGGTTTGGCTGGCGCGTCGCCGGCCGCAAGCAATCGGTCACAATATCTGATGCTGAAGCCGACCATGCCGAACCCGTCGGCGATGATCATTCCGTTCCGTCATGTCGAGACGCCCTTCGAGTTCAGTTCGCAGGAGTGGTCCGACCTCGGCGATATGCTGGCGGAAGCGAAGCACCGTCTCGACCAGTTCCAGCCCGAGGGGTTCACGATCGGATGGAATGTCGGAACAACCGGCGGCCAGCATATCTTCCACGCGCATATGCATGTGGTGTGCCGCTACGAACACGATCCGAAGGCTGGCCAGGGAATCCGCGACTTTTTGCGGTGATCAGCGGCACGGAGGCTTGTTCTTGCCGGGCTACGCCTCCCCTGAGGAACCACGGTTCTCCTCCTGCAGCGCGAAAACCTGATTGGCGTAAGCGTCGAGGAGCACTTCGCATTTCGCCAGCCGTGCCTCGGCCTCGGCCGCCAGCGTCGCGCCATAAAAGTCGAGCCGGCGGATTTTCTCATACCAGGACCTGAGCTTCTTCAGGTCCTCGTCGTTCTCCTCGATCTCGGCATAGCTGAAGTGGTTTGAGGTCGTCTCCTTGGCAATCTCGGCCTCGAAATCGTCGCAGCGCCCCAGCAGTTCCCTATATTCCTCGTCTCGGTCGGCCCGGAAACGAGCCAAGACCTTGTCGGCTTGGGCCTTGTCGAGCGCCACCGTTTCCAGAAGGACGGCCTCGCCCTCCATCTCGGCGATTTCGTTTTCGATGACCTTCAGCGCCCGGCGATGATCGTCGGTTTTCGGAAGCAGGCAGACACCGCTCTGCAGGTAGACCGCCCCCATGCTCTTGAGCTTGCGCCACAGCGCGACGCGCCGGCGATTGGGTTCGGCAGGAACTTTATAGGTGAGCAGGAACCATGTTTCTGTAGCCATGTATGGCAGCATAGTGTAACGGTGGTTACAAATCAATCGCTACGGAGGCGATCCATGCTGGATCGATACCTCGATACTCCTCTTCACAAAATCGTCGCGCTGGTGGCACTGCTGAACCTCGGATATTTCGGGATCGAGTTCGTGGTGGCGCTTAAAATCGGTTCGGTGGCGCTGTTTGCTGACAGCGTGGATTTTCTCGAAGATGCCTCGGTTAATCTGCTGATCCTGCTCGCGCTCGGCTGGTCTCTCAAGCGCCGGGCGCGTGTCGGAATGGCGCTTGCACTGATAGTGTTGGCGCCAGGCATCGCAACGCTATGGACGGCCTACCGTAGCTTCATTGATCCAGCCCCGCCGCACCCCTTCCTTTTGACCATCACGGGCGCGGGCGCATTGGCCATCAACCTGTCCTGCGCTTTCCTGCTTGCGGCTTTCCGTCATGAGAGCGGTAGCCTTACAAGAGCCGCTTTCCTTTCCGCACGCAATGATGCGCTCGCCAATATCGCCATCATCGGCGCGGGCCTCGTTACCGGCTTTGTCTGGCGTTCGGCGTGGCCAGATCTGATCGTCGGCCTTGGCATCGCTGCGATGAACCTGGATGCAGCGAGAGAGGTCTGGGAAGCAGCAAGGGATGAGCATCGCGCGGCGGCGTAGTTTTTCACCATCAATTCCGTAGCCGCAGAATGCGGAAGGTCGAGGCGACTTTCGGGTAAGATATACGACATCGAGGGCGCTTTCACCTGCCGGTATGCCGGGAAATGACAACGCGACGAGCCTTGCAACACGCGCTTCAGATGATCTGATGATCCTTGGCTTTTCTGATTGCCTCGGTAAGTGATTTGGCATCCAACACCAAAGTTGCTTGGTCGAGATACGTCTGAATATCCTCTACATTCCCGCCCTCGATCGCCACGATCTCCGAAAGGCTTTTTCCCTGAGAGGCCCACCGGAGATAGATGATTTCGAGCGACGAAAGTTTCGTAGGATTCTCACCGAACAAGGACGCATCCCTCACGGCTATGGGTCAGCAATGCTAGACATCGCCTTCGGGCCGGATCATAGCGCCTGCGCGTGTTGTTGCGTATTTCCGCCGATCTGGTTGATTGCCGCGTCAATGCGTTGCTGCGCCATTTTCGGCAATTTTCCCGCCTTGATCGCCTCAAGATTGACCGGGTTTTGTCCGACTACGACGAGGCCGACCATTCCCATGCCAGCATGCGGTGCGCATTTGACGACATAGGCACCAGGGATGTCGAAAGTCACCTCGATGGTCTCGTTCATCTTGCCCTTGAAGGCCTTCGCGCCGTCGGGAATCATGTCCTTGACAGTTTCCGCATTATGACCCTTGTCGGTTGGAATGAATGTGACCGTGTCGCCCGGAGCGATCTGCGTGAGTACGGGTTCGAACACCATCGCGCCATCTGGACCTTTGTTCAGCATATGGACTTCGAAATCGGCCGCCATTGCAGGTACGGTCAATAGTCCGACAAGCGTCGAGACGACTGCTAATTTCGCGAAAGGAATATACATTATCTTTCTCCTTGATGCGGAAAAGCCTGGAAATGACTTTTCTTGTCAAAGAGATAGGCCGTTACACGCCGCGCATCTTTGCGAATTGGCAAACAACAAGACTGATCCCGCCGGTTGATGCCAAACGAGGCCATGCACGACCGTCATCATTCTCTGTCGCCATCGGCAAGATGCGTAAGTCCCTCAATATCGCAAACGAGAAGCTTCTGCCGACCCCCTTCGACCAGTCCTTTCGTCTCCCAGGCACTCAATATCCGGGAAACGGTGTGCAAGGTCGTTCCCGTCATTTCGGCAATATCCTGGCGCGAGATCTGGAAATCGATGCGGACACCATTTTCCTCCGGCCTGCCAGCCTGCTGGCAGAGGCGCAGGACGGCGTGAGCGACGCGACGCTCCACCTCCTGCGTCGACATTTCCCGGATGCGGGTATGCGCTTCCTCCAGCCTCTGGCCAATGGTCTGCATTGCGCTCACAGCGAGCCGGGGATTCTGCTCGACAAATTGCGGCCAGAGTTCCGTCGGCCAGCACAGGACCACGCTTTCGGCAGCCGCGGTCGCGGTCCCCGGATAGTCGGCGCGGCGCAACGCCCTGGCAAAGCCAAAGAGATCACCCGGATGCACCATACGGACGATGATCTGCTGGCCATCCTCTGTGACCTGCGTCACCTTCAGCCGGCCATGGAGAAGAAGATAGAAGCTTTTCGCTTCCTGGCCTTGCTCGAATACGGCTTCGCTCTGCGGGACGCGCCTCGATGTCGCGTGGTTCAGCAATCGGTCGACATCGTCGTCACTCATCCTGTCGAACAATTCCAGCGTCCTGACGACAGACCGATCAATCTTCACAACAGTCCTCTGTTTCTCCCGTCTTCCGGACGGAACCCAGCCGCGTGCCATTCTTCGCAGGGTAGACGATGCCCCTACCTTGATCCAGCGCAATCTAGGTTCTGCGGAAGAGTGGTCGGAGCAGTCGAGCATACCATTTCGTCTCCTCGACAACACGGAATCCGAGATTGTCGGGCGGTGTTCCGACCGAACAACCACCGCCCTTGGGATCTCGGACAAAGGAACTCATAGGCGCGCGATGCTTGCCGACCGCGAGATAGATCCCGCAGGATTCGACATCACGCGCCGCTTCGCCTTTCCCGTCCAGATCGACGCGCCGGCTGCAGGTCGTCGTCCATTCCCAGACATTGCCCGCAAAATCGGCCAGGCCGAACTCGCTTTCGTCGAAGCTCCCCTGCCGTTGTGGCGCCGGATTGACCGATGCCTTCCGATTCGCCTCGCGCTGATAGTCGGCAAGCCAGCGAAGTGCGGGATTGCCGCTCGTGGGGTCGATGCCGAGGGCATCGTCGGAAAAGCGCGAGCCTGCGGCAAAGGCCGTCTCCTCGTCGGTTGGCAGACGCCAGAACATGCCCTTGCGGCGTGACAACCAGGCGGCATAGGCCTCCGCGTCATCGTAGCTGACGCCAACGATGGGAAAATCCTTCCGGCGCTCCGTCGTCCGTTCCGACGGCAGGCAGGCTCCATCATCGACACAAAGTCCGTATTCGTATTCGGAGATCTGGTGTTTCGTGATCGTCAGCGGCGCACGGACAAATCGCGTCAGTATCGGCCCATCGACAGCATAGCCGCCTTTATAGAAATCGCCCGGGCTGCGGTAGGAAAAGCGGTGCGGAGCAATGGTGACGGTCTGCGGCACTTCAACCAGGCTCCCTTTTTTCCCCGGCGAAAGCACGTAGAGGCGCGTAACCAGCATTGCGCAGAGAGCGGCGAGGAGAAACAAGGGCACGAGCAGAGAGAGATCGAAAATAGTGGGCTTTGTTGGAGAAATCAGTGCCATCGCGATCATCTTTTCTTGTAGGGCGGTGAACAGAGGCCCTGGATGAGATGACAAGACGATGCCCAGGTCCGAGCGTGCCTCACCCAGTGTGGCGACACGCCCAGATCGGAACGGGACATCAACCTGTTGTTGCCGAGACCGATGTCATGAGATCATCGTTCCAGTCGCCGGTGACCGTAAAATGGCCGGCAGCTCCCAGTTCGAACGCCTCGATGAGGTTATGGTTGACATAGGCGTAGATGCCTGGCTGCAGGAAAGTATAGAAAGCCGCAGCCGCCATACCACCCGGGATAAACCAGGTTTCCAAATCGCGCTCCGGCGCGTTGCGGAACTTGCCGTACATCCAGACGTAATCGCCGTGCCCGCCGATCAGATGCGGTCTGGTGTCGCGATTGGCCTGCGAGTGGACGATCAGGACTCGCTCACCGACCTTGGCCTTCAAGGCATTGTCACCAGTGAGAGCGCCGACCGCGCCATTGAACACGATATGGCTCGGCGTCAATGTTCGCATGACGGCGAGCGTGTCCGCATAGGCGTCACCAGCGGTGTCATATTTCTTGAAGTTGCCCCTTTCGTCGCGCGGAACATAAAAGTCCTGCTCGCCGACGTAATAGACACGGTCATAAATGAGTTCCTCGCCGTTGCCGTCGGTCAGCCCCTCACGTGGCAGCACCATAATAGCGCCGTTCATGCCCGAAGTGACGTGCCACGGTACCATGCCGGGAGGTGCACAATGATAGACGAAGACGCCGGCCCGCGTCGCCTTGAACCGCAGCACGCTCTTCTCGCCGGGATTGACAAGGGTGAGGCCGCCGCCGCCGAGCGCGCCGGTCGAGGCGTGGAAATCGATATTGTGCTGGAGTGTATTGGTTTCTGGATTGACCAATGTCAGTTCGACATAGTCATCCTGATGCACCACCATCAGCGGACCCGGTACCAAGCCGTTGAAGGTCATGGCATTGATCTCGGTGCCCTTGTCATCGATGACCAGTTTCTTTTCCTGGATTGTCAGAGTGAACTCGACGATCTTCGGCCCGCCTTCTGCCTTCTGGCTATGGGCATGCACGAAAGGCGGCTTGACAAGCTCGACCTTCTGGCGCGGCAGGGAACGGATATCGACGGTGGGTGCGCGCGCATTCTTCGGCTCGTCGGCATGCGAAGGCGTCGCCGCGACGATCGGTGCGAGCGCGCCGGCAAAAGCCGCACCCGCAAGCATGGTGCGACGCGTCAACTGAAACTGGTCGGTCATCTTCATTCTCCTTCTTAAAAGACGGAGCGAACATCGCCCTGTCACTGAATTCCTAGGACGGCTGCGGCGGCTCTCTTTGTCGCGGAACAAACAGGCTTCCGGCCTCTCTGCGTCATTTTGGCATCGCCGCATTTCGTCTCGCCGCCGCTTCTCAATCGTCAAATCATGCAGCCGAGCTTGTTCCTGAGCAAAGAAAAGGCCGTTCCCGGAGGTTAAAGTTGAAGATACGCAATGCGAAGGAGTGACCAATGAGCGAGATTGAACATCCGTTGCGCATCAGGCGCGCCATCCCGAGAGGTCTAGCGACGACCGGGCTGGTGATCTTCTCCTACGGTTTCAGGCCATTTTTTCTCGGGGCCGGCATCTGGGCGGCCGCCGCGATGACGCTCTGGATCATAGCCTTGATGAGCGGCCTGCAGGTCGGGGGGAGCTACGGTGCGCTGCCCTGGCATGCGCACGAAATGTTGTTCGGCTTCGCTTCCGCCGTGCTCGCCGGCTTCCTGTTGACGGCCGTGCCGAACTGGACCGGTCGCCTGCCGGTTTCCGGGCTATCGCTGGTCTTTCTCTTTGCCCTCTGGTGCGCCGGCCGGATCGCGCTTCTCGCCCCCGACTGGCTTGGCGTCGTCTCCTCGACCGTCATTGACGGGCTTTTCCTGCCGACGCTTCTGCTCATCTGCGCCCGTGAGGTCATCGCCGGCCGAAAATGGAAGGATCTCAAGGTTCTCGCCGGTCTGTTTGCGCTGTCGATCGCCAATGGCTGCTACCATTTTGCCACGATCACTGGAGACCATCCGGAGATCGCCACCCGGCTTGCAATCAGCGCCTACGTCGCACTCGTGACCATCGTCGGCGGGCGCATCCTGCCGAGCTTCACCCGCAACTGGCTGAACCGTGTCGGACGGGTTGACTTCCCGGTCCCCTATAACCGGTTCGACACGATCGCCATTGTCGGTGGCGTTGCCGCTCTCGCGAGCTGGACGGCGCTGCCCCATTCCATTCTGACCGCCTCGCTTGCGCTGGCAGCGGCCCTATTGCACACGATCCGTCTGATCCGGTGGCGCGGCTGGACGGTTCACGCGGAAAAGCTCCTGCTCGTCCTGCATGTGGCCTATGCCTTTGTCCCCCTGGGCTTCGCATCGATCGCACTGGGCGCCCTCGATCTGCTCAATGACTACTCGGTCATGCATGTCCTGACCGTCGGCGCGATCGCCTCCATGATGCTTTCCGTCATGACGAGAGCGAGCCGCGGCCATACAGGTCGGCAGCTGACGGCCTCGCGGCTGACCGTCATCTCCTATGTCTTCCTCGTTCTTGCCGCGCTGGTGCGGCCGGCGGCCGAAATACTTCCCGACTTCGCCTCGCCGATCTTTGCGGTAGCCGGGATTCTCTGGATGGCGGCGTTTTCTCTTTTCTGCTGGGAATATGCGCCGATGCTGCTGCGCGCTCGCCGCAATGCGTGACCCTCTTGCGGCATGACAAACGGCGCTCCGAAGCTTTCCGCTTCGGAGCGCCGTCGCTATTGCCGAACCTCAGGAAAACCGGCGTACCTCTTCCGTATTCCTGATCATGTCCGGGCTCCATGGCGGTTCGTATGTCAGGCGGACCTCCACAGCTCCCACGCCCGCTACCTGCCGGGCGCGATCACGCACTGCTTCCCGAAGAAAGCCTGAAGCAGGGCATCCCCTTACGGTCGTCGTCATGGTGATTTCGACGGTGCCGTTTCCCGTTTCCTGGACCCCGTAGATCAGGCCGAGATCGACGAGGTTGCCGCCGATCTCGGGATCGATGATCGTGCGCAGCGCGTCCATAACGGTGTTGCGCAGTGGAACACTCCCCTGTTCCGCCATTGTCTCATCCTCGATGTGCAGAGATCCGGATCATGATCCGGAAAGTGGAGCCGGTTTCGTCGAAATTCCCCACCCATTGATGCCCCCGCCTCTCGAGTTCGGGAAAGAGGAAGATCGGCTCGCGCGCAAGCAGGGCGAACAGGACCGAGCCCGGCTTCATGCTCTCGGCCGCCGCCAGAATACGTGTCATCGGTTCGGGGGGATCGAGATCAGTAAGATCGAGGCTGCGTTCGGGATCCGGCCATGCTTCCGGCGTTTCGGCGTCGGGAGAGGCCACGACAGGATCGTCGGGCAAGATCTTCGGGGAAAAGACAACCTCCCAGTCGCCGTCGCCGATTTCCCGCGCCTCATGGTCGAAGCCGCGACTTGCCATGAGGTCGAACAGGGGTTGCGGCCGGAAGGTTGCGAGAAGGCGAAGCCCCTCCCCCGGCGACAGCGCCGTCACGGCCTGCATGATCGCCTGGAATGGCTCTCCGCCACTGCGCAGGATTGGCCGCACATCGAGTTCTCTGTGGGATGGTGTCATGATGACCTCCTTGAAACGCGAATGGGCAAAAAGAAGTTGGGCCGCGCACCGGCCGATGCGCGCTGCGCGGGGTCGAGCTCGGCAAGCCGCCGCGTTCGCCCGAACTCGACGATCAGGCCGAGGGTCGCGGCGACCTGGCCGGTAGCCGCCGCCCTGAAGAGGTTCGTCTCCGCAAAGAGGAGCGCGAGGGTGCCCGCGGTTACGGCGCCATAGTAGAGATAGAACCAGAGGACGGCGCGATCCTCCCTGACCAGGTCCTGGACTCGCGGCGTCGGCATTCGTCCGAGGACAGGCCCATAACATTCGAGCCAGGTCAGAAATGGCATGATCTTATAAAGCTGCGCGAGGCCGAGACCGGTCAGCCAGCCGAAGACGAACAGATAGGCGAGCGGCCCGATCATGCTTGCGAGATTGCCTGTTGCCGCCAGGATTGCAAAGAGGGCGGCCGACAGAAACAGGGCAGCGAAGGCGGCAAGGCTGGCACGACCATTGAGTTCGATCACCCTGCGCTTACGCCCACGATAGATGGTCAGGACATCGCCCGCATAGAGGACGAGAGCGGCGGCCGACAGGAGTGCGGCGATCAGGAGCGCATCATCGACCATCCTGTCGTCCGACAGGATCAGAAAGACGCCGACGGCGATGAGCGCGAGGGCGGCGGTGCCAACCCACCAAAGCATGGCGGTCGCTTTCCGCATCCGCTCCGGTGCCAGTAAAAACATCGTCAACAGGCGGTAACTCACCCCCATGGCCGTAAAGGTCATCCATCCGGCGAGCCCCAGCGAAGCGTGCAGTGGGATGCCCTCAATCAGGAGCGCCGTTGCAAAGTCCCCTACAAGGATTCCCGCCAGAACCATAGTGAAAACGAGGCCCAGCAGGATGGCAACGAGAAGGGAAAGAAGGCCGCTGACCACGAAGCGGGCGGGGAGCGGCAGCGGCCTTGCCTGCTGCAGCGTCGATCCGATCATAAGCACCACGAGCAGAAAGCCGGCCACAAGCAGCAAGCCGCCGCCCGGCAGGATATGGGCTGGGGCATCCAGAAATCCACGGAGCCTCAGAAAGCCTGCCGAAAGACAGGACAGGCCCAGGATCAGCAACAGCAGCGCTGGCCCCGCCGCCCATGCGCAGCGCAATGGCCGGGCGACCAGGACGGGAACGAACTGCAGGAGCGCGCCCGTCAGCAGCAGGCCCAGCCACCCGATGGCGATCACATGCACGAGGAAAAGCGTCTCCGGCGCCGCAATCGACGCCGACGGATAACCGAAGCCCAGGGCCATCACCGTCTCGCCGAAGAGCAGAAACAGCAGCGCGGCGGCAAAATAGGACATCGTCCAGCGGGAAAGCGTGGCACCGGGCATCGTTTTCACCTCGACAGGCGGCGTTTCAGGCTTGCCGTCAATGACCGCCGCAAGAGCACTCGCAGCCCGAGCCCTCCAGCCGGCCGATTTCCACCCGCCAGACATCCGGCCCCTCCTCCAGATAGTCCCACCGAAATTCGCCGGGATGGCTCATCTGGATCTGGTAGTGCAACGGCCTCGGTTCGTGATCGCTGGTGATCACCATGGCTTCCCCGGGCGCGAGCGCATGGAGCATCCCGAAGATCGCCGGATGGCGCTCCTGGGGGGCAAGGGTGCGGATATCGATAGCGTGTTTTTCAGCAGGGTTCGACATGGTTCAGGTCTCCGTATTGTTCATTGCGACCCCTTCGCGTCGGACGGATCAGGGTCCCAGATTCCTAGCCGATCACGCCCGCCGGCAATTTGCGTATGAGCAAATAATTCGCCAAAGGCCGGGCAGCCCCTCCGTTTGCCTGCTTGAGCTTCGGCAAAGAACGGATGGGCGAACCGCTCTATGAACTCGGTCTTTCGCAATCACAGGAAGGATCGCCAATGTCACGGGATCTGACGGAAAAATACGGCGAGGCGCGGCTGCCTCGCTATACGAGCTATCCGACGGCGCCGGGATTTTCGGCCACGATCGGGCCGGGAACCTACAGCGACTGGCTGACCGAAAACCGCAGCGATGCGGCAATCTCGCTCTACCTGCACATTCCCTTCTGTCGCTCGATGTGCTGGTACTGCGGCTGCCATACGACGATCACCCAGCGCGACCAGCCTATCCTCGACTATCTCGACATGCTGCGCAAAGAGATCGGTGTGGTTTCCAGCCTGCTGCAAAAACGGCAGAAGGTTCGCCATATCCATTTCGGCGGCGGCACGCCGACCATCATGAAGCCCCAGGAGTTCATCGATCTCGTCGCCCTGCTCCGCCGCTGTTTCGAGATCGGCGCCGCCGCCGAAATCGCGGTGGAAATCGATCCCCGGACACTCACTGACGCGATGACGGAGGCACTCGGCGACGCTGGTGTGACGCGCGCAAGCCTCGGGGTCCAGAGCTTCGATCCCAGGGTCCAGGAGGCGATCAACCGGATCCAGACGGCGGAACAGACACAGCGGGCAGTGACGGGGCTGCGCAATGCCGGCGTCGAGAGCATCAACTTCGACCTCATCTACGGGCTTCCTCACCAGACCGTCGATTCCTGCATCAGGACCGTGAAGACTGCGCTCGGCATGCGGCCGAACCGTTTCTCCGTCTTCGGTTATGCGCATATTCCGGCCTTCAAGAAACATCAGAGACTGATCGATGAAAAGGTGCTCGCCGATGCGGCCGGGCGGGATGCGCAGGCGGAAGCGATAGCCCGCGAACTGGTCGCCGCCGGCTATCTGCGCATCGGCCTCGACCACTACGCACTGCCGGACGACGACCTCGCTCTGGCGCTCAGGATGGGACGCCTGCACCGCAACTTTCAAGGATATACGACCGACAGCTGCAAGACATTGATCGGCTTCGGCGCATCCGCCATCGGCCATCTCGAGCAGGGCTATGTGCAGAACGAAGTGGCGCCGGGCCTTTATGCCCAACGGATCGCATCCGGGCGGTTTTCGACGGTGAAGGGATATCGCCTGACGGCCGAAGATCGATTGCGTGCCGCTGTGATCGAGCGGCTGATGTGCGATTTTCGCGCCGATATCGGCTCGATTTCGAGGGCCCATGGCTTCGATGCCGGGCTGCTGTTCGAAGGCAACCAGAAACTCAGGATGCTGGAGGCCGATGGCGTCGTGGAGCTGAAGAATGGCATCGTCGAGGTTTGCCAGGAGCGCCGCTTCATCATCCGCGCGGTTGCGGCGGCCTTCGATGCCTATATCGACCGGCCGGGCCGCACGCATGGCAAGGCGGCTTGACCCCGGCCGGCAAGAGCAATGCAAAGAGGCCCGGCCTGCATCTCGGCCGGGCCCCTCCACCGTAATCCTTCCGACCCCGTTTATCCGGAAAGACTGCGATAAAGTGCGGGCAATGCCGCGGGAAGCCGTGCGATATGGCCGACGACGGCATAGCCGTTCTGGCCGAACATCGCCGGCACATAGGCTTTCGCGTCGCGATCCACGGTGACGGCGAACACGCTCATGCCCGCACGCCGCGCCTCGATGACCGCACGGCGGCTGTCCTCGAGGGCGAAACGGCCTTCATAGTGATCGACGTCGTTCGGCTTGCCGTCTGTCAGGACGAGCAGCAGCTTCCGGCGGTTCGGCTGCTTCTGGAGACCCGCGGCTGCGTGACGGATCGCGGCGCCGATCCGGGTGTAATATCCCGGCTTCAAAGCTGCGATCCTCGCCTCGACCTTCGAACTCATCGCTTCGCCGAAATCCTTGACCGTTTCGATCCGCACCCAGGAGCGGCGCCTGGACGTGAAGGTCAGGATGGCGTGATTGTCGCCGCAGGCGGCCAGTCCATGCGCCAGCACCAGCAGCGCCTCCTTCTCGACGTCGAGGACGCGGAGATTATCGACCCAGGCATCGGTGGAAAGCGACACGTCGACGAGGATGGTCACGGCCAGATCATGGGCCTGCGGACGGCTCATGAGGTGGATACGGTCGCTGCCTTGTCCGCCGGCGGTCAAGTCCGTGCGCGCCCGCACCACCGCATCGAGGTCGAGATCGGTACCGTCGATCTGCGCTTTCAGGAGTTCATGGCGCGGCCGCAGGACCTCGAACTGGCGCCTCACCCGGCGGATCAGGATCTGCGTGTGAGCGGCGGGATCGATGCCCGCGTCGGACGACGGGGCTGGCGAGGCCACGACCCTGCAATAATCACGCATGTAGGTGCCGCGCCGGTAATCCCATTCCGGATAGCTGAATTCGGCCATCAGCGGCGTGCGATCAAGCGCCTCCGGTGGCAGGTCGAGATCGAAGCGGAACCGCGCTGACGGCCTTCCCTTCCGCTCGCCAAGCGTCATGTCGTCCAGCTCTTCCGCGGCCTTCGCGTCATGGTCGTCGCTGTCGTCGCCCGGCCGGTCGACATTGACCATCTCGGCCATGGCGAGGATCTTCTCGAAGCGGTTGAGAATGAAGGAGCTGCGCTCGGTGTCGCGCTTCTCGGTCTTTTCGCGGATGGCGATATGGCGATCGGTTGCGGCACCCTGGCTATTGCCGGGCCGGGCCGGTTCATCCTGGTCCTTTCGCGCCTCCGTCTCCTCGCGCAACAGCGCTTCGGGCCAGAGCGGCACGGGCAGCATGGGGAGATAGCCGGGCGGCGCGCGATGGGGAAAGATCGCCGGCAGGCCGTCATCCGGCAATCCGGCACCGCCTTTCAGCAGGCTTATGGCGCGGGCTTCCACAAGCCGCTCGACGGAAGGCAGCGGGCGACCGCGGCGCTCGCGAAGCGTGGCGGTGCAGAGCCAACGATAACGCCGCTCCAGGCCAGGAAAGGCACGGATTACCGTCTTCACCGTCCTTTCGGCGCGAGCAAGGGCGGCAAGGTTGCGGCAAAGGGGATCGCCCAGCGCTTCCGGCTGCAGCGGCATGATGGCCATGGCGGCCGCAAGCCAGAGATAGAGATCGCGGTTGCGCTCCCTGTCGGGAAAGAGATCGATTTCGGCAGGAAGCATCAGAGTTGCATGGTCGCGACCCGGCTGAACCAGCTTTTCTTCACCAAGCCCGATACGCTGGCGCAGCTTCAACCGGTGCGTCGACGTGCGTCCCCAGGAGGGGGCGATCTGCACCGCGCCTTCGCCGCCGAAGCCACGAAAGCAGACGGCAAGCACCGGCTGGATGTCCGCCAGTCGGACCGCCGCACCCGGATACCGCGGCCAGGTGCGCGTGTTGCCGACAAGGCGATCCCAGGCACGGCCGACGGTTTCTTCCAGCTCCAGAAAATCGAACATCGACGTTTCCCTTCAGCGGATCACTGCTTCCGCAACTTCGACAAGCGCGGCCTTCACGTCCGGTTCGTCTGTCAAAGGCTCGATCATCGCCGAAAGCACGGCATCGCGGGTGGTCAGGCCGCTGTCGATCAGGCTGGCGCAATAGACGAGCAGGCGGGTTGACACGCCCTCTTCCAGATCGTGGCCCTTCAAGGCCCGCAGTCTTGCCGCAAGATCGACCAGCGGCGCGACACGCCCTTCGTCCAGGCCGCTCTCCCGGGATACGACGGCAATCTCCTCGGCTTTCGGCAGGAAGCCGAACTCGATGGCGACGAAGCGCTGGCGCGTGCTGGGTTTCAGCACCTTCAGGAGATTCTGGTAGCCGGGATTATAGGAGACCACCAGCATGAAGCCCGGCGGCGCCTCTAGCACTTCCCCGGTGCGTTCCAGCGGCAGGATTCGCCGGTCGTCGGTCAGCGGATGCAGCACGACGGTGACGTCCTTGCGCGCCTCCACTACCTCGTCGAGGTAACAAATGCCGCCCTCGCGCACCGCGCGGGTCAAAGGCCCATCGACCCAGACGGTGTCCCCGCCTTTCAGCAGATAGCGGCCGGTGAGATCGGACGCCGCGAGATCGTCATGGCAGGAAACCGTCGACAGCGGCAGGCCAAGCCTGGCGGCCATGTGGCTGACAAAGCGGGTCTTGCCGCAACCGGTCGGCCCCTTGAGGAGTAGCGGCAGCTGGCGTGTCCAGGCGCTTTCGAACAGGGCGCACTCATTGCCCAGGGGCGAATAGGCCGGGATGGCTGGATCGGGACGCAGTGCATCCTGCAGGACGAAATTCATGGCAAACCTCCGGGGATTATCGATGGAAAGGAAAACTGGCGGCCCCGCGACATCGTGGGGCCGCGCTGGTCATTCCGCGGGCTGGGCGATCCGGGCAGTGTTTCCCCGGCGCTCCCTGCCGGGAACGAAGATCGCCCAAAGGAACATCAGGACCGAAATCAGCACGAAGACGCCCGATCCCAGGCGGATCCAGTAGAAGAGGGCGAGCTGGTCCTGCACCTCCATGAAGCTTTCGCCGAGGACGCGCTGCAGGTGCGCCTGCAGAATGCCCGCAAAGGTCAGTGCGAAGGTCATGACCGACATTGCCGTGCACATCAGCCAGAAGCTCGCGATCGAAAGCCACTGATTGTAGGGCGCCCGCCCGCGGATCTCCGGGAAGGCATAGGCCATCATGGCGAGATTGAGCATCACATAGGCGCCGAAGAAGGCGAGATGTCCGTGGGCGGCCGTCAACTGCGTACCGTGTGTATAGTAGTTCACTGCCGAGAGCGTGTGCAGGAAGCCCCAGACGCCGGCGCCGAAGAAGGCCATCACCGAGCAGCCGATCGACCAGAGGAGAGCGGCCCTGTTCGGATGCTTGCGTCCGGCCTTCCACGTCATGACGAAGGTGAAGATGACCATGGTGAAGAACGGCGCGACCTCGAGCGTTGAGAATAGCGAACCGATCCACTGCCAGTAGCCCGGCGCGCCGATCCAGTAATAGTGGTGGCCGGTGCCGAGGATGCCGGAAAAGAGCGCCAGCCCGACGATGACATAGAGCCACTTCTCCACGACCTCGCGGTCGATGCCGTTGAGCTTGATCATCAGGAAAGCGAGGACCGACGCCATGATCAGTTCCCACACGCCTTCGACCCACAGATGCACGACATACCACCAGTACATCTTGTCCAGCGCCAGATTGGCCGGATTGTAGAAAGCGAAGAGGAAGAAGATCGCCACGCCCCACAGCCCGAAGATCAGGATATTGGTCACCGTCGTCTTGCGGCCCTTGAGCACCGTCAGCGTCACGTTGAAGAGGAACATCAGCGCCACGACGACGATGCCGACCTTGATGGGAAAGGGCTGTTCGAGGAATTCCCGGCCCTCATGAATGTGGAAGAGGTAACCGATGACCGCGAGGGCCGCGGCAATCAGGAAAAGCCAGAACTGAACGACGGCGATCTTCGTGCTGTAGAGCTCGGTCTCCGCCTCCTCCGGCAGGAGATAGTAGGTCGACCCCATGAACCCCATCAGCAGCCAGACGATCAGCGCATTGGTATGGATCATGCGCACGATATTGAACGGCAGGAGTTCGGACAGCGTATTGGGCAGAACATAGATCGTGCCGGCGAGAACCCCGAAAAGGATCTGTGCAAGAAAGAGGCCAAGCGCTCCGTAGAAATAGAGCATCGCGACCTTCTGGGTTTGGTATTTCATTTCCTTCTCCTTTGAGATCGCTCAGCCCGCGTCGTTCGGCGGCCAGCCCTGCGTCTTGATGCGGCTGGTCCATTCGAGGAAATCGGCAAGGTCGTTCAGTTCCTGGTCCGTCAGGTGGAACTGCGGCATCTGCCTGCGGCCCTCCACGCCGGAAGGCTGTGCCGCCATCCAGGCCTTCAGCGTCTCGCGCGCCCCTTCCGGATCGGTGTCCCCGCCCCAGCGCTTCCAGACATTGCCGAGCTCGGGCGCGAAATAGGCGCCCTCGCCGACCAGCGTATGGCAGTTGATGCAGGCGTTCTTTTCCCAGACTTTCTTGCCGTGCGCGACGGAAGCCGTCAGGGTTGTCTCGTCGGTAGAGACGGTTCTTATATAATAATGGCTGTGCGCCGTCAGCCCGACGAAGATGACGAAGAAGAAAATGGAGCCGCCGTAGAAGACATTGCGGGCTCCCGATTTGGTAAGGCGTTCTGTCATCCCGTGGTCCTTTCGATGCCGGGCGAACACCGTTTCGCATCCTCGGCAGAGATGTTTTGAGGCGACCGGGCCTGCCGTTCTTTGCGCATTGGCAAACAGCAGACAGATGGACGTCAGCCACCGATCCGCGCATCGACGAGGACCGCCGTTGCGATGGCGGCAAAGGCGAACAGTGCGGGCCAGGCCAGAAGTGCCATGCGCATAGGTGTCGACCTTTCGCGCATGCCGAGAAAATCAAGGACGATCAGCTTGGTCTTCAGCAGGCCGAGTAGAAAAATGGCGGAGAGCACGAGGACCGCGTCTCCGGCCAGACCGGACAGAAGGACCGCTGCACCCGCAAGGACGATGAGCTGGAAATAGACGCGGTTCAACCGCCCGGGACTGCAATGGATCATGAAGGTCAGGCCAGATAGACGAGCGGGAACATGACGACCCAGACGAGGTCGATCACATGCCACAGCGTGGTGATGAGCGTGATGTTGGACCTGCTCGGCCGCCAGGCGACCAGCAGCAAGACGAATGCACCGAATAGGACGTGCAGAAGATGAAAGCCGGTGGTGAGTAAATAGAGCTCGAAGAAGGAGCCGAACGATGGATCGCCGGCGAACGGAAGCTCGCCGGCATATTCGGCGACCTTGACGAGTGCGAAGGCAAGACCAAGCAGTGCCGCAAAGAGCAGAGCCCGCCGGCTCTGGCGGTGGGACGCCCCGGTGCGGGCAGCCAGTGCGGCCTGCCATCCGCTGGTCAACAGGATGATCGTGTTGAGGGCGGCAAGCTCCGGGTTGAGATGCAGCCGTGCGGCCGCAAAGACTGATTGTTGCAGCAGCGCCGTCACCAGGAATGCGCCGAAGAGCACCCCGAAAGCGACGAGCTCGCTCCAGACGAGGATCCACAACAGGAGTTCGTCCGCCGGATCGTCTCCAGCGTCTTGAAGGGCCGCCTGACTCATGCCTTCCTCCGTATTCGTACCGAAGGCGACATAGGCTCCTCACAGGGGAACTTCTTTGCGCAGACGCAAAGACAGGGAGCGATGCGGGACTAGGTTCGCTGCAACCATGGAGTATGACATGACGGACGCGCAAATCGGTCTTTCGATCGCCACGCCTATTATCATCATCTTCGCGCTTGGCCTTTACAGGATGGGGGTCCTTCAACGGGGCGGCGCGGTTTCGGCGGTATTGTTTTCCGTGGCGATCGCCGCCGTTCTCCTCCTGGACCGCTAGACGGCGGGCAGGTCTCCGTTACCCCGACAGCAGCAAGGATTGAGAAACATGGTGCAATTTTTGTCAGCTTTCAGCGCTTTCCTGCTGATGCATTCCCTTCCCGCCGTTCCGGCCGTGCGCGGGCGCCTCATTCGACGCTTTGGCCGACGGGCCTATCTCGGCCTGTACTCGCTGGTGTCCATTGTCCTCCTCGCATGGCTCTCCCACGCGGCGCTCGCAATTGATTACATTCCGCTCTGGGAACCGGCCCCTTGGCAGGCATGGATCACGCTCGTTGCGGCACCAGTCGGCATCTTTTTCGTGCTGGCAGGCCTATTCAGCCGCAACCCGCTGTCGATCTCCATTCGGTCGGGAGACGGGGCCGGATCGGTCACCGCCATCACCCGCCATCCCGTCCTCTGGGGTTTTTCCCTCTGGTCAGCAGGTCATATCGTGCCGAACGGCGATCTTCGCTCGTTGATCCTCTTTGGCGGGTTTACCGCCTTTTCGCTGGCCGGGCTCTTCCTTCTCGACAGGCGAGCTCGCAAACGGTTGGGGACGGATTGGAAGACCGCAGCCGCAGGCACTTCGGTACTGCCCTTCGTGGCGATCCTTTCCGGCCGCGCGCATTTCGGGATCGACGGGGCAATGACCTCCGCCGCGCTTGTAGCGGCCGCCCTGACGGCATGGTTGCTTGGCGGCGGGCACGGTCAGCTTTTCGGCGTGGAACCGCTGCTGCTCGCTCTTTCCGGTTTCCGGTGAGCGGAGCCGGCTATCCGCCCGGCGCGCCCGCAGCCGCTTGATATCAGACTCCACCCCATTCCCCTGCAAAGCGCTCCATCGGAAGATCGAGCAGATCGATGGCGCGCGCCGCAAGATGGTCCACGATCTCTGCTGCGGTCGTCGGGCAACGGTAGAACGCCGGAACCGGTGGCATGATGATAGCTCCCATTTCGGTAGCGCTGCACATGTTGCGAAGATGTCCGAGATGCAACGGCGTCTCACGCGTCATGAGAATGAGCCTGCGGCGCTCCTTGAGATGGACGTCGGCAGCCCTGACGAGGAGATCGTCTGCAACGCCGGTCGCTATTGCCGCCAATGCCCTCATGGAACAGGGAGCCACGATCATGCCCGCGGTCCTGAACGACCCGCTGGCGATCGTTGCTCCAATATTTCCGATTGCGTGGCTACGGGAGACCAATGCTAGGATTCCATCGAGCGCTTCAGGTCCGACCTCATGCTCGAGTGTTCGCCGAGCCGCCTCCGAAACCACCAAATGGATTTCAACTTGTCCCGCCTCAACCAAGAGCTCAATGATCCGAACGGCAATGGCGGCGCCCGAAGCACCCGTTATACCGACAACAACACGCGCAGGCTTCATCGGATGGCTCCTTCGAGTAGGACGGCAGCCCGGAGGCGATCAATACAGACCGGCGTCGTCATAGTCACCGGACCCCATCGGCGGTCGGTCCCGGTACACAAGGCAGATCCCCCTTCGCGAAGTGCCCGCCTATGGATCTCCGTGATGTCGTAAATGAGAGAAACCGTCGGCGATAGAAAGTGCTCTTGCTGATTGAACATGGCCATGAATTCCTGGGTATCTGAAGCGCTGGATGACGAGCGCATCATTCATGCGATGTCTCTGATCGGTAGAAGCAACACTGTCTTTGAGCTGCCGCAAACAGCCAGAGGCTCCAGTCGCGGACCTCTCTCGCCGCAATGTGGACCGAGACCAGGCTGTTTGCGGCAGCTCAAAGACGACCGTCGTCTCCTTGCGCATAGCACGGCGATGAAAGAAGATATCGCCATTCCCCGTCGCTACTCCGGTCTACGGGATTTCGTCAGCCTCCTCGAAAGCAGAGGGCAGCTGAAGCGGGTATCCCAGCCCGTGTCACTGGTCCACGAGATCACCGAAATTCATCGGCGGGTCCTGGCGGATCATGGGCCGGCGCTGCTCTTCGAAAAACCGGTCAACGCCTTCGGCAACATTCACCCGATGCCGCTCGTAGCGAACCTCTTCGGTACCCGCGAACGGATCGAATGGGGTCTCGGGCTCAAAGCGGGCGGACTTCCTGGGCTTGCTGCCTTTCTGAGTGACCTTCGCGAGCCGCGTCCGCCGCGATCGGTTCGCGACGCCTGGCTGAAACTTCCGCACCTCAAGGCCGCACTTTCGCTGAACACCCGGTCAGTGTCGCGCCTGCCCTGCCAGGAAATCGTCTGGCAAGGGCCGGAAATAGACCTCGACCGGTTGCCGATCCAGTCCTGCTGGCCGGGCGAACCGGCACCCCTTGTGACCTGGCCGCTGGTGATCACCCGGGCGCCGGATGATCCTGACGACATCAATGTCGGCGTCTACCGGATGCAGAAACTCGGCAGCGATCGCCTGATCATGCGCTGGCTTGCGCACCGGGGTGGCGCAAGGCACCATCGGATGTGGCAGGGCCTCGGCCGGGACATGCCGGTCGCGGTGGTCGTCGGTGCTGACCCCGCCACGATCCTTGCTGCGGTCATGCCGTTGCCCGACACCATGAGCGAGCTGCGTTTCGCAGGACTGCTCAAAGGCCGGCGACAGGAAATCGCAACCGCGCTGTCGGTGCCGCTCCCCATTCCAGCAGAGGCGGAAATCGTTCTCGAAGGCATGGTGTCGGCTACCGAAGTGGCGGAGGAAGGACCTTACGGCGACCACACCGGATATTATAACGCCGTCGAGGCTTTTCCGGTTGTCTCGCTTTCGGCGATCACCATGCGCCACGAACCTCTTTATCTCTCGACCTATACCGGTCGCCCGCCTGACGAACCGTCACGGCTCGGGGAGGCGATGAACGATCTCTACATACCGCTGATCAAACGGCAGTTTCCGGAGATCCGTGACCTCTGGCTTCCGCCGGAAGCCTGCTCCTACAGGGCGATGATCGTCTCGATCGACAAGCGCTATCCTGGCCAGGCACGCCGCATCATGATGGGGCTGTGGTCCACCTTGCCGCAGTTCAGCTACACGAAGCTCATCATTGCCGTGGATCCCGATATCGATGTCAGAAGCTGGCCCGATGTGATCTGGGCGCTTTCCACCCGTTTCGACGCCAGCCGCGATCTGATGGTGGTGGATAGGACCCCCATCGACTACCTCGATTTCGCGTCCCAGCAATCGGGGCTCGGCGGCAAGCTGGGCCTCGATGCCACAACGAAGATCGGCCCGGAAACAGAGCGGGAATGGGGCCGGGTTCTCGGCATGTCTCCCGAAATCGTCGCAAGGGTCGACCGGATATGGACCTCCCTCGGCCTCGGGGAGGCTTCGCCATGAAGTCCTCGAGCGATCTTGAACATCACACCCAAGGAGAAAATCATGACCGAATTTAACCTGGACAAGACAGTCGCCGCGCTCGCTGCGGAACTGCGGGAGCCACCCAGCTCTTCCAGCGCCACGATATCAGCTTCTGCGGCGGGGACATCCCGCTTTCCCAAGCAGCCAGGCAGGCAGGGCTCGCTCCCGCGGCTCTGATTGCGGAGCTGGAGGCCCCCGAGCATGCAGCCAGGCGAAACGCTGGATGAGACATCGGCGCTCATCGCCCATATCCTCATGCGATATCACGCGGCACACCGCGAAGAGCTCGCCTGGCTCATTCCCCTGGCGCAGAAGGTGGAAAGCGTACATGGCACCCATGCTTCCGCACCGGTCGGGCTTTGAGAGATACGGACAAAGCTGCAGGATAGCCTCGAAAACCATATGGCGCGGGAGGAGCAGGTTGTCTTTCCGATGATGCAACAAGGGGGAAGCCCGACGATTGCAGGTCCGATCGCGAAAATGCGGCACGAGCATGACGAGGAGGCGCAGCATCTGCAGATGATCGAACACGTCACGCACGGCCTTGCACTGCCGCAGGGCGCTTGCGGCTCATGGACCGCGCTCTATACGGGGCTGCGCAAGTTCACCGACGATCTCGTTGTCCACATGCATATCGAGAACGCGGTCCTGTTTCCGCGCTTCGAGCCGTTGCGTAGCCGGGGGAGGCCATGCCGGAAGCGATGAGATGCCTCTGGCAGGCGCCGCACCGTCCTCTGTTCCTGGCCACGGGACTCTGGGCGATTGTCGCACCCTCCGTCTGGCTCCTCCCGCGCGAGATCGTTCCCGACAAGATCGCGTGGCATAGCCGCGAACTTCTATTCGGCATGGGTGGCGCCGCGGTGGGAGGCTATCTCCTCACCGCGCTGGCCGCATGGACGAAACGCGGTCCGGTTTCGTCTTCCGTCACTCTGTTCGTCACCCTCCTCTGGTGCCTATCCCGCCTATCGACTGCATTTTCGAGACACCTGCCGCCTATCGTCGAGACGTTGGGAGCTTCAGCCTATTTCTTCGCCCTGACCGTCATTCTGGCATGTGGAATCGCCTCCGCCAGAGACCGGTGCCGCGGTCGCGCATGGGCGCCGCTCGGTACGGCAGCGCTTGGCCTGACCGCGATCCTGTCCCGTCAGGTCACAAATCCTGTGGGCGACACCATCGGTCCGAGCACGGTGCCTCTGATGTTCGTCATGCTGATCGTTCTGGTCGGTGGTCGCGCGACGCCTGCGTTTACCCGCGCATGGCTCGACCGCACAGACGTCGAAAGACCGTTTCGCGATTGGTCCGCATTGTCCTATCCTGCACTGATGGCCATTCCCGCTGCTGCGGGACTTGCAGCAGCAGGGCGACAGGCTGTGGCAGGACTTCTGCTCATCCTAGCGGGTCTGATGCTCTTCTTGCGCATGAGCGGATGGCAAAGTCTGTGTGCTCGCCGATATCCGGCGCTTTTCATCCTGCACGTCGCCTTCGCATGGACACCCGCAAGCCTCATCCTCATCGGTGTTGCGCATGTCTATCCCGGCAAGGTGCCGCTGGGTGTCGCTCTGCATGCCGTTACGATGGGAGCCATGGGAACGATGATGCTCGCCTTCATGATGCGGGCGGCGATGATCCGCCAGGGAGACGTTCTCGTGCTCAATCGCAAAATGCATTTCGCCTTTGCTTTCGTCTTCCTGTCGGCGTTGCTGCGAATCCTTGCAGGATGGATAGTCGAGACGGAATTCGACCCCATCATTGCTGCCGCCGTGTGCTGGATCGCGGGATGGGCATGTTTCCTCTGGGCTTATATACCGGCATTGCATGGTCCGGCCCCCAGACCGGTATTCAGCGCCTCTCCGGCGCATTGACGAAAGAGCAGCGCCAGCAGGCGTCAGAAAATCGCCGGCGGAAAGAAGAGCAACGCATATAGAACGCGACCCGACGGAGACGTCATGCTGGAGTCTTGTGAAGTCGCCAGTCGCTTCGGGCTGTCAGGCAAAGACTTTCGGCAACGAATACGACAGGGGCTGGTGGCAAACGCGGTCGAGCGAGGCGAAGGCGATGACAACGGCACCTGCCGGCTGAGCGTGGGCATCGGAAACCGCGTGTACGCGCTACCCTCAACAACGAGGGCAAGGTGCAGAACGAAGCCATCACGTTCGTACGTGGTGAAGCGCGACCTCCGGGATCATGGGGGAGAGAGCAGACACCGGACGAGCGACCCCCTTCCGTCCGATGGCCCCTCTCACCCTCCTGCGCCTGACCTTCTCGGTTGTTTGCGACGGCACAAAGAACCGCACGGCGACCTCCTTCATGCTGTGCGTCCGGCATGGCGACGTCGCATTCCGATTATTCTTGTGCACCGATGAAGCCCGCCGCATGCATTCCAGTGAGGAAATGGATATGTCCGCAGGCCAAAGACTGAACGCACGCGATCTCGCTGAGCTCGAAGGAAACCACGAGTCGCTGCTGGCGCTCTGTCTCACCCTGGAGGAGATCGCGTTTTCACTTCCTGGAGAAGTGGACAACGATGCCTGCCTGAGCGCGTCGCAGACGATGGTGCAGCTTCTGCGACGCGCCCACCAGATGGAAGAGCGCATCCTGTTTCCGGATTTCGACCGGAATGCCGGCTCCCATTTTGCAGCGACATTGATCGAGCGCCTGAAGGCTGAGCATCGCTGCGACGTGCTGGCTTGTGAAGAGGTATCGTTAGCCCTGAAAGCGATCGCGGAAAAGGGCAATCGGCCGCAGGGCGTGGGACAGGCTCGCTACATGCTCCAGGGTTTCCAGGAAAGTGTCCGCAGGCACGTTTTCTCGGAAAAACTCATCATCGAGACGCTCCTGGTGGCGGAGGCCGAAAGGCGCGAAGTCCTTGCCTGATTGATACTTGTGTGGTTCCTGCGGGTGGTGAAGGCGATGGCGTCGCCCGCCTCAAGCGACGGCAAGTCTCTGAGGTGCCTTGCCGGATGCAGGCTGTTGTCCAGTCCGAAACGCACCGAGCTGGATCCTGAGATCCTCGGCCTGCCCCGCAAGCGACCGGGTAGCGGCATTTGTCCGCTCGACCATGGATGCGTTCTGCTGCGTGATCTGGTCGAGCTGGCCCACAGTCGATGTGATTTGCCCTAGGGCGACGGATTGCTCGGTCGACGACCGTGCGATCGCACTGATCTGCTGGCTTATCATCTGAACGTGCCCCTCGATGCCGCCAAGCGCCTCGCCGGCCTCACCGACCAGCGCGACACCGCCTGCAACATCTCTCGATGCTTGCTCGACCAAGACCTTGATCTCTCGTGCGGCAGCCGCAGAACGTTGGGCAAGTTCACGTACCTCCTGGGCGACCACCGCAAATCCCTTGCCCGCTTCTCCGGCCCGGGCCGCCTCAACGCCGGCGTTGAGTGCCAGCAAATTGGTCTGGAAGGCGATCTCGTCGATAACTCCGATAATCTGCCCGATCTGGCTGGAGGACCTGGCGATCGCCTGCATAGCGGCGATAGTGTCACCGACGATCCTGGTCGCCTCCGAGGTATCGGAACGGGCAATGTCGACGGATTTCTTTGCCTCGTCGGCTCCATTGGCGGACATCTTCACCGCCGTTACGACTTCCTCCAAGGCTGCCGCGGCCTCTTCAAGAGCCGCAGCCTGACCGGCGGTCCTGCGGGCAAGATCTTCTGCTGCCGCATGCAGGCTGGTGCAAGCTGCGTCGATCGATCGGGCATTGTTGCCGGCAAGGAGTACAAGGCACTCCAATGCTTCGGTCGATTGATTGTATGTCAACCGAAGCGGTTCCAGGCCTGAAGCCAGTTCCTGGTCGATACGATAGCGCAGATTGCCACTGGCCAACTCCCGGAGCCCACGGTTCAGTTCGTGCAACGCCTGTTCGAGTTCGCCGGAGCGAGCAGCCCGTTCTTGCTCGACAATTGCCGCCTCCATCTGCTTTTGCGCGAGATGGCGCACCTCCTCCTCTTGCCCAAGAGTCAGCCGCAGGCGGGCTGCCTCGATGGCATGATCGACGGCGCGTGCCAATGCGCCGATTTCGTCTCGGGAGTCGAGAGCAACCGATGCTTCGTCCGCTTCCCCCTTGGCGAGCTGCTCCACCGTTTTCGTCAGCTGTTTCAACGGACGAACCACACCAAGCCCTATCGAGATCGACAGCAGCAGGGCTAGGCCGGTGGCCAGACCAAGGATGGTGCCAGCAAATATGAGGGTTCTCAGCTCGCGCTGCGCCCGGCCGGCGGCATCTGCGCGAAGGGATGCCAGCACCTTACCTTCGAGGACATGCAGGGCATCGATACGTTCGGTTGCGGCGGCATGCCATTGCGCTGCGTCCCAGCCCGAAAGATCGACGTCCGTGCCGGCGACGAGCAGGCGCCGGCGCATCGATGCCAGCGCAGTCTCGCGGTCCGGACCGACAGCCTCGATTTCGTCTGCAAGCGCAGGATTGGTCGCCCTGAATTCATCGAGAAGGATGGCCTGCCCGCCATAGAGCGACGAGAACTTTAGGATTGTGGCCGCATCGATATGCCTTGACGAGATTGCGGCATTGCCGAGCGCACGTTCCTCGCCGGCAAATTCCTTGGCGCCTGAAAGTTGATTGTAGCCGTCGATCTGCGCAGCCATCTCACCGGCTGTATCCTGCGCGGCCAGAGCATGTGAAATATCGAGAAACCGACCGATCAGGCGAGTGTAGAACAGATAGCTTTCATCCGATGTCACTGCGCCACCATCGACTTGCCGGCGAAATTCGGTCAGCTTCGTGAATTCCTCTGGACCGATGCCGGTTCGTTGGCCCCCATTCTCGAACGCCCTCCCAGTCCGAGCAACCATCGAAGCCAGCCGGTCGAAATCGAGCCGTGTGCTCTTCAAGCGATCCGATGTGCCTGCTGCCTTCCGGCCAAGCAGCGTCGCGCTCTCACCGCGTTCGGTCTGCAATTGATGGATGGCGTCGGCAATGTTCGAGATATAGGCCGTAACATCGACAAGGTGATCGGCGGTGCGGTAGGCGACGAAGCTCCGGTCGAGCCTGTCATAGGAAAGCCCCGCAACGACCAGGAGCGGCAGACAGACGGAGAGCAGAATTCTCTTCGTGATCGCGACATCGGACAAACGCATGAACGACAACTCCGCAGAATGCCGGCCTCATGCCGAGACGCCGCAATTCATTCCCGGCCGGTCCGCATTATGGCCATCGGCCTCGTCCTTCTTTGCCGCACCGCAAACAACAATGGAATTTCACCGCTGCCCGGGGAAGGTGTCTGCAATGCACGAGCGGAAAGGACACGAAGCAATTCCCTCTCCGCCAACCATCGCTGCTCTTTGCGTTGGCGCAAACACGGATGCCATCGCGGCAGATAGCCTATACCGGCGTTTAAGCAGGATATGCAACCATGGAACTTCCACGCCTCCTCGCCATTCCCTTGACTTATATGCCGCTTGCAGCAATCGAACGTGGCACGGGAATGCTTTTCCGCCGGCTCCTGAAAAAGCATCCCGAACTGTTCGAGCGCTTGGGGGAACATAGGACAAAGCGCTTCGCTTTCCTGCCGGCCGAACTGCCGCTTGTCTTTGTGGTGGAGCCGGCACGACTGGCGATCAGCGTCGTCCGCAAGCCTTTGCTGCCGAACCCTGTGGATGCATCCGTCGAAGGGCCGCTTTTCATGCTGCTGGCGCTACTCGAAGGTCGCAGCGATGCCGATGCCTTGTTCTTCTCGCGTGACCTTGCCGTCACTGGCGACATGGAAGCCATGGTCGCCATGCGCAATACGCTCGATGACGCCGGCGTCGATCTGCCGCGCGACCTTTCCGGCCTGGCAGGCCCCTTCGCGCCCTTGTTCGGAAGGTTGGCGGCGGATGTTCGCCGACGGGTCCTCGTCGAGGAGGTCTCCGCATGGAACTGATCTGTCCAGCCGGAACGCCGGCCGCCTTCCACGAGGCCGTCGATGCGGGCGCCGACGCTGTTTATTGCGGCTTCCGCGACGAGACCAATGCCCGTAATTTTCCCGGCCTCAACTTCACCCGCGCCGAACTGCGCGAAGCGATTGCCTATGCCCGCCGCCACGATGCGCAGACCTTGGTCGCCCTGAACACTTTCATGCGCGCTGGAGACGAGGACCTGTGGTACCGAGGCGCCGCGGATGCCGTATCGCTCGGCGCTGATGCACTCATCGTGGCCGACTTCGGCTTGATGGCACATGTGGCAGAGCGCTACCCCGAACAAAGACTGCATGTGTCGGTTCAGGCATCCGCCTCGAACGCCGATGCGATCAATTTTCTTGTCGACGCGTTCAATGCCAGGCGGATTGTCCTGCCAAGGACGCTCACGATCGCCGACATCGCCCGCATTGCGCCGCAGATCCGTTGCGAGATCGAGGTCTTCGTGTTCGGCGGGCTCTGCGTCATGGCCGAGGGGCGCTGCTCTCTCTCCTCCTATGCGACGGGGAAGTCGCCCAACATGAATGGCGTCTGCTCGCCGGCCGGCCAAGTGCGTTACCGCCAGGACGGCAACGACCTCGTTTCCGAGCTCGGGAACTATACGATCAATCGCTTCCCCGCCGGCGAGGCAGCCGGTTATCCCACTCTGTGCAAAGGCCGCTTCGATATTGCCGATAGTCCGGCCTATGCTTTCGAGGATCCGGTCTCCCTGGATGTGATGGGGGAGATCGATGCGCTTGCAGCTGCAGGCGTCAGCGCGTTGAAGATCGAGGGCCGGCAACGCGGCAAGGCCTATGTTGCCGAAGTCGTCTCGACATTGAGAAAAGCCCTGTCGTCGGCGCCAGCCCAGAGAACTCCCCTCCTCGCTCGCCTACGCAATCTGAGCGAGGGCCAGAAGACGACATCGGGCGCCTACGAGAAGCGTTGGAGGTGAACATGAGCCGCATCACATCGCCGTCCCTGACCATGGGACCCGTCTACTATCTCTGGGACGGGCCGAAATGGCGAGATTTCCATTTCCGAATCGCCGATGAGGCGCCGGTGGAACGGGTGGTTATTGGCGAAACCATCTGTTCCAAGCGTCAGCATTTCATCGAGGCCCATATCGCTGAAGTCATTGAACGGCTGGAGGCCGCCGGCAAGACCGTGATCCTGTCGACACTGTCGCTCGTGACCCTGGAACGGGAAAGCCGGCAGATCCGGGAACTCGTCTCGGACAGCGAGTATCCGATCGAAGCCAACGATCTCTCCGCCCTCGGGCTGCTGAATGAAAAACCGCACAGAATCGGGCCTCTGGTGAACGTCTATAATGCGGCGACCGCCAGGCTGCTGGCCGGCCGCGGCGCGACCTCCATCTGTCTGCCGCCGGAATTGCCGTTCTCCTCCGTCGAAAGGATCATTGCCGACGGTCCCGAAATCGAATTTGAGATCTTCGCCTTCGGCCGGACGCCGCTCGCCATCTCGGCGCGATGCGCCCACGCCAGATCCAAGGGCAGAACCAAGGACAATTGCATGTTCGTCTGTGGAGAAGATCCCGACGGGCTGCCGGTGAAAACCCTCGACCGGCAGTCCTTCCTGGCGCTGAATGGTGTGCAGACCGTGTCGCACACCTGTCAGTCGCTTCTTGGCGAACTCGCCAGCCTCATCGACTGCGGCGTCTCGTCGATACGTTTGTCTCCGCAGGACTGCGATATGGTGGCGGTCGCGGGGCTCTATCGCGCCGTGCTCGATGACGTACTGGATGCCGAAGAGGCGATCACGCGGTTGCGTGCAATTTATCCGACGGCGCCCCTGTCGAACGGCTTCCATCACGGTCGCGCGGGTGCAGCCTGGGTTGCTCGCGCCCGCAATACGGCGCATGGCGCAAACCCGTGAGCTGAGAGCAACGTCCTTTCCTGCTTGTCGCGGCATGATTGTTTTCGCGGTCTCCGCTGCGGCTTGAGCGATGGTTGTTCGATGATCCGGTGTTTGGGACAGTCGCTGGGCGGCTGGCGATGGGATGCTGCAATATCGCGGTGAGCTAAGATATATGACTTCTCACTGATAGGCTTCGGCCTCGGTGTGCTCTGAAACTGGCTAGAGGCTTCCCTGTCGGCGACCGCCGCGGTCCTCGCTTGCAGCTCTTCATCGCCTCGCAGCGCGAGCCGAACCGCTGACTTTTTGGCCCATTCCCTAAGGTAGAGTGACCCGGTGAAATCTCCGCTTTGTTTGCGCCAGCGCAAAGAGAAGTCCTCAACACGCCAATAATCATGACTTATGCAGTCATGATTTAAAACACGACCGCGGCCATTCGCTTCACGCCAGCAGCAGCCAAAAAAAGAGGAACTCCAATGTCCTGGTTCAAGACGCTCTCGTTCACAGCCACCACCGTCGTTCTCGCTGGAGCGGCAACCAGCTACGCGGCGGAATATCCGATCGGCGAGCCGAAGATCATGCATGGCATGGAGATTGCCGCGGTTTATCTGCAGCCGATCGAGATGGACCCGGAAGGCATGATGTTGCCCGCCGCGCAGGCCGACGTTCATCTGGAGGCAGATATCCATGCGACGGCCGACAATCGCAATGGCTTTGCCGAGGGCGACTGGCTGCCGAACCTGCATGTCGAATATGTCCTCACCAAGCTCGATGACGGCGAGGAAACGGCCGGCGCCTTCATGCCAATGGTGGCAAGCGACGGCCCGCATTATGGCGACAACGTCAAGCTGATGGGCGCCGGAAGATACAGGCTGCAACTGGCGATCCACTCGCAGCCCCATGGCGAGGCCAGCTTTGGACGCCATGTGGACAAGGAAACCGGCGTGGCTCCCTGGCCGGAGAATTTTACCGTGGAATACGAATTCACCTACGCAGGCACGGGAAAGAAGGGCAGCTACTGAGGCCCGTATGCCTTCGTCTGGAAGGCATCTCTCCCGATACCCACTTCTCCTCAAGGAAACATGTCGATGCGTATCTGCTCGATCCTGTTCGCCGCTGCCGGCCTTTTCGTCTGCGCCGGAACGGCATCGCTTCACGCTGGCGAGGACCCGGTCTTTGCGATCGAATTCAGGGACGGCGTCATAATGCCGCTGCGCATCGAGGTGCCTGCGAACGTTCGCTTTAAGATCGAACTGCACAACGCAGGATCGAGCCCGGTCGAATTCGAGAGCGTCGAACTGCGCAAGGAGAAGGTGTTGGGGCCGGGCACCACGTCCTTCATCGTCATCAGGCAGCTTGCGCCGGGAGAATATACCTTCTTCGACGATTTTCATCTCAACATGCCTCCGGCAACGCTGGTTGCGCGATAGAGGAGGTTGAAATGGCTGGACAGTTCGGACAGATCGCCTTCGTCGTCTGGCGAGAGAGCATGGAGGCGCTTCTCGTCATCGGCATTCTCGACGCATGGCTGGGGCGCAACGCGCAGGGTGCTGCCGCATCTGCGGGGCGGCGTTTCCTCTGGGCCGGCGTGGTGCTTGGCCTTGCCCTCGCCGGCATATTGGGCGCCGTCCTGCTGCTTTCATCCGAGGTGCTGGGTGACGACCAGATGGACTATTTTCAGATGTTCATGGTCTTTGCCGCCGCCGCGCTCATCCTGAAAATGGTCTTCTGGATACGCAAGCATGGCAGCGGAATGAAATCCGGTCTGGAGCGGGAGGCGCACAAGGCGACGACAACAGGCAACTGGTGGGGGCTTTTCATCCTCTGCGCGATTGCCGTTGCTCGCGAGGGAAGCGAGACCGTGGTGTTTCTCTACGGCATCTTGGCTACCGCATATGAAACAAGCCTTTGGAGCAATCTCGCCGCCGGGGCCACCGGTCTTGCTATGGCCGCTGCCGGCTATGCAATCCTGCAGGCCGGCGCAAGATGGTTTCCGTGGCCGGTCTTCTTCCGGACGACCGAAATCATGCTCCTGCTGCTTGCGGCGTCGCTGCTTGTCACCGGTCTCGATCGCGCCATCGGCCTCGATCTCGTCTCGCCGCTCTCGCCCCCGCTCTGGGACAGTTCATGGCTTCTCGACGACAGCCAGGGATTCGGCCGCTTTCTCGCCGATTTCGCGGGCTATCGCGCCCGGCCCGAGCTCCTGCCCGCCCTTGTCTATATGCTCTACTGGCTGATTGTCGCCGCAGGCCTTTTCAGGAGCATCCGCCGGCGGCCGTCCCTCGCCGCATGAGCAACCGCCTGAAAATCCGGCAGCAGGATCGCTGGCAGCAGCTCGGCGAATGGCTGCTCCGGCATCAGTCCCGTATCCGCATGGCACAATGGGCGGTCGTCGGCATCTATATGATGCTGCTGGTCACGCCCGTGCTTCTGCCTCTTCCTGACAGCACCGCCTATATCTGGAACAACGTCACACGCTTTGCGCAGTTCGCCTTCTGGGGCATATGGTGGCCCTTCGTGCTGCTCTCGACGATGCTGGTCGGACGCATGTGGTGCGGACTTCTCTGCCCGGAGGGGTCGCTGTCCGAATTTACCAGCCGTCATGGTCGCGGCGGCGCCATTCCGCGCCTTGTGCAATGGCCCGGCTGGCCGACGGTCGCCTTCATCACGACCACCCTTTATGGCCAGATGACCAGCGTCTATCAATATCCGAAGCCGGCACTGCTGGTGCTTGGCGGCTCCACGCTTGCCGCCATGTTGATCGGCTATCTCTACGGGCGGAACAAGCGGGTGTGGTGCCGCTATCTCTGCCCGGTCAGCGGCGTTTTCGCCCTCCTCGCCAAGCTCGCGCCGCTTCACTTCCGGGTCGACGCCGACCTCTGGCATCTCTCCCAACTCGGCAAGGAGAAACCGGCCGCGGTCAATTGCGCCCCGCTCGTGCCGCTTCGCACCATGCGCGGCGGGGCGGCCTGCCACATGTGCGGGCGCTGCAGCGGTTTTCGCAGCGCCATCCGGCTGGCCCGACGGTCTCCGAACCACGAGATCGTCCATGTCGCCGGCGATACCGCAAAACCCTGGGAAACCGTGTTGATCGTCTTTGGTCTGATAGGGATTGCTCTCGGGGCATTCCAATGGACGGCAAGTCCCTGGTTTATCGTGGTGAAGCAGTTCTGCGCCGGACTGCTCATCGATGCCGGGCTCTTCTGGCCCGTTGAGACCACCGTGCCATGGTGGGTACTGACCAACTATCCCGAGCGCAACGACATGCTGACGCTCCTCGATGGAGCACTCTTGATTGGCTACATTTTCACGACAGCAACCGTCGTCGGAACAACGGTAACGGCCGGCCTTGCCACCGCGGCCCGTTGTCTCGGCCCTTGGCGTTGCGCCCGTTTCCATCATCTTGCGCAGACATTGATCCCGCTGGCGGCGGCTGGTGTCTTTCTCGGCCTCTCGACATCCACAGTCAGCCAGCTCGGCGTGGATGGAATCAGGATACCTTTCGTGGGCGAACTGCGCGCCCTGCTCCTTCTCCTTGCCACATCATGGACGACCGCCCTCTTCTGGAAAGTATCCGGGCGATACGCCGCCTGCACGATCCGCCGCATATCAGCGGTTCTCCTGATAATGCCGGCTCTTGCGGTCATCGACGGTGGCTGGTTCCTGCTGTTCTGGCGCTGGTAGGCCGGCCGCCGTCACGCTGGACGGAAGGCTGCGACAATCGCCGAATTGGTTTCGATGCGACCGGCGCCGATCAGGTCCAGGCAATAGGGGATCGCTGGAAATACCGTGCCCAGGCAAAGATCGATCGACGACGGCTTGCCCGGCAGATTGACGATCAGGGTGCTGCCGCGCGTGCCGGCCGACTGGCGCGACAGGATTGCGGTCGGCACCGTCTCGAAACTCGCACGCCGCATCGCCTCGCCGAAGCCCAACAATTCCTTGACGATCACGGCGCGCATGGCCTCGGGCGTCTCGTCGCGCGCCGCCGGCCCGGTGCCGCCGGTCGTCAGCACGAGGTCGAGGCGATCCTCATCGCAGAAGTCGATCAATGCGCGGCGGACGCTTTCGAAACCATCGGGGACGATTCTCTCAACAGCCGTCCAGGGAGAGGTGACGGCCCGTTCCAGCCATTGCCGGATCGCCGGCCCTGCGAGATCCGCATATTCGCCGCGGCTCGCGCGGTCGGATATTGTGAGAATTCCGATGCGAACCATTGGAACAAACCTCCGGGTTGGGGCACATGGCGAGGGTGCCGCGTCAGAAGAAACTAAGTCCATGAGAGCCGGCAACGGCACCGAACGCCGTGACGGCCGCAAGCAGCAGAAGGAATTCGTGCAGACGGCTCACACGGCGGAAGGCAGAGTTCGGGTCCTGCCGGGCGCTCTTCTCGAATTTCCCATGGAAGAACGGTTCGATCACGAACAGCATGAGCATGAAGATCAGCCACACGCCGAACATCGCCGACATCCACCAGAAATTCGGATCGGCGAAACGATCCCAGAGCTCCACCCTGTAGGTCATCCAGAGACCCGTTGCACCCGCGAGCGGGACCGAGATGCGAACCTGCGCCGAGAAATGCCGCTCGATGCCTTCGAACAGCGTTAAGGCGTCTTCGGTCATCCGATGCGATCTGGTGAAGGGCAGCACGACGAGCGTCACGAAAGCCAGTCCGCCGATCCAGTGAATCACGGCAAGGACGTGCAGCGCGCGGGCCACCAGAATATCATCCATCACTTACCCTTTAGCGACCACCATCCGTGCCTCGCCCGCCGGCCAGAAGGCGGAGCACAGACGCCCTGCGGCCGCCAGCCGGTCGGAGACAAGCTCCGCAAGCTCGATTTCCCGTGCAAACCCGGCCGCAAACTCGCGAAACGGTAAAAGGTTGATCTCGGGAACCCCGATCAGAACGGGAACCGAAAGCTCCAGAGCCTTGGCGATCAGCGACCTGAAGCCGCCGCCTTCCACTTCGGTCTTACCGAATTTGCACAGCACCAGCAGATCGGTCTCTGCGGATAGTCCGGCCTCCGCAGCCTCGCAGGCGCCGAGCAGCCGGTCGGTATTCAGGACGCAACCGCGGGCATGGGGGCCGCGATCATCGGAGATCGCAGAGACTTCGCCTGTCGAGAGATCGCGAAGATACATATCGCATTTCGTGCGACCCGGCTTTGCCTGGCTGTGCTGAACAAGCCCGGCCAGCCGCACGCCTTGCTTCGCCATGACGGCGGTGACGTCCTGCAGAAAGGCTTCGAAGTCCGATCCCTTCGGATAGACGATCGCGGTGATGGGCAAGTCTGGATGAGTGATTTGCATATACTATCTCCTTCGCATGGAAATCAGCGCCGAATGGGCAAGTGCCGCAGCATTCCGCTCATGCGCCGAACTGCGATTGATCGAACGGAAGCACCTCAAGAACCGTGCCCGCCTCCACGGGGGTCGCTGCGCCGGGCACGATGGCAATGGCATCGGCGGACACCATCGTCATCATCCTGTGGGAGCCATCCGGTCCGCTGCGATGGGCAACCAGGCGCCCTTGCTCGACGATCAGACGAACCGGGAGCAGTTCCGTGCGATCCGGCTTGCGGGCGAAGCGGAAAGCGATCTCCGCCGTCATGGGGTCAGCTGCGGCCTGACCGAGAAAGGCTCTCGTCATCGGCCGCACGAAGGCAAGGGCCGCGAAGGCCGCCGCCTGCGGATTGCCCGGCAGCCCGACGAAACATGCATCGCCGAGCTTGCCGAACGCCAGCGGCTTGCCGGGCTTCATCGCCACCTTGACGACATCGAGCCGGCCTCCGGCCCGCGCAACCGCATTGCAAACATGATCCTCCTCTCCGACCGACATGCCGGCGGTGGTGATCACGACGTCTGCCGCCTTGCTTGCCTCCTTAAGTGCATGCGTGATCGCCACCGGATCGTCGGGAACCGTCAGCGATGCGACATGCATGTTCGGGCCCGCCAGCAGCGCGGCGAGCATGGGACCGTTGGAATCGTAGATCGCACCCGCCGGCAGCCGCTCGCCGGCGGCGTGAAGTTCGCAGCCCGTGGTGAGAACCGTGATCCGGAGGGGACGGACAACGGCAATCGTGCTGATCCCAAGAGCGCCGAGCAGTGCGACTTCCCTCCAGCTGATGATATCGCCCCGCCCGAGGACGACTGTTCCTTGTGCTACGTCCTCCCCGGCCCGTCGAATGTGGGTACCGGGTTCCAGATCCTGCCCGAGCTGTACGAGGTCGCCTCTGCGGGTCACATGCTCCTGCATCACAACGGTATCGGCGCCCCTCGGGAGTGCGGCACCCGTCATGATGCGTCGGGCCGTGCCCGGAGCAAGGACAGCGGGCGGATCGCCGGCCCTCGTGCGGCCCTTCACCGGAAGAACGGAGGGAACGCCGTCCTTGCCGGCGATGCGGACGGCATATCCATCCATGGCGGCCTGATCGAATGGCGGAAGGGGACGGGGAGCCTCGACCGGCGCAGCCAGGATGCGTCCATGGGCGCGGGCCAAAGGCACGTCCTCCCGCAGGTTGAGCGGCCGGACAGGCGCCACGGCGGCACGCCGCGCCGCTTCCAACGATATAGTTGCTTCGCGGGAGCGAAAGCAGGGATCAGCCAGGACAACAGGCATCGTCACACCTCCCCCGTCACTTCCGGCAGAACCTTGTGCAGGATGGCACGAACAGCGGCAAGACCCGGATCTTCGGCGCGATTCATGATGCCGATCAGCTGGACAAAGTGATCGTCGGAAGCCGTCTCCATGAACGACCGGACAACCGCGGCAAGATAGGCGGCCGGCTCCATGGCCTCGGCTGCCGCCGCCTTTCCGACCCGTTCCGTCAAACCTTCCATGCCGACCATTTCCATGAGGGCCGCCGCGGTCTGCGGGTTATCGAGCGAGGCGATAAGAGCTCCAAGCATTTCTTCCCCTCACTGCACCAGAGGACTGGCAGCGCCTTCGAGAACAATGCCCCGGATCTCGGCACGGCCGATCAGCAGCGAGATATACTGCGCTGTCGCCTGCCGGCGGACATGCTCTTCGAGATAACAGCCGATCCGCTTCTCAACCGCCTCGAACGGCAGGAGCGCACCTTCGATCTTCCGCACCAGCCGAATGAGATGAACACCATAGCGGGTTTCAACCGGGGCGGATATTTGCCCGGGTACGAGCCCAACGAGCGCAGCTTCGAATTCCGGTGTCGTTTCCCCCGGGCTGATCTGGCCGAGGCTGCCGCCGACTTCCCGCGACGGGCAGTCGGAACAGTCCCTGGCGAGGGCTGCAAAGCGCTCCGGCTCCTGCGCCAGAACGGCGGCGAGAGACGCTGCTTTCCCTCGCGCTTCGGCAAAGGCTGCCACATCCTCTTTTCGCGCGCCCATCAAGATATGGTCCGCCTCGAAAAGCGGCGGTGTGACAAACCGCTTGAAGTTGTTCTCGTAGAAGCGGCGCAGTACTTCCTCGTCCGCCGTCGGCGTCTGTACTTCACGCTCAAGAAGTGCGCGCAGCAATGCATCCTCGTCGGTTTCGATCCGTCCGTCCGCATCGGCCTCCGGTTCGGCGGTCATACCCAGACGACTTGCCTCCTCCAGGAGGAGGTGGCGAATGATGAGTGCGCGCGTTGCCGCGTGCCAGGCTACGCCCGGATTGACGGCCGGAAAATTCTGCGTCTCGGCGGCGATATCCTTGCGGGAAATCGGAACTCCGTTAACGCTGACCGGCGGCATGGTGACCGGCGCGGACGATGGCGCGCGAGCCGTATCGGACGCCGGCGCGTTTTCATGCCGATGATCATGGCCCTCGTTGGTACGCTCTGCGGTGCGGTCAATGATGATGGAAACCATTTTCGTCACTCCGCCGGATGCCTGTAGGAGCGGGCAGGGTGTCGGTCGCGCGTGAACCGGCTGCGCACGACCTGATAGCCCGGACGGCCGAGGTACCAGATCGGCGCGCTCCAGACATGGACCAGACGGGTGAAGGGAAAGAGCAGGAAGATCGTCATGCCAAGCAGCAGATGCATCTTGAAGATCAGGTTCACGTCCGCGACATAGGCGGCGGCGGCCGGCTGCAGGGTCAGGATGCCCTGCGCCCAATTCATGAACTTCACCATCTCATGTCCGTCCATGTGATTGAGGGATACGAAGATGGTGGAGAGGCCGAGCGTCAACTGCACCCAGAGAATGAGCAGGATCGCCATGTCGCCGAAGCTTGAGGTGGCGCGGATGCGCGGATCGAAGAAGCGGCGATGGGCAAGGAGTGATATGCCGATGAAGCAGGCGATGCCGGCCATGCCGCCAACGACGATCGCCAGCCCCTGCTTGAAACTGTGCGGGATGCCGAGCGCGTCGAAGATGAAGATCGGCGTCAGCAATCCACCGGCATGGCCGATGAAGATCACCAATATGCCGACATGAAACAGGTTCGACCCCCAGCGCAGCTGGCTGCGGCGGAGCAGCTGGGAGGACCCGGTCTTCCATGTATATTGCTCACGATCGAAGCGGATCAAGCTGCCGAGCAGAAAGACGGTGAGGCAAAGGTAGGGATACCAGCCGAAAAATACGGAGTTGATGGTCTCGGACATCGTCGTTCCTCCTTCAAGGGGTATTGGTGCGCACGTCGCGATGTGCTGCCCGCATACGGGTCTGAAGCCGTTCGCTGGAACAGCCGTCCATGCCGGCGCTTCCCGGTCCGAAGGTGACAGCCGTCTCCTCCCATTCGGCATCAAGCGCGGCAAGATCACCTGCCGGTGTTTCGGCTACCTCCTGTCCGCTCGAGGTTTCGAGGGACCCGCCGGCGATGAGGCGAATCGCGATCAGAACCGCGGCATAGGGAGAGTTCCGGGAAACAAGCCGTTCTTCGAGCGCTGCCAGGATATGCACTGTATCAGAGAGAAGGTTCAGCGCCTCCTCCAGCGGCCTCGTCGACAGATATTCCAGGAACAGCGGCAGATAGTCCGGCAATTCATTGGCGGAAAGTTCCAACCCGCTTTTCTCGTAAAGCGCGGCGAGATCGACCATGGCCTGGCCGCGATCGCGGCTTTCGCCATGCACATGCTCGAAGAGATGCAGCGAGAGGCGCCGCGTCCTGTCGAAGAGCTCGACATAACGCTCCTGCAGCTCGAACAGTTCGAGCGAGGCGAAATCGTTGAGCAGTGGCCGAAGCGCGGTGGCGCCGGAAGGCGGCACGAGCCGCTCGGAGGCGATCGCAATCGCGATTTCCGGCACCGCAGCGCAAAGCTCTTCGGACGGATAGGTCAGAAGCGCGGAAAGCGCCCGGAAAGTCAGACTTCCCTGTCCCTGGCCCATCATGCGATCTCCATCGGGTTTGAGGCCTTCTTCGTCTGCTTCGTGCCGAAGAGATTGGTCTCGCTGGTGCCGCCGGAGCAGCCGTTGCCGAAGGAGAAGCCGCAGGAGCCGCGCAGATCATAGGCGTCCTCGCTCCATTCGCGGTGCGCCGTCGGGATGACGAAACGATCCTCGTAATTGGCGATCGCCATGATCCGGTACATGTCCTCGATGTCGGCGCCGGTCAGTCCGACCTTTTCGGCGATACGTTCGTCGATGCGCCCGTCGATCGACTTGGCGCGCATGTAGCCACGCATGGCGAGCATGCGTTCGAGCGCCAGAGCCACGGGCTCCTCATTGCCGGCCGTCAGCAGATTGGCGAGATATTGCAGCGGGATACGCAGAGAACGGACATCCGGCATGTCGCCGTCGAGCCCCATCTTGCCGGCAGCCGCCGCCGACTGGATCGGCGAAAGCGGCGGTACATACCAGACCATCGGTAAGGTGCGATATTCCGGATGCAGCGGGAAGGCCACCTTCCAGTCCATCGCCATCTTCCAGATCGGTGATGTCTTTGCCGCCTCGATCCAGGCTTCAGGCACGCCGTCGGCACGGGCTTGGGCGATCACGTTGGGATCTTTCGGATCAAGGAAGAGATCGAGCTGCGCCTGGTAGAGATCTTTCTCATCGGGTGCGCTTGCCGCAGCCTCGATGCGATCGGCATCATAGAGCAGCACGCCGAGATAGCGGATGCGTCCGACGCAGGTTTCCGAGCAGACGGTCGGTTGGCCGGCCTCGATGCGCGGATAGCAGAAGATGCACTTCTCCGATTTGCCGGACGACCAGTTGTAATAGATCTTCTTGTAGGGACAGCCAGAAACGCACATCCGCCAGCCACGGCACTTGTCTTGGTCGATAAGGACGATACCGTCCTCTTCGCGCTTGTAGATGGCACCTGACGGACAGACGGCCGCGCAGGCCGGATTGAGGCAGTGCTCGCAAAGCCGCGGCAGGTACATCATGAAGGTGTTTTCGAACTGGCCGTAAATGTCCTTCTGGATACCTTCAAAATTGACGTCCTTCGAGCGCTTCTCGAACTCGCCGCCGAGGATTTCCTCCCAGTTCGGCCCCCATTCGATCTTTTCCATGCGCTCGCCTGATATGGCCGAACGCGGCCGCGCCGTCGGGAAGGCTTTCGATTCCTTCGCCGTGTGCAGATGCTCATAGTCGAAAGTGAAGGGTTCGTAGTAGTCGTCGATTTCCGGGAGATCCGGATTGGCGAAGATATTGGCAAGGATGCGCCATTTCGCGCCGATCTTCGGCTCGATCCTGCCGTTCCGCTTGCGCCGCCAGCCGCCGTTCCACTTCTCCTGGTTTTCCCATTCGCGGGGATAGCCGATGCCGGGTTTGGTCTCGACATTGTTGAACCAGGCGTATTCGACGCCTTCGCGGCTGGTCCAGACGTTCTTGCAGGTGACGGAACAGGTGTGGCAGCCGATGCACTTGTCGAGATTCAACACCATTGCGATCTGGGCACGGATCTTCATTCTGCGGCCTCCTTCGGTGCATCGATTGAAAGCGGCTCCTCGAGCCAGTCGATCTTGGACATCTTGCGCACGACGATGAACTCGTCGCGGTTGGAACCAACGGTTCCGTAGTAGTTGAAGCCATAGGCAAGCTGGGCGTAGCCGCCGATCATATGCGTCGGCTTCAGCACGGTGCGGGTCACCGAATTGTGGATGCCGCCGCGGTTGCCGGTGAGCTGCGAGCCGGGCGTGTTTATGATCTTTTCCTGGGCGTGATACATCAGCATCATGCCCTGCTTGATGCGCTGGGAGACCACCGCGCGGGCCGTCAGCGCACCGTTGGCGTTGAAGACCTCCACCCAGTCATTATCGACGATGCCGGCGGATTTCGCATCCACCTCGGAGATCCAGACAACCGGCCCGCCACGGTTGAGCGTCAGCATCAGCAGGTTGTCCGTATAGGTGGAATGGATACCCCACTTCTGATGCGGCGTCAGGAAATTGAGGACGATCTCCTTGTTGCCATTCGGCCGGCGATCCTTGACGACGGCGATCGTCTTCAGGTCGACCGGCGGCTTCCAGGTGACGAACCCCTCGCCGAAAGCCCGCATCCAGAGGTGATCCTGATAGAGCTGCTGGCGGCCCGTCAGCGTGCGCCAGGGGATGAGTTCATGCACATTCGTGTAGCCGGCATTGTAGCAGACCTTCTCGCTCTCGATGCCCGACCAGGTGGGCGAGGAGATGATCTTGCGCGGTTGCGCCTGGATGTCGCGGAACCGGATCTTCTCGTCCTCCTTCGGAAGGGCAAGATGAGCGTGTTCGCGACCGGTGAATTCCGACAGGGCCTCCCAGGCCTTCACGGCGACCTCGCCATTGGTTTCCGGCGCCAGCATCAGAATGACTTCGGTCGCATCGATATCGCTTTCGATCTTCGGGAGACCTTTTGCCGCGCCGTCTGCATGGATGCCGTTCAGCGCGCCCAGCGCCTCGACCTCGTGGCGGGTGTTCCAGGCAATACCCTTGCCGCCATTGCCCACTTTCGTCATCAACGGGCCGAGGGCCGTGAACTGAGCATGGATGTTGGGATAATCGCGGGTGACGACGATCACGGAAGGCATCGTCCTGCCGGGGATCGGTTCGATCTCGTCAAGCTTCCAATCCTTGACGTCGAACGCCTGGGCGATCTCCGCCGGGCTGTCGTGCTGGATCGGGGTGAGCACCGTATCTTCTTCGACGCCGAGAACCTCGGGCGCGATCCTTGAGAAAACCTTGGCAAGCCCCTTGTAAATCTCCCAGTCCGAACGCGACTCCCAGGCCGGGTCGACTGCTGCCGACAGCGGATGGATGAAGGGGTGCATGTCGGAGGTATTGAGGTCGTTCTTCTCGTACCAGGTGGCTGTCGGCAGCACGATGTCGGAATAGACACAGGTGGTCGACATGCGGAAATCGAGCGTCACCACCAGGTCGAGCTTGCCGCGCGGCGCTTCGTCATGCCAGGCGACCTCCTTGTTGAGCACCGCCCCCTCGTCGCCGAGGTCCTTGCCCATCACGCCGTTTTCGGTGCCGAGCAGGTGCTTCAGGAAATATTCGTGCCCCTTGCCGGAAGAGCCGAGCAGGTTCGAACGCCAGATGAACATGTTGCGCGGCCAGTTTGCCGGGTCGTCTGGATCGTGACAGGAGAGCTCCAGGTCGCCCGATTTCAGTGCCTTGGCCACATAGTCCTTCGGCGCCAGCCCCGCCGCCTTCGCCTGAGCGGCGATACCGAGCGGATTCTGCCTGAGCTGCGGCGCCGACGGCAACCAGCCCATGCGCTCGGCCTTGACGTTGTAGTCGATGAAGCTCCTGCTCCAGTCGCCTTCCGGCGCCGTCGGCGAGAGGATCTCTTCGGCCGTCAGCGTCTCGTAGCGCCACTGATCCGTATGGGCGTAGAAGAAGGACGTCGAGTTCATATGCCGGGGCGGACGGTTCCAATCGAGCCCGAAAGCAAGCGGTGTCCAGCCGGTCTGCGGCCTAAGCTTTTCCTGTCCGACATAATGCGACCAGCCGCCGCCCGACTGGCCGATCGCGCCGCAAAATACCAGGAGATTGATGATCCCCCGATAGGTCATGTCCATGTGGTACCAATGATTGACGCCGGCGCCGAGGATCACCATCGAACGACCATTGGTCTTTTCCGCATTGGTGGCGAACTCGCGGGCAACGGTGATGATCGCGTCACGCTTGACCCCGGTGATGTTCTCTGCCCACGCGGGCGTGAAGGGCACGTCGTCATCATAGCTGCTGGCGACATTGGCGCCGCCGAAGCCGCGGTCGAGGCCGTAATTCGCCATCATCAGGTCGTAGACGGTGGCAATCTTGATCACCTTGCCATCCGCGCCGGTGATCGTGCGGACGGGCACGTTGCGCGTGAGGATTTCGCCATGCGCCGTCGCCACGAAATGCTCTGTCGCACGCCCACCGAAATAGGGGAAATCGACTTGCCTGATTTCCGCGTCCTCCCCTGCGAGCGAGAGCTTGAGGCGGGTATTGCGACCGTTGCCGTCCTTTTCCTCCAGGTTCCACTTCGCCTGCTCGCCCCAGCGGTAGCCGACGGAACCGAGTGGGGCGACCAGGTCGCCTGTATTCTCGTCGATGGCGACCACCTTCCATTCCGGATTGTTGGTCTCGCCGAGGACATCTTCCAATTCCGAAGCCCGAAGCATGCGTTCGGGCACCAGCTTGCCGTTCTGCTCGACAAGCCGAACCAGGAACGGCATGTCGGTATAACGACGGGTGTAATCGTCGAAATAGGGAACCGAACGATTGAGATGATATTCCCGCAGGATGACGTGGCCCATGGCGAGCGCCAGCGCTGCGTCCGTTCCCTGCTTGGGATTGAGCCAGATATCGGCGAATTTCGTCGCCTCGGCGTAATCCGGGCTGACGACGGCGCTCTTGGTGCCCTTGTAGCGGACCTCGGTGTAGAAATGCGCATCCGGCGTGCGTGTCTGCGGCACGTTCGAACCCCAGACGATGATGAAGCCGGCATTGTACCAGTCGGCCGATTCCGGCACGTCGGTCTGCTCGCCCCAGGTCTGCGGGCTTGCCGGCGGCAGGTCGCAATACCAGTCGTAGAAGGACATGCAGACGCCGCCAAGGAGCGACAGGTAACGCGAACCGGCGGCATAGGAGACCATCGACATGGCCGGGATCGGCGAGAAGCCGATGATGCGGTCCGGACCATGGGCCTTGATCGTATAGGCATTGGCCGCGGCGATGATCTCGTTCACCTCGTCCCAGGTGGCACGTACGAAGCCGCCATGGCCACGAATGGAAGTGTAGGACTTGCGCTTTTCCGAATCCTGGACGATCGAGGCCCAGGCTGCCACGGGCGGCATGGTTTCCCTCGCCTTGCGCCACAGCTTCAGCAACCGACCGCGGATCATCGGATATTTCACCCGCGCACCGGAATAGAGGTACCAGCTATAGGAGGCACCGCGGGCACAGCCGCGCGGTTCGTGGTTCGGCAGATCCGGTCGCGTGCGCGGATAATCCGTCTGCTGGGTCTCCCAGGTCACGATGCCGCCCTTGACATAGATCTTCCACGAACAAGAGCCCGTACAGTTCACCCCATGGGTGGAGCGGACGATCTTGTCGTGCTGCCAGCGCTTGCGGTAGCCGTCCTCCCAGGAGCGATCTTCGCTGGTGACGATGCCGTGGCCATTCGAGAACTGACCGACATTCTTTCGGAAGAAGGTGAGCCGGTCGAGGAAATGAGACATGTATTTCTCCTGGTCTTATTCGGCGGCAGCCGCGTTGCTGGCAGCTCTGCGCTTGTCGCGCTCGATATCGTGGAGCAGGCCGCCCTTGCGGGTATAGGCGGCCCAGGTAAGGACAAGGCAGCTCACATAGAAGATGAGGAAGGCCCAGAGCGCCGCTTCGGCCCCACCGGTGAAGCTGATCGACAGGCCGTAACCCATCGGGATGAAGAAGGCGCCGAAGGCGGCGATCGCCGAGGTGAAGCCGGTGATCGCGGCCGACTCCTTCTCAACCTGCAGGCGACGAGCCTCCGGGTTGGCGTCGGGCATCAGCCGGACCATTTCCTTGCCCATGATCGCGGGGATCATCTGGAAAGTCGAGGCGTTGCCGACGCCAGTCGCGAAGAAGAGGACGAGGAAGGAGACGAAGAAGCCCCAGAAAGCGCCCGGCTGATCCTTGGCGGCGATGAACCAGAGCACGCCGCCGGCGCCGACCATCATCAGCACGAAGACCCAGAAGGTGACCCGTGCCCCGCCGTAGCGATCGGCGAGCCAGCCCGTTCCCGAACGGGAGAGCGCCCCGACGAGCGGCCCCAGGAAGGCGAACTGCAGCGCATTGACGTCAGGAAACAGCGTCTTGGCAAGCAGCGGGAAGCCGGCCGAATAACCGATGAAGGAACCGAAGGTGCCCGTATAGAGCCAGCACATGATCCAGTTGTGCCGGCGCTGGAAGATGACGGCCTGTTCGGCGAAGGAAGCCTTGGCCGAGGCGATGTCGTTCATGCCGAACCAGCAGGCGAAGGCCGAGATGGCAATGAAGGGTACGAAGAAGAAACCGGCATTCTGCAGCCACAGCGGGGCAGTACCGGCCGCCGCCTTCGTCATTGCCGGATCGCCGCCCAGCCAGCCGAAGATGCCGGCGGTGATGACGAGCGGAACCACGAACTGGACGACACTGACGCCGAGATTGCCGAGACCGGCATTGAGTGCCAGTGCATTGCCCTTCTCCGACTTTGGAAAGAAGAAGGAGATGTTAGACATGGAGGAGGCGAAGTTGCCGCCGCCGAAGCCGCAGAGCAGGGCGAGCAGAAGCAGGACGATATAGGGGGTCTCCGGATTCTGCACCGCAAAGCCGATGCCGAGTGCCGGAATGATCAGCGACCAGGTGGTCAGCGTCGTCCATAGCCGCCCGCCGAAGATCGGCACCATGAAGGAATAGAAGATCCGGAAGGTGGCGCCGGAAATGCCGGGAAGTGCTGCCAGCCAGAAAAGCTGGTCGGTGGTGAAGGTGAAGCCGACGAGCGGCAGTTTGGCGACGACCACGGACCAGACCTGCCAGATGGCGAAGGAGAGCAGCAGGGCCGGAATGGAAAGCCAGAGGTTCCGGCGGGCGATACGGCTGCCCTTCTGCGCCCAGAAGGTCGGGTCCTCCGGCCGCCAGTCGGTCAGCACCGCTTCGCTGCGACGCGGCTGAATGACCGGCATAGGCATGCCCTGCATTTCCGGGAAGGGCGGCAGGACATCGAGCGTCTTCTGCGTCGCATTGCGCTCCATCTGGCGGATGGAAACCTGCATCCACAGCAGGGCGACGACGACTAACAGGAAGAGCGCCATAAAGCAGCTGGTCCAGAGCCCGGTCAGGTCCAGCAGAATGCCGAAGAGGATCGGCAGCACGAAGCCGCCGAGGCCGCCGATCATCCCGACCAATCCGCCGACGGCACCGACATGGTCCGGATAATAGACGGGAATGTGTTTGTAAACGGCCGCCTTGCCGAGCGCCATGAAGAAGCCCAGGATGAAGAGGACGACGGTAAAGCCCACCAGCCCCATCTCCAGATGGAAGGCGGCCGGACCGCCAAGCGTGCGGACGACATAATCCGTCGGCGGATAGGCAAGGATGAAGGTTGCGACGACCGAGACGAAGAACGTCCAGGAGAGCACCCGCCGCGCACCATAGATGTCGGAGAGATGGCCGCCATAGGCGCGGAAGAGACTGGCCGGCACGGAGAAGAAGGCCGCGATCATGCCGGCGGTGCGGATATCGAGACCATAGACGCCGATGAGATATTCCGGCAGCCATAAGGACAGCGCGACAAAGGCGCCGAAGACGAAGAAATAATAAAGCGCGAAACGCCAGACCTGTACGTTCTTCAGCGGTTCAAGCTCGAGCCAGGCGCTCTTTGCCTTCTGGCCGGTGCGGCGGCGTTCGGCATGGACCGGATCGTCCTTGGTCATGAACCAGAAGATCAGCGCCATGACCACCAGCGCCGCCGCCCAGATCTCGGCGACGGCATGCCAGCCCCAGGCGACCAGGACCAGAGGGGCGAGCAGCTTGGTGACGGCCGATCCAACATTGCCGGCGCCGAAAATCCCGAGGGCCGTACCCTGCTTGTCGGGCGGATACCAGCGCGATACATAGGCGACACCGACCGCGAACGAACCGCCGGCGATGCCGACGCCGAGTGCGGCGAGCAGCATCTGGGGGTAGGTTTGCGCATAGATCAGCAGAAACGTCGCAAGCGCGGCCGCCAGCATGGTCGTCACGAAGACGACGCGCCCGCCGTAAATATCGGTCCAGATGCCGAGCACCACCCGGATGAGGGATCCCGTTAGTATGGGCGTTCCGACCAGAAGCCCGAATTCGGTTTCCGTGAGCCCCAGTTCCTGGCGGATTTGAATGCCGATGATCGCGAAGATTGTCCAAGCCGCAAAACAGACCGTGAAGGCGACTGTGCTTGCGGCAAGCGCGCTGCGTTGTTCTCTGCTATCGACTTCCTGGAAAGCAGGCATGAGCATATTCCGTTCGTGACAAGATGATCCGTCTTCAGTCTCGACATCGGGAATAACTGCGAATTTATGCAACGACTTTGATTTTGATCAAATAGAACTGTGAAATGACAATGATGTCAAAGGTATAGAAAGAATTTTTTGATGATTGATGAATATCGTTTCATGAATTTACTGATTTATACGTCTGAATTGATAAATTTCGTCTGGATAGTATAAATCCATCAATCAGAAGGCGGAGAACACGCACGATGCGATTGGAAAATGCAGCCGCGATCCGGAAACTGGAGCTGTTCAGGGATGTGCATGACGATACGTTTCATGCGCTTGTCGAGACGAGTTTCCTGCAACGATTTCCTCGCGGCGTTACCCTTATTCGAGAAAGCGAACCAGCGGACTTCCTTCATGTCGTCGTCGACGGATTGGTCGAAATGTTTGCCGCAACGGAGATGCGAGAGACCACACTGGAGATTATTGCGCCGGTCGGCGTCTTCATTCTTGCCGCTGTCCTCAACGACGAGATCTATCTCCAGTCCGCCCGGACGCTGGAGCCTTCCAATATCCTGATGATCCCTGCCGGAAAGGTCCGTCTTGCCATGGAGTCCGATCCCGCCTTCATGCGCGCGATCGTCATGGAGCTGGCCAGAAGCTATCGCCGTACGATCAAGGATCTGAAGGGCCAGAAATTGCGCACGGGCGCCGAGCGGCTGGCAAACTGGCTCTTGCGTGCCGAAAAGGATCAGGGACATAGCGGCCTGGTCGAAATCCGCATAGAGAAACGCATCCTGGCTTCCCGCCTCGGCATGACGCCGGAAAACCTGTCCCGTGCGTTTTCGGCCTTGAAATCGTATGGCGTCAAGGTGGAGGGATCCCGCGTTGAAGTCTCGGAGCGAGTAGCCCTGATCGATTTCGCAAAACCAAACACACTTATCGACGACCCTGAGAATACGTCTCAACCGGTTGCGAATTGACCTGCTCGCCATTCTCGCTGGATATTCAAGTGCTCGCTCCGCCTCTCTGGAATCACCGTGCTCTATCGAAGCAACGTCCCGCGATACGATACCATACCACTGACTCTCGCCTTGGGATCGGACAAGAACCGTATATTCCCCTTAGCCCGATAAACGGCCGCGATCGATGTGGAACGTTTCGTCCAGATTGACCAGCTGGGCAGCGATATCCTGATCGTTGAACCCAGCGCGGTGATTAGATGGCAGGTTGGTAGTTCCGCGAATATTCTCCGATGCAGTCACAACAACATGGGCGTAAGACCGCCGCGAGAGCCTGTGAAACACCACGAGAATGCGGGAATTTGAGGCGACCGGGACAACTGTGAAGAGCCCCGCGGTCTTCGTGACGACTGGCCCGTCGGCCGCCGTCGTCAGGGCAGCGGCGGCGCCAGACGGATGACGTGGCAGTATGGTGAAAGATTGCCTCGAGGCATCTGGGATATTCCATTGTCTATGGCTTGGAAGTTGCCCGGACATCCTGACTGACCGCGGGTTGGATTTGATATCATGTCTGTTTTCATCTGGGTTATGGCGTTGAATTTGCGCTAGAACATATTCCGACCACTCACCTTTGAGTAGATAGTACCTGATGGATGTTGTCGTCATGGAGAGTTGGGTGCGGTTTCGGAAGGTTATTGAACAGTTTCCTGAAAGCAGGACGATGTCCGTTTCCGCGGGGCTCTGAAGAGAAATGTTTCTTGATCTGCTCAGATTGACATTTCTCGCCCTCTCAATCGCATTGAGTTGGAATCATTTCATTCTGATCTTTTTGCGCGAAACCCCTGTCGCCGTGCAGCTATCGATTGGCATCAGTGTCGCATCGAGCGTGGCAATCTCCGCAGCGGGCCTCGCCTTCTATCTTTACGGCGCTGCTGTTGGGAGTGTCGTATTCGCTTCGGCTCTGCTTATCTCGCTGCTGCTTAGAACCTACCACATGACTCGACCATCGATGATATTGCTCTCGGCAATCTGCTTTCTTGCCTATCTCGCAACGATGGGTCAATTCGCGGCAAGCTAAATTCCTCTATTGGCAGCCCGTGGAGAGAACTACTCATCGAGATCCTAAAGGTCGCGAACGCAGGATCTCCCGCGAACTCGTCAGAACAGAAGGAGGTGGAGTTTGACCGAGGACAAAAAGCGATCAAATAGGCTGGAGGCTAAGGAATACACGTGAGTCTCGAACACACCACACTGCCTAACATAACTCCACCTTCATCGAACACCAACATCATGATCGATCCGTTCGGGCGGGCGGTGACCTATCTGCGCGTCTCCGTGACCGACCGTTGCGATTTCCGCTGCACCTACTGCATGGCGGAGAATATGACCTTTCTGCCGAAGCGGGATTTGCTGACGCTGGAAGAACTCAACCGGCTCTGTTCCGCCTTCATCGCCAAGGGCGTGCGGAAGATCAGGCTGACCGGCGGCGAACCGCTGGTGCGCAAGAACGTCATGTTCCTCGTCCGCGAACTCGGCAGGCATCTGCACGACGGCCAGTTGGACGAATTGACGCTGACGACCAACGGCTCGCAGCTCGCCCGCCATGCCGAGGAGCTCTACGATTGCGGCGTGCGCCGCATCAACGTCTCCCTCGACACGCTCGACCCCGACAAATTCCGCGCCATCACCCGCTGGGGCGATTACGCCAAGGTCATGGAAGGCATCGATGCCGCCCAGAAGGCCGGCTTGAAAATCAAGCTCAATGCCGTGGCGCTGAAGGACGTCAACGAGGCCGAGATACCGGAAATGCTGCGCTTCGCCCACGATCGCGGCATGGACCTCACCGTCATCGAAACCATGCCGATGGGCGAGATCGAAGAAGACCGCACCGACCGCTACCTTCCCCTGTCGAAGCTGCGCACCGATCTGGAGCGTCAGTTCACGCTCACCGACATACCCTATCGCACCGGCGGACCGGCGCGTTATGTCGACGTGAAGGAAACCGGCGGCCGTCTCGGCTTCATAACGCCGCTCACCCATAATTTCTGCGAGAGCTGCAACCGCGTCCGCCTGACCTGCACCGGAACGCTCTACATGTGCCTCGGCCAGAACGACGCCGCCGACCTGCGCACGGCGCTGCGCGCCTCCCCCGACGACGCCCTGCTCCATTCCGCCATCGACGAGGCAATCACCCGCAAGCCCAAGGGCCACGATTTCATCATCGACCGTGTCCACAAGAAACCGGCCGTCGCCCGCCACATGAGCGTCACCGGCGGATAGTTTTCGCAACCCGATCGCATATAGTTTCGAAGATCATCAGCCGTCATTCGTTGTCAGCTCCTCAACGAATCAGGGCAGATGTTCGATGACAATCGTCTCAGGTTTCAGAACTCTTCGGATAAAACCGCCTCGACCTTGAGCGATTTAAATCATTGAAGCCAGGGCATCCGAATGGATAACCGGGCTCGAAACCGGTGACTGCAGGCACCACAATCTAACGACACCAGTGGCAATCGCACTGCCCTATCGAGGGTGGACTGTGTCCGTTTAACGTGATGACCCCGTGGATAATTTTCCGCGAAGAAAAGTCATTTCGTCATGCTGTAACTTGTTTTCATGATCCAGAATCGCACGCCACACCCGGTTGCCACATCGTAGGGATAGACGTCTCGTACCTTCGTGTTCGCCGGTTCCTTCCTCGACCGAACTGATGATCAAGCCAAGTTGCATATATCGTCGAAAGTCTATGAGAGAGAACCCGAACCGGTCGGCAATCTCTGCGGAATCCACGATAAAATCCCCGTTCTCCGCTCTCTCGAAAACCACTGCTTTACTCCCATACTGCGTCCCAGATGGTTATATCAAAAAGCTGAAATCGAGAACGATAATCTGTTGTCATTCCTAAAATGGAAATTATAGTCGATATCGATAGGACCACTGAGTGCCATTGGCACGATGCCGGTCAGCAAATGGCAGAAGGCGAATACCTCATGATTCTAGAAGCGGCATTGTCCAACCTCATCAAAATCGGAACCCTGACAGTCACTTTTCCTGACGGACCCAAGCAACGCTTCGGAACCGGCGGAGATCCGAAAGCAGCGCTCGTGATCCGAACCGGACGCGCAAGACGCCGTCTGCTGCTAAACCCGGCCCTTGCGCTCGGCGAAGCCTACATGGATGGCGAACTGGAACCGGCCGAGGGCAGCCTCTTCGAGGTAGTCGATTTTCTAGCCATGAACTCGATGGACGGTGGTCGCCATTTCGTCGACAAGTTCATGGAAAAGGTACGGTGGTTTCGCCGTCATCTCGACCAGTTCAATCCCGCCGATCGCTCGCGAAAGAACGTCGCGCATCACTATGATCTTGATGACAGGCTTTATTCGCTGATGCTGGATGAGGATCAGCAATATTCCTGCGCCTATTTCCCCGATGGCGATGAGACCCTCGATGAAGCCCAACTCAAAAGAAGCGCCACATCGCCGCGAAGCTGAAACTTGACCGCCCTGACCTCGACATCGTCGATATCGGCTGCGGCTGGGGCGGAATGGCTCTTTACCTCGCCCGCGAATTTGGTGCCCGGGTCACCGGACTGACGCTTTCGACCGAACAGTTGCAGACCGCCACGCGACGTGCCAAGGCGGCTGGACTCCAGGATCGTGTTCGCTTCAAGCTGATGGATTACCGCGACTGGAAAGGACAAGTAGACCGCATCGTTTCCGTCGGGATGTTCGAGCATGTCGGCGTCAACCACTACAAGACCTTCTTCGAGACGGTGCGCGGAATGTTGAAGGACGATGGTGTTGCCGTGATCCACGCAATCGGCAGGGCCGATGGGCCGGGAAGCACCAATCCCTGGATCGCGAAATACATTTTCCCCGGTGGCTATTCACCGGCCTTGTCGGAGGTCCTCGCAGTGGTCGAACGATCGGGTCTCTGGACGACGGATATTGAAATCCTGCGGGTTCACTACGCCAAGACGCTGGAGACGAGCGGCAATCGTCTCCACGAGCGCTGTCGGCAGTCCCTGTTGCGCCTGCGTTCGTATCTCAGCAAGAGGAGCAGTCCGTCGTTCACTCAAGCCGTTGAAGAGACCGCATCTCCCAACCCTGCTCCGCTCCAACCGATGAAAGGCAATCCGCAATGTCGCAAGCGAAGAACATTAGGACGATAGCTGCTGCTAACGGAATTGCAGCCGATACGGCATTTAGCGCCGTTACCCCGCCACTGTACTTATCGAGCAACTTTGCGTTTCGCGCGTTCGAACAAGCCCAGGAGTATGAATATTCTCGTACATCCAATCCGACCCGCAACCTTCTCGCTGAGACGCTGGCTAAGCTCGAGGGCGGTGTGGGAGCCGTGGTTACGTCGTCCGGAATGGCCGCTGTCAATTTGGTTCTCAGTCTTTTAAAGCCGGGGGATCGCGTCATCGCGCCCCATGACTGCTACGGCGGCACCTATCGACTGTTGGCTGCCTTGGCGGACAAAGGTCATTTTGAGGTAGACTTTGTCGATCAGCAAAACGACGAAGCGATGAGGGTGGCCCTGGCGTCGGGAGCGTCATTAATTTTCGTCGAAACGCCGAGCAATCCGCTGATGCGCCTCGTTGATATCAAGGCGATCTCGCAGCAAGCAAAATCCGCAAAAGCTCGCCTCGTCGTCGACAATACCTTCCTATCGCCGGCGCTGCAGCAACCCATCGCCCTTGGTGCCGACTTCGTTATTCATTCGACGACGAAGTACCTGAACGGCCATTCCGATGTTGTGGGCGGAGCCGTCATTGCGGCAAATTCAGGCGACATCGATAACCTAAAAAACTGGGCGAACATTCTTGGCGTAACGGGGTCACCTTTTGATTCCTACCTCACCATTCGCGGTGTGCGGAGCCTGTTTCCACGGATCGAGCGACAACAGATCACAGCCGCTGCCGTAGCCGAGTTTCTCGACCATCGGCCGGAGGTTGACATTGTTCACTATCCCGGTCTCCCAACGCATCCAGGACATGATCTCGCCCGGCGACAGCAGTCCGGCTTCGGCGCCATGTTGAGTTTTGAACTTGATGGAGGATTGGAAGCGGTGCGCCGTTTTGTGGCAGCCCTGCAGATCTTCACTCTGGCGGAGTCGCTCGGTGGTGTCGAGAGCCTCGTCGCTCATCCTGCGACCATGACCCATGTCGGGATGGGAGTCGATGCACGCCGCGTGGCCGGCATCAGCGATGGGCTGCTGAGAGTCTCGATCGGACTGGAAGCCGCCGAAGATCTCTTATCTGATCTCGCTTCTGCTCTGACTGCGATTGGATAAGGCACCGGTCGCAGTGGATGTCCGTCCTCAGGCCGCGACCGCACCATCGTTTCTTGGAAGCAGCCGGGCAACCGCACTCAGGAGATCTGTCTGCGAGATCAGACCGAGAATGCGGTGGTCCGAG
>NZ_JBNWDS010000011.1:0-223627 GCF_053521765.1 Rhizobium sp. A37_96 | reverse complement strand
ACCCACGCCATGACCACACCGCTCCCCAGGACACCCTCCTTCCGATTGGACGGCAAGACCGCACTCGTCACCGGTGCTTCCTCGGGCATCGGATTGGGCGCCGCGGTCGCGCTGGCCGAGGCGGGTGCGGCCGTCACGCTTGCGGCGCGCAATGAAGCGAAGTTGAGCGAGGTAGTGGATAGCATTCGGTCCGAGGGCCATCTCGCCGACGCGCTTGTCCTCGATATCCAGGATGTCGAAACCGTCGATCGCATCGTCGCGGCCGCCGGCCCCTTCGATGTGCTGGTCAACAGCGCTGGACTTGCGCGCCACGGTCCTGCGGTCGAGACCCGGCATGAGGACTTCGATGAAGTCTTCGGCATCAACGTCCGCGGCGCGTACTTCCTCACGCGCGCCGTCGCCAAAGGGCTGATCGCGGCCGGACGTCCCGGCTCGCTGATCAATATCTCCTCGCAGATGGCCAAGGTCGGCGGCATCGACCGGGCGGTCTACAGTGCCACGAAACATGCGGTGGAAGGCTTCACCAAGTCGATGGCGATCGAATGGGGGCCGCTCGGCATCCGCGTCAACACCATATGCCCGACCTTCATCCGCACGCCGCTCACCGAGCAGACCTTCGCACAGCCGGAGCGGGCAAGGTGGATAGAGGAGAAGATCAAGCTTGGGCGAATCGGCAGCGTCGAGGATATCATGGCCGCCGTCACCTACCTCGCATCCGATGCGTCGGCGATGGTGACGGGAACGGCACTGATGGTGGATGGGGGTTGGACGGCGGACTGATGGCAAACGAAAAGGTTACCTCGAACGATGTGGCCCGCCTGGCGGGTGTCAGCCAATCCGCCGTTTCGCGCTATTTCACGCCGGGATCGTCGGTTTCCAAGAAAACCTCGGAAAAGATAAGAGTGGCCGCCGAGCAGCTCGGATATCGCCCCAATATCCTGGCGCGATCGCTGATCACCGGGCGCAGCCGCATCATTGGCCTGGTCGTCGCTTATCTCGAGAACTACTTCTATCCGGAGGTCGTGGAGCGCTTGTCCAAGGTTCTTCAGGAGCAGGGCTACCATGTGCTCGTCTTCATCTCTTCGCCGGCCTCAGCGTCCGAGAATGTCGACCAGATCACGCAGGAGATCCTCGACTACCAGGTCGATGGCATCGTGCTGGCATCCGCCAGCATGTCTTCCGAACTGGCGGCGCGCTGCCATGCTCACGGCGTTCCCATTGTGCTCTTCAACAGATCGCAGGATGACGAACGGCTATCGGCGGTCACATCGGACAACCGCGCCGGCGGCCGCAAGCTCGCCGAGCTGCTGCTGTCGCTCGGGCATGAGAAGTTCGGCTATATCGCCGGCTTCGAAGGTGCTTCCACGCAGCGCGACCGCGAGGCCGGATTTCTCGAGGGCCTCGCAGCGGCAGGCAAGTCGCTCTACCGCCGCAGTGTCGGCAACTTTCGCTACGAGGAAGCGCAGGCCGCCGCCCGCCGGATGTTCGGCTCCGACGATCGTCCCGACGCGGTCTTCGTCTGCAATGATCACATGGCATTTGCGGTCATGGATGTTCTGCGCTTCGAACTTGGGCTGCAAATCCCGCAGGACGTCTCCGTCGTCGGCTTCGACGACGTGCCGCCGGCACGCTGGCCGGCCTATAATCTCACGACCATCCGGCAAGACGTCGACGCGATGGTGGCCGAGACAATCAGGACACTCATGCGGGCGATCGACAACGGGGACGACCAGGCCCGGCGCGTCACCCTCGACGGCACTCTGGTCGTTCGCGGCTCGACCCGAAAGTGTCCCGCAACCTCAAACTGACGACTTGACGACCTGACGCGCCATATCGGCGCGCCGGGGCACCCTGAACCAAGATTGCATACGTATGAAAGGTACGAAAATGCCGATATCCCAGCAGGAAATGGAAAGACGGATCGTCCGCTATGGTGAGCTCAAGCCATGCCGGACGGCATTCATCGATGCGCATACGCCAGGCTCGAACAGCAAGGAAAACTTTACGATCATCGGCGGCGGCGTGTCGGAAAGCCCGGACCAGCACGTCCACATCAAGGAGACGCCCGGCTTCAACATCGGCGCGGCCGGGCAGCCGCCCAAATGCCGCAACTCACTGCATTCGCACCGGACGGCGGAGGTTTTCTTCGTCCTCAAGGGGCGTTGGCGCTTCTTCTGGGGCCGCTGGGGCAATGCCGGCGAAGTTGTGCTCGAGGAAGGCGATATCTTCAATATTCCGACCGGCATCTTTCGCGGCTTTGAGAATATCGGCACGGACTACGGGATGATCATGGCCATCCTGGGGGGTGACGACGCCGGCGGCGGCGTCATCTGGGCGCCGCAGGTCATCGAGGATGCCAAGGACCATGGCCTGGTGCTCGGTGAGAACGGCAAGCTCTACGACACGAAGAAGGGTCAGGCACTGCCGGAGGGGATCAAGCCGATGCCGTTGCTGACGGACGAGCAGCTCAAGGCTTTTCCCGAAACGCCGGTCACGGCCGTGGTGCGCGATTATGTTGCTCGATATTGGGACCTTATGGCTCTCAGCCGGAACGCGCCGGCCAAGGTCATTGGCGAGAATGCGCTGCTGCGCGACAAGCCCGGCTTCGAGGTTGAGTTCCTTACGCGAGGATCGATCCCGCAGGATGCCTATTCGGTCGATCGGCACGAAGTCCTCATGGTCATGCGCGGCCATTGGCGCCTGGCCTGGGAGGGCGGCGAGACGGTGCTGGCGCCAGGCGATACGTGTGCGGTCCCTCCGGGATTGCGTCATAGCCTTGCGCCGTCGATGACGGGCGAAGCCAGCCTCTATCGGGTCTCAAACACCGCCGATAGCGCGGGAGCGACCTGGCGCGGTTAATAATCGGAAGCCGCCGGCAAAGGTGCCGGCGGCTTCTTTGAAAACGATAGCCAGCGGCCCCTGTGATCCAGGCCGGCATGCATGAGGAGGAAGGTTCTTGGATAATGATTTGCTGACCCTGTTGCGTTCGGTTGATACGCCGACGGTTTGCAACGCGATCGAGGTGGCGCAGGGCAAGCGGGGGTTCGATGCTTTCACCCGCGGAACGGTGCTGTGTTCCGCGCCCGAAGCGCCGCCGGCCGTCGGCTATGCCCGCACGGCGAAGATCGCTGCAAGAACGCCGTCGCGTGACGACCCGGCCGTTATTCGCGAGAGGCGGATGGCTTACTACGAGCACATGGCCAGCGGTTCACAGCCACGCATCGCCGTCATCGAGGACCTGGATTTCCCGGATGCGGTCGGCGCCTACTGGGGCGAGATCAACGCCACCGTGCACCAGGGGCTCGGCCTTGCCGGCGCACTCACAAATGGCGTGATGCGCGATCTCGGTGACGTGCCGAAAGATTTTCCCATCATTGCCGGCTCGATCGGCCCAAGCCACGCCTTCGCCCGCGTCGAGGCCGTCGCCACCACCGTTTCCGTCTTCGGCCTCACCGTTTCTCCCGGCGATCTCATTCATGCAGACCGTCACGGCGCCGTCGTCATCCCGCCCGAGATCATACCTGAGTTGGCAGATTCCATCCGGAAACTTCAGGCGACGGAGCAGATCATCCTTACTCCCGCGCGCAAGCCTGGATTCGACATTCACGAATTCAAGATTGCATGGCAAGCCTTCGAGAAAAGCCGCACATGACGGCGCACGGCATCATGCGGCGGGAAGAGCAACCGCCCCTTGTCCTGGTGCCCGGGACTGCGTGCGACGAGCGGGTATTTAAGCCGATGCTCGATCGGCTCAAATACCCGCACACAATCATCCTTGAGATTGATGGTGTAAGCTCGATGCATGATGCCGCGCTCCGTATCCTGTCGAAGGCTCCCGAACGTTTCATCCTCTGCGGCTTTTCTCTGGGCGGCATCGCTGCATTTGAGATGGTCGCGCAGGCCCCCGAACGTGTCGAAAAGCTTGTTCTGATCGACACCACGGCAAAGCCCGATCCGATCGAAAATACCGCTGTACGCCGTAAGGCGGTTGCCGAGGCTGAGGCGCGTGGGATGGAATCCTTTATTCTCGACGCATGGCCAAAACTGGTCGCGCCGTGTAACATCTACGACCACGAGATTAGGTCGACTATCGTCGCCATGGCCAACGATTGCGGCGTGGCAAAGCTCGCCGCTCAGGCCGAAGTAGCGATAAGTCGTGCCGACAGCCGCCCGCGGCTCGGCGCGATTACACAGCCGACGCTGGTCCTTGCAGGAGAGAGCGAAGCCGTCTGCCCGATCGACGCTCATCGGGAAATTGCGGACGGAATTTCCGGCGCCGAACTTGTAGTCATTCCCAAAGCCGGACATTTCAGTCCGCTTGAAAATCCAGCTGAAATCTCGGCTCAACTAAAACGGTTTTTAGCGAGATAATTGACGCATTCAAAAAGACACGCCAGCGAATCGCGGGTGATGACGACCCGGCCACGGCGGCGTCTGTTCTATATCCGTGCCCGGTAGCGAGGGTGGGACTTGTTTTCTATGGCTTCTGAATTCACCCGGTAACGTGGAGCAGCGCTTTCGAAAGATGCTTCTGCACGCTGCCGTCAGAAATTCCAAGGCGAGTTGCGACCTGTGAACAGGTGGGGTCTTCTATTCGGTTGAGAATGAAAATCGAGCGCGTCAATTCCGGAAGCTCGTTGATAATCCCATGGAGACACGCGAGCCGCTGACGGCCATCCGCCTCGTCTTCCAGTGTCGGCCGGTCGTCCGCGATATCGGCCAGATTATGGGCTGTGCGATAAAGATAAGAGCGCTCATTGATGAGCGCCGCTCCCGCTGGCGAACGAAGTTCAGCATAACGCAGACATGTTTCCTGAGAGCGAATTCCAGCGGCTCGACGGCGATGTCGGAGGACCTGCTGGCCACTTCACGCGCCTATAGTCCAATATGGACTATTTGCTTATGGGCTGTCGGAATTTCTAGTTTAGCTTCTCTTTCATCGCTCGGAGGCGCGATGTTTAGGAGGAAATCATGGACAAAAGAGCCGTCTTAACGGTCAGCAACCTGCGCAAATCTTTCGGCGGAATCCAGGCGCTCAAAGGCGTCGACTTCGATCTTCAGGCCGGTGAGATCCATGCCCTGTGCGGAGAGAACGGCGCGGGGAAAAGCACCCTTGTGCGTATGATCGCCGGGCTTATGGCGCCGGATGCGGGCGAGATCCGCATCGGCGACGAACTCCTCAAGGCAGGCGAGCTCACCAGTCCAAAGCAGGTTTCCGTCGTCTATCAGGAATTGTCGATCATCCCGCATCTTTCCGTGCTCGACAATGTGCTCCTCGGAGATCCGGACATTTCGCAGCTCTATCTTCGCAGACGCTACACGGCGCGGGTACGCGAAACGCTCAACCAGCTCGGCCTGGCAAATGTCCCGCTTGACATCGAGGCCGGCCGGCTCGCAATCGCGGAGCAGCAGCTTCTCGAAATCTGTCGCGCCGTCATGCGCGGCGCCCGGGTCCTGATCCTGGACGAACCGACGGCGAGCCTTTCCGACGCCGAGATCCAGCGCGTTTTCGAGACGGTGCGGTGGCTGCGCGGCCAGGGAACCGCGGTGATCTATATCAGCCACCGACTGCCGGAAATCTTCGCGCTCACCGATCGCGTCACCGTTTTCCGAAACGGTCAGCGCGTCATGACCAAGCCTACCGGCGAATGGACGAACGACGAGCTCGTCACCGAGATGATCGGCCGTGAGGTATCGTCCGCGCATTCGATCCGCAACAGCGCCGACCTTGCCGCCGCCGACACGGTGGTACGGCTCGCGGGTCTCGGCGTGCCCGGAAAATTCCGGCCGGTCGATCTCTCTTTCCGCAAAGGCGAGATCGTCGGGCTCATCGGCCAGCTCGGCGCGGGCGCCAATGCGATGGTCGAAACGCTCGCCGGCCTCGAAAGACATTATGCGGGTTCGATCAGCATCGACGGACAGGCCGTGAACGTTACCTCGATTGCTGCGGGGACGCGTGCTGGCATTGCCTATGTCTCCGAGGATCGCGGCGGCAAGAGCCTCTTTCTCGGCGCTCCCATAGAGGTCAACCTGACCGCGGCGATCCTCGATCGTCTCAACCGTTTCGGTGTCCTGGCGCTTGCCGATGCCCGTCAGCGCGCCAACGATCTGGCGCGGCGGTTCCAGATCGATAGCCGGCGTCTGCCGCTTGCCGCATCGACGCTTTCGGGCGGCAACCAGCAGAAGGTGGCGATTGCAAAATCCGTCGCACTGGAGCCGAAAGTCCTTGTGCTCAACGAGCCGACCCGGGGTGTGGATGTGGGCGCCCGAACCGAAATCTATCGTGAAATCCAGGCGCTCGCCCGCCAGGGACTGGTCGTCCTGTTCTTCTCGACGGACCTGGAAGAGATCCGGGAGCTTTCGCAACGGGTGATCACGGTCTTCCGCGGCGAGATCGTCAATGACCTGCCGGTCGAAGAAACGACGATGGACTCCATCCTCGGCGATGTCGTGCGCGGTCCTGTCATGGGGAGGGCAGCATGAGCAGCAAAAGCAATACGACGCCTGGAGGCACGGCCGTGACCGAATTCGACCTGAAGGCGCTCGGCGCCAGTCTTGTCCGGCCGGAGCGTATCCAGTCGACCGCCGTGTGGATCGCCACCCTGCTTCTCGCCCTCTGGGCAACGCTGACTATTCCCGGCTTTTCGTCCAATGCCAACGTCTCCGCCATCATGTACTCGACGTCGGCGGTTGGCATCGCGGCGGTGGGCATGGCGCTGATCACGCTCTCGGGAAATCTCTTCATGCTGTCGATGGGCGCAACGGCGGCCGTCTCGACCATTCTCTTCGCGTCCTTCCTTTATCTAGGCCTGCTCCCAAGCCTGGTCGCGGTGGTGGTGATCGGCGCCCTGTTTGGATTTGCCCAGGGTATCGCGGTCGGGCTCTTCCGAACCAATCCGATCATCACCACGATCGCCATGGCCTCGATCATCACCGGCGCCGGCTCCTTCTATTCCGGGGGGCTGACTGTCATGGGCCAGGGCGATGCGAGCTGGCTCGGCGTCGGCCGCACCCTCGGCCTGCCCAACCAGATCATTCTCTTCCTGCTTGCGGCGATCGTGCTCGGCTTCATCGTCGAACGGACCCGCTTCGGCCGGGAGTTGCGCCTGATCGGGCTCAATCCGAAGGCCGCTTCCTTCACCGGCCTTCGTGTGGAGCGGACCCTCGTTCTTGCCTATGTCTTCGCCGCCATGGCAGCGGCATTTGCCGGAGCTCTCTACGGCTCTCAGGCTGCGCAGGGCAATCTGAAGCTCGGCGCGGGGCTGGATTTCGACGCCATCGCCGCCGTGCTCGTCGGCGGCGTGGCGATCAAGGGCGGCCAGGGGCGCGTGCTGGATGCCGCCATCGGCGCGGTCTTCCTGGCCATGATTTCCAATATCCTGCTGCTCAAGGGTCTCTCGCTGGAGATTCAGCTCATCGTCAAGGGGCTGGTGGTCATCGGCTCGGTCATCCTCGGCGCTCTTTCACTCGGTTTCCGGAGGTAGGCCCATGACGACGCGCTACAAATCAAAGGCGGTCTCGGGCGCAACCCTGCTTCGTCTTGCTCTTCTGATCGCGCTGGTCGTGATCTTCGCCCTCTGGAACCCGGCTTTCATCAGCGGCCGAAATCTCTATGCGCTGATGCAATCCTTCGCGTTGCTGGGCATGGTCGCGCTCGGCCTGTCGCTGACGATGATCGCGGGGGAGTTCGATCTGAGCGTCGGCTCGATGGTCGCGGTCGGCGGTCTCCTGACCCTGGTCGCCGGCGGCGACAGCCTTGTCGGTGGCATGGGGGTGGCGCTCGCCTTCGCGGTTCTGGTCGGCGGCGTGAATGCAATCGTCATCAGCCGCTTCAACGTCTCGTCGCTGGTCGTTACCGTCGGTTCGATGATGGCGCTCTCGGGATTTGCCTTCTGGCTCGCTGGCGGGAAGGTAATCAGCACGGACAATTTCGATCTCGGTTTTGCGCTCGACGATCCGATTTTCGCCGTCTTCTCGGCGCGCAGCCTGATCACGCTCGCTACCTTCGCGCTTGTCGGCATCTTCATGCACTACACTCTCATGGGCCGCGATATCCGTGTGGTCGGCAGCAAGCGACAGGTGGCCGCGGCCAGCGGCGCAAAGGTCGGGCGGTCGTTGCTGATCGTCTTCGTGCTTTCGGCCGTCACAGCCGCCCTTGCCGGCAGCTTGCTCTCGATGAGCCTTGCCAGCGCGGCGGCGACAACAGGCGGCAATCTGATGCTGCAGGCGGTCTCCGCGGCGATCGTCGGCGGCGTGGCGTTGTCCGGCGGTTCGGGGACGCCGGCGCATGTGCTGCTCGGATCGCTGATCCTGACGGTGATGAACAATGGGATGAGCCTGATCGGCATGGGCGCGACAGGCATCCTCTTTGCCAACGGCCTTGTATTGATGGGAATCGTGCTGCTCGACGGTCAGTTGGGCGCATGGATAAGCGAGCGGCTCACAATGTTGCGGGCCGGTCATTCCGCTTAGCGGAACCAACCGTACGACCTTCGTAAAATCACCGCCGGCGCAATCGGCGGGCAAGAAGGCGTGCGATCTTCAAACGGGAGGAATGAGCAATGAAGCTTTCAGGACTGACAAAACTGGTGATGGCAACGACGATGCTCGGTGCGCTGATGGTGCCGGAAATGGCGAGCGCCGCCGCCAAGGGATCGAAGGTGATCCTTCTGACGGTGACGGAGGAGTGCGAATATTGTGCTCTGCATCAGCGGGCTTTCAAGGAAGTCGCCGCTGCCGCCGGCATCGATCTGGAGGTGAAGATCACCAACTACGACGCCGCCGAACAGGCATCCCAGGTCGATCAGGCCATCGCGCAGAACCCGGCTGCCATCGTGCTGTGGCCGGCGGATTCGAGCGCCATCGTGCCCTCGCTGCGCAAGATCAAGCAGGCGGGGATTCCGCTGGTCATCACGAATTCCGAGCCTGACAAGAAATACGCCGACTATTGGAACGTCTTCACCGGTCCTTCGGATCTCGGCAACGGTCAGTCCGCGGCCGAAGCCATGATCAAGGGCTTTGCCGAGAAGAAGCTCGGCAGCGAAGGCAAGATCTTCATCGTCGAAGGCGTTCCGGGCACGCCGCCCCAGATCCTGCGCTCCAAGGGCTTCGAGGAGGTTCTCGGCCAAAAGGCCGGCGGCATCACCGTGGCCGGCAAGCAGAATGGCAACTGGGATCAGACGAAGGCGACGGATGCCGCCGCTGCTCTCTTCACGCAGATCGGCCCCGACGTAAAAGGCGTATACGCCCAGGCGGACAATATGATGTCGGGCGTCATCGTGGCGGCAAAGCGCGCCGGAATCGATCCGGCAAAACTCGTACTTGTCGGCTCCAACTGCTCGATCGAGGGCGTGAACCAGATCAAGGACGGCACGCAATACGCTACCGTCCTGCAATCGCCGATCGACGACGGCAAATATGCGGCGAAAGCCGTGGTCGATCTTCTCGACGGAAAGCCGGTCGAAAAAGAGATCTTCCTGCCGCACGAGATCATCACCAAGGACAACATTTCCGAATGCGACGCCGCCATCGGCCGCTGAATTGAACCGAGGCACGGCGTCGAGCGCCGTGCCTCACCTCTCCCGATTTCAGAAAAGGAATATCCCATGGCTTCGGAGCCAGTCTTCAACAATGCCCTTCCGGAACTCGTCGTCGTGTCCGGTACGGCCTCTGGTCTTGGAACCAACATCGCCCGCCTCCTGACGGAAAGCGGCGTACGGACGATCGGCGTGGATCTGGCCCCGGCTCCGGAAATCCTTTCAAGCGCTCTCTATTCTCATGTTCAGGGCGACGTAACCGATGAGGCGACGTGGGAAGGCATCGTCGCGACCGTAAACAGCGAGGATCCCGGAACTGTCGGGCTGGTCACGTCCGCAGCCATGCTGAATGTCGGAACAGTGCTCGAATTCGACAAAGCGGCCATGGAAAAGACCATGTCGGTAAACTTCATCGGAACGGCGCTTGCCTTCCGGGCGCTGCTGCCGCTGCTGATCGCGCGGGGCGGCGGTCCGATCGTTGCCGTTGCCAGCATCGACGCGACATTCGCCGAGCAGCAGCTTGCCATCTACGCCGCCTCGAAGGGGGCCGTCCGCCAACTGACGCGCACCGTTGCCATGGATCATGCCCGCCAGGGCGTGCGGGCAAACGTTCTGAGCCCAGGCCCGATGCTTGCCGGCCTGTTCGAGCGCCACATGAAGTCGGCTACCGATCCCGACCGTTTTCTCTCGACCCGCGCCAACCGTCAGCCCTCGGGCCGCATCCTCGATCCGGCGGAAGTCGCTCGTGCCGCACTGTTCCTGCTGTCAGACGCCTCGACCGCGCTCAATGGCGCGGAGATCGTCGCCGATGGCGGGCTGACCACCAGCTTCGATTTCCGCACCGGCTCCGAAGGCGCGTCGGTGTGAGGAGAAGATCATGAGCAAGCCAATTGAACTCGTCGCCGCCTACTGGACCATTTCGGGCGACGTCTATCCCTTCGCCGAAAACGAAATCAGCCCCTTTTCCTTTGCCGAGCGCGTGGAGGCGGCGGCGAAGGCCGGCTACAAGGGCGTCGGTCTCATCCATGCCGATCTTCAGGCCACGAAGGAGAAGATCGGCTTGAAGGAGATGCGCCGCATCCTCGACGCCAACGCCATGCCGCATGTCGAGCTGGAATTCATCACGCACTGGTTTGCCTCGGGCGAGTTACGCATTGCTTCGGACAAGGTCCGTCGGGAACTTTTCGACGCGGCGGAAGTGCTCGGTGCGCGCGACGTGAAGATCGCGCCGGAATTCGAAGCCGACACAATCGACCTGCCGCATGTGACCGACAGTTTTGCCGCGATCTGCAGGGAAGCCGCAGGCCACGGGACGAAGATCGCGCTCGAGGTCATGCCTTTTTCCAACGTGCGGACGCTGGAGACGGCGCGTGCCATCGTCGAAGGGGCGGCCCAGCCGAATGGCGGGCTGCTGCTCGATATCTGGCATATCGCCCGGGCGGGCATTCCCTACGAAGCCGTTGCCGGCATTCCGAAGCAGTATGTCGTCTCGGTGGAGCTCGACGATGCCGATGCAACGGTCGTCGGCACGCTATGGGAAGACACGATCTATCAACGCCGGCTCTGCGGCGAGGGCGTGCTCAATCCGCCTGCCTTCATCGATGCCATCCGCAGGACCGGTTTCGACAGCTTCTACTCGGTGGAAGTGATCTCGAAAAAACATCGCGTTCTGCCGCTCGAAGAGGCGGCACGTCGCTCGTTCGAAACCACGATGGCGCAATTTGCCGCAAAATAGGGAGGATCTCATGGAAACCAATCTCAAAGGGAAGGCGGTCTTGATTACCGGCGCGGCCAAGGGCATCGGCCGCGAGACGGCCGTCGCCTTCGGTCGCGAAGGAAGCCGGGTCGCGCTCTTCGATATCGATGAGACCGGACTTGCCGAGGCGGCGGCAGCCGTCGATGCGGCCGGCGGCAAAGCAACGACCATCAAGGCGGATCTCTCCTCCGCCAGCGATATCGAGGAGAAGATGGCAGCGGCGATCGCCCATTTCGGCGGCGTGGTCGATGTGCTCGTCAACAATGTCGGCGCCGGAGCGGTGCGGACCTTCGACCAGCTGACCGATGCGGACTGGGACAAGACCTTCTCGCTCAATTTCATGAGCTACGTGCGCACGACCCGCGCCGTCCTGCCGGTCATGCGCAAGCAGGGTCATGGCGCGATCATCAACAATGGCTCGGATCTGGCGCGGCAGCCGGAAGGCGTGCCGATCGACTACTCGGCATCGAAGGCGGCCGTGCTGGCGCTGACCAAGGGGCTTGCCCGCACGGAAGGCGCCAACAACATCCGCATCAACGCCGTTGCGCCGGGGCCGATCTGGACACCGTTCTGGACGCAGCCCGGCGGCTTTGCCGAAACCATGGGCAAGTTCCACAACATGGAACCGCAGAAGGCCGTCGAGCACGAAATGTCCTTGCGCCAGCTGCCGCTCGGACGTCTCGGAAAGCCCGAGGAAGTGGCCAATGTCATCGTGTTCCTCGCCTCCGACCTCGCCTCCTTCGTCACGTCTTCCGTCTGGGGCGTCGATGGCGGCTCGATCCGGGCGATTGCCTGACGGGTCAAGCGTCGAAGCTTTTGCGATCGATGATCCGGTCGAGGCGGTCCTGAGCATGCTTCAGGGCCGCCCGGTCGGATTTCCTGCCTGAAAGCGCGTCGTGGATTTCCTCGCCGATGATGCGTTCCATGTCCGTATAGAAGGGGACCGGCGGGCGTTGCCAGTTGCGCAGGAGGTTGCGATTGCCGAGGCTGCCGACGAAGCGCACGAGCTGCGACCTTCCAATCGCCTCCGGATCCGAACTGACCGAGAAGCGCGGCGCGACCGGAAAGCCGTTCTTCACATGCTCCTTCATCGCCTCGCGAGAGGCCATCCAGGCAAGGGCTTCGGTTGCCAACGGCAGCCGCTTCGGGTCGATGTTCGACGGGATGCACAGCAGAAAGCCGCCAATGGGCGATGTGTTGGTGCCGCCCGGCCCGGATGGCTGCGGCACATAGGCGACGCGCCGCTTCACGGCGGAACGCACTTCCGCCTCGAACTGCGCCGCGCGCATCGTCCAGACGTAAGCCATGGCACTCTGCCCTCTGAGGAAGATGGCGCAGGCATCGTCCCAATCCGCCTCGAGGACGCCAGGCTGCGCGATTTCGACCAGGCGGTGCATGTAATCCAGGACCAGCAGGCCCGCCTCGCTGTCGATTTGCGGCCGCATGTGCTGCGCGTCCAGGTTTTCGGTCGAGTAGCCGGTCGGCGTGCGCCGGATCGAGAGCACCGACTGGCCGCAGCAGCCGAGAAAGAACATGAAGCTGGAGGCAAGCGGCATATGCGCCGCGTTCCACGCGATGCCATATCGATCCGCGCCCGGATTGTGAAACGAGCGGCCCGCCTGGATGACGTCGTCGAAGGTGCGCGGCAGCGCGAAACCGGTTCTTTCGAAAAGATCGGAGCGACACGCCAGCACTTCGATCGTACAGTAGATCGGCACGCCGTATTCCACGCGTTGCCAGGTTGTCGTCGACCAGATCGACGGATGAAAATCCATGGCGTTGATACCGGATTCGCGGATCATCTCGCCGATGGGAAGAATGAGCCCCTTGCTCGCAAACTCCCCCAGCCACGGCATGTCGATCGCGATGATGTCATAAGCCGAAACCGCGCGGGCGCCATTGGCGAGACCTTCCCGGTAGAGATCGTTCTGGTGGACCAGCTTGAAGCTCTTGGCCGTTGCCAGATTGTTGCGGAAGTCCGACCACATGTTGCGCATGGCGGCGAAATAATTGTCGTCGTTCAGCAGGAACTGGAGCTCGACGCCTTTGGTGATCCTGTTGGTGAGCAGATTGATCGGCGGGATGACGGGATTGCCGCGCCGAGGCGCGCCGAAATAATAGTCCGCCTCGTGCTCCTCGACGTGGCGGCCGCCTAGAATTTCCGCGATCAAAGCCTTTGTCTGCGCCGCATAGTTTACCGCCAGACCGGAAAGGCGGGCCGTCGGATGCAATGTTGCCCGCTTTGCCGTTTCAGAGGGCGATCGCCGCTCGATCAGCCCATCTTCGATCATGCTCTGGATCCGCCGGATGGCTGTGCCCCGCGGCAGATTGGAGACAAGCGCGAGCTTGCTGATCGTCACGGGATAGCCTTCGAGCTCGGACGTCATCAGATAGTGAACGATCCGCCAGGACGCCTCGTCCTCGATGCCGGCGACGTCGAGGAACGGCTTGCGCAGTCGATCCACGAACTCAAAAACACGCAGAAATTCGTGGTCGTTCATCCGGCTGTCCTCCTGAACTCATCCGGAAGGTACAACAGGTTGGACGGTTGACTCCAGCCATAGTCCAAATTGGACCGATCCAGGATCTATTCGCGGCAAGAACGGCTTCCGCCGCTCAGCCGCGATTATCGACCCGCATCAGGAAGGGATTGATGCTGACGCTTTGCCAGACATTGGCCGCGTTGAACGGGTCGCCGGCATTGAAGGCTTTCACGTCCTCAATGGTGTCCGCGGAGAATACAAAGAGCGAGCCGATCATCGTTTCGCCATCGGCGGCCACCAGCGGCCCGGAGATGATTGTCTTGACGGCGCCCGTTGCCAGATAGGCTTTGTGTGCATCGTAGTTGGCAAGGCGGCGTGGCAGCCCATCGGCGTGGTCGAGGCAGTGAACGGCAAAAAGCATGATGATCCTCCCGGTATATTTTTGTTCGGCGAACACGCCGGCATAATTTGCGTATGGGCGGCCGAGAGAATAATCGCGGAAGCATGGAGGGGAAAGCCGGAATGGTCCAATCTGGACCTCCGGCGGTGAGTGCGGGAACGATGACCGGTTTCGCTGGCCGGGAAGTCGGGCGCAGACGATGTCAATGTGGAGTCTCCGCCAGCTACAGTTTTTGGGTTACTATCCACGGTGCGCCATACGCTCGATGCTTTTGGCGAACAGAGGTGTCTCCTCGGCGTTGTGGATTTCCAGGTCCTTCGCCATGGCGGCTTTTGCCTGCTCGATATCAATCTTGTGTTCCGCGAGAAATGCGTGGAATTCCGGCGTCGCATGCACGGCAACACGGTTGAGGAACTCGCAGCGCCCGTTTTCGACGCCGGTCGCCTTCAATTCCCATGTGATGCGCAACGTCGTGCGACCGCCTTGCGCGGTCAGGACGTCACTGGTTGAGACGACACGGCAATGATCCTTTTCGGATAGGTCCTCATGATAGTGGGAGATGATCAGGTTGCCGACCTGTTCGACGTTGATCGAGACACGTTTGCCCTCCGGATCCATGCTCGCACCCGCCGCGATATGCGCCTTGGCGCATCGTTGATATTCATCGTCGGCGAGCGTGAAAAGCCATGTGGTAAGGTCCAGAGCCTCGATCGGTGCATCGATCGTGGCCTTGTATTCGGATTCGGCGAGAAGTTCGGTCATTGCAGATGTTCCTGTGGGCTAAATGGGAATTTCAGGGGTGATTGTTATGTGGCCGCGCCGGAGCGCGCCGGCATTGGCAATTCATCAGCGAATTCGCCGATGATCCCGGCAAGTTCTGAGGGTGACTCCAGCATCGACAGATGCCCGGTCGCCGGCAGCACCCGCAAAATGGCGTGCGGAATACGCGAAAGCAGCTCCGCCTTCAGCAAATCGACGCTATCGACACGATCCGCCTCGCCGGCGATGACGAGCGTGGGGACGGTGATGGCGGCGACTTCGCTTGTGATATCTTCCAGACTTGTCGAGGTCGGCCAGGCGGCTTTTGCCTGCGGTGCGCCTCGCAGGCTGTCTGCGACGACCTGTTCTCGGTCGGCGGCACTGAGCGGTCTTGCCGTCAGCACGTTATCGATCGTCATCTCGATCGCTTCGCGGCTGGAATAGGCGTTCGCCATCATCTCCCGCGCCTCTGCCGGCATGCGCATGGGCTGAGGTGGCGAAGGCGCGACCAGAACGAGGCCGGCGAGTCCTGGCGGCTGGCGCGAGGCCATCAGCTGGGCGACCTTGCCGCCCATCGAGTGGCCGACGAGCACATAGTGCCGCCGGTGCAGCGCATCGATGACGCCCTGCGCATCGGCTGCGAGATCAGCCAGGCCATAACCGCTTGGAGGCGCCTCGGACCGGCCCCAACCGCGATGGTCGATGGCCACGGTTGGATGGGTCTTGGACAGGATCGCCGTGACGTGATGCCAGGTGCGCGAGGAACCGCCCCAATAATGCAGAAAGACAAGCGGAAGATCGCCGCTGCCCTGCTCTTCGACATGGATTCGAATTCCGTTTGATGCGATTTTCATGAGTGTCCACATGCTCCCCAAGGATGATGTTGCGTTCAATCAGGTTCGAAGGGGAAATTAGAGTATCGACTGTGGATTGATAATCACCGCTCCCGTATCATCAGTTGATACTCAGGTTATCAAGCGGGATGCGATGATGGATCGATTGACAAGCATGGCGGTGTTCGTTGCGGCCGCGGAAGAAGGCAGCCTCAGTGGCGCCGCACGGCGTTTCGGCTTGTCGGTTTCGATGGCCGGAAAGCATGTCTCCGCGATCGAGGCGGACCTGAACATCCGCCTGATGCAACGCACGACGCGCAAGCTGAAACTGACCGATGTGGGGCAGGCGTATTATGCGCGCTGCAAGCGCATCCTTGAGGAATATGAAGATGCCAACAGAGAAGCAGGCGACGCGCAACAGTCGATCCGCGGTGTCCTGCGTGTCGCTGCGCCATTGACCTTCGGCGCCATGCACCTTGGCGGTGTGGTGGCCAGCTATCTCGCGCTGCACCCCGGCGTTGCCCTGGAGGTCGTGCTCAACGATCGATACGTCGATCTTCTGGCCGAGGGTGTCGACGTGGCGATCCGGATCGGACGCTTGCTCGACTCCGACCTCGTGGCCCAGCGCCTTGCTCCTTGCCGCATGGTGATCTGCGCTTCCCCCCGATTTCTGGAGCGGCATGGGGCTCTGAACAGCGTGGAGAAGCTGCGCCAAGCTCCCCGATTGGCTTTCAGCGAAGCGGTTTCATCGGGAGATTGGACGCTGACGGACCCGGACGGACAAGCGCATGTGATAGACGGGCCGGTCGTGATGGCCGCGAACAACACGCAGATGCTGCTTGCCGCTGCGCTTGCCGGCGCGGGCGTGGCGTACGGCCCCAGTTTTGTCTTCGGCCAGTCGATTGCCGCCGGCGAACTGATTGCGCTCTTGCCTCACCACAAGACGTCCGATCTCACCATACAGGCCGTCTATCCGACGAAGCGGCATGTCTCGCGGAAACTGCGCAGCTTCGTCGATCATCTGGTTTTGAGTTTTGGTGGCACGCCGCCTTGGGATCCATCGCCGACCGGGTGATTTTCGATCCCTCTCACCATTGTTGAAACCGCATGGGACAGCTTATTGGGGCCGGGCGCTGTCCCGCGAGATCCTGGGCAGGCTGAACCGGGTGACTTCATCCAGGATCGGAGCGATATAGGTGAAGACGGTAAAGAGGCCGGCAAATCCCTAAGCCGTCACGGCGCTGGCCAACCCGGACCGGCTTATGGTCAATCCATGTGCCGCCGGATCAAAGCCAGGATCGGTTCCGGCGCATCTTCTGCAATCAGCCGGTCCTGCGCTTCCAGCGTTTCTTGGATCGCCATCTCCATGCGCTTGAGCATCGAGGTTTCATAATCGGCAATCGCGGTATCGACGTCTGCCAATCCGGGAGCGGTCAGCCGCTCGGCGAGCTCGACGGCATCGAGCATCGCAAGATTGGCGCCTCGTCCTGTGAACGGTGGCATGATGTGCGCCGCATCTCCGAGAAGGGTGACGCCGGCCACGTTTCGCCATGTCTGGCGCGGAGCGATATGGTAGAGCGGCCAGGGCTGGAAGATCGGATCGGAATGGCGGAGCAGCGCCAGGATGGTTTCCGCCCATCCATCGAAAGGCCGAAGCAGATCGGCGCGAACCGCTTCGCTGTCGGTCCAGCCATAGGGGCGGTTCCGCGCCCAGTGCTCCGGCAACCGAAGCGCGACATAGACGCGGATGTCGCCGTTGCCGTTGCGCTGCGCCATCAAGCCTCTGTTCTCTCCAAGAGCCATGATGTTGCCGTGTCCGACCAGCGCGGCTAGTTCGGGATGGCGCATCTGCGCTTCCTCGATCCAGGTCTGAACGAATGTAACGCCGCTATAGATGGGTTGCAGATCGGAGCGCAGCGAACGAATTTTCGACCAGCCGCCGTCGCAACCGAAGAGCAGGTCTGCCTCCGCGCTGTCGCCCTTGGCGAGAAGCAGCCGCCACCGTCCGTTCTCGCTGCGCTCGACGGCGTGGAGCTCCCGATCCCAGAGGACCGTTCCCGGCACCAGTGAATCGAGCAGGAGATCCCGCAGGTCACGTCGGTCGATCTCGGGGCGGCTCTGCTCCTCGTCCCGGTCCGTGAACTCGGCACGCAGCGCGCCGTGCCTGTCGTAGATGGCCGTGCGCTGTCCTTCCGGCCGGGCGATGGCTTTGAAACGATCCCATAAGCCCGCACGGGCCAGAGCGAACTGGCCGGAATCCTCGTGCATGTCCAGGGATCCGCCCTGGCCGCGCACGTCGCGCGATGCGTCGCGTTCATAGACCGATACGCGTGCGCCTTGCATCTGGAGCAGACGAGCCAGTGTGAGTCCGGCCGGGCCGCCTCCGACAATGGCAATAGACTTGTCTTGCAGGACCGGTGCTGTCGTCTCAGACATGGGCCATCCCTCCGTCAACGGTGATTTCGGCGCCTGTGGTGAAGCTCGACGATGGTGAAAGAAGAAAGGCGATCGCGTCGGCAACTTCCTCGGGCTCGCCCCAGCGCCTCATCGGGATCATCGCTTCGACATGGCTGCGAATCTCCGGATTGCCGGTTGCAGCCCCGGTCAGCGGAGTATCGATCGGGCCAGGAGAAACCACGTTGACCCGTATCCGTCTCGCCATGATATCCGGGGAGGTGCCGAGCGTGCGGGCAAAAGCGCGAATGAAACCCTTGCTGCCGGCATTGAGCGCGTCACCCGGCTGACCCTTGCGCCCCGCAACGGAGCCGACGAAAACCACCGATGCGCCGTCGGACAGAAGCGGCAAGGCGTGAACGAAGGCAAAAACAGCGCCCCGGACATTGACGTTCATCAGCCTGTCGTAGGCGATGGCATCAAGATGATCGATATCGGGCGCGTTTGAAACGCCGGCATTGACGACGAGCCCGTCGATACGACCGTGACGGGCGGCGATCCTCCCCATGACGGAAACAATGTTAGCCGGTTCGCCGACTTCCATACACACAGATTCGCCGCGGCTCCCGAGGTCATGGCTTACTTCGGCGAGGCGCCCTGGGTCGCGGCCGCTGGCGATGACATATGCACCGGACTTGGCGAGGCGGAGCGCCGTTGCACGGCCTATGCCGCTGGTCGCTCCGATCACGACGATCGTTCGGTTGGAAAGGCTTGGAAAAGTATCTGGCATGGCGGCTCGGCCTTTGATATCAACACTCGTTGATTATCGAAATAGCCTAGGGAATATTGAATGTCAACGACTGTTGATAATGGTGGCCGCAGAGTTCGCCTTTCAGCCACGGAAAGCCGCGCGCGCATTCTCGCGGCGGCTCGGCTCGCCTTCACGCGTGCGGGTTATGACACGGTCGGCGTGCGCGAGATCGCGGCGGCGGCGGGTGTCGATCCGGCGATGGTTCCGAGGCTGTTCGGATCGAAGGAGGCTTTGTTCACGATCATCGCGAATGAAGCGTTTGAGTTGGAGCCGGCCTTCGACGGCCCCCTGGATGGTTTGGGCGAACGGGTAGCCGGCTATCTCGTTCAACCGCTCGCCGTGACGGAGCCGAACGAATTCGACGAGTTCGTATTTCTTTTGCGGTCGGTCGGCAGTCCGGCTGCGGCACCCATCCTGTCGGCGGCGCTGCATGCGGGGTTCATCGAACCCCTTGCAGGGCGCTTCACCGGCCAGCAAGCGCAGGCGAGGGCGGCTCTTGTAACGTCCTATATCCTGGGTTTCGCGGTTCTGAGGGTTGGACTCGGTTCAGCCGCAGTCGAGAATGCTGACCGGAAGATGCTTGCCCGACTGCTTGGCGAGGCTATCCAGGTGTGTCTGGTGGGGCCGGAAAGCTGACCAATACGGCAACGTAGAAACAGTTCAACTTCGCGTTTTTAGATAAACCCGCGAACCTAAATCCTGTGAATTCGCCGGAGTTTTACGGCTCCAATCCCGATGGAAGCTCGCCTCGACGGCCCGGTGTCCGTTTCGCGCGGCGAATGGCGTCGAGCGCTATCATGGTCAGGAGGCTTGCGGCGAGAATGAGGAGGTAGCCGCCGACGGCGCGATAGATGACCACGCCGAGAATCCCACCCGCCAGGAACGAGGTGATCGTGTAGAGATGCAGCCGGAGCTTGGTTTGATTGTGCCTGGCGTCTATCGCAGGCTCGCGTCCCAGCAGGATGTCGAAGGCGGTCCCAAGTTCGATGCCGAGGTCGGTGGCCATGCCGGAGACGTGGGTGGTGCGCACGCGCGCGTCGGAAATTCGGGTGACGACGGCATTCTGCACCCCCATCAGGAAGGCAAGCCCCAGGATGAGGACCGGCACGCGCCAGGCGGAGAGTAGCCAAAGATCCGCGCAGCCGAGTATGGCCAGCAGCGCCGCTTCGGTGAGGATGCTGTAGGCATAGATGGCATACACATTGCGGCGGCGGCCTTCATTGACGATCAGCGTCGATACCGCTGCGCCCAAAACGAAGGCGACGACGATGCCGCCGTAGAACAGAGCAGAAAGCCATTGGCCGACGGCAAGGTGATCGGAGAGCGTCGATACGTTGCCGGTCATATTGGCGGAGAAGAAGCCGACGGCATAGAATGCCGAGGCGTTGAGCGCTCCGGCGATCGCAGCGAGCGAAGCCGCCAGGTTGCGATCGATCTTTTCGTTACGATGAGAGCCTTGTCTTACGAGCATTTGTCCGAACTATTGATGCGACAGTATCAGGATCGCCTGGAGGAGGGGCGGCCCTCACACTTCTTTTCAAGCGGTTCAACGACCGGGGAGCTGATCTGCCCCACGCTTTGAGGCAGGCCAATGGTCCCGAATTGCGGCCGACGACGGCGTAGGCGCTCTCGGGCATCGATCTCTCCCTGGTCGATGATGCGGTTCATCCTTACTCCCTGGTGCGGCGTCCTCACAAGCCAAAGATCTCAACCTTGATCCTGCGAACCAGGCAATATTCGTGCGAAGGGAAGATCCCGGCTGGCTTCACTCGCCGGGATGCGCATCGTTTTCGCGCGCCGTGAGCGCGACGGCAGCTTCCGTCGTCAGCAGCCGGAAGGTGAAGCTCTCTTGCAGGTACAGCTCGACGACCTTGTCCGTATGATGGAGGTAGCCGATGGACAGGTCCTGCCCGAGGTTCAGTTCGAAGTCTCCACCTCGCGCGGTAAGCACAAGCCCGCCGTCGATGCCGGGAGCCCAGACGATCTCGCCCTCCACGAGGTGCCGGATGTGTTGCAGTACGGGGTAGCCCTCTTCGCTGCCGCCGCTGATCGCCGTGAACGGGTCGTCACCCAGAACGAGCCGGTAAGGCCCTTCCACGCCGGCGAGCCGCAATCGGTCGACAGCCTGGGCCACGACGGCAGGATAGTCCGTGGGCGCCGACGGCAGAGCCACCGGGTCGTTGCTGGCGCCTGAACGGATGCCGCCGATCCCGGCGGCGGCGTAGCCGTCGAAGACAGCGCGATTTTCGGCATAGGCGATCTTGCGCGCAGCTTCCTTCAGCGGCGACCAGTCGGAATCTTCGGAGCCGCGCTCGACGTCGTCGATCGCCTGGCGGGTCAGCGTGAACGGAACGCGGAGTTCAACGATGGCATTGGCGACGCGCCGCACTGCTTGGACGCCCTCGGACGGCGACTCGATCGGCTGCGTATGGCCTGTGCCGACGGCGGCCAGAGTGAGGCCTTTCGCTTCCGGCACGTCCACCACCCGGCGCGCGGCCAGATAGCGCTTGAGCGTGCGGGAGGCCTCTTGCTCGATTTGCTCCCAGGCCGCGTCGGAAATGGGGGCGAGTTCGCGATGGAGATTATTCATGTCCTACCTCGTCTTTCAGAGATCCAATGCGCAGGGAGCCGTTCGATGATGGCTTTGGCGCGGGTGGCGATTGGTTGGCGGCCGGCGGCTGATCGTCATCGGCGGCGATTCCGGCGGAAGGCTCCGGCGTTACCGCGTCCAGAAAGTCGGCCGACGGAACGAAATATAGCGAACCGGTCACGGCCTTGCTGACGTCGAGCAGCCGGTCGTAGTTGCCGGGCGGCTGGCCAACGAACATGTTGTCGAGCATGCGCTCGATCCGCGCGGGCGAGCGTGCATAGCCGATGAAATAGGTCCCGAACTCGCCCTTGCCGACATCGCCGAACGGCATGTTGTCGCGCAGGATCTGCAGCTGCTCGCCGTTCTCCTCGATGTTGGTGAGCACGTTGTGTGCGAAACTCGGCTTGGCCGCTTCGTCCAACTCGATGTCCGAGAGTTTCTCTCGCCCGACGATCTTCTCCTGCTGCTCGACCGGAATCGCATTCCACTTGCCGATGTCGTGCAAATATTTCTGAACGATCACATAGCTGCCGCCGGCGAAGGCAGGGTCTTCCGGTCCGATCAGCGTGGCGTCGATCGCAGCCTGTTCGACCGGGTTCTCTGTCCCATCAACAAAACCCAGCAAGTCGCGATCGTCGAAATATCTAAAGCCATGCACCTCGTCCGTCACCGAGGCCACGCCAGCGAGACGCTTCATGATCTGGGCCGCCAGTTCAAAACACAGGTCCATGCGCGCGGCGCGGATGTGGAACAGCAGGTCGCCTGGGGTAGACGGGGCATGGTGCACGCCGCGGATCTCGCGGAAGGGATGCAGCTCCTTGGGCCTCGGGGCTCCGAACAATCGGTCCCAGGCGTCGCGGCCGATCCCCATGATGCAGGAGAGGCCGCCATCCGCCGCCCGGAACCCGACGCCGCGGATCAATGAGGACAGATTGGCGCAGAGGCCCCGCACCGCAGGCCCCGGCTCCGCTCTGGCGTCGATAGTGACGACAAGAAAGATGGCAGCGCGGGTGAGCCGCGCATCGACGGCCTGGGAACGCGCCGGGACGTCTTGGGAGACTGTGGTGGGCAAGCTGAACTCCTTGGCGGCATGATCATCGACCATCAGTACAATATGGACAAGACATCAGCACTTAGCCCGAGTTCACGCAAGGCCATGGTCTCGATTCATGTCCACAAAAGCTCTACGTCAGCTTGTAGGATTTGGCGCCCGTGCCGGCAAGGACACCCGATCCGGAGCCTTGTGGCTTTGATCGGCAGGCCATCGCCTTAATGACCGCCTGAAGCGGCCTGATCGGTCGCTTCCGGTATTTTGGCAGGCGCCTGCTTGCGGCCTTCGCCGATCTTTCCGAACAGGACGTAGAGGCCGGGGATGATCAGGATGCCGACCAAGGTTGCGGCAAGCATTCCGCCGACGACAGTCACACCGATCGACACGCGGCTGGCTGCGCCCGCACCGCTCGCGACGACCAGCGGCAACGAACCGAGGATGAAGGCGATCGCCGTCATCAGCACGGCCCGGAACCGCATGTGCCCGCCTTCGATCGCCGCATCCACCACGCTCCGGCCGCCTTCGTGGGCCTCCTTCGAAAATTCGACGATCAGGATAGCGTTCTTCGCTGCAAGGCCGATCAGCAGAACGAGGCCGATCTGGGCATAGATGTTGAGGCCAAGCCCGATTGCCTCGATGCCGAGGATGGCGCCCAGCAGGGCTACCGTCACAGAAGTGATGACGGCGAACGGAATGGTCCAGCTCTCGTACTGGCCAACGAGGAAGAGGTAGCTGAACAGGATCGCCAAAGCAAAGACGATGATGGTCTCGTTGCCCGTCAGGGCCTCCTGGTAGGACAATCCGGACCATTCGAATGCGTATCCGGCCGGCAGCGTCTTTGCTGCAACTTCCGTCAGCGCCTGCATGGCCTGGCCCGACGAGACGCCTGCGGCCGGCTGGCCGTTGATCGTTGCGTTCGTGAACTGGTTGTAGCGGGAAAGCAGGGTCGGCTGCAGCGTGGTCGTGACGGATGCGAGCGCGCGGATCGGCACCATGGCGCCGGTGCTGCTGCGCACATAGAGGTTCAGAATGTCGTCGACCGTTCGGCGATACTGCTGGTCGGCCTCTATGTTGACCTGGTAGACCTGGCCCATAATATTGAAATTGTTGATGTAGCTCGAACCGAGTTGGGCCTGCAGCGCCGTGAAGATGGTCGAGACCGGCACCTTCAGCCGCTCGGCCTGTACGCGATCGATATTGAGGTAGAAGCCGGGCACCTCGGCGGAGAAGGTCGAATATGCCGAGCCTATGCCAGGATGTCCGTTGGCCGCGACGATGAACGAGCGCATGACCTGCGCAAGCTCTTCAGGCGATTGTCCGCCCAGCGCTTCGAGCCGGAAGTCGAAACCGTCGGCATTGCCGACGCCGGGAATGGCCGGCGGCGGGAAGGCGATGATATTGGCCGCATTGAAGCTCGCAAAAGACTGACTGAATTTGCCGAATATGCCGCGTAACGATGTCTGCGGCGTCGTCCGCTCGTCCCAAGGCTTCAACACCACCAGGACAAGGCCGCTATTGGGCTGCGATGCGCCGGTCAGCAGACTGAAACCGGACACTGTGACGACGTTTGCCACGCCTTCGGTCTGGCGCACCATCGCGCCGACCTTGTCGAGAACCGCCTGCGTCCGCGGAAGGGCGGCAGCGTCGGGCAGCTGGACGTTTAGGAACAGCACGCCCTGGTCCTCGTTGGGGATGAAGGCGGTGGGTGTGTGGGCGAACGTCCAGTAGGCCGCGCCGCCGATGACGACCACAAAAAGACCGGCAATGATCGAGCGGCGTGCAAAGAAGCCGATGATGCCGCTATAGCCGTTCCGGGCGCCGTCGAGCACCCGGTTGAACCAGCGAAAGGGACCACGCGCCGGACGTGGCTGCCGCAGAAAGGCGGCGCAGAGGGCGGGGCTCAATGTCAGGGCGTTGAGCGCCGAGATCGCCACCGCCGCGGTGATTGTCACGGCGAACTGCCGGTAGAGCTGGCCGGCTATACCCGGCAGGAAGGCAACCGGCAGGAAGACGGCGATCAGTACGAGGGTCGTCGAGACGATCGGCCCGGTCACCTGCCGCATGGCGGCAATCGTCGCTTCGGCTGGCGTGATGCCCGGTTTCTCCTCCATGATCCGCTGGACGTTTTCCACCACGACGATCGCATCGTCGACCACCAGCCCGATCGCGAGGATCAGCGCGAACATGGTGACCGTGTTGGCCGAATAACCGAGCGCCAGGAGGATCGCGAAGACGCCGATGAGCGAGACCGGGATGGTCAGGGCAGGGATCAGCGTTGCGCGCCAGTCCTGCAGGAAGACGAATACGACGACGAGCACGATGATGCCGGTCAGCAGAAGCGTGTAGATGATTTCATTCACGGTGGCGCGGACGAAATCGGTCGAATCGTAGATGACCTGCGACGAGACATCGCCCGGGAAGCGGTTTTGCAACGATTGGAGCTCGGCGCGCACGGCCTTGGCGACGGCCAGCGCATTCGAGCCCGGCGACTGGTAGATGGCGATTGTTGCCGCCGGGCTTCCGTTGAGCTGGCTGATCGACGTGTAGGACTGAGCGCCAAGCTCGATCCGCGCGATATCGCGGACGCGGACGATGGCGCCGTTTGTATTGGTTCGCACGATGATGTCGCCGAACTGGTCCGGGCTGTCGAGCAGGCCGAGGGCCGTGATCGAATATTGCAGGACCTGGTCGTTCGGGATCGGGGGTGCGCCGATCAGGCCGGCTGCCGCCTGGACATTCTGTTCCTGGATGGCGGCACTGACGTCGTCGGCGGTAATGCCGAGGGCGGCCATTCGCTGCGGGTCGAGCCAGATGCGCATGGAATAATCGAGCGGCCCCATCAGAGAGGCCGAGCCGACGCCCGAGACGCGCGATATCGGATTGACCACGTTGATCTTCGCGTAGTTCGACAGAAACAGCCCGTCGTGGCTTCCCTTCGGCGAGAACAGGTTGACGATCATCAGGAAGTTGGGCTGCGAGGCGCGGACATTGACGCCGAGCTTGGTCACGGCGGTCGGCAGCTGCGGCGTTGCCAGCGCGACCCGGTTCTGGACGTTGACCTGTGCGATATCCGGATTGGTTCCGATGTCGAAAGTGACGGTAAGCGTGTACTGCCCCGACGAACTGGTCGTGGACGACATGTAGATCATGCCCTCGACGCCGTTCACCTGTTGCTCGATCGGCGTCGCCACCGTATCGGCGACGGTCTTGGCATCGGCGCCTGGATAGCTCGCGGTCACCTGGATGGTGGGCGGCGTTATATTCGGATACTGCGCGACCGCGATGTTGAGCAGCGCAATGGCACCGGCAAGCGTGATCAGAACGGCGATGGCCATCGCCAGGCGCGGCCTGCGGACGAAGATCTCGGCGAACATCGGTTCAGTTTCCTACGGTTGCTGACGCGGGGCTGACGGTCATACCCGCCCTTATCTTCTGGATGCCGGAGACGATGATGGTCTCGCCGGCGGCAAGGCCGGATGGCGTTGCCCAGTCGGTGCCGACGCGCTGGCCGAGCGTCACGCGTCGGATGACGGCCCGATTTCCCTCGTCGAGCACGAAGACGAAGGCACCGTCCTGATCCTGCTGTACGGCGGCGGCCGGCACCACCGGAAATTGCCGTGGTTCGCCGGCCGCGACGGTCACCTGCACGTATTGGCCGGAAACAAGCTGCAGATGCGGATTGGGGAAATCGGCGAAGACGGCGATCGTCCCGGTGCTGGGATCAATCGTGTTGTCGATGAAGGCGATCTTGCCGGGCGATTGGTAGTCCGTACCGTCCGAAAGTTTCAGCTTCGGCTGGAATTCCGCCGCGCTGCCGCCAAAGCCCTGGTCGTTCGGTTTCACCATGTCGATGACCTTGAGGTAGTCCCGGTCGGCGATGGAGAAGGCGACGCGGATCGGGTCGCTCTGGACCACGGTCGCAAGCGTACCGCTCGACGAGGAGACGAGATTGCCGGCGGTTATCTGCAGCTTGCCGACCCGTCCGGAGATCGGGCTGACCACTTGCGTATAGCCGAGGTTAAGTTGCGCCGTCTTTACCTGGGCGTCTGCCTGCGCGATCGCGGCCTTGGCCTGCTCGACCTGAGCGGCGGCGCTGTCGCGCGTCGCGGTCGCATCGTCGACCGCGGATTGCGCTACGGCATGCTGCGTCAGCAGCTCCGTCTGCCTTTTCAGGTTTATGTCGGCATGGTTCAGATTGACTTGCGAGTTCGTCTCGTTGGCCTTTGCGCTTTGGAGCTGGGCCTGTGCGCTGGCGAGCGCCGCCTCATAGGGCGCCTTCTCGATCTCCAGGACCGTGCTGCCCGCCTTGATGAAGCTGCCCTCGGCGAAGTTGACGGATTCGAGCACGCCTTCGACACGAGCGACGAGGTTGACCTGCTGGATCGGTACGACCGTGCCCACATACTGGCCTTGCTGCTCGACGGGCGCAAGCTTGACGGGAGCAGTCCCGACCGTTGGCGGAGCGCCGCCGGGAGGGGTCTGTGCTCTCGCGCTATCGTGGGCGGCACCTGCGAGAAGCAGCGCCAGGGTCAGCGACAACATCGCAAAGTCCCTGCTAAGCCTACCCAACATCATCGAAGGAGATGCACCCGGTATAGGCCCAAGCCTCGCCTTCGGACCGTGCCGCCGCGCCGCCGGTATCTCGGAATCTGAACGCAATCTCTGGGTTGGTTGCAGCCCCAGCGTGACTTTCAAGGATCGTGCAAGTCTGATACCGTAGCGCATCCGAAATCTTCCGTGTCTTGGAGACCGATATGCTGGCTGTCTAGGGCTAAGCCGGGTGTCGTGCATCCCCAGAACTGGTGAGAAATGCCGCATCGCGACACAGCCAATTTGATCGGCGAGCTGTACGAGGCAGCCACTGGCATGCACGACTGGCTTACAGTGAGCAGAAGTCTGTGTGACCTCCTCGAGGCGGAAGGCGCATCGCTCAGCGTCGCGCTGGGAAACGCTACGCCGCACAATCTGCTCCGGCCCGACGATGCCAGCGAAACGGCCTATGTCAACTTTTATCGCAAGATCGATCCCATCCGTGCAGCCGCCGCCCGGCTTCTGCTCCCCCAGGCGCAGCAGGGGATTCGCACGGAGAGGGAACTGGTGCCGGAAGCAGACTATCTTCGCAGCGAATTCTATCAGGATTTCGCGCGTCACGCCAATCAGCGCTATATGATGGTGGCAGCGGTCGGCGATTTCGACAACACCATGCTCGCCTTTTTCCGCGGCGATCGACGATCTCCCTTTTCGGGGCCTGATCGGGATCTCGTCACCGGGTTCATCCCCCATCTGCGCCGCGCGCTGCAATTGCGGCGTCGGCTGATGGTTGACGGTGTGGGCGCCGACGCCGGTCTGGCGGCACTGGAGCGCTCACGATCCGGCCATGTCATCGTCGATCCGGGAATGCGTATTCTCTTTGCCAACGAAGTGAGTGTCCGGATCGCCGAAAGCCCGTCCTCTGGCCTGTTGATCAGGCGCTGGGGGCCGCGACCGGACCCTGGATCGACAATTCTGGCTGCCCGTCATCGCAAGGACAATCTTGCTCTCAAGGAGTTCGTGGCCAACGTTGCGAAGGGCGGCGCTGGGGGCGCACTTCGTCTGCACAGCGGCGAGGAGGCGAACGACAATTCCGCATCCTCCATTGCCGCCATTGTCTCGCCGGTGCCTGCGCGCCTTGCATCCCAGCGTACGGCGTCCGCGATGTCGGGCATCGCAGCCCGTCAGGCGATGATCATGTTGCATGACCTTGCCAAGCCCATCGCACCGCCGGCTGCTCTGTTCCGCGATCTCTTCGGCCTCAGCGCGGCCGAAGCCGCCGTCGCGGTTGCCTTGCTCGGCGGTAAGACGGCCGAGGACGTTGCCCATATGCGTCAGGTATCGCTTGATACGGTCCGCAGCCAGATTCGCACCGTACTGAACAAGTCCGAAGCAACCAACCTGCGCGACCTGGAACGCATCGGCGCGATGCTGGGCTCGATGGCGGGTTCTTAGAAGACAGGCCGGGCTGGCGGTGTGGTGCGGTAAACCGTTGGGCAAACGTTCGGGCGACCGCATGGGTGCACAGGACACCCGGGGCGCGAATGCGGGCATAGGCGTGGGCAAGCCGCCGGATCGGTCAATCACCTGCCGTCTTGCTCATTGTTTCGTCTCGCACGTCGTTGCCTTGCCATCGTGCCTGAAGCTCGCCTGCCTGCCCTTGATCCAGAATTCGATCTTGCCGCCGGCATATCTGCCGCCATCGGCCGAGAGTACCTGAGGCAGATCGATCCGCTTGCCGGATGCGGCAAGCGACAGCTCGACTGATCCCGGCTCCGTTGCGGGCGTATGGAATATCACGGTCATCCGCGTCCCGTCCGCGCAGGTATAGTCGGCGGTCATATCGGCTGCACAGGCCATGGAAACCAGTGCCGGCAGCATGGCGGCAGACAGCAAAATCCGTGTCAGCATCTTTCGTCCCGTCCGCTCCATCCGTGGCATCACATCGAATCCATGCCAAGAGCCTGGTGTCGGCGCATCATCAGTTGTGGGGATGTCTGCGCCTCTCTTTGTTGCTTTCTTGATATCGGCCTGCAACGCAACCATAACGCCCGGAAGGTGAAGCATCATGTTAGCTGATGTGATCAAAGCCGCCATCATATTTGTGATGTCGAACTACTCGCTGAGTTTCTTCTTACTCGGATTGATCGTCTCAGTTGCGGCGATTGTGCGATCTGGAACCTCAATTGACCGGCCTCTCGTCGTGGAAAAGCTCCTCGCCTGGTACGTGTTCTTCAGCATCGGTATCGACAATTTCTACAACTTTGCCATGCATGTGTTCTTCGGCGAGATGTCCGCGGGTTTCATCGGCTGGGCCGACAGTCCGTTCCAGTTCGAGGTCGGAACTGCGAGCCTTGGTTACGCCGCTGTCGGGCTGCTCGCAGCTTTCAGGAGCTATGATCTGCGCCTCGCGGCCGTGCTTGGTCCGAGCATCTTCACGCTGGGGGCGGCAGCCGGTCACATTAATCAGATGATTACCGCGCATGACTTCGCGCCGGGCAATGCCGGCATCATCTTCTGGACGGATATTTTCATCCCCGTCTTCGGATTTGCGCTGTTGTGGTTGCAGCGTCGTCATTTCGGTTCGAGCACGATATCGGCGCCAATCTCGATCAGGTCGGTGTAGACGCCGGTCCGACTTGCGCTCTTCGCATATGATCCGGTCAACACGGCGAGCGACTTCGTTCGACTTGACGCAGCGCATATCGACGCCGAGCCGGTATCCTCCAACGAGCGTTGCTGTTGCCCGATCCGCGCTGCCGAGGGCAGAAGGAGAAAATAATGGGAACTCTGCTGGCCTTCGCGCCGTTCATAGCGTTCGCGCTCGTCGACCGACTGATTGGTGCGACTGAAGGATTGATCGTGGGCGCCATCGTGTCGGCGGCTCTATTGCTGCGCGATTGGGTGGCGCCTGGCCGAAGCCCGAAAATTCTCGAGATCGGCACCACGATCCTATTTGGCGCGCTTGCCCTCTACGCGGTTTTCGGAGGGCCGAACTGGTCTATCGTGGGCGTTCGGCTCTGCGTCGATCTTGGCTTGCTCCTTATCGTTCTGATTTCCATGGCGCTACGGCGGCCGTTCACCCTGCAATATGCGCGCGAACAGGTGTCGGCGGAGCTATGGAGCAGTCCGCAATTCATGCGGACGAACTATGTGATTACAGCCGCCTGGGCGCTGGCCTTCTTCGTTCTGGTGACCGCCGATATCGTTCTGCTCTATGTGCCGGCCCTGCCGCCGCGGATCGGCATCATTTCGACGATCGTTGCGTTGATTGCCGCCGTCAAGTTCACCGCATGGTATCCGGAGCGACGAAGCCTGGCTGAACCGACGAGTGAATCGCGGCCGGCTACGCCGGAAAGGTGAAGTCGCATGACTGGACGAAGAATCAGCCTAAGGACATGCCCGAGCACAAGGATTAGCGGCTGCAAGCAGCGACTATCGAAGTCCTGTCGTTCTGCTGATTGAGGTGCGGCTTGGCCGAGAACGCGCGCGACCACCACAAAGCTCGTTCGAGCGCATCCCGTGATCGATCGTGTGGCTGCCGGAAGCGGGAAGCCCATGATATTGCGGACGCCGGATGGTCAGACATATGGCTTGCGGGTCAGCGTTTCATTGCAAAATCTATGGGAACGATGACGAAGGGAACGATCCCGGGAGGCGGCTTCGGAACGGGAGAGGCTCGATGCAGGAGATCGAGCACTTCCTCGTCGAGGGCCGGCACGTTCGAGGACTGCGCAAGCTCCGCATTCGTCACGGTGCCGTCAGGCTCCACGTAGAAGCGCACGAGAACCTTTCCTTCCTGGCGACGCGACAGTGCCGAGAAGGGATAGCGTTTCCTGCGTTCGAGATGGGCGGTAAGTTGCATCTGCCAACGCTCCTGAGCCTTCAAATCGCTGACGACCCCACGCGTGACTTCTTCGCCTATCGTTGCCTCCATCCGGCCGGGCGCTTTCAGTGTGTCACCCATGTCGACATCGGGAAGCGGATCATCGGCCAGCCCTTTGGCAACCGCGATCTTCGTCTTGTCGGGTGCCTTCTTCTCCGACTTGCGCAGCTCGGGCTTCGGCTTGCGGACCGGGACCGGGATTTTCTTCAGCTGCGGGGTGTCGTCAGGCGGAATTAAGGTCTCGGCCCTGGCCTCCTCGATCGGCTTCTGCTCGTTTGGCTCAGGTGCGGCATCATGGTCGGCTTGCGACTGAGGGTCGCCCTTCTGGACCTCCTGACGCTTTTCCTTTTTGATTATCGGATCGGGGACGAATTCCACCATGATCGCCATCGGTTGCGGCTGTGGAGGCGGAGGATCGGGCGGCAGCTCTGTCATGATCGCGGCGATGCAGGTGGCGGCATGGGCGAGCAGCGAGAGGCACATGCCGGCTACGATCCCGGAAATCGAGCGACGGGAATGCGCCGCCGCCCCGGAAATTCGTGAGGTCTCGTCGACGGTCGCAAGGCAGATCGGGTCGAATTGAATCTCGTGCCGCATTCGATCTTTCGGTCAGAACGCAGACGAACGGCGGTCTCGCCGCTCTCGCGACCGGTTATTCCGGAATTGATCGAGTTCGAAACACACCCCGTTTTTCCTTCGGCAAGCCATCGTCCTTCTAAATCTTGACATTATTTCTCAAGATAAGAAAGGGATATGTTGACGATCGTCGGCAAAGGCGCTGAAAAGCGGTGGGGCGGAAACTTGTTTCAGTGGATCTTCAATCATTCGACCGAGAAGGAAGGTGCGATGCCACAGGCCAGATGGATAGCCGCAGTCGCCACGGCGCGCATGTTCGCGGCGACGCGGGCATGAGCGCGGAGGTCTCTGACAGCGCAGCCGACGCGACAGGCAGGGAGCCTTCCTCCGATAGGGTGCTCGAAACCGGCTGCGCTATCGTTGGCGCCGGCCCGGCTGGATTGATGCTCGGCCTGTTGCTGGCGCGCGCCGGCGTCGAGGTCACGGTGCTGGAGAAGCATGCGGACTTCCTGCGGGATTTTCGCGGCGATACGATCCATCCCTCGACGCTGGAAGTGCTGCATGAGATCGGCTTGCTCGATGAATTCCTGAAGCTGCCGCACACCCGGGCGCCGCGCCTGCACGCCGAGATCGGCGGCAGAGACGTCACGATCGCCGATTTCTCGCGGCTTCCGACCAGATGCCGCTTCATCGCCTTCATGCCGCAATGGGACTTTCTCGATTTTCTGGCGCGGGAAGCGGGAAAGCTGGCGAATTTTCACCTGATGATGGGGACCGAAGTCACGGATCTTCTCCCCGCTGACCAAAGCGGGGCGGCTCTGCGGGCAAGAGGGCCCGATGGTTCGCTTGTTATTCGTGCGCGGCTTATCGTCGGCGCCGACGGCCGCAACTCGATCGTGCGGGACAAGGCCGGGCTGCAGGTCGAAAGCTTCGGCAGCCCGAGCGATGTCCTCTGGATGAAGCTCTCTCATCTTCCCGACGATCCGCCCTACACGATGGGCCATGGCGGCCCCAGGCAGGGCTTCGTGATGGTCGACCGCGGCGATTACTGGCAATGCGGCTACGTCGTGCGCAAGGGCACGTTCGCGGACGTCAAGGAGAGAGGGCTTGACGACTTCAGGAAGGTGGTCGCGGCCGCATCGCCATTGACGCCGGAGCGGATGGACGAGGTCCGTTCATGGGACGACGTGCATCTCCTCAGCATCCGCATCGATCGTCTGAAGCGCTGGTGGAAACCGGGCGTCCTTTGCATCGGCGACGCAGCCCACGCCATGTCGCCAATTGGCGGCGTCGGTGTCAATCTGGCAATTCAGGACGCCGTCGCCGCAGCAAACATCCTCGCCGGGCCGTTGCGGAATGACGCGGTTCTCGATCGGCATCTGCAGGCGGTCGAACGGCGTCGGATCTTCCCGACGAAAGCGACGCAGAAGATCCAGGTGATGATGCGTCGGAGACGCCGGAGCGCCGACACGAAAGATCCGGGGCGCTCCGGTCCGCCGGCTTTCATGCGCTTCATCGCCCGGTGGCCTGTATTGGCGCACCTTGCCGGGCGTCTCGTGGGCGTCGGCTTCAAATCAGAGCATGTTGCGCACGCCATGCGCTCCATCCATATCAGGAAGTAGCGCGGGAAGCCGCATTGGCAAACCACATGCGACGGCGCCGGGCCGACGATGACAATAGACGGCTGCCTCGACCGGATCTGCGGCCATATGTTTGAGTGGGGACGAAATCCAATCACCATGACTGAAGCGGGAGGTCTCTCACGCCTGGTCAGCAAACACCTTGGCGCGTCGTAGCTGTCCGAAGCCTGTCTGGCCTGCCTCAAGGGTTCTTTCCGGTTCGACATCGAACTCAAGGTGCTCGTTGCCGCTGGTCGTCGCCAGGACGCGCCGTCCGTCGGGGCGGTCGATGTCCACCGGCTCGAAACCGAATTCATCCGCCGCGTCGATTGTATTCAGAACCGATCATGAGAGGCTTCTTGTCCAAGCCTTTCTTCATCAACACACCCGTATCCGGTCCGAACATCGAGTAGATCGGCAGGAGGCTCGCTCCGAGCGCCGAACCGCGTGCTCCAAGGAGCCCCGCACTGATCACCGGTGGGATGAGTCCGGGCGGCAGCATCTCGGCAAAGCAGTGCCGGACGCGTTCCACCGTGTCCTCGAGCAGAGGGTGCGGCAGCAACCCGTCGATAACGACGGCTTCCAGATCGACCACGGCGATGCTGCCGATAATCGCCTGCGCCAGCGCGTCGGCGCAATCGTCCTGCCACTCCGACACCAGGCCTTGTGCAGCTTGTGGCATGGGGTCAAGGTCCCGAACCCGTGTAATTTGAAAGCCGTTCGTTCTCAAATGATGGACGAGCGTATAGATAGACGCGCGATGAAGCAGCACTTCAAATTTCCCCGCTGGTTTCGGAACCGAATTCAGCCTTGAGTGCGTCACCGGGAAGGGGCCATAGGCGGCGGTATTGCCGTTCGGCCCCGTCTGCAGCGTGCCGTCGAGGACCAGACCGCCGCCGACGAAGGTGCTGAGGGAAATGTGCAGGAAGTCGGAATACTGTTTACCCAAACCATAGACGAGTTCGGCAACCGCCGCCGCGGACGCATCGTTCTCGATCATAACGGGAAGATCGTGGCCTTCGGCAAAGTATGATTTCAGATCGAAGGTGCGCCATTCCATCTGCACGTCAGACGGAAACCCCAGCTCCGCGTCCCAGCCACCGATGAAGTAGGGTGCCGAGACCCCAATGCCGACAAGTCGCTTCTGCTGCTCTCTGCCAAGTTTGCTTCTGAAGCGCGCCACCGAAGCATCTCCGAACTCGCATATGCTGATCGGGCTGGGGTGATCATATTCCTGGGTTTCGAAGGCGACGGTCTCGCCGGCGAAGTCAATCAGAATGGCATCCATCGCCCGGCGGCCAATATGAAGACCGATCGAATATGCCCCGTCTTTCGCAAGGCCGTACATCGCGGAAGGTTGGCCCTTGCCGCCAAAGCGCTTGCCGTTTTCGATAAGGTAGCCGCCGGCAACAAGGGCGTCGACGATCGTTGCGACGGCCGGAGGGGTCAGGTGGGCGAACCTGGCGATTTCTGCCTTGGATGTCTCGCCGAAGCGGCGAACGGCGTCCAGAACCACCCGTTCGTTGTAGTAGCGCAACTGCATTGAATTGCTGCCTTTGCCCGCCATGCCGTCGGCCCCCAGTTCTGAATAATCAATGTTCCACGCTGTTTTACGCACTGCCCGCTGCTTGTCAAAAGAGCTTACGGCCGGCCTTGACGGATCGCAAGATAAATTATAGTAAACTGCTTTAATAAAGCTGCCCAAGGGAGTCGGCGGCTCGGAATGCGACAGGGTGAGGATCCCAAATGACATCTCATGAATGCCGGACCGCGGCTTCTAGCGCCGCCGCCAATGGTGTCGGACATGGTTGAACCGGTGGTCCTCACACGGACGTCTTCCGTGCCGGGTAGCGGCACTGTTGCCGCATCGCTTACAGGCGTTACGAAGATATTCGGTGGCACGGTCGCCGTATCCGATGTCACCATCGAGCTCAGGGCGGGAGAGGTCCTTGCTCTTCTCGGCGAAAACGGCGCTGGCAAGAGCACCTGCGTGAAGCTCCTTGCGGGCGTGTATAAGCCCGATGCAGGGTCGGTCGTAGTCGGTGGCCAGCAAAAGCGTTTTTCCTCGCCGCTCGAAGCCCAGCATGCCGGCGTCGCCGTCATGCACCAGCATCCGGGATTGTTTCCTGATCTGAGCATCGCCGAGAACCTGTTCATTGGTCAGACGGGAACCAGGTGGAAGCTCGATTACGGCGCGATGCAGTCCGAAGCTGCCCGCCTGCTGAACACGATCGGCCTCGACGCCGACGTTTCTCAACCACTTGGCAAGTTGCGAACCTCCGAACAGCAGTTGGTGGAAGTCGCTCGCGCCCTGTCGCTCGATGCTCGTGTCCTCATCATGGACGAACCCACCGCGGCGCTTTCCCAACGCGAGGTCGAGCGGCTGTTCACGGTTGTGGACTCGCTGAGACGGCGCGGCGTGGCCATGATGTTCGTCGGACATCGCATGGATGAGATCTACCGTGTTGCCGACCGGATCGCGGTTCTGCGCGATGGACGGCTCGTCGGAACGGAGCCGACTGCCGATCTGTCTCGGGATCGGGCCATCACGATGATGGTCGGGCGATCGCTCGACGGTCTCTATCCGCGCCACACGGCCGTCCCGGGAAAGGTTGTCCTTGAGGTCAAAGGCCTGGCGCGTGAAGGAACTTTCGCCGATATCTCGTTCCAGCTACGGGCCGGGGAAATCCTCGGTTTCGGGGGGCTGGTCGGGAGCGGGCGCACCGAGATCGCTCGCGTGCTGTTTGGCATCGATCAGCCGACGTCGGGGACCATTTCGATCGACGGAGCCGCGGTTCAATTTGGATCGGCGAGCGCCGCCATGGAGCAGGGCATTGCCTATGTCTCGGAGGACCGGATCGGCCAGAGTCTGGTCATGGACTTCTCGATCCTCAACAACGCCTCGCTGACGGTTCTCGACGAGGCGACGACCGGCGGGATGATGTCTCGCTCGAAAGAGCTGAGGCTGGCCGAGCCCTTTCTGGACCGGCTTCGTCTCCGTTTCAGTTCCTATGGGCAGCCGGTCAGTTCGCTGTCGGGCGGGAACCAGCAGAAAGTCGTCTTATCGAAGTGGCTGGCGACCAACCCAAGGATCCTCATCCTCGATGAGCCGACCCAGGGTATCGACGTCCAGGCCAAGGCAGATGTGCATGCGATGATGGCCGACCTTGCCAACGAAGGCATGGCGATCATCCTCATTTCGTCCGAGCTCCCCGAGTTGCTCGGCATGTCCGACAGGATGATAGTCCTGCGCGAAGGACACATCTCGGGACGCTTCGAGCGCGACGAGGCAACGCAGGAAAAGGTCATTGGGGCTGCGACGGATGCGATCGTTCAGAAGGTCGATGGCGAGATTGTCGCAAAACCGCTCCATTCAGGCGTCGAGCATGTCGAGCTTCAATCACAGCGAAGTCCTCTGAGGCGGATTTTTGCGCGTCGCGAGTTCGGGCTGGTTGCAGCCATGCTCGCAGTGATCGTACCGATCTCGATCCTGAACATCCGAATGCTGAGCGGCTCCAACCTGTCCGCCTTGGCCATGGATGCCGGCCTTCTGATGATCGTCGCCGTCGCGCAGATGCTGGTGCTGATTACACGAAGCATCGATCTCTCGGTCGCAGCCATCATTGGACTTGCCGCCTATGGGGCGGCATCGACATTGCATGCTCACCCGGACATCGGTGTGCTTGGCGGCGTGCTTCTTGCCTGTGGAATCGGCCTGGTCGCAGGGATCGTGAACGGATTGGTCATCACCTACGGCAGGGTGCCCGCCATCGTCGTGACCCTCGGTACGATGTCCGTGTTTCGCGGTATCAACAGCATTTGGGCTGGCGGAACGCAGGTGAGCGCCGATCAGGTGCCGCAATCATGGCTGGACATGACGAGCGCCAACATTCTTGGGGTTCCAGCCATCATTCTGATCGCAATCGTCACCTTGCTGATTGCGGGCTACGTGCTTCGCTATACCTCGCTTGGGCGCGAACTCTACGCAATCGGCTCCAACCCGGACGGTGCTCGGCTGATCGGTATTCCGGCGCGTCCTCGAATTCTGCTTGCCTTCGCCGCCGCCGGTTTGTTGGCAGGCTTCGACGGCGCGCTGTGGGCGTCGCGCTACGCCACCGTCGATGCCCGTGTCGCCTACGGTTTCGAACTTACGGTCATTGCGGCCGTCGTGGTTGGCGGCGTCGCGGTGCGCGGCGGCTCCGGGACGGTGCTCGGCGTTGCGGCCGGAGCCTTGCTTCTGCTGGTCATCAACAACGGCCTCACCCTGGTGCGGGTCGATCCGCTGTGGCTCCAGGGCGTCTACGGTCTCGTCATTCTCGTCGCCATCGGCATTGACGCCTATGTCGCCCGCCGAGCGTCCCGGGGAGGAGCGCACCCATGACCGACAGATCGAAGCAGGACAAGGATTTCGTCGCCCGCATCGGCAACTGGGATAACTTCCTGGCCGCGATTACCATCGCCGTTATCGTATACGCCGTCTTCGAAGTGCCGAACTTCGCATCGACGTTCAACATCTCCCAAGCCGTTGCCGGGATTTCCGAGCGAGCGCTGATCGTCCTGCCGATGGTGCTCCTGATCATCGCCCGTGAGATCGACCTTTCGGTCGGCAGCACGCTTGCCCTCACGAGCGTTGTTTTCGGGCTGCTTACCCAGGCGGAGTTTTCGCTCTATGTGGCAATCCCGTTGACGTTGCTCGCCGGTGCGGCGTGCGGGGCATTCAACGGGGTCCTCGTCACGAAGCTGGGGCTGCCGTCGCTTGTGGTCACTCTGGGCACGATGGCCTTGTTCAGGGGCATCGGCTACATCCTCCTCGGTTCGGACTCGATCAACGATTTTCCGGACAGTTTTCTCGATTTTGGCATCAACACGGTTGGAGATACGCCCGTTCCATGGACGATCGTGCCTTTCATCGTGCTCGCGCCGCTGTTTGCCATCGCCCTTCAGAAAATGCCGCTCGGACGGCGGATATATGCCATCGGCGGAAGCCCGGAGGCAGCGCGATATTCAGGCATCCGTCTGGCCCGTACCGTCCTTGGATTGTTCATCACCTCCGGTGTCGTGTGTGCCGCCGCCGGCATGGTCTATGCAGCGCGGCTGGCCAACGCCCGTGCCAACAACGCGCTCGGCATCGAACTCGACGTGATCACGATTGCGCTCCTCGGCGGCATCAGCGTCTTCGGAGGGAAGGGCAGGCTGACGGGCGTTCTCTGGGCCCTGCTGCTGTTTGCAACCATCCGCAACGTTCTCGGCCTTCTGCAGATCGGCGGCGACGCGCAGGGAACCGTCATCGGTCTTCTCCTGATCGTCTCGCTGCTCGCCAGCAACGCGGCCGAGCGGATCTTTGCAGGCGTCAGGACCCGTTACTTCAAACCAAAGGCAAGCGAGTAGCATCCGGCGGCTCGACTGTTCACCCAAGCCGGACTCACGGAGGAGGAAACCCAATGAAATCGAAAGTTCTCACATCGCTGCTTCTCGCCAGTACCCTGATTGGCAGCGTGACAACGGCTCTCGCCGCCGATTGCGCCAAGGGACCTGTCACCGTCGGCTTCCTGCCCAAGCTCGACACCGACCCCTACTTCCAGGTTGCGCAGACCGGCGCAGAAGAAGCTGCCGGCGAGATCGGCGGAAAGGCGATCAAGCAGGCACCATCGCAGGCAACAGCCGAGGCGCAGATCGACTTCATCAACAATCTCGTTTCCCAGAAGGTCGGCGTCATCGCCATTTCGGCAAATGACGCCAACGCTGTCGCTCCGGCCCTTCGCCGCGCGGAAAAGCAGGGAGTCAAGATTGTTTCCTACGATTCCGACGTGGCAACGAATGCGCGTGCGCTCTTTCTCAATCAGGCGGCTGGCGACAGCCTGGCCGAGATGATGCTGGAGTCCATGGGGCAACTCATCAACTATGACGGCGACTTCGCCATCCTGTCTTCCACGCCGACGGCGACCAACCAGAATGCCTGGATCGACTTCATGAAGAAGAAGATGGCCGCCGACAAGAAATATTCGAAGATGAAACTGGTCCAGGTCGCCTACGGTCAGGAGAGCGAGCAGGTGAACCAGCAACAGGCTCTGGGTCTTGCTCAGGCATTCCCGAACCTGAAGGGCATCATCATCCCCGCCGGTATCGGTCTGCCCGCGGCAGCCCGCGCAATGGATCAGGCCGGCCTGCTTGGGAAGATCAAGCTTACCGGTCTGGCACCCGCGACGCTGATCAAGAAGTACATCCAGGATGGCTCGGTCCAGGACATCTGGTGGAACGTCAAGGATCTTGGCTATCTGACCTACTATGCTGCCCAAGCCGTGGCTCAATGCAAGGTCACCGGCAAGGACGGCGAGACATTCTCCGCAGGCCGCCTCGGATCCTACAAGGTCGGCACCAAGGGCGAAGTCCTGCTCGGACCAGCCAAGATCGTGACGCCGGCGAATATCGAAGAATTCAAGTTCTGACACTGTCGGGCAACGCCGATCCGGCGTTGCCCTTTTCCCCATCGAGGATCCATCATGAAGCCAGTGTTGCTCGCGGGCGAGACTTTTCACGTAACGTCGTTCGCTGCCAAGGGCCTGGAAGTCGGCGCATCCTCCCGCTATTCGAATGGTGCGACGCGTTACATCTCGGGGCTTGCCAAGCAGGGGATCGAGGTCGTCCAGATCGGCGGCGAGCGGTGTGAGGCCGAATTTCCGAGGTCGCTGGAAGCTCTCGCCGACTATTCGGCCGTCGTCCTTTCGGATGTCGGCGCCCTCTCGCTGCTCTGCACGCCGGAAACGCGGATCGGTCAGCGCTCCGTCAATCGGCTCGAACTTCTCCGCCGCTGGGTGGAGCAGGGTGGAGGGTTGATGATGGCCGGCGGCTATACCTGCTTCCAGGGCATGGACGGATCGGCGATGTTCCACGGTACGGCCGTCGAGGAATGCCTTCCTGTCGAGATCAATGCGGGTCCGGATGGGTTGGAGGCACCCGAAGGTCTCGACCCGGCCGTTATCGATGCCGAGCACCCGGTGCTCGCGGGTCTGACATCGCCCATTCCTTTCGTTCTCGGCATGAATCGCGTCAAGGCGCGGGCAGGCAATGAGGTGAAGACGTTAGTCCATTGCTCCAGCCGAGGACAAAATTTGCCGCTTTTGTCTGTTCGCGAATACGGCGCTGGACGATCGCTTGCGTGGACGACCGATATCGGACCACATTGGCTGTCCGAAGATTTCATGCGCTGGGACGGCTACGATACACTCATGGCCAACATGGCGCGTTGGCTGGCGCGGAAGATTTAGAGGTGGACGCGTCGAAGACGATATCCGCCTTGCCGTCTTGGTCTCACAGCAATGAAGCGACGCAGGGCGGCTAACGTGTCGACATATCCTCGGGATTTCGGGTGACAAGTCGCGCGCCGTCGTTCTCTGTTCCGACAGGCGGCCAAAACTGTCGAAAATGGCGGATGAGCAAGTCCGTTAGCACCCGTGTTCTCAGGTTCATGTCGCGTCGATGCGGCCATACGGCCTGAATAGGCAATCCTTTCGGGGATGAGGTCGGCATGACGGTCACGACAGATCCTTGTTCCAGGGCTTCGGCGACAAGCCATTCAGGCAGCTGCGCCACGCCGAACCCCCGCAAGACGCAGTCGTAGATTGCGTCATAGCTGCCGACGCTGAACGTGCCGGAAACGTCGACTTGCCCGACCGAGCCGGTCTCGTCGGCTAACAGCCAGGGGGCTCTGCCATCGCTTCGCGAATAGGTGATGCAGTCGTGGCCGGCAAGGTCCGACACCACTTTCGGCGTGCCGCGACGCGCGAGGTAGTCGGGCGACGCGCACATGACAATGTTTTGCGTGCCCAGGCGCCGGGCGACCAGATCGGCGCTGCTTCCGACGTTTCCAATACGGACGGCGAGATCGATGCCGTCTTCCACCAAGTCGGTGAGGCGATTTGAGAAGCTGACATCGAAGGTCAGCATGGAATAGGTCTGCGACAGCTCCAACAGAATCGGCATTATCACCTTGCGGCCCAGTAGTTCAGGCAGGCTGACCCTGAGCCTGCCGGCGGGTTCGCGCGTTCTGGATGTCAGCGTCGCCTCCACAGCCTCGAGCTCATTAAAGGCGCGCTGGCAGGCCTGCAGAAGCAGTGCGCCATCCTCCGTCAACGTCATTTGGCGCGTGGTGCGGTGAAACAGGCGCGCGCCGAGCCGCGTCTCGAGCCGCGCCACTGCCTTTCCTACGGCGGAGCTTGTCAATCCGAGCTTCAAGCCGGCATCCGAGAAGTTCTCGCTCTTGGCCGCCTGTACGAACGTACGGATCGCCGTCAATTGCTCGCTCGAAATCATATGCCCTCCCATAACGGAACTAAATTCCGATATTATAGGAATAATCGGATAAACTGAGAATTAGAAGAACGATTATGGTTCGTTTCGCGTGCCGGGCTCACGGCGCAAAAAAAGGGAACGGACTATGGAAACTCGACCGGACATAAATCGCGATCTTGATGACTTTACCCTCAGCCGGGTACCGATGGGCGCACGATATTCTTGGCTATCGGTTGCGATGCAGCGGTTTGGTCAGCTCTCATGCCTTTCTCAATTCATGGTCGGCGCACTGCTGGGCTACGGCATGACCTTCAAGGACGCCTTTCTGGCCCTGACCCTTGGGGCGGTCATCCTGGAAATCGTTTCGATCTTTGTCGGCATAGCAGGGCAAAGGGAGGGGATGAGCACGGCGATGCTGGCCCGCTGGACCGGCTTTGGTCGACACGGCTCCAGCTTGCTGTCGCTGGTCATCGCCATCAGTCTCGTGGGCTGGTTTGCGGTTCAGAATGCAATATTCGCTTCCGGAATGCAGTCCTTGGCCGGCGGATTGCCATTTTGGGGCTGGGCCCTGGCGTGTGGCCTCGCGGTCACCCTTGTCGTCACCTTCGGATTCTCCGCGATGGCTTGGCTCGCCTATGTCACGGTCCCGGCATTCATGGTGCTGGCAGGCTGGTCGATCGCGTCAGCGCTCATGACCCATTCACTGCAAAGTCTGGTGAACTCAGCCGCTCCCGGCCCGTCGCTAAGCTTGACCGCCGGGGCGACCATGGTGGCGGGCTCGTTCATTATCGGCGCGGTCGTCACGCCGGATATGAGCCGCTTCAACCGCTCGGCCTTTGATGTTGTCAGGCAAACCGTGGTCAGCATCACCTTCGGGGAGTATCTGGTCGGCCTTATCGGGGTTCTGCTTGCGCACGCCGTAGGCAGCGCAGACGTTGTCAAGATTATCGTCACCACAACCAGTTTTGTCGGCATCATTATCCTGGTCGCCTCGACGGCGAAGATCAATGACTGGAACCTGTATTCGGCCTCACTTGGCGTCGTGAACTTTTTCCAGAACGTCTTCGGCGTTGCGATTAGCCGCACGACGGCGACGCTCGTCATCGGCAGCTGCGGAACGCTGCTGTCGCTCTGGGGCGGTCTTCAGCAATTCACCGGCTTCCTTATTGTGTTAGGCGTCGCAATTCCTCCTGTCGGAGGGATCATGATCGTCGACTACTTCGTCTTGCGTCGGCAGAGGGCTTTGCTGGACCGTTCGGCGATCCGCGGGGCAGTGCCCGACACAAGCGAGGCTTGGAACCTTCCGGGTCTCGTCAGCTGGGCCATCGGCTTTCTCACCGGCTTTTATATCAGCGCCGGCATTCCTTCCATAAACGCGCTTTGCGCCGCCGGCTTCTCCTACTGGCTGATCCAGGGGTTCTTGGCGCCATGCTACGCAAAGCTCACATCGCGCAACGCGTAATGGCGACGGCGATATTCGGACATTGACCAGGCAATCATTCAACGAGGATCGAATATGTTTAATAGCAAGACAGTCGCCATCATCGGCGGCACCTCCGGCATCGGCCTGCGTGTAGCAGAGATCGCCATTTCGCAGGGAGCATCCGTCATCGTCGGCGGACGGAACATTGAACGCATCGGCAAAGCGGTTCAGCGTCTCGGCTCCTCGGCTCGGGGGGCTGAGGTTGATAACCTCGATCAGGCCTCGATCAAGGCGTTTTTCGAGGCGGCCGGAGCCATTGACCATCTTTTCACGCCCGGCGCGTCGTACGCGCGGGGCCGCATAGATGAAGCATCCGACGACGTGGCGGAAAGCTCGTTCAAGTCCAAGTTTTGGGGGCAGTATTACGCTGTCAAACATGCTCTGCCTTACCTGGCAAAGGATGGCTCGATCACCTTGATGGCAGGTGCCTATAGCGTTCGCCCGGCGTCGAACGGCGCGGCCTATGGCGCCTGCAATGCGGCAATCGAAGGCCTCGGCCGTTCGCTTGCGGTGGAATTGGCACCGGTGCGGGTGAATGTCGTATCGCCTGGAACGATCGACAGCGATCTATGGCAGCGCCAGCCGCCAGCGCTGCGGGATGCGTCTTTCTCGTCCTACGGCGACGTTGCATTGCTAAAGCGCGTTGGTACGACCGATGAAGTGGCGGATGCCGTGGTCTTCCTCATGAAAAACACCTTCATGACCGGATCCACGCTTTATCCGGACGGCGGGTTTGCACTGCGATGAAACGGAACCTGACACCGGACGACATCGAACCGGCCGTCTTGGGAGGAGCCATTCTCGGTGGCGGCGGCGGCGGCTTGATCAACGAGGGCCTGCGCAGCGCGAGGCTGGCATTGGAGGCTGGGACCCCGCAACTATGGAGTCCGGAGGAGCTCTCACCCGAGACGCTTTCCGTGACGGTCGCGCTTGTGGGTGCTCCTTCATCTCCGCAGGCCTATGTTCGCGCAACCCACATGCTGCAGGCGCTCACGCAAATTCGGCAGGCAGAGCCCCGAATTGCGGCCATCAACACCAACGAGAACGGAGCAGAGACAACGGTCAACGGTTGGCTACAATCTGCTTTGACCGGATTGCCTCTGCTGGACCTCGCCTGCAACGGCCGCGCTCACCCGACGGGCTTGATGGGGGCACTGGGGCTGCACAGAGTGGAAGGTTACCGTTCCCGACAGGCTTTTGCGGGAGGCGACAGCACGCATTTTGTCGAGGGCCTGTTGTCCGGAAGGCTGGAGGAGGTGGCCAACACCGTTCGTTGTGCTTCCGTTGAAGCCGGCGGGCTTCTGGCTGTCGCCCGTAACCCGGTGCCGCTGTCCCTTGCGGTCGCCAATGGTGCTCCGGGTGCGATCAGTCAGGCGATCGGCATCGGGCGCGCGTTGCTCGATGGAGGTATCCGGGCCGTCGTAGGGCACATGGACGGCAATATAGCCTTGCAAGGGGAGGTGACTGGATACCAATGTCAGCGGCGCGACGGCTTGGACATAGGTCATGTAACATTTTCCTCGAACGCGAAGCTGCGTTTTATCAATGAGTTCATGACCTTCGATGTCGACGGCCAGCGCAGAGCGTCTTTCCCCGACTTGATCATGACCTTCGATGAGGAAGGCCGGCCGATCGTCTCCGCAAAGATAACCAAAGGACAACGACTGACCGTGATCATCGTCCCGCGAGGAAAGTTGCTTCTATCGTCAACGATGGCAATGCCGGAATTGTTTGAGCCGCTCAATCGCATCCTGACAGCCACTCCTGGCGAGACGCCTCTGTGATGGCTCGGTGGAACGGTTCGTGTCACAGGGAAGGACCGTAACCGGCGTCGGAGGCGGGGCAAATCCTGAATGTCGCTGATGGGTTAAGCGGGTGGCCCACAACGGGGCGACGATTCGCTCCGCCGAACACACTTCACCGACGCAATTGATGGAATTCGGAGAAGAATCACCGCCTCAGGAACCGAGCGCTGCGAGAACTTCGGCGATCACCGCTGTCGCCTCGCGAAGTCTCGCCTCGCCGAAAGCCGCACCGTTGCTGTTGGCCCAGATCGCCTGACGGCCTTGAATATCGGCCAGAGCGGCTCTGCCTGCGGCCGTCAATTCCATCAGCTTGGCACGCTGATGGGCGGGATTGTCGCGATAGGCAATCAACCCTTCGCTTTCCAGAAGATCCGCGATGCGCTGGACGCCTTGTCGTGCAAGGCCGAGTGCCCGCGCTGCATCCGCGACCGACATCGGCGCATGGTCGGCAGCGGCAAGGACTTGCCAGCGGGCACTGGTCTGCCCGGCAGGCTTGGCGAGAATATCGCCCGCGACCTGCAGATGACCCGCAAGCCTCAGTACCGCGATTGAGAATTGCGCGAAGGCATCGCCTTCGGTTGTTCGTTTCGAGTCCATATTGACAACATGTTGTCCATTGCTGATAATGACAGCATGTTGTCATGACACACACGGAAACGCAAGGAAGAGAGCGAATGAAGAAGACCTACCACGGCAGTTGCCATTGCGGCCGGATCGCCTATCAGGCCGACATCGATTTGGAGGCCGGTACCGGAAAATGTAATTGTTCCATCTGCTGGAAACGCCGATACTGGGGGGTCAACATCAAGCCTGAAGACTTCCGCCTGACCTGTGATGAGACGGGGGTCGGTGACTACCAGTTCGGCACGATGTCGGGCCATCATCGCTTCTGCGGCACCTGTGGCGTGGCACCCTATGGCCACGGTTATATAGCGGAAATGGGAGGCGCCTACGTCTCCATCAATCTCGCCTGCCTGGACGATCTCGATCCGAGCGAACTTGCCGAGGCACCTGTGCGATACTTCGATGGCCGCAACAACAGCTGGTGGAACACGCCGGCGGAGACGCGACACCTTTAGAAACGAAAGGCGTTGCTGACACCCTGGCAACAGGCTCGCCGATCCATGAGCGGGCACGCAGTCCCGGCATTTTCATGCTTCGGGCACTCATCCTGGCCAGGTCCAGCTCATAGCGGAGCCGGATCTGGCGACAGAAGCATCGCGCCGTCTGCTCGCCGGCGACAGCGAAAAACCCTTCATCGCGACCGGCCTGCTCCGTTCGAAGGGGAGGCCCCATGACCGATCTCCCGAGAGATACGTTCTGATTCGGGAAATGCGCATGCGGTTGCCGCGGAGCGGCCACGGCGGTGGTGCCAATCGGGCGTTTGACGCGACGGCCCGAATTGTGGAGGTCTGGTTTCAAATTCCGTTGCTGCGATATGGCACGCGCCGGCGCTGCCCCTAACTTGATATCCGTTTGGCGTTGGGCAACATGACATTCCATATCCGCTGGATGTGGCGACACGATCGGCCGAGAGGAGAAACTGTGAGTGCAACACCGCCCTCCAGGGCAAAAAAAGAGGTTGTCAAACAGACGGCCGGCCGCATGACCCGCGAGGTCTGGATCGAGGCGGCTATCGCGGCACTCATTGCAGACGGCATCGCCAATGTAAAAATACAGGTCATGGCCAAGGCGCTCGCGGTGTCGCGGTCGAGCTTTTATTGGTTCTTTGCCGATTTGCAGGAATTGCACAGGGAACTGCTTGAATACTGGCTCCGGAAAAATACGAGCCCGATCCTCGAACGTGCCCTTCGCCCAGCACCCACGGTGACGAAGGCGGTGTGCCACGTCTTTGAATGCTGGGTGGATCCAAACCTCTTCAACCCCCGCCTCGACGCGGCGGTCCGGTCCTGGGGACAGGTGGACGCAGCCGTGCGTGCCGTGGTCGATCAAGCCGACGATCAGCGCGTCGATGCCTTGACGCGCATGTTCCTGCGCTACGCCTATCCGGAAGACGAGGCCTTCATCCGGGCCCGTGTTCTCTATTTTACGCAGATCGGTCACTATACGCTTGGCATGCGGGATGATCGGGAGATGCGGCTGCGTCTTTTGCGTCCCTATCTCTTGAGCTTTACAGGGCGTCGGGCATCGGATGAGGAGGTCGACGCTTTTGAAACGCTAATGCGGCGTGTTCAGCCAAACGGCTGAGATCTGTTCATCTCTGTACTTTCTTGCGATCCATCGATGTGAGCGGGGAACGGCTGCTCCTTTCCGTGCCTGGCGCATTTGTCTGGACATATATGTACAGAATGGGTATTTCTGTTGCCTGGCGGGTGCATGGGGGCTCTCGCACGGTTTTTCAGAATGGGGCAGCGCATGAAACCGCAGTCAGCCTTGCCGCTTTACCGCCGCGCAACGCACCATGCCGGCGGCGGGATTTCGCGATGACGCGGCACTATTCCGCGCTTTCGCTCCTGAAGGAGGGGCTTGCTGGTCAGACGGGCTGGCGGCAGGCCTGGCGTTCACCCCAGCCGAAGCCACGCTACGACATCCTCATCATCGGCGGCGGCGGGCACGGGCTGGCAACGGCCTATTATCTCGCCAAGGTTCATAACATCCGCAACGTGGCGGTCATCGAAAAAGGCTGGCTGGGCGGCGGCAATACCGGCCGGAACACGACGGTCATACGCTCCAACTACTTCTTTCCCGAGAGCGCGGCGCTCTACGAAATGGCCTTGAAGCTCTACGAGGGCCTCGGCCGCGAGCTCAATTACAACGTCATGCTTTCCCAGCGTGGGATTATCACGTTGGCCCATAGCGAGACGGAGATGGAGATGGCGGCACGCACCGTCAACGCCATGCAGATCAATGGCACGGACGCCGAGCTTTTTGGCGTGGAGGACGTGCGACGCGTATTGCCGCTGCTCAACATGTCGCCCGAGGCGCGCTATCCGGTTTTCGGTGGCGTCTGGCAGGGGAGGGCCGGCACGGCACGCCATGATGCGGTCGCCTGGGGCTATGCGCGCGCTGCCGACCGGTTGGACGTCGATATTATCCAGTCCTGCGAAGTCGAGGAATTCCTCGTCGAGGGCGGCCGGTGCCGTGGCGTGAAGACCAGCCGCGGCGAGATCCGCGCCGATCGGGTCGGCATGGTCGTTGCAGGCCATTCCTCGCATCTCGGCGCCAAGGCCGGCTTCCGCCTGCCGATCACGTCCTATGCCCTGCAGGCCTGTGTTTCCGAGCCGATCAAGCCGGCACTTGATACGGTCGTGCTCTCGCCGGCAACCGGCACCTATGCCAGCCAGTCGGACAAGGGTGAACTCGTCATCGGCGGCGGTCTCGACCGGGTTCCCTCCTATGGCCAGCGCGGCAACCTGCCGATGCTCGAGGACGTGATCGCGGGGCTGCTCGAAATGTTCCCGAGCTTCCGACAGCTGCGATTGATGCGCCAATGGGCGGGCATCGTCGACGTGACGCCGGATTCCTCGCCGATCCTTGGCGAGAGCCCGCTGCCGGGCCTCTTCCTCAACTGTGGTTGGGGAACGGGGGGCTTCAAGGCAATACCGGCCGGCGGCACGCTCCTTGCTCATCTGCTCGCCACAGGCAAGCATCACGACGTCAGCCGACCCTTCGATCTCGACCGCTTCGCACGCGGGCGGTTGATCGACGAGGCTGCCGGCTCCGGCATCGCACACTAAGGGGGACCGCAATGCAGCTTTTCCCATGCCCATTCTGCGGCCCCAGAAGCGAGACCGAATTTCATTTCGGCGGCGATGCCGGCAACTATCGCCCGGAGGGTTTTCGCGACGTGACCGACGGAAAATGGACGGCCTACCTGTACGAGCGGAACAACCTGCGCGGCCCGGTGAACGAGATCTGGATGCACATGACCTGCGGGGAGGTCTTCCGTATGGAGCGCGACACCGTGCACCATGGCGTGGCGCGGTCCTTCGCACTCACGAAAGGGAGCGGCGATGACGGCATGGCGCACTAAGGGCGGTACGGCCATCGACACGACACGGCCGCTGCGCTTTACCTTCGACGGCAAGGCGGTCGAGGGATTTGCGGGCGATACGGTTGCCTCGGCGCTGCTTGCCGGCGGGGTCTCCGTTCTCGGTCGCAGTTTCAAATATCATCGCCCGCGCGGGCTATGGGGGGCGGGCGTCGAGGAGCCGAATGCCCTGGTCGATGTTGCGGGCGCGATGCCGAACACGCGCGCCACGCAATTGCTGGCCGCAGATGGGCTCATCGTACGCAGCGTCAATGCCGAGCCAAGCGCGGAGAAGGATCGCCACGCCTTCCTCGACACTTTCTCACGCTTCATGCCGGCCGCCTTCTACTACAAGACCTTCATGTTTCCCGATTGGCACCTGTTCGAGCCGCGCATCCGGCAGATGGCGGGCCTCGGCAGGCTGGACGCGACATTGCGGGAGCCGTCCTTCGCCGAGCAGATCAATCATCATTGCGACGTGCTCGTGGTCGGCGCCGGGCCGGCGGGCCTTGCCGCGGCGCGCAAGGCCCTGCGCGCCGGGCAGCGTGTCGTGCTCTGCGACGACGGGCGGCAAGTCGGTGGCAGCCTGCTCCACCGTGCGGCGATCCTCGAAGGCAAGCCGGGCGCGGAATGGGCTGCGGACGTGGCAGCGGAACTGCGGCAGGCCGGCGCGCTGGTGCTGACCGACACGACGGCGTTTGGAATCTACGACCATCGCCTGGTCGCCCTAAGCCAGAAAGGCGCGGACGGCGTACCTGAGCGGCTGTGGCGCGTTCGCGCGAAATCCATCGTGCTTGCCACGGGCGCCATCGAACGGCCGCTGCCATTCGGTAACAACGACCTGCCGGGCATCATGTCCGCAGAGGCCGCGCTCGCCTATCTTCGCCGTTTCGGCGTTGCCGCCGGACGCAAGGTCGTCGTCGCCACGAACAACGGTCTGGCCTACGAGACGGCGCAGGCGCTGGCGGCAACGGGTGCTGAGGTCACGGTCGTCGACTATCGCGATGATATCCCTGTGCCGGCCGGGCTCCGGGTACTGAAAGGCCTGACCGTGATTTCCGCAAGCGGTCGGGGAATGGTGAGCGCCGTTCGGCTTTCCGACGGCAGCGTTCTGGAGGCCGATGCTGTGCTCGCCTCCGGAGGCTTCACGCCGACCGTGCATCTCTACTGCCAGGCCCAGGGCAAGCTCGACTGGCGCGATGACATCCTCGCCTTCGTGCCCGGCCGGCCGGTCGAGGGCGTCGCGGTTGTGGGAGCGGCGGCGGGTGACTTCGGCCTTCCAGCGGAATTTGCGGACGGCGCGACCCGTCATTTCGGCATCGTCGCCGCCTGGCCGAAGCCGCGGGTGAAGGATCGCGTCTGGATCGACCTTCAGAACGACGTCACGGCCAAGGATGTCGAGCTTGCCGTGCGGGAAAACTTCGTCTCCGTCGAACATCTGAAGCGTTATACCACGCTTGGCATGGCGACCGACCAGGGCAAGACCTCCAATATCAACGGTCTGGCGCTGATGGCCGAAATCACAGGCCGGCGCATTCCCGAGATTGGCACGACGACCTATCGCCCGCCCTTCACTCCGGTTCCGCTTGTCTCCTTCGTCGGCGTTCGTTCCGGCACGCGCATGAACCCCCTGCGCCGCCTGCCGCTCGAAAGGGAGCATCGGGCGCATGGTGCGGTGTTGCGCGACTATGGCGGCTGGCTGCGGCCGGCCTTCTATGGCGAGGGGTCGCCGGAGGCACGTATCCAGCTGGAGGCCAAGGCTTCGCGCACGGGCGTCGCACTCTTTGACGGGTCGCCCCTCGGCAAGATCGAGGTTATCGGGCCGGATGCCGCGGCTTTTCTTGACTTCATCTACTACAACACCGTATCGACACTTGCGCCCGGCCGCTGCCGTTACGGCTTCATCCTTACCGAAGGCGGAAACATCTATGACGACGGCGTGCTGGTGCGGCTCGAGGAAAACCGTTTCGTCGTCTCCTGCTCCTCCTCCCACGTCGCGGGGGTACACGCCTTGCTGGAAGAGTGGCGGCAGGACCGTTTCGACCGGCGGCGTGTCTTCATCCACAATGCCACGGCCGAGATGGCGACGCTGACGGTGACGGGGCCCCGCGCGTCGGCGCTTGTCGCCGCGATCGGCCTTGACGCTGCTCTCGATGATGCGAGCTTGCCGCATATGGCCGTCGTGCCGGGCACTTTCGAGGGCATTCCGGTGCGGATCGCCCGTGTCAGCTTTACCGGCGAACGATCCTACGAGATTTCCGTCCCCGCCGATCATGCCGCCGCGCTATGGTCGCGGTTGTGGCGGGAAGGCGAGGTTTTCGGCGTGACGCCACTCGGCCTCGAGGCGCTCATGATCCTGCGTGCGGAAAAGGGTTACATCGTCATCGGCAAGGATACCGACGGCACCAGCCGGCCGATGGATTTCGGCCTGACCGCGCCGCTGGAAAGGAAAAAGACTGAGTTCATCGGTCGCCGCTCGCTGATTACGGAAGATGCCATGCGGCCTGACCGCCGGCAGTTCGTCGGGCTTGAGGCGGCGGACGGCAAGGGCCACCTGCCGACCGGCGCGCATGGTATCGAGCGCGGCGCGGGCGGTTTGCGCAGCACAGGCTATGTCACGTCGAGCTATTTCAGCCCGACCCTCCAGAAGCCGATCGCGCTCGGTCTTATCGAACGCGGTCTCACGCGCATGGGCGACGTCATCGAACTACAGCACCTTAGGGAGGTGCGGCATGCCCGCATCGTCGCCCCGTGCGCCTTCGATCCGGAAGGAACCCGTCTTCATGCTTGACAATTCCTGCAAGTGGCAGCCGGAGCCGGATTGGGCGAATGCGCGTCTTGCCGCGCCGGGCCTGCACGTCAGCGCCATCATCGGCCTGCCGCAGCGCCTCGTCAGTGGCGACATCGGCGGCTTCCTTGTCCGACATGAGCTTGCGGAGGTCGGCGCGTTGGGACTTGCCTCCGGCGAACGCTATGCTGTGCGTGTTGCCCGTGACCGGCTGCTCGCCGTTGGCATTCCGGCTTCGGCCTGCGCCGACGGCTGGCATGACGACGGCTATGGCGTGACGACGGTCGGTTCGGCATTTCGCGTCCTTCAAGCGCGCGGAGAAGGCGTGCCCGATCTTGTCGCGCGGGCAACGACGATCGATCCGAACAATCCCGGACCTTGTGCTGCAATGCTCTTTTGCGGCGTTATGGCCACCGTGTACCGATACAACGACATCGAGACCCTGCGCATTCATGTGGACCGGGGGCTTGGCGTCTATCTCTGGGAATGGCTCGAAACGCAGCCGCTCTTTTCGAGAGCGGCTGCCGGCGTTTCCGGCCGGTAAAGATTTTATTCTGGAAGGAGCGACCCGCGCTGGTGCGGGCAAAAAAGGGAGTTGAGACAATGAGAAAAATTCTAATCATCGGCACGGCAATCGGCCTGCTCATGGGCACCGCCGCACGGGCCGAAGACCTGACTTTCGCTGTTGCCGGTCCATTGACCGGTCCGCTCGCCACGATTGGCGACCAGTTCAGGCAGGGTGCGCAAGCGGCGGCCGACGCGATCAACGCCAAGGGTGGCGTGATGGGCCGCCAGATCAAGCTGCAGTTCGAGGATGACCAGTGCGATCCGAAGCAGGCCGTCTCGGTCGCAAACCGCATCGCTGCAAGCGGCATCAACTTTGTCGACGGTCACGCCTGCTCCGGCTCGAGTATCCCCGCTTCCGCGGTCTATGCCGAAAATGGCACGCTGATGATGAGCCCGGCTTCCTCCAACCCGGCAATGACGGACGATGCTGCCGCCAAGGGCTGGACCAATATCATGCGTCTCTACACGCGTGACGACGCGCAGGGCGCTTTCATCGGCCCGTGGATCGCCAAGCAATATGCCGGCAAGAACGTCGCTGTCCTGCACGACAAGACGGCCTATGGCCAGGGTGTTGCGGATGCCGTGCGCGCCACCATGAACGCGAATGGCCTCAAGGAGATCCTCTTCGAAGGTATCAACCCAGGTGAAAAGGACTACAATGCCCTCGTGCTGAAGCTGAAGAACGCCAAAGTCGATGTCGTTTATTTCGGCGGATACCATCCGGAGGCCGGCCTGATCCTGCGGCAGGCGGCCGAGCAGAACTACAAGTTCCAGCTGATCATGCCCGATTCGATTGCATCGCCGGAATTCTGGCAGGTTGCCGGTTCCGCTGGCGAGGGCACGATGTTCGTCTTCCCGTCCGATCCACAGGCCAAGCCCGAGGCGAAGGAAGCCGTCCAGAAGATCCAGGCGGGCGGCTTCAAGCCGGAAGGCTTCACGCTCTTCTCCTATGCCGTGATCCAGGCTTTCGCCCAGGGCATCGAACGTGCCGGTTCGGACGATCCGACCAAGGTTGCCGAGGCGCTGAAGGATGGCAAGCCGATCGATACGGTCGTCGGCAGCGTCACCTTCGACCAGAAGGGCGACTTGAAGAACGCCAGCTACGACATCAACCGCTGGAGCAATGGCAGCTACGCCCCGATCGCAAAGTAACGAATGCGGGATAACCAAGAAGGAGGTCCGGCTCATGGCCGGGCCTCTTCATCCCACGAGGAAACATCAATGCTTCGGTGCGTGTCGAGAAAGTCAAGCAGGGCGAGATTTCGGTTGGCCCGTCCGTTCCGATGCAGAGTCTTTATCGTCATCGGTGCCAGCAATCGTTGAAAGCAAGATGAATTGCCTGTCCCGCCTATGCTAGGCTGTCATCATTGATGGCCTTGAACCGGACAATCGCGATGCCAGAGCCTGATCCAGAGGAAAAGATCGATTCGACGTTCCGCAACGGCTCGCTGACGGCTGCGGGGATCATTCTCGGCTTCTCGCTGAACTTCATCGGCCGCTGGCTCTCGAACCCCAACGACTGGAGTCGCATCGACATCGCCCCGATGGCATTGCTGACGATCGGTATCGCCCTCCAGGTGAAGGTATTTGCCGACCTGCTTGCGCGCGATTCCCTGATCGCCGCGAAATACGACCGCTCGCGGCGGCTGTTTCTAATCGGCCTCATCATCGTGGCGGCAGGGATAGCGCTCGCCTTGCTGAACGATATTCTGGGGCTTGGGTCGATGCAGATGTTGGGGTGACGCGCCAAGGTCGGCAGTTTGAGTGGCAAGGAACGGTCGAGTTCTTTCTTGCCGCCGGAATGACCCGACCGGGCGGTAGCGATGGGCCTGGCATCAGCCAAGCCGAAGATGCGACCTCGCCGCCTTAGGACAGCTGCAATCTGTGCGAACCTCTTGACGATCAGCAGTCCCCAACTCCCTCATGCTTTAGCCGGCTGACCGGATACCGTCCGAGATCTGACTGGTCGTCATTTCGAGGTTGCGGCTATCCCCTATGTCATGATGAATAAGCGCTCCGAGAACCAACAGGATGCGCCGCCGCCTTGACGCTGCCCACGATGAGACGATTTTCAATCTCGCGGATCATCCCTTTCGGCTCTCTTGTGATCTGGCTGTCGGCGGGAGTGCTTGTTGTCGCTCTTCTGGCCGCTTTTCAATATAGATCCGGGCTTTCCGAGCTTTCCGACTGGACGCGGGAGACCGGGACGTTTCTGGCCGAGAAGCTGGCGCAGCACGATGCGCACATGACGGCGCTTGCCGCGGTGATCCGCATGTCCCCAGCAGAGCCATCGGCGAGTGTTCAGGGCCTCGCCGAGTCGGTAACGGCCTTCTATCCCCGCATCACCGACATAGCGACGATCCACGTCGACGGAGCGAGCGCCCGCGTGATTGCCTACGGCAGGCCCGGCGGCCCCGTCTTCGAAGCGGAACATTCGGCCGGCGATCTGCCCGTGCTCGGCAAACCGGGCGAAACGGCTCTCCGGCCAATCCCGGAGCAGCATGCCTACGACATATACAAGCTCGTCGAAACCGGGCTGCTGCTGCGGTTGCGTATCAGCGCCGGCGGGCTTCTGGATATGGATCGCATTCCCCCGGGATATTCGGTCAGCCTGCTGCTCGGCGATACCGTGCTCTTTACCCATGCGGCACGCGCCACATCCATCCTGAACGTGAAGACCGGCCTTCTCGCCAGCAATCCGGGACAGCCGCTGCATCTGTTGATCAGCAGGGGGTTCAGCCTTGGCGAGCTCCTTCCCTTAAGGTTGCTGATGCCGCTGCTGATCGGAGCGGCGCTATTGGTCTGGCTGGGCGCGCAATATCGCAATGCGAGCCGGGAGAGGCGGAGGCAGGAGCTGCGTGCCACGCTGCTGGAGCAGGAGGCACGACTCGCCCATGCCGGCCGTGTCAATGCGCTGGGCGAAATGGCCTCGGGCATCGCCCATGAACTGACCCAGCCCATCGCCGCCATGCTGAGCCAGAGCCAGGCGGCGCGGCGGGCGTTGACCTTGGAACGCGCGGACATTCTCGAACAGGCGCTGGACGGCAACATCCGCGAGGCGAAGCGGGCGGGCGATATCCTTGGCCGCATGCGTGCCTATATCTCCGGTGCGGAGGCGCGGATCGAGAACGTAGCGCTGGCCGAGGCGCTGAACGATGCGTTGCGTCTCATTGAAGCGGATCTGGCGCAACAGGGCATCGCGCTCGACGTTACGATCGCCCAAGCGCCCTGCGTCGTTGCGGTCGATGTCATTTCGTTTCAGCAGGTCATCCACAATCTGATCCGCAATGCCGCCGATGCTGTCGTTGGCCAGCCGGGCGGGCGCGTTGTCCTCACGGCCGGTCCCGAGGGCGGACAGGCGATCGTTACGATCGCCGACAACGGACCGGGGATCGAACCCGCCTTGCTCGACCGCATCTTCGAGCCATTCTTCACCACCAAGCCGGACGGCATGGGGCTCGGTCTGCCGCTCTGTGTCCGGCTGATCGAAAAGATGGACGGCACGATCGAGGCACGAAACGACGCCGGCGGCGCCCGCTTTACCATTCGTTTGCCATCCGGAGGGGCGACATGATCTATCTCGTCGATGACGACGCCTCGGTGCGCGAGGCGCTGAAGCTGCTGCTTTCCACTTACGGGAAGGACGTGACGGCATTTCCGGATGCGGCGCATCTGCTCGCCCATATGGACAAGGCAAGGCCCGGCATATTGATCCTCGATCTGCGCATGCCGGCAATCAGCGGATTGCAGCTTCTGAAGAAATTGGCGGAGATGAACGTCGATTGGCCGGCAATCATGATCACCGGTCATGGCGACGTCGAAGCCTGCCGCCGCGCATTCAAGGCGGGCGTGGCGGATTTCCTTGCCAAGCCCGTCGACGAGCATGTGCTGATGGAAGCGATCGCATCCTGCGAAGCGCAGCTTGTCGAGCTTCTGGCGCGCAACGAAACCGGCCGCCTGCTGGACCAGCTCACCGCCCGGGAACGGGAGGTCATCGAACTTGTCTCGAAGGGCCTGGGTAGCAAGGAGATCGCGGCAGCGCTCGACGTTTCCGTCCGTACAGTGGATAGCCATCGGGCGAGCATCGCCATGAAGCTCGGCACGCCGGCAGTAGCCGAACAAACGCGCATCTGGCTCGCTGCCCATCGGTAATCCTACCGATATGCCTCCGTGGCGGTGCGAATTTCCGGCAGGCGATGCCCCGGCTAGACAGGCCTCCAGGAAACACAACGCCTTGGAGACTCCCGAAATGAAAAATGTCCTGCTTTCGCTCGCCCTCGCCGCCTCCTTCGCCGCTCCGGCGCTTGCGGACAACACCGTCAGGCAGACCAGCCTTGGAACCGCGCTTGCGGTCGATCTTGCCCAGGCTGCCGTTACCGCTTGCGCAGCCGATGGCTATAACGTCGCAGCCGCCGTCACCGACCGTTCCGGCATCCTGCTGGCACTGGTGCGCGCCGAGAATGCCGGCGCCCACACGGCAAATGCCGCTACCGCCAAGGCCTACACCTCCGCTTCCTCGCGCAACCCGACCAGCGGCATGGCCGAGACTGTTCAGAAGAACCCGGGCGCCGCGGGCCTGGCCGATATCCCGGGCTTCCTGGTGCTTGCCGGCGGCGTGCCGCTGAAGATCGGCAAGGACACGGTCGGCGCCATCGGCGTCGGCGGCGCTCCGGGCGGCACCTTCGACGAAGCATGCGCCATCAAGGCAATCGACAAGTTCGCCGATCGTCTGAAATAGGTTCTTGCCTTATGGAGATGAACGGGCCTGCCATACGGCAGGCCGGTTCATACGGTTAGTCGCTAGTGTCGGCGTGCCTTGGCCTCGCGGCGGCGGGCATGCAGGATTGCCTCGGTATAGCCATTGGGTTGCGTGCGGCCCTCGAATACCAGATCCTCGGCCGCTCTGAAGGCCGGGCCGTCGAAGGCCGGCGCCATCGGCAGGTAGTCCTTGTCACCGGCGTTCTGGCGGTCCACCAACTCCGCCATGCGACGCATCGCCTGCCGCACCTGCTTTTGGGTGACGATGCCATGCAGCAGCCAGTTGGCGACATGCTGGCTCGAAATGCGCAGCGTTGCGCGGTCCTCCATGAGCCGGACGTCATGAATGTCCGGAACGGTTGAGCATCCGATGCCCTGATCGACCCAGCGCACCACATAGCCGAGAATACCCTGGAGATTGTTCTCCAGCTCTTCCTCGATCTCCTCGGCAGAATAGGGGCGGGTGGCGAGCGGAAGGGTCAAAAGCCCCTCCAGCGTGCCGGCGCGCGGGCGGCCACGCAGGCCGTTCTGCACCGCTGACACGTCGGCCGCATGGTAGTGCAGCGCATGCAGCGTGGCCGCGGTCGGCGAGGGAACCCAGGCCACAGTCGCGCCCGAGCGCGGATGGCCGATCTTTTCCGAAATCAGGTCTGCCATCCGGTCCGGCGCGGCCCACATGCCCTTGCCGATCTGAGCGCGGCCGGGCAGGTTGCGGGCAATGCCGACATCGACATTGTTGTTCTCATAGGCCTCGATCCAGGCAGCCTGCTTCATTTCCGCCTTGCGCACAACGGGGCCTGCTTCCATCGCAGTGTGGATCTCGTCGCCGGTGCGGTCGAGAAAGCCGGTGTTGATGAAGACGGTACGGTCGCGCACGCGGGACAGGCAGCCGGCGAGGTTGAGCGAGGTGCGGCGCTCCTCGTCCATGGTCCCGATCTTCATCGTGTATTTGGGAAGGCGGACCAGCTCTTCGATGCGCTTGAACAGAAGGTCGGCAAGGCCGACCTCGTCGGAACCGTGCATCTTCGGCTTGACGATGTAGACCGAGCCGGTGCGGCTGTTGCGGATCCTGTTTTCGCCGCGGATGTCCTGCACGGCGCTGGCGACGGTGATGGCGCAGTCGAGGATCGCCTCGGGCACCTCCTCGCCGTTCTCGTCGAGGATTGCGTCGGTGAACATGTGGTGGCCGACATTGCGCACCAGCAGCAGCGAGCGGCCATGCAGGGTCAGGTTGCCGCCGGCAGGGGTCGTGTAGCTGCGGTCGCCTTCCAGCGTCCGTTCGATCTCCGTGCCGTTCTTCTCGATCCGGGCAGTCAAGGTGCCGCTCATCAGGCCGAGCCAGTTGCGGTAGGCGGCCACCTTGTCATCGGCATCGACGGCGGCAACGGCATCTTCCAGGTCCATGATGGTCGAGACGGCGGATTCGACGATCACGTCGGCAATGCCTGCCTTGTCTGACCGGCCGATCGCACTTTCGGGATCGATGACGAGTTCGATGTGAAGATTGTTGTTCGCGATCAGGATGGCGGTCGGCGCATGCCGCGGGCCGCGGAAGCCGGCAAGCTTGTCCGGGCTCTTCAAGCCATACCTGCCGCCGTTCTCGGATATTGCCAGCAGCCGGCCGCATTCGATGAGGTAGGCGGTCGCTTCGCTGTGGCTCATGCCGTCGAGCGGTGCGGCCTCGTCGAGGAAGCTGCGGGCGCGTGCGGCGACGGCGGCGCCGCGCACGGGATTATAGGCGGTGCCGCGCGCAGCACCGTCCGTTTCCGGAATGGCGTCGGTGGCATAGAGTGCGTCGTAGAGGCTGCCCCAGCGGGCGTTGGCGGCGTTCAGCGCATAGCGGGCATTGGAGAGCGGCACGACGAGTTGCGGGCCGGCGAGCGTGCCGATCTCCGCGTCGACGTTCTTGGTCGCGACCTGGTAGGCGTCGGGCGCCGGCGGATCACGCAGGTAGTCGATCTCGCGCAGGAAAGCCTCGTAGGCGGCCGCGTCGTGCGGGTTGCTTCTGTTCTGCCGGTGCCAGGCGTCGATCTTGTCCTGCATCTCGCCACGAACGGCGAGCAGTTCACGGTGCTTCGGAGCGAGGTCGCGAATGATCGAGGCAAGCTCCTGCCAGAATGGGCCGGGCTCGAGCCGGGCGCTGGGTAGAACCTCCTTCTCGACGAAGGCATGCAGGACGGGATGGACGGCGAGACCTGCGACGCGGTGATAGCTGTCGGGAATGGTCACGGAAGGAACTCCTCTGGTGGTTGCGGATGTCAATATCTGGCGCGCTGGAAGCGGGCCTACATCTGCTCCCGCGAAGTATGGCGCCCGCCGTTTGTGATCCATCTCATTGCAGATTTTGTATCCATTGACAATATAATCTCGATACAATATCGTATCCAAAATCGAAAACGGACGAGCTTCTCATTGTTTGCTGTGGAGGGTGAAAAAGGGCAAGCGAAGGAAGCGGACGAGGGTTGATGTCGGATCGACATGGACTTCGACGAGTGTGAGGCCAGCGCAGGTTAGGGCAGGCCGAGTCGCAGCTTGATACGGCCAGTTGTTTCGACCGCACCGTCGGAACTCCAGGATTTTCCCAGCCTCTCCCGACGCTCCTCGGTCGGGGGATGTTTCTATCCTGAGCGTTTTCTTATTCCCGCCGGAGTTTTATTTCCGTCGGACAAGGAAACGCTCAGGAGCTTTTCTGCGCCCGTAGGATTCATTAAAAAACAAAGAGATAAAGCAGCCGGTCCGCTCCGGCGCCAGACGAGATCCAAATGAGCTTGGACTTAGAGGCTGGACAGGCTCAACAGCGCCACCCCACGCAGGCTCTCAACCCGAGCTTCCGGCGGTCGCCGAACCAACCCCCATTTGATCGGTGCAAGTCACGCATAGCGCGACAGGATCTCGCTCAGATTGCGCTCGGCCCTCTTCCGCTGGCCAATATTGGCGCGGTCGAACACCTGCCCCAGATGCTTGACGATAGCGGCGGCAGCGGCTGCCGGATTGCGGTCGCGCAGCGCGTCTATGATTTCGGCATGTTCGTCCACGCTGCAGTCAGGCTCCTGATGCGTGCTGTGCTGGGCGAGAATCAGCGAGGTGCGGGAGATCAGCGTCTTCAGGAAACCGGCCAGCACCTCGTTGCCGGCCATGCGCGCCGCGAGAAGATGAAACTCCCCTGACAGCAAGATGGCGCGGGCATGGTCGTCGCCGTCGACCTTATGTTCGTCCTCGAGATGCTGCTGCAGCGTTCGGAGTTGTTTGTCGGTGATTTGGGCAGCCAGCTTGTGGAAAACCTCACGCTCGATGGCGTTGCGTGCCTCGAACACCTGGCGCGCTTCTTCCGGCGTGGTGGAAGCGACGAACGCGCCGCGGTTCTGGCGGAACTCGACCAGGGCTTCCGTGTGCAAGCGGTTGAGGGCCGCCCGCACGATCGTGCGGCTGACGGAAAAGAGCGTGCCGATGGTCTCTTCGCTCAGTTTCGTGCCGGGCACCAACTCCTGAGCCAGGATGGCTTGGAACAGGGCATTATAAACGGCATCGATCCTGGAGCCGCCTTTCTCATCCAGATCGGGGGCATTTGGGTTGTTCATCGTCGCATATCCTGCCGCGGCACCGCCATCGTGAATCTTTCTCTGTTCCCAATTGCCTTGGTGTTTTGAGAAAGACAAGGAAAATACGATAACGCAGGAGTTGTGGCCCGCATTGGCGCAAAAATGTGTCAGTTCGGCAGCAGCGCCGATACTGGAATGTATCCATCCGGCGCCTTGTGCGTTGCGCCTCGGCCAGCAGGGACGCGAAGGTGCCTGCGATACGGCTCGCTGCTCTATGATAAACCGCCCGTTATCCTCCCGGGCGGCTGATGGGGTGGGTTCACTTGGGAATCATGGTTCTCGGCTTGCCCGAAAGGGTGCCGCCTCGATGGGCGTTGCCGGTCGATGGCGAAAACGGACATTTCGGATCAGTGATAAGCAGGCGCATCATGAAATATTCGAGAAAGATCGCTCAGCAGGGTGGCAAGCGAGCATACACCGAGCCAGCTTGCCCATTCGCTACCGCCTTTCTCGCCAATCTGAAATAGTCGCGTTGCACGCCAACTAAATTCGTATCCATTTAGTAGAATATTTGGATACATATTGGTGCGACATCGGCTTGAAATCCACCTGCACGATACTGCGCAGTTTTCGCAGGATCATCGATGTCCCGTCTTGCGATCGTGACTATGCGGCGCCGGTGTTCAATGCCGGGGCAGCCATTCGTGGAGCACAGCTCGATCTCAGGCCCATGGTCGCGGCGTGCGCACATTGACGCGCATGCCGTTATGGACATAGAGGCGGGTGGAGTCGTCCGGATGCGACATGAAATGAAGCTGCCTGGATGCGGACTCATAGGAATGTTGTCCGGCGCGCCGCAATTCGTCCCTGATGGGGCCGGTGCCATGTGGCGGTCTTCCCCCGAACCAGTTCTCTTCATCCTGGGGGGACGCGATTTCCTCGACGACGAGGCTGTCTTCCGAACCTGCCCGGACCTGCATGGTGGCGTTGAGGCGAAGGTAAGTTCCGGCGATATCGGTGCCGGCCGGCAGGCGCCATGCGGTGTAGCTGGAAAGGGCATCCGTCCGCCCGGCGGCGGGCTGCAAACGAGCGGGATCGCCCAGGAGACCGGCGAGCACGTCCTCCGCCAGTTTTCCGAGCCGGCTGGCGGCCCAGACGGCATTGGTGGCGACGGACACCACTTGCCCGCGGCCCTCTGCGAGGCGAACGGCATAGGCTTGACCGGATGTCGTGCCATCATGTCCCCAACAGGCAAGGTCCGTGAATGTCGGGTACTTTGCCATGCCGAGACCCCAGCCGTCGTATCGCCAGCCGATCGTCGGTATCGTCGAGGAAGGTGACGGGTCCGCCGCGCTGGCATCGAGCCCGAACCGATGTCGCATGGCACGCGTCAGCCGGGCGAGATCGGCCGTCGTCGCGACCAGGCCGCCGCCGGGCGAAAGTGCCAGCGGGGCATACCACCGCGCTGCTGCAACCGGCGCTCGACCGGCTTCGGGAGCAGCGACATAGCCTGTGGCCGACGGCTGCATCAGCACCTCCTCCGGCCGGGCGGTTATGGAGTGATCTCCGATGTGGGCGGCGACGGTCATGCGCATCTGTTCTTCCCAGCATCTGCCGCAGAGCACTTCGGTCAGATAGCCGGCCAGGATGAAGGCCGGCCCGGAATAGGAAAACAGCTCGCCGGGCCGGGCAAGGAGAGGGGTCGCGGCGATAGCGCGGGCAGCCATCTTTCGCGCGCAGTCGCCGCGCCCGAGATCCACCCACCATTGCGACTCCAGTCCGCTGGTGTGATTGAGGAGATGGCGGACCGTCATGTCGTGAAAGGCGCGCTCGTTGCTTGCCTTGAGGTCGGGGGCGATGGCGATCACGGGCGTATCGACCGAAAGGCCGCGGGCAGCCATCACCTCGAGCAGGACGAAGGCGGTAATCACCTTGGAGACCGAGCCGAGCTGAAACGTGGTTTCCTCGCCGACCGCGAAGCCGGTGCGCACATCCGCCACGCCTGCGTTGAAAGAGCGAATGCTGTTGCCGTCATCGATGGCGAGCGAAATGCCGGGGGCCTTGGTCTCTTCCAGCCAGCTTGTCAAAACATCCTGCATGGTGGTGCGGTCTCCTTGGTTGGTTTCGCAAGGTTGCGATGGATTTGCCCTTTCCCCGGCCGCCTCCTGCCCGCTGGGGACGGGAGGCAGAAGGCGGCCGCCCTGCGAGCCCGGCTATGCTGCGTCGGCGCGGCGCAGGTCGACGATGCTCGCGGTCGTCAGAAGGCGAGACAGGGGAACAGTGAGTCCTTGCAGCATGACGGAGCGTGCCCATCCGCCAGGCTCCCGCTCCGCCGGTACGGAGAGGCTGTCGAGGTCATAGATGTTCGAAAGCGCCGTAAAACGCCCGCCTTCGGCCGATAATGCCCGTGGCGGGCCGGCGTCACTGCGGATATCGGGCCAGGGGATGCTCGGTGTGAGCAGGATGTCGAGGCCTTCCGCCTTGGCGCTGTCGAGGAAACGCTGCCGGTGTTCGGCCAACCGCCGCCGCGCCGCGCCGGCCTCCTGCGGCTCTATCGACGCCCCGGCCTGCATCACGCGATAAACGTCGGGATGATAGATGTCGGCATGCTCGACCATCAGACGGCGATGGAAGAGCCAATTCTCGAAATTCATGACGAGGAAAAAATCCTCCATGGCCTCCGGCGTCAGCCAAAGCGAAGTCGGCACGACCTTATGGCCCGCATCTGCAAGCCGCGAGGCGGCGAGACGCAAGGCCGAGGCAGCTGCCGGATCGATATTCATCCAGCCGATCTCCGGAACGCCGATGGTCGGTCGATCCCGGTCGACGATCGCCCGGTCCTGTGGGGTGGCAAATAGCGACGGACATTGCTCGAAGACGGTGACGAGGTCTTCGGCGCTGCGTGCAAGCAGACCGGTGCTCTGTCCGGAGAGCGCGCCATTGACCTGACCTTCGTCGGAAAGCACGCCCTCGCGCGGCCGCAGCCCCGCGACGCCGGCAAGCGCTGCGGGATGGCGGATCGAGCCGGCGGCGTCGCTGCCGAGGGCAAGGCGGGTAAAGCCGGCGGCAACCGCCCACGCCCCGCCAACCGTCGAGCCGCCGGCAAAGAATTCCGCGCCGCGCAGGGATTGCGTCGCCGCCGGGCCGGCGCTGGAACAGAACTGATGCGTCGCCTGCTTGCCGACGATCACCGCGCCCGCCTCCTGCAGCCGCGTCACGGCCGGGCTTTGAGAAAGCCCGAGAATGTGCCCGACATCGGCTGACGTACCGGCTTTCGTGGGCAGGCCGGATACGACGATCGTGTCCTTGACCCCGACCGGCACGCCGAACAGGCCCGCCTTCGGCGGCGAAACCGAAATCTTGCCGATCCGGTCGAGTTCGCTTGCCAGCCACTCCCGATTGATGGCGCAGAAGGATTTCAGCGTAGCGTCCCGGCGTTCGATTTCGGCCAGCAGCGAGGTGTAGTGCGCTTGCAGCATATCCGGTCGGGATACCGCTTCCTGGATGAGTGCTGTCAGAGCCTGGTCAAAGAACATCGGGATAATCCGTCATCTGTCTCTCGGGAGGGTGGCGATGCCGTGCATGGATTGCGCTTCGTTGGCTCGCCGGGTCAAAACGCGCCGAGCCGGGAGAGGCCGCATCTGCGGCTTGTTATGTGCAGCGCTCATCCGCTCCGGCGAACCGCAGGACATGGATGCAACCGGCGAGGAGAAGATCGGCGCCGTTTTGTCGAAGGCGCCGGTCGTATCCGCATCCGGTTGCAATCCGCCGACCGTCGTGTGGTGAATGACGAGCGGCGGCACACGGTCAGGGCATCATTCGATATTGCCGATATCGCCGGCCGGGGCGGGCATGTTCACGACGATGTCGTCGATGATGACGTCGGGATAGCCGTAGTGAGCGGCGATAGCCTGCAGCGTGCCTTCGGCCTTCATCGACTTCAGCGCGGTTTCGATCGCCTTCGTTAGTTCCGTCTCGCCCTTCAGCACCGCAAAGCCGCCATTGGCGAGCTTCCAGCCGCGCGGGCTGTTGTCCGGGCGGATGATGCGGAACTGACCGGCATTCTCCTTGCTGTTCAGAACGGTCGTAGCCGAGACGAGGCCGGTGATTTCCGAATTCACCGATCCGCTCTTGACGGCCAGCAGCGCGGCGTTCGGATCGGGAAAGGTCCTGACATCGATCTTCTTCTTGCCGAGCGAGGCGCACTTCGGCTGCAGCTGCTCCTCGACCCAGGGGCCGAACACGTCGCCGTTGATGCGGCTCACGGACTTGCCGCAGAGATCCATCAGGCCATTGATCGACGTATCATTGTCGCGGACGAGCACGACGAGGCCAAGCGTGGTGTAGTTGACGAAGTTGAGGAGTTCCTCGCGCTTCGGGTTGTCGCCCATGCCGGCGGCGATCATGTCGTCCTTGCCTGCCTGCAGGCTCGGGATGGTGCCTTCAAACTTAAGGTTGTCGAAGGTGATGCCGACGCCCAGCTTGGCTGCGACGGCCCGTACGACGTCGATCTCGATGCCGGTGAGCTCGTTCTTGTCGTCGAAATACATCCACGGCGCATAGGGTGCCGAGACGGCGAGCCGGAGCTTGCCGTTGAACTTGGCGGGGACGAGGGCTGCCGCCGCCTGGTCCTTGGTGATGGTCTTGTCCAGTACGACCTGATCGGTCGCCTCGGCGCGGGCCACTCCGGCGAAGGCCGCGCAGGACAATGCGGCGGCAACGAACGGGGCGAGAATCGTTTTCGAAATATGCATGCGAGTGCCTTTCCGTGGACTGTTAAAGGAGCCTGCGAAGAAATTCCCGGGTGCGGTCATGCTTCGGATCGAGCAGGACTTCGCCCGGTGGGCCCTGCTCGACGATCTCTCCATCCGCCATGAAGATCACGCGATCGCAGACCTCCCTGGCGAAGCCGATTTCGTGGGTGACGACGATCATGGTCATGCCTTCACGCGCCAGGGTCCGCATGACTTCGAGCACGTCGCCGACAAGTTCGGGGTCGAGCGCGCTGGTCGGCTCGTCGAAAAGCATGACGCGCGGCTTCATCGCCAGCGCTCGGGCAATCGCGATGCGTTGCTGCTGGCCGCCGGAAAGCTGCGCGGGATAATGGTCGGCCCAGTCGCGGAGGCCGACGAGATCGAGCAGGCGCCGCGCCTCCCGCTCCACCTCGGCGCGCGGCTGCTTGAGGACGAGGGTCGGCCCTTCCATGATGTTTTCGAGCACGGTCATGTGCTGGAACAGATTGAAGCCCTGGAACACCATGCCGATCGAGCGGCGCTGGAAGGAGAGGAGCTTGTCCGAAACCTCGTGCAACTCGCCGTCCCGCAGCGTGTAGCCGACAGGCTCGCCGGCAACGAGCACGCAGCCGCTGTCCTGGCCCTCCAGCCGGTTCATGCAGCGCAGAAGCGTGCTCTTGCCCGAGCCGCTCGGCCCGATCAGCGCGACGACCTCGCCTTCGAGCACATCGAGATCTATGCGCTTGAGAACGACCTTGTGGCCGTAGGATTTCGTGAGGGTTTTCACCCGAACGAGAGGATGAACGGTCATGGTCAAGCCTTTCCGGCGATGGCAGCGAGGCGCAGGCCCTGGCGGCGGCCCGGCAGGCGGCGGACGCGAGGGCGGGCGACGGACTGGCCGAAGCGGCGCTCGAGCCACGACTGGGGAATGGTGAGAAGCGAGACCAGGGCCAGGTACCAGATGCTGGCCACGATCAGCAGCGGGATGATCTGGAATGTCTGCGAATAGACGTTCTGCAGGTTGGTCATCAGGTCGTTACCCGCAATGACCGAGACCAGCGAGGTGCCCTTCAGCATGGCGATCACCTCATTGCCCATCGGCGGGATGATGACCCGCAGCGCCTGCGGCATCACAACCCGGCGGAAAGCCTGCGACCGCGTCATGCCGACGGAGCGCGCCGCTTCGAGCTGCCCCCGAGGCACGGAAAGGATGCCGCTGCGCACAATCTCCGCCGAATAGGCGGCCGCATTGAGCGAGAGAGCCAGGACCGCAGCCACCATGGGCGTGACGACATCGGAAGTCGGGACGGAGAATATGGTGCCGAGCCACGGCAGGCTCAGCGAGATATCCGGGGTGAAGATGCCGAGATAGCCCCAGAAGATGAGCTGTACGAGCAGCGGCGTACCACGGAAGATCGAGATGTAGAGCCGCGCCAGGCTCGACAGAACGATATTGTCGGACAGGTTCATGACGGCAAGCAGGATCGCGCCGGCGATGCCGGCGACCATGGAGATCGCCGTCAGATAGAGCGTGACGCCGACGCCCCTCAGGGTCACGTCCTTGAAGAGGTACTCCCAGATGACCGCCCGGTCGACCACCGGATTCTCCAGGAAGCGCCACAGGATGAATGCGAACAGAAGGATGCAGACGACGGCCGCCACCGGTGTCCACGGCTGCGGCCGGGGGATGACGGGTGCGTCGTCGGGCAGGTCGGGAACATCCCAGCTCCGGGTGTCTGCGGGGGTGCCGCTTGGGCTGCCTTGAGCCGGTCCTATCATTGATGCGGCCTCCCCGATGCGTGAAGATTTGGATGTGGCCGTTCCATCCGGGCGGCTTTACTGGGGCATTGAAGCATCGGTATCCTCCAGATCGTCTCTGCGATATTGAACGCATTCAGCTTTTCCAATGAATGCAATTTTCAATATTTTTGTGTACAATACTTGTGCGTGGCAGACGCGCTTATCCAGGCGACGCAATCCGATATGGATGCGGCGCGTTCGCATGGTGTGTTGAAAGTCACATTGGAAGGCGGGCCGGTGTGCCGGCTGCGATTACGAGAGCCGCGACCTGACGAGGATCTCCGCCAGTTGCTCGACTTCCCGGTACGTCGTTCTCAATTCCGTCTCGTAACTATCGAGTATGCGCTCTTCGAGCGAGGCGAGCAGAGAAGCGGTAGAGTAGTTGCGCACCACGAAGATAACGTCGAAGCCGAATTTTTCGGCATAGCGGGGCAGGAGATCGAGCAGCCTCGCCTGCTGGCCTGCCGTCATGGCACGCAAGCCGGAGGATTGCTGTTCGTTTTCGACGATTTGCACCGCTTTTACGGCCGGATCGAGTGGCGTGTAAGCCTTCAGGACCTCCAGGCGCTCCGCAACGCTGGCCGCGTGAAACTGGTCCCGCAGGGCTGCATAGATGCTGTCCGGCTCCGTGAGCGGTACCGTCGCGCTATCGAAGGCTCGCCCGGCGAGAAATGCTCCGTTGCGAAAGCAGGCTCCGAAGGCTTCGATGAAGCCCGCCCGGTCGAAACCCGGGTTTTGCGACGCCTTGCCGGCGTCCGGCGCAGTCTGATCTATTGGCATCATGTCTCCTCCCTCGGCTGTAGCGCCCGTTGGGCTACCCCGATCCCTTCCTCTCACTGCAGCTCATGGCGCCGCGCATTGCACCCACCTCAGCCAGAAGTGTCGATGCACAATGCTCCCAAAGAGCCGCCAATATCGTATTCGGGTGTGACAGCCTCCTCAAGCTTGTCGACAATTATGTATACGATATTTGAAAGAAAATGTATAGTCATTATATTCGTAGTGGATACGATTTCTGTCGTCAGAGAGCCGGCTATCCATATAGGGGCGATACGCCCAGGTTCGACAGCTCGACCTCGGTCGGCGTCGGGGTTTTCGCACGGCTGCGCTTTTCGGCGGGCAGGAACTGGCCTGCGTCCGTCCTGCCGCAGAAAGAATGGTATTCCGCAATGACTTCGCCGCGCAGGATAGTGATCGCCGGCCAGCCCTTTATGAGCATCCCCTCGTAGGGCGTATAATCGACCGCGTGGTGGAGGCGGCTGTTGGCGATCGTCGTCTCGTACTGGTCGTCCCAGATGCAGAGATCGGCGTCGCTTCCGATGGCGATGGTGCCCTTGCGTGGATAGAGGCCGTATATCTTGGCGGCGTTGGTCGAATTGAGCGCCACGAACCGGTTGATGTCGATCCGTCCCTTGATGACACCTTCGGAGAAGAGGATGGGCGAGCGGGTCTCCACGCCGGGCACGCCGCTTGAGATGCGGTTGAATGGCACGTCGCTGCCATGCGGAAATTTTCCCGAGGAGTCGAAGCGGTAGGGGCTGTGATCGGAAGAGAAGACGTCGAAGAAGCCGTTCTCCAGTCCTTCCCAGATCGCCGCTTCATTGCCGGGCCAGCGCGGCGGCGGGCTGCACTGCGCCTTGGCGCCCTCCAGGCCGGGCCGATCGAGATCGGTCGAATCGAGCGCGATATATTGCGGGCAGGTTTCGGCGTAGACTTGAACGCCGCGGCGGCGTGCGCTCTCTATCAGGCCGATGGAGTCGCCGGCTGAGACGTGGACGACCATCAGCGGAACGCCGGTCAGTTCTGCAAAGGCGGTCATCCGGTAGATGGCCTCCTGCTCGATGATGGCGGGTCGGGCGGCCGGATGGTATTTCGGCGCATGAAGATTGCGCTCCAGCAGCTGCTCCGTCATCCAGGCGACACCGGCGGCATTCTCGCAGTGAACCATCACCATTGCACCCTCGCGGCTGGCGGCAGCCATCGCATTCAGCAACTGGTGGTCCTTCAGCATCACGTCGTCATAGACGGTGAAGAATTTCAGCGACGTACAGCCGCCGGCGATGATGCCGGGCAGTTCCTCGCGCAACGCGGCCGTCGTCGGGTCCGCGATAATGAGGTGAAAGTTGTAGTCGATCGCGGTCTTCCCGCCGGCGCGCTCGTGATATTCCTCGATGGCCCAACGCAACGATTGCCCGCGGTTCTGCGTCGCGAACGGGATCATCGTCGTGGTCCCGCCGCAGGCGCCGGCAATGCTGCCCGTCGTGAAGGTGTCGGCCGTCAGTCCGCCGCTCGTCTGGCGCTGGTCGACATGGAGATGGCTGTCGACGCCACCCGGAAGTACCCAACGCCCGCCGGCGTCGATTTCCCGGCGGCCGGGCCCGATCGACTGGCCGAGCGTGTGGATGCGACCGTCAACGATGCCGATATCGGCGACAAAAATATCCGATGCCGTTGCGCAGCGAGCGCCCCGGATGACGAGGTCGAATTGGGACATGGGAAACTTATTTCCGATCTTTTGAAAGAGGAATGATCTGCGGCGCCGTTCCCCCGCGTGGCACGATGTCCGCCGTCAGCTGATAGCGTTCGGGGTGGTAGAAGCCACTGATGAAGGCGACGGGCGCGCCGCGGTCGTCGAAATACAGCCGTTCGACGGCGATCACCGGCGTTGCCGGTGCCAGTTCGAGGTAGGCGGCGAAGTCTTCCGGTATCGCCGCCGCAATGATGTTCTGTTCGCCGGAAGCGATGCGGACGCCGGCGCGCCGCAGGATGCGTTCGGTCGGCTGTTCATGGCTGGCAAAGTCTTCGGGGTGAATGGCGGAGACCAGGCTGGCCGGGAAATGGCCTTCGCCCACCATGAAGGGCTGATCGTTCTGGAGAATGATCGTATTCTCATGGCAGACGCCGGCGCCGACAGGAATGCGCAGGCGCTCGGCGACCTTGGCGGAGGCGGGGATGGTTGCGGTGTTCAGCAGCTTGAAGCTCAGGTGCCGGTCCAGCGCGAGAATGTCCTCCAGATAGGCCCGCAGGCGGACCGACTGGAGCGCATCGCGCAAGGCGGCGACGAAGGTGCCGACGCCTTGGCGCCGCACCACGAACAGATCGGCCACCAACCCGTCGAAGGCCCGGCGCAGCGTGATGCGGCTTACGCCATATTCGCGGCAGAGCTGCTCTTCGGTCGGCAACAATTCACCTGCCTTGAACTCGCCCGACGAAATACGGCGTTGCAGATCGTACTGCACCTGCATGTAGAGCTTTCCGGCTATCGGTGATCCCATCATTCGCCTCGTCCCAGTTTGATGCGGCGCTAGCCGGCAATTGTCTTCGTCACCGTCGGCGCCTGTTCGGCAATCCATTCGATTCCCAGTTTCTCCACGGTGCGCCCGGTCTCGCGAAAATTGCAACGGAATCCTGCGTTGACAAGATCGATCATCGCCGTCGTCAACGGTGTCGGGCAGCCGACGAGCCGCGCCAGACCCTCGAAGGGCACGAGGTCGCAGGGCAGGTCCTCGGTAAGGTAGCGCATCTGCAGTTTCGGTCCGAAGCGCAGCACCTCCTCCAGCCGTGTGCCGGGCGGATAGGCAAGAGCGTCGAAATCGGCGACCGGCAAAGGCGTGAGGCCGAGCGCCCGAACCACCGCCATGCGCTCCTTTTCGAAGGCCTGGGCAAGATTTACGATATGATCCGTATAGGCCTCACTGAAATGCAGCACCCCGCAGGTGAGGTCGCCGTGATCCGAATTCAGCAGGCCGAGATGGCCGAGCATGACCGGCAGGTGGCCGAGGCTGTTCGGATTGTTAAGGCCGCATTGCAGCGCGTTCGGACCGATTTTCAACTCCGGCCACAGGGAGCCGATCCGCTCGATCGCGAATTCCGCATCCCCGCTTGCGAGCCCTGAAAGTTCCAGCCACAGCTTGTGGCTGCGCGCGACGACGTGGGCCGGGCTTGGGCGGCCTGAAAGATGGAGCGAGTTGATCGTCTCGACGATTTTCGGCCGGGCCGTGCAGCCGGCAGTGCGCAGGGCCTGCTGGAAGACGCGTCCTCCGCCGACATAGCCGCAATGCAGGACGACCAGATGACGGTCGGTGAGCACGCTTGCCAGATAGCGCGCGACGTTCTCATGCTGATCCGCCGTCACGGAAACCATGATCGTCGTGGCGCGCGCCAGCTCTCCCGGTTCGCTCGCCATGGGCGGCAGGGCCAGCAGGCCTTCGCCGAAAATACCGGAATAGAGGAAACCTCCTTGAGTGCGCACTGCCGCCTCGACGGCGGGATCAACGTCATACCACGCATCGACGTGCATGCCGCGAAGCGTGGCATGTGCTGCAAGCCCCGCGCCCGAAGCGCCCATTCCAACAAACGACCATCTATCCTGCATCAAATATCCTCTTGCGGCCAGGTTTGATTTGTGATGTCATCATAACAACATGACAACTCGAGCTGTCAAGACTCGAAATAGGAGGAGGAACACGATGCAGCGGCGTCTCGAATAAGCTTGCTGACAGGAGCGCGAGGGAGGGCTCGCACGGCAGCCATGGCGAAAAATCGGGAGAGGCAAGCTGATGAACTGAAAGGTTCATAAGCGGGTCGCTGCTCGCGATGCTATTGCCGCACGGAAAGGAAATAGCCGGCCGACGCTCGGCGGTCTGTTTCCCCGAGCCGCTCCCCCTTCTTCCCCGGCACCAATCCAGTTCTTGCAGCGACCTGCCTCTTTGCCTTCGGCTTGCGCCTTGGGAGGTTCGCGCAGATTCCGGTCATCGACCGGGCTCTTCAATGTCTCTTCATGGCCGATGGGCAGGTGGCCGAAGAAAGTGTGTCAGGCGAGCTTCTCGCCGATCCGAAGCATGAGCCATCCAGGAATTTCTCCGCAGACTTCTCCAACGACCAGAAAGAAGCTCGCATGAAACTGCACAGACACGCATTCCTCGCCGTTGCCTTCGTGGCCGGGACTTCGGCCTTCGGCAGCGCCTTTTCAGCCGCGGCTGCCGATGCCACCGATCAGACCGTGGTCGGCAAGACCATAACGAAGGACGAGGCGATCGCCGCCCTCGTTCCCGCCAAGTTCAAGGGCGCGTTGCGCTTCGTCACTTCTGCCCCCTATCCGCCCTTCGAATATTATGACGAAACGAACAAGCTGGTGGGTATCGATATCGACGTGGCACACGCCATCGCCGCGAAGATGGGCGTAACGATCACCTTCGACAATACACAGTTCGACGGCATTATCCCGGGCATCCAGGCGCGCAAATACGAGGTCATCGCCTCTTCCATGGGCGATACGGTGGAGCGCGAGAAAGTGCTCAACTTCATCGACTACACCACGCTCGGCAATGTCGTGCTCGCACGGGCGCATGACCAGTCGATCAACGATCTCACCGATTTGTGCGGCAAGATCGTCACCCGCCAGAGCGGGGATGTCTTCGCCACCTTCATCGACAAGGTTCAGCCCCAATGCAGCAGCGCGGGCAAGGCGAAGATCACCATCAAGACGCTGCCGGATTCCAACGCCGCGTTGCTTGCAATCAAGAGCGGCTCGGCCGATGCGCAGATCGTCAATATGTCGGCGGCCGAAAGCCTCGTTGCCGCCGAGGAGAATGCCGGTCTGTTCCGCATCGTCAAGTCCGCGAACAGGGCCTATGGCTGGAGCCCGCAGAACGGTGGTTTCGGTGTCCTGAAATCGGAAACCGGCCTTACCGCGGCCATCGAGGCGGCGATGAAGGCGATCAAGGCTGACGGCACGCTGGCGGCTATTGCCGAACATTACGGCCAGCCCAGCGTCATCATCGACAAGGTGGGCGTCAACACGCCGACAGACGGCGAGATGTGACCGGCTGACAGCGCAGCATCCCGCGGGAGGGCGGTTGCTTGCCGCCCTCCCGCAAATGGAAGAACAGGGCATAGAATGATGGATAGTTTGAGAATTTCGTGCGCGCACGATCTTGCCTATGTCCCGCAATATGCGGGTCTGGCGACGGGGCGGTTTGCGGATCGGTCGATCGATCTGGTTTTCTACAAGAGCAACGGCACGGTCGAAGACACGGTCGGCGCGGTCAACAGGGGCGATGTCGATATCTTGCTCGGCAGTTGCGTCTACGGCTTGCGGCTGGCGGAAACCGGCATGAGCCCGGTAATCGTCGCGCAGAGCAACCAGCAGACGCGGCATGTGCTGGCGCAGCGCAAGGACGGGACCAAGGCGTTCGGCTGGTCCGACCTGCGCGGCAAGAGCATCGTCGTCTATCCGGGCGAGGCGCCGACGGCATGGGCTGCCTTTACCTATGCGCTCGCGCAGGCGGGCCTTTCGCTCGGGGACGTCAAGCTGATATTCGGCTTCACCGCCAAGGACGCCGTTGCCGAGTTCACTCGCGGGGTCGGCGATGTGTTCTTCGTCGATGGCGAGGTGGCGCTCCACGATGCGTTGCGCGTGGTTCTGCCCGTCTGCCAGCAGGCGGGGCGTCTTCCCTGGAGCGTCTATATGGCAGATCGCTCGCTGCACGAGCGCAAGGGATCAGTCCTCGACCGCTTTGCCACGGCGTTGGACGATACGCAGAAATGGCTCGCCGCCCAGAGCGCGGATACGGTCGCCCGTGTCGTTGCGCCTTACTTCCCGCAATACACGCCCGAGCGCCTGGAAACGATCGTGGCGTTCTACCAGTCAATCGGCCTGTGGGCCACGACAAGTACGGTGCAGCGCGATCAGCTGGCACGCTGGTCGCAGGCCCTGCAGCTCGGCGGACTTCTGGCATCGGACAGGCAACTGACGGATTATCTCGGTGTTGTCTGATCGACCGTCGCACGACCTTCACTCCTGCGTGCAGCCAATGAAAACCATCGCGCGCCGAGCGCCGGAAGGGAGCATCTTTTCATGTTGAACCTGCTTCAGGATTGGCTTGACGCGACCGGCGCGCCCGGCGTTTCAGTCGCGATCGACGATGGCCAAACAATCCGCTGCTTCTGCGCCGGGACGGCGGATATGCGCACCGGCGCAGCCGTCGTCGAGGAGACCGCCTTCCAGCTCGGTTCCGTTTCCAAATCGATCACCGCTTTTCTCCTGGTGGAAGCCCTGTCGGACAAGGGGATGACGCTCGATACGCCGGTCGTGGACATCGCGCCGGATCTCAGGGCGAGCAATGAATACGCCTTCCACGACACGACGGTCGGTCACCTCCTCAGCCATACCTCGGGTCTGGATTCCCAATGGTGGGTGGATATGGGCCAGGGGGCGGGCGCCCGCCGGGCCGCCGCCCGTGCGATCGTCTCTCTGCCCTTGATCGCGCCACCGGGCGAGCTCTTCTCCTATTCCAACTCGGGGTATGTCCTTGCAGGATATCTTACCGAGAGTCTGTCCGGCCAGCGCTGGGAGGAGTTCGCAGAGGATCGTATCGCCCGGTTCCTCGGGTCGCACTCCATTTCGGCGCGCCCTGACCGTATCCTGATCCGACCGATAGCTGCCGGATACGCCGCGCCGCCGGATGGCGGGGAAGCGCGCCATACGGCACATTGGTATGCACCCGCGGCGCTGTCACCCGGCGGAGGACTTGCCGGGACTCCCGCCGATATTGCGAGGCTGATGCGGCTCATACGAGCGCGTTTGATGGCGCCTCCGTTGCCCATCGTACCAACCGTAGGATGGCGTTACGCGGGCTGGGGACCGGGGTTGGCACGCTATCGGCTTGGTGAAACATCTTATTGCCGGGGGCACGATGGAACCACTGCCGGCCAGGTATGCGCCGTGCGGCTGCGCGAAGATCACCCCGGTACGGTGGTCGTGGCAGCCAATGCCGTCTGGGCAGCGTCACAGATCGGCGCGCTGGCCGAAGATATCCTGCGAGCGACCTGGGGGCTTGCCGATCCGCCGCCGTTGCCGCAGTCCGATCCGCTGTCAGGCTATGCGCATTGGCAGTTGCCCGCGGACACGAATTTGGCGGGTCGATATACCCGCCTGAACGCAACGATGACCATAACGACTGCACCGGACGAGATCGCTGTCGAGGAACTCTATTCGCCGCAGGACGCCATGAACTGGTTCGGTGTAGAAGCCGGCGGCGGGGCGAAGCCGGTCCGCGAGCGGTTGCGGCGAACGGCACCGTATTCCTATGCTTCGACCGGCAAGGAGCTCCATTTCCTCCGTCATCCCGACGACCGCGCGCGGCTTTATGTTCATGATGGAATGCGCGCAAGCGTAAGGACCAATCGGTCCTGGACATAAGGCTCGATCCGAAGCGTGCATTTTTGGCTGGCGACCTGTGACCATCGCAGACCCACCACGAGTCACCTCCGACGATGGTGACTTTCCGGACCGTCACGTCATGGCGGATGGTGCAGCCCCAGGTAAAACCGGCATCGCCGCCCAGATCGAAGACATGGAAGAGCCAGTGCCCGATTGCAGGCGCGTGGACGAGCGCAATGCGAGGCGGCAGCGTCGTTCTTGCGGGGGCGACCGTTGCGCTAAGCGCGGATTTTGCAATCGAAAGACCCCCGTTCCATCGGGGTGAACTCGGGCGGCAAAGCACTTGTTTTTGAAGGTGCTGAAGCTAAGACGAACTTAGCATTAGGTGCTTGTTAACCAACTTAAGTTTAAAGATTCTTAATCGAAGGGCACACCGCTCTTCCCATCTTTGCGAACAAATCGGTAATGTCGATTATTCACGCTCTAAGTGCAAACAGCGGTCGCCTTGTAAGGCTCACCTTTGGTCCCGGAGGCCGCCAACGTCCGCCCGCGCGGGTTACAGGCAAATCCAAGCTTGCCAAGGCACGCATCATGATGCTTGGCGGCGGACTGGTTGTTTGCTATGCGGCGATCTTCGCAAGGCTCACCTATTTCGATCTGGAGCCAAAGGCCGATACCTCATCGATCCCGCCCGATCATGTGACTGCCGCGCGTCCCGACATCGTCGATCGAAATGGCGAGCTGCTCGCGACCGATATCCGCACGGTCTCGATGTTTGCCGAGCCGAACCGTGTGGTTGATCCGGACGAAGCGGTGGAAAAGATCGCCTCGGTTTTCCCCGACATCGATCGCAAGTCGCTGTACAAGAAGCTTGCCGACAGCCGCTCGCACTTCGCCTGGCTGCGGCGCCAGCTGACGCCGAAACAGCAGAGCGATATCCTCGCTCTCGGCATACCGGCGATCGGATTCCGCCCGGAAGTGAAGCGCTTCTATCCGGGCGGCCGCACCGCCGCCCATATCCTCGGCTATGTCGATATCGACAACCACGGCGTTGCCGGCATGGAGAAATATCTCGACATGCAGGGCCTTTCGGATCTCGATTCCACGGGCCTGACGAGCCGCGACACGCTGGAGCCGGTAAAGCTTTCGGTCGATCTGCGCGTCCAGAACGTCGTGCACGACGTCGTCACCAATGCGCTCGATCTCTATAAGGGCAAGGCGGCGGGCGCCGTCGTGCTGGATATCCATACAGGAGAGGTGCTGGCGATGGCCTCGGCTCCTGACTTCGATCCGAACGATCCGCAGGCGACAGGCAGCGACGGCTGGCTCAATCGCATGTCGAACGGTACCTTCGAAATGGGTTCGACGTTCAAGACCTTCTCGATGGCGATGGCCTTTGACGTCGGTGCCGTGAAGATGACGGATACGTTCGATGCGTCTGCGCCGCTGCACTATGGTGGCTTCATCATCCACGACGACCACGACGTGCCGCGCCGATGGCTGACCGTACCGGAAATCTTCCGCTATTCCTCCAATATCGGCACGGCCAAGATGATGGATCGCGTCGGCATGGACAATCAGAAGGCCTATCTCACGCGCTTCGGCCTCTTGAGCAAATTGCAGACGGAATTGCCTGAGGTCAAAATGCCGACCCAACCTCGCGTCTGGAAGAAGATCAACTCCATTACGATTTCCTTCGGCCATGGCGTCGCCACGACACCGTTGCAGACCGCGGTCGCAGGGGCCGCGCTGATGGATGGCGGCGAGCTGATCGAGCCGACCTTCCTGCCCCGGACGATCGAGGAGGCGGAAAAGGTGGAAACCCCGATCGTCAAGCCTGGCACCAGCGATATCATCCGCTCGCTGTTCAAGCTGAACGGCGAGGAGGGTTCCGGCAAGCCGGCTAACGTTCCCGGCTATCATGTCGGCGGCAAGACGGGTACGGCCAACAAGGTCATTCACGGCGTCTATTCCCACAAGCTGAGCTTCAACTCCTTCCTCGGCGCCTTCCCGATCGAGCATCCGAAATATGTCGTGCTCGCCTTTGTGGACCAGCCGCTGACCGGCGAGCATAACCTGACCTTCGCCACGAACACGGCGGCGCCCATGGTGCGCGACATCATCAAGCAGGCTGCCCCCATGCTCGGCGTCGAGCCGGATTTCGGAACGAATGTGATCGCCTCCTATTAAATTCGCGGCGCCCAATTAGTCCTTTGGAAATCGACGTTTCCCCGTATGAAATGCCGGAGCCCGCTTTCGATGAGTGGTCTATAGCGGGCTCCAGGATTTCATCGGATAGCAGCATTCGGCGGTTCGTTGGTTGATACTCTACGCGTCCGGTCGCCGAACGAGGGTAGAGCCGCCCCAAACGACAAAGATGGTTGACAAAGAAGTTCGGGTGAATGTATTGGGTAATCGATAACCCAAGGAGAGGTGCGGTTGGCAGCTTCATTATCGGATATAGCGGAAAGGGCGGGGGTCTCCATCAAGACCGTCTCCGGCGCGCTGCATGGCGGCACCGCCCGCATGTCCGAGGAGACGCGGGCGAGGATCAAGGAGATTGCCGAAGAACTCGGCTACGTCACCAACCTGGCCGCGCGCGGCGTGCGGCAAGGGTGGCTGCCGCTGATCGGCGTCGTTGCCGACGAGCTTATCACTTCACCCTTTGCCACCGAAATCATTCGCGGGCTGGATGGTGCCGCGCGAACGGCGGAAATGGCGGTATTTGCCATGAACCTCAGTGGAAACCGCGATGTCGGATCGGTTCTGGAAGAAGTGCGGAGGTTCCGTCCGCGTGCCATCGCCTATGCCGCAATGTACCACAAGACAGTCGAGCTGCCGCCGGAGCTTTCCAAAAGCGTCGGCGTCATGATCAATTGCCGGGAAGCCAGTGGCCGGGTGATCTCGCTTGTGCCGGACGAAGAGGCGGCCGCGATCGAAGTGACGCGCCATCTGCTTGCGGCGGGCCGGAAGCGTATCGCCTTCATCAATCTGCCCGGTCTTCTGGCCGGCGAGTTGCGTGAGCAGGGCTTTCGAACCGTGTTGAGTGATGCAGGCCTTTCACCGCTTGCCGTTCTTCCCGCTGTCCGGCGGCCGACATACAGCGATCGCGCCCCCAGCCTGGTCCTGGCACATGTCACGGCATTGATGGCCGCGGCCGATCGCCCGGATGCCATTCTCTGCGGCAACGATCGTGTCGCCATGGAGGTCTATGCCGCGCTCCGGCGCGTCGGGGCTGCAATTCCGGATGACGTGGCCGTAGCAAGCTTCGACAACCAGGTCGAAATCGCCTCCCGCCTCGACCCGCCATTGACCACGATGGCGCTGCCGCACCGCGCGATGGGGCGTCTTGCCGCGGAAATTCTACTGACCGGACCAAGCAGTCCGGCCAGACTGCTGAAATTGCCGTTCCAGCTCATGGAACGGTCTTCCGTCTGAAAATTTAGCTGAAACTATACCTGTCAAAAGGAGGAGGGTACTATGGGTAAACGTTTACTTAGATTACTTCTGGCTTCTGCCACGCTGATGGCAACTGCTGCGCTCGCCGATGCAAAGACCGTCATTCACATGATGCATCAGGGCGACCCGGGCTGGGTCAAAACCTATGCGGATGTCGCAAAGCGTTTCGAAGACGCCAATCCCGACGTCGATGTCGAGTTCATCTACGCGCCGCACGATGCCTACAACGAGAAGTTCAGCGCTGCCGTCATGGCCAAACAGCTTCCCGACATCATGGAGATCGACGCTCCCTTTCTCGCCAATTATGTCTGGTCCGGATATTTGCAGCCGATCAAGCCGCTGATCGACAAGGACATCATCGACGACATGACGGCGTCCAATATCTCCCAGGGAACCTATCCGATCGACAAGGCTCTCTATGCGGTTGGCCTGACGGACTCCTCCGTCGTGCTCTACGGCAACAGGAAGTATCTGGAGGCGATCGGCGCCCGCATCCCGAAATCGGTCGATGATGCCTGGACCCGCCCGGAATTCGAAGGCTATCTCGAAAAACTCTCCAAGCTCGATGGCGTGAAATGGCCGATCGATATCTTCCGCGGTTATGGCATCAAGACGGAATGGGTGACTTATGCCTATGGTCCGCTGTTGGAAAGTGCCGGCTGCGATCTGATCGACCGCAAGACCTGGAAGGCGGCGGGCACGCTCGACAGCGATGCATGTGTCGGCGCGCTGACCATGATGCAGAGCTGGGTAAAGAACGGTTGGGTCGTTCCGGGATCGTCGGGGACCAATCAGTTTTATGCCGAAGGTCGGCCGGCCGCGCTCGCGCTCGGTGGTCACTGGTTCTATGCCGAAGCCGCCGCCGCCATGAAGGACGATATCGTCGTCCTGCCGCTGCCGAAGCTCGGCGACAAGGGCGCCAGCCCGAATGGCACCTGGATATGGGGCATTACCAAGACATCCGAACATCCCGACGTCGCCGGAAAGTTCCTGAGTTTCCTGCTGAAAGACAAGGAATACCGAGACTTTGCCAAGCAGGAATCGGCCTTTCCGGGGCTGAGAAGCTTTGCGGCTGACTCGCCGCTCTACGCACCGGGCGGCGCCATGGCGGTCGCCTTCGAGCAGGCTTCGAAGACGGCGGTTGCCCGCCCGCCGCACCCCGCCTACCCGGCGATCACCTCGGCCTTCATGACGGCCGTCGACAAGGCCTTCAACGGCGGCGACGTCAAGGATGCCTTGTCCGAGGCCGCCCGGAAGATCGACGAGGATATCGACGACAATGCCGGCTATCCGCCCTTCGACGCCCAGCAATGATCCCCTACTACCCGGGGCCGGCGCGTCAAGCCGGCCCCGAAGAATGACGCCGTAAACCCGACCATTGCGAGGAGGAGACCATGACATTGCAACAATCGTCCGTTGCCGGTCGATCGCGTCCCGGCACGCGCCGCGATCCCGGACGGCTGACCCAGGAAATACTGATGATTGCGCCGGCGGTTCTGCTGCTGGCCTGCTTTCTGATTGCCCCTTTCCTGTTGTCGTTCTGGACGTCGATGACCAACCAGCCGCTGGTGCCGAGGCCGACGCCGGTCCGCTTCATCGGCTTGCAGAATTTCATCCGCATCTTCAACGACCCGTTGTTCTGGACCTCGCTGTGGAACGTGTCGCGGTTCACTCTTTGGGTGCTTCCGGTTCAGTGCGGCATGGCCTTCGCTACCGCATTGCTGCTGCATCAGAAGATTCCCTGCCGCAATCTGCTTCGCAGCATGTTCTTCCTGCCGGCCATCACCTCCATGGTCGTGGTCTGCGTCGTCTGGAGCACGCTCTTTCAGTATCCGAGCGGACCGCTCAACCAGATCGTCGGCTTTCTCTCCGCCGGTCACATAAAGCCGATCGATTGGCTCGGCGATCCCAGCTGGGCGATGTTTTCCATCGTGCTGTTGTCCGCCTGGCAGGCTTACGGCTTCCAGATGATCATCTATCTCGCCGGGCTGCAGGGCATACCCGACGAACTTTATGATGCCGCAAGGATCGACGGCGCCAACGCTTTGGGCCGCTTCTGGCATGTGACGATGCCCGGCCTCAGGCCAACCCATGTCTTCGTCCTGGTCATCACCACCATCCAGGCCTTCAAGCTCTATACCCAGGTCGCGATCCTGACCCAGGGCGGCCCGAAGGGAAGCACGGAAACGGTGGTCCATTACATGGTGCGATCCGGGTTTGGCGAGCAGAAGCTCGGTTATGCCTCGGCCGTCTCCGTCATCCTCTTTGTCATCGTGCTCGCAATCGCGCTGCTCCAACGCCAACTGCTGAGGCGCTTCGATGTCTGATATCGCTCTTCCCCAGTCCCTGCCCGTCGTGCGTTCCGGCAAGAGATCCCTGCGCATCGTGCAGACCGTCTGTATCTTCATCATCGCGCTCGTGGTGATCTCGCCGCTGTTCATGCTGTTCATAGCCAGCCTCAAGGAGGATCGTTTCCAGATCCTCGCGGACATGGGCAGTTTCCGGGCCTTCTGGGTTTCGAAGCCGACGCTGGCGAACTTCCAGGAGATCGCCCATTTTTCCGGCGAGCTCGCATTCGGGCGTTATCTCGCCAATTCGCTGTTGATCCTCGTGGTCACGGTCGGCTCGGGCCTCGTCATCAATTCCATGGCCGGTTTCGTCCTGGCGTGGGGATCGTTGCGCGGAAAGGCGATATTGCTGTCGCTCGTGGTGGCGCTTTATATCATCCCGCAGGAGAGCATCATCATGCCGCTTGTGGTGATGATGTCGCGCGCCGGGATGACGGATACCTTCGCGGTGCAGATCCTGCCGTGGGTGGCAAGCCCGCTATACATTTTCCTGTTCTACCAGTTCTTCGCCCAGCTCCCGAAGGAGCTCTACGAAGCTGCCGAAATCGATGGCGCGTCGGTTTTTCGCATCTACCGCTCGATCTACCTGCCGCTCAGCCTTCCGGCGCTTGCGACCGTTTCCATCCTGATGGGCATCGAGAGCTGGAACCAGTATCTCTGGCCGACGCTGGTGACGCAGACGGACTATGCGCGGCCCATCTCCGTCGCCATCGCCACGTTCTTCGGCCAGGACAACATCTACTGGGATCGCGCCATGGCGGCCTCCGTCCTGATGATGCTTCCTATTCTTGCTCTCTATCTGGCGTTCCAGCGCTGGTTCGTGAGCTCATTTATCGGCTCCGCCGTAAAAGGTTGATTGATGACTAGCCAGGCAATAACCACACCACCCGCATTGAAGACGATAGACGCCGAACTTGGCGCAGGCTCCGTCATTCATCTTTGGCTGAAGGCGCGCCGATCTGATCGGACGGCCACGCTCTCGATAAATATCGACGGCGTGAGCATTGTCGATATCGTCGTGGTTCGAACGGAGGAGTTCGAATTCCACGAGGTCACGCTGTCTGTCGCAGGACGAGCCGAGCTCGGTTACAACAGTTCGGATGTCGCCATCTCGGTCATCTATGCCTTCCATCCGGCGCGGGTGCTCGAAGAGGGCATCGAGGTTCTCCATCATGCGTCGGAAAACGCTGCGCCCTCCCTGGCAAACGGCTATCATTTCCGACCGCCTTTCGGCTGGATGAACGATCCCAACGGTTTTGGCCGCTTCGGCGGGCGGGCGCATCTCTTCTACCAGCACTACCCGCACAGCCTGCGCTGGAATACCATGCACTGGGGGCATGCGGTTTCGAAGGATTACCTTCGCTGGAAGCACCTGCCGGTCTTCCTGTTTCCATCGGCCGAGCTTTCCGAGCGTGCCGACGGCCGCGGTGGCGCCTTCTCCGGTTCCGCAATCCCTGTTGCCGGACAAGGCGGGGAGGCGATCCGCATCTTCTTCACCGAGCAGATGCGTGACCGCAAGCCTGAGGAGCAGATCCAGCTTTCCGCTCTTTGCGAGGACGAACTTTCCACGCAAACGCCCGCGATCATCCTGCCGGCGCGCCCTGAGGGATTGGGCCTCACGCAAGATTTTCGGGATCCCTATGTGTTCAAGGGGCCGGACGGCCTTTGGAAGATGTTGCTCGGCAGCCGCGACAAGGCAGGCGGCGTCGTGCTCCTCTATGAAACGTCGGACCCGCAGGGGGCGGATGGATGGGTCTTTCTGGGGCCGCTGCACCGCGAGGACCGGTATGGCATGACGGCGGCGGAATGCCCGTGCATGGTGCCGCTGGGCGCCGTGGATGCGGCGCAGACGCGCTGGGCGCTGATTTTCGGGCTTTTGACCAGCCGGGATCCGGCGACGGGCCGGCGCAACATGACGGCCGCAACGGTCGGCCGCTTCGACGGACGCAATTTCCAGCCGGAGCTGGAACAGGAGCTGGATTTCGGCTCCGACGCCTATGCGTTCCAGGCTTTCGTCGACGGGGACGAGCCGGTCGGCATCGCGTGGCTGGCGAACTGGACCGATGTTTCGAAGAGAGAAGACTTTCCAACAGCAATGACCTTGCCGCGCCGCGTCCTGTGGAACGGCGAAGCCGTCCTGACTCCGCCGGTCGAAAGCGCCGAAGGACTTCGCCAATCGCTGCTCGACGATCGTCGGCTGGCCGGCGGCGATCGTCTGGAATTCGAAAACGGCGCAATCGAAATCGAGCTCGACCTGTCCGTTGCCGGCGGGCCGTTCGAACTGCTCTTCGAACATCCGGAGGTCGATCTCGGATTGCGGCTCGGCGCCGATGGCCTGGAAATTCTCTTCGATCGCCGGAATGGCAAGACATCGCCCCGCTATCTGGCGGCCGGTGCGCGCCCTTCGCATCTGCGTATCTTCCTGGATGCCGGATCGATCGAGGTTTTCGCCGATAACGGCCGCTGGACCGGAACGAAGCGCCTGCCGGAATTTGCCGAGATGCGCGCCGCGCGTCTGTCCGCCGCCGAAGGCGTCGTCCTTTCTGCCCGCGTCTGGCAGCTCAAACTTTAACCGGGAGGAGATACTATCATGGCATCCGTCGCAATCGATCAGGTCCATAAACAATATGGCGCCGCATCCGTGATCCACGGCGTCTCCGTCCACATCGAGGATGGCGAGTTCGTCACCCTTGTCGGTCCCTCCGGCTGCGGCAAGTCCACCCTGCTGCGCATGCTGGCGGGACTGGAGGACATTAGCGGTGGCCAGATCATGATCGGGGGCCGCGTCGTCAACGATGTACCGCCCAAGGAGCGCGACATCGCCATGGTTTTTCAGAGCTATGCGCTCTATCCGCATATGACGGTTGAGGAAAACATGGGCTTCGCCCTGAAACTGCAAGGCCAGGGCAAGGCGGCGATTGCGAAACGTGTTCGCGAGGCGGCCGGCATTCTGGCTCTGGAGCCGCTCCTGGGCCGGCTGCCCAAGCAGCTTTCGGGCGGTCAGCGGCAGCGCGTTGCCATGGGACGCGCCATCGTGCGCCACCCGAAGGTATTTCTGTTCGATGAGCCCTTGTCCAACCTCGACGCCAAGCTCCGGGTGACCATGCGCGCCGAGATCAAGCAATTGCACCAGCGTCTGAAGACGACGACGGTCTATGTCACCCACGATCAGGTGGAAGCCATGACGATGGCCGACAAGATCGTCGTCATGCGAGCCGGTCGCATCGAGCAGGTTGGCCGGCCGCTGGAGCTTTACGATCGGCCGGCGAACACCTTTGTCGCAACGTTCATAGGCTCTCCCGCGATGAACCTTTTTGAGGGAAAGGTCGATGACGGGCGCTTCGTGCTCGATGACGGTACGGTATTTCCCTTGCCTGCGGGCACACACAATGCCGCGATCCGCAGCTATGGCATCAGGCCCGAACATCTGGCCATTTCCGATGGCGAACCGGGCGTTGCAGCGACGGTTCAACTCGTTGAGCCAACCGGCGCGGAAACGATGCTGGTCGCGAAAATCGGCAACCAGACCGCGACCATCGTACTTCGCGACCGCATCGACGTCCGGTCGGGGCAGAACATCACGTTGAGCGTCGACCAGACAAAGGTTCATCTGTTCGATGGCGCTGGAGCCAGAATATCATAGGCTATTGGAGCCTATGAGGCGTGAGCGGAGGAGTTTGGGAGAGGCTCCCTGAAATTCAGGAGCATGATCGATGCCTTCCGCAATGCTGAAGGCTGCAGGCCGGATTTGAAGAGTGTGAGTTTCATGCTGGACCGCGACCTGCGCGCGGATCGAGCTGACCGGCATATCTCATCTGCGAGCGCGGTCCTTTGTCGAAGATCCCGGCAGGCGCTCCATGGCCAAGGCGCTTGCCCGAGAGCACTACCCGAGAATCGGGTAGTGCCTTGTCTACGGTAATCAGAGCGGCCTGACGTTTTCCGCCTTGGACTTGCCGGTCTTGCGATCCTGACCCAGATCGTAGGAAACCGACTGTCCCTCTCTCAGCACGTCGCCATATTGCAGTGCGGAGACATGCACAAAAACATCAGCTCCTCCGGTTTCCGGGGTGATGAAGCCAAAGCCTTTGTCGGTGTTGAAAAACTTAACCTTGCCAGTCGGCATGAGAATCCTCTTGTTCTTCTCGTTAATCGCGTCGGCAATCTAGCGGTCAGCTATCGATGGATCAAGCTGATCTGCGGCAGACGCCGGGGGAGATCTTAGGATTTATTGCATGAAATGGGTATTCGAGGGCATTTTTCTCTGTCGCTCCGTTGCGAGGATATTCAGTGCGCAACCCGCGTGACGGCGCTCGCCGCTCCTTTCCAGATCATATAGTGAAGGTCTCGTGTTGCTGCCGGTCGGGAGGATCGAGCCGTATCTTCATCCGTCCCCTCCCATTTTTCCATCAGCCTACGGCCGCCATCTTGCCTGTCTGCTTCGAGCCGCGGGCCACGATCATGCCGATCACTGCCGCGATCGGGATAAGCCAGGGCGCGTAGTCGAGGAAGCCGAGGCTGCCTGTGAGTGTCGAATAGTTGATGATGATCAGCACTGCCGCCGCCACGAGGCCGGCGCTCGCAAGGATGGCGATCAGCAGGTTGAGCGTTGCCCCCGGTTCCTTGCTCGTCCGCCAGGTAAACACGCAGACGGACACGGAGGTGGCTGCCTGCAGCAGGATGATGCCGAGTGCGGCAAGGCCGAAGGTGCTGGATAGCACGGTCATCAGCGGATCGGCCCCGCCGATCGCAAAGAGCGCGACCAGGAGCGATGTGATGACCGTGACCACGACGCTGGCTATATGTGGCGACTGCAGTCGCGGATGCAGGTTGCCGAGCATCCCCGGCAGCATGCCTTCACGACCGAGCGAGAAGAGATAGCGTGAGGCGGCGTTGTGAAGCGCGATCGTCGCAGCCAGCGCGCTGGTCACCATCAGAAATTCGACCGCAACGGTAAACACCGGATAAGTGTATTGGCCGAACGCCCTGAAAACGAGCGTGCCGGGATTTTCGCCGGCCGCGGCCACGACCTTGTCGTCACCGAAAGCGACAATGACGCTCCACATGGCGATAGCATAGAAGACCGCGATGAAGATGACGGCTGCGATCAATGCCCGGCTGACCGTCTTGTGCCCCTCGCGCGCTTCCTCGCTGTAGATGGCAGCGGATTCGAAACCCAGGAACGACACGAAAGCGAACATCAGGCCGACGCCGAAGGAGCCGCTGAAGATGGTGGAGGGGCTGAAGGATGTGTAGGTGACATGCGCCGGGCTGCCGGGAGAAAAGACGGAAACGGTCAGAACCACCAGGATCAGCACTTCGAGCGTGAGGAACACCGCCAGCAGGCGGGCGCCGAGCGTGATCTCGCGATAGCCGATCAGCGCCACCACTGCCAGGGCAAGCGCTGCCCAGACCACCCAGGAAATATCGACATGGAGGTTTTCGGCGAAAAATACATTGGCGAAAAAGCCGAAACCGGCGGCGCTGCCGACCACCATCATGCCGTAGACGACGATGGCGACGAAAGCCGCCGCACCGCCCGCATAGGGACCAAGCCCGTGCCGCACATAGGCGTAAAACGCGCCCGAATGCTGGACGTGCGGGCTCATGCGCACGAAGCCGACTGCAAACAGGATCAGCACCAGACCGGCGATGAGATAGGATCCTGGCATGCCGACGCCGTTCCCGAGCAAGACTCCGAGCGCGCCGTTGCCGGCGACGGCGGCAAGCGGCGCGGCCGCGGCGACGACCAGAAAAAAGATATCAAGCGTGTGCAAGGTGCGCTTGGGCGCAGTTGAAAATGTAGACATGACTTGGTGTCCGAATAGGGGCTTGGGGAACGGTTGGCTGCAGTTGGCGTGACATCTGCTCACGGCAGCGTGACGCGCCTTCCTTCGAGCGCGGTCGGAAAAGGACCGCGCAGCACCTTGTCATTTTCGTCGTAGAACTTGGCCGAGGCGGTTCCGGTCAGCTTGTCGCCGGCAACGTCGATCTCGTAGGAAATCTCGCCGCGGGTGGCAAATTTGTGCGTCGTGCGATCGGCGGTGATCTCGACGAACTTGCCGATCACCTTCTTGTCGTCCTTGCGGACCCATACACCCTTGCCGTCGCTGTCGCTCGTATTCTCGTCGCCGGCGTCGGGGTTGGCCTGCTGCATCGTGCCGTCGGCATTGAAGACGAACATGTGATATTGGAAGGGGGCATCGGGCGCCTTGACGATCCAGGTGCCGACGATGCCGTCGGTGTTGGCCGCGGCGGCCGACGCGACCAGACCGGCGGCCGAAAGAAGTGCGGCGAAGGCCGGCGCGGCCAGCTTTCGCGGAAGCGGCATCGCGGAAAATTGCAAAGCAAACATGGTAGTCTCTCCCAGTTGAGTTTGGTGTTACCAGCGACGGTTTCCGTTCCGAAACCCCTTTTGTTTTCTGTCGGAACGGAGGGCGCCGATGGGATCAGCTGTTGTGCCAGGGTCTCCACATGACCTTGGCTTCATTCCAGTCGTCCTCGCCATCCGGTGAAGACGGCGTGTAGCGCGCGCCCGGCACCTCATGCGCGGGCAATGTCCATGATCCGCGCTCGACAAGCCTGCCGATATTGGCGCGGTAGACCTCGTCCACAGCGGCATGGCGCTCCGGATCCTTGTCGAGCCAGAGGTTGCGCGGATGGATCGGCTTTTCATACATGCGAGCGAAGAGTTCGGTCCTCAGATCCTTCATCCAGTTGGAATTGAGATTCATGGTGCGGAACTGGCGCAGCGCCTCGATGTCGATGAGGCTGGCCACCATCGTGTTGGCGCCGCTGGCGGCATAGGATGCAATGTTGCCGCGATAATCGACGATGTGGCCGTTGCCGCCAGCAATGTCGATCGGGTGTTTCGAGCTTGGCGACAGGTAGACCGGGCCGATATTGGGGCACAGCATATAGACGCTGTTGAACTCCGCATGCGCCCGGTTCTGGATCATCCAGCTGCCGCCGCCGGGATAGCCCGAGCCGGTCATCGGCATGGCTTCCGACGGACGATAGACCACCTCGGCGCCGTTGAAGGCGAGTGCGCGCACCGCCTCCGGATATTCGCCGTCGGAACAGCAGATCGTGCCGATATTGCCGATGTCATTGGTGCGAAGCACCGGGTAGAAGGCCTCGATCCCGTCACCGAAGACTTCGACCCAGCGATCGTAGATATCGTGCGGCGTGCAACTGCGTTCACGGCACCAGAGATGGTTCTTGGCGGCGCGGTGAACGATCTCGCCCTTGCGGTCTATGACGAACAGCGTGTTGAAGAAGCGGTCCTTCATGATATCGGGCCAGCGCGCCTTGCACTGGCCGATGATGTAGGTGTCATAATGCCTTGCCAGCTTGCCTAGGGCTTCCGTTTCTTCGCCCGGAAGGTCGATGAACATTTCCCTGGCGGCCGTTACATGCGGAACATCGAAAATTTCGTCGGTGAAGCCGGTAAGAGCACCCTCGGCAAGCGCGATGACGCGCACCGGTGCATTGATCGAGCAGATCGACACGGATGCATGGATCGCTTCCTCGATCGTTTCGAGATTGTGGCGAATATGCCTCCGTTCGGCGATCCCGGTGACGATCGTCGAGAGACCGATCGCCATATAGGGGGCGACATATTCAGGACGCATGCTCATTTCGAACTCCGCTGGATGCCGGTGCAGAGGGCGGGGTCGATCGAAATCGACCGGTCATGCCCGCCCGCCGTACTCATGACAATTCAAGATCTGCCGGACGTTAGGAAAGTTGTCGGGTCATGGCTATGATACCGAGGTATTATGCCCTGGTGCCGCACAGGAGGCCGCCGCGCCAACGGTTCGGGCAGTTGACAATCGTCCACGGCTGCTGCTTCAATGCAGAAATGTGACATATTCATCGGCTTTTCCCATGGTTGGAGCAGCAAGCTCATTCGGATCGCGCAGCTTCGCGGAACAGTTCTTGGGTGTCGTGGCATCGGTCATGCCGCTGAGCGGTTGTTGCTTTTATCGGGTCAATGACGGCCGCCATGTCATGGACCATCAGCTGTTCAATCTCTCGCCCTACTGGGAGCAGCGCTACTATCATCATTTCTGGCGCATCGATCCGCTGCATCCGCGGCGCGTCACGACCGGGACATCGCGGCTGCGGATGCTGAGCCGGGAAAATGCCGGCCGGGATGAGGGCGGCACGGAATATTTCGAGCAGTTCCTGCGGCCCCAGAACACATCGTTCCAGACGGAGCTCTATTTTTGGACCGGATCGCGGATCGTTGCGGGCGCGTCATTGCTGCGCAGCGATGCCCAGGGCGCGTTCACCGAGCAGAATGCCAGTTTTCTCGACAAGCTCGTCGAGTTCACCGCGAGCAGTTGCATCATCGATGATTGCAACAGCACGGGTTGGAACGGACTGCAGACCATGACGCCCCGCGAGCGCGAGATTGCCTATCTGGTCGGCGAAGCGATCTGCAACAAGGAAATCGGCCGCCGGCTGAACATAGAGCTGCCGACGGTCAAGGCGCATGTCAGCCGGATCCTGGCCAAGACCGGCGCCAGCAGTAGAGCTGAATTCATAAAGAAAATGCAGTCGCGCCAGCTTGATGTCGTGAGCTGAACGCTCGCCCGGCACCTGAGTGTCCCGACATTTGACGGCATCGCGCAGCACCGGCTGCCGCCGTCATTTGCGTCGGCGCAGCGTCTCGGACGGTGTTTCGCCGAAGCAGTCACGATACGCTGCGGCCGCGCGCCCGAGATGGCCAAGGCCAGCGGCAAAGGCGGCTTCGGCGACGGAGCCGGCACCCCCACAGGCAAGCAGATTGCTGCGGAACCGTGTAAGGCGCAGGGCCTGCAATCCATCGCTCAGCGTCATTCCCTTGGCATTGCGGTAGGCATTCTGCAGCGAGCGCAGCGAACCGCCCGACGCTTTTGCTATTTCCGCCATGGCGATCGGCCGTTCGGCATGGGCCTCCATGAAATCCTGCGCGCGCCGCACGGCGACCGGATCGGCCGATGGCGCGGGCCGCGACAACAGCATCGTCTTGTTGCTTGCAAGCCCCGTCAGCAACAACGTCGTTATGCCGTCGCGCAGGGTTGTCTTGTAGGCATCGGCAATGCCGTGGCTTGTTTCTGCGGCGCCAAGCATGAGTTGCGCATGCTGCCAGATCGCCGCTCCGACGGGAATGGTAAGATCGACGGCGGCATCGAACTCTATCGCCCGGCAGGCCTGATGCGTCAGGCTTTCGAACTGCGCCTCCAGGGCCTCGCGCCGGATGAGGATGATGAGCTTCTGGCAGCCTTCGTTCCAGACCATGCGTGAGCCGAGCGTGGGCGATAGCACCGAGCCTCGCAAGCCCGCGCCGACATCCGCGATCTGAGTGCCACAACGCACCGTGGCCGCCCCCGCGATCGGCAACTGCAACAGGAAGAAGCGCGACAGCTCGCCCGGATCGATTTCCACCGCGGAGCCATAGGCAACGAAATTCACCGAATAGTCCGCCTGCTCCACCGTATGGTGGCGGGCATGGAACGAGACCGGATTACGCTCCAGCGGGTTGAGGAAATGCGGGCAGAATATCCGGCCGATCGCTTCGCGCGCCGCTTCGGGCGAGCGCGTATTCACGGCTGCGAAACGGGAAAGCGGCACATGCTCTATCGGCATCGGGTTTCCTTGCGCCTGGTGGAAAGCTTCGGCGCATTCTTGCCGAATCCGGATAATCCTCGCGCGATCCGGATTGTGAAAGCGCCTTTCCGGGCGGAACATCAACTTACTTTAAATCTAAAGCGAATGGAAGTCTGGGGAGTTTGACGATGGACAGGGATGAGTTCCGTTCAGCGATGCGCCAGGTGGTCGGCGCCGTGACAGTGGTGACGACGCGCGGCGTCAATGGCGAACCGCGCGGCGTTACGGCCACCGCCGTCTGTTCGCTCACGGTCGAGCCTCCCTCGGTGATCGCCTGCGTTCATCGTGACACCTGGGTCGGGCAATTCGTTCCCGAGAGCGGCAATTTCTGTGTCAACGTCCTGACGCGCGAGCAGCAGCCGGTCGCCGAAACATTCGCCGGCCGCACCGGTCATGCCGCCGCGGACCGCTTTCAGGTCGGCGCCTGGGCGGATCATGAAACCGGCGCACCCGTCCTTCAGGATGCGGTGGCAAGTTTCGACTGCGACCTGGACCAGGCCGTGGAATTCGCCACGCATGTGATCCTGATCGGCCGCGTCCGAAAGACGGTGAGCGGCGGCGGCAACGCCGAGCCGCTGGTCTATGTCGATGGCGGGTTCACCACGACGCAGATCGCCTCGGCGACGGTTTAGGTGTCGATATACCAGCTTGTGCACAATCCTTAAGAAACGGAGTGGGGACTATCATGCGGGGATTGAACGGAAAAACAGCGATCATCTCGGGTGGCGCGACGCTGATCGGCCAGGCCGTGGCCGAAATATTGATCGGCTACGATACCCGGGTGGTGATTGCCGATATCAACGAGGCGGATGGCGCAGCGGTCGCCGCTCGGCTTGGCGACAAGGCGACCTTCATCAAGACCGATATCACCAGTGACGAAGAGATCGCAGCGCTGGTGGCGAAGACGGTGGAGACGACCGGCAGGCTGGACTTCCTCGTCAACGTCGCCTGCACCTATCTCGACAACGGCGCCGAGACCAACCGATCCGACTGGCTGAAGGCGCTGGACGTCAATATCGTCAGCTCCGTCATGCTGATGCAGGCAGCGCACCCGCATCTCAAGGCCAACAAAGGCGCGATCGTCAATTTCGGGTCGATCTCGGCGCGGGTGGCCCAGACCGGGCGCTGGGTCTATCCGGTCTCAAAGGCGGCGATCCTGCAGCTTACCCGCAACCAGGCGATGGATCTGGCGCCAGACGGTATTCGCGTCAACGCCGTCTCGCCCGGCTGGACCTGGAGCAACATCATGGTGCAGCTCACCCATGGCGACCGGGAGAAGACGAACAGGGTGGCCGCGCCCTTCCATCTGCTCGGCCGCACCGGCAATCCGGAGGAGGTCGCCGAGGCGGTCGCCTTCCTGCTTTCCGACAATGCCAGCTTCGTCACCGGCACCGATATCTGCGTCGACGGTGGCTATACCGCGATGGGGCCGGAGCAGAATGTTCCGGCCATTCCGAAGCTGATGGACTGAACGACAACAAGAACGGGGAACGAAACAATGAGCAAACGCAAGATCACCATCGTCGGCGGAGGCCAATCCGGGCTGCAGCTTGGTTGCGGCCTGCTTTCGAACGGCTACGACGTCGAGATTGTCCAGAACCGGACGGCCGATGAAATTCGAGCTGGCAAGGTCCTGTCCAGCCAGTGCATGTTCGGCGAGGCGCTGGCAAACGAGCGCGAACTGGGCCTGAACTTCTGGGATGCGGAGTGCCCGACGGTCGATTCGATCAATTTCTGCGTTCCGGCTCCGGACGGCTCCGGCAACAAGGCGATCGACTGGAACGGCAAATTGGACCGGGCCGGCCGGAGCGTCGACCAACGCGTGAAGATTCCGCGCTGGTTGACGGAATTCGAGCGGCGCGGCGGCACGATCACCATCCGCGATGTCGGCATCGACGACCTTGAGGCCTACGCGAAATCATCCGACCTCGTCATCGTGGCGGCCGGCAAGGGCGAAATCGCCAGGCTTTTCGAACGCGATGCGGAGAAATCGCCCTTCGACAAGCCGCAGCGGGCGCTGGCGCTGACCTATGTCAAGGGTATGCTGCCGCGCGCCGACCATTCGGCGGTCAGTTTCAACCTCATCCCGACGGTCGGCGAATATTTCGTTTTCCCGGCCCTGACGGTAAACGGCCCCTGCGATATCATGGTGTTCGAGGGAATCCCGGGCGGCCCGATGGATTGCTGGAAGGATGTGAAGACGCCGGCCGAACATCTGGCCAAGTCGCTCTGGATCCTCGACACCTTCCTGCCGTGGGAGGCCGAGCGCAACAGGAACGTGACGCTGACGGACGACAATGGCATTCTCGCCGGCGCCTTTGCTCCAACGGTGCGCAAGCCGATCGGCAGGCTTCCTTCCGGTGCGCCCGTGCTCGGCATGGCCGACGCCGTGGTGCTGAACGATCCGATCACCGGACAAGGCTCCAACAACGCCTCAAAGGCGGCCAGGGCCTATCTCGACGCGATCCTCGCTCATGGCAAGAGGCCCTATGACGCCGCCTTCATGCAGGCAACCTTCGATGGCTACTGGAACTACGCGCAATATGTCACCGGATGGACCAACGCACTCCTTCAGCCGCCGCCACCGCATGTGCTCAATATCATGGGCGCCGCGCAGGCCTATCCGGAACTGGCCAAACGCATCGCCAACGGTTTTGACAACCCACCCGATTTCTTTCCGTGGTTCGCCATCCCGGAAGAGGCCGATGCCTATCTGAAGAAGCTGGCCGCCTAGCTGTTCTCGCCCGGCATTTAGCGGTGTAAAATTGCTTTCGTGAGACCGGAAGAGCCTATGGCACCGGTTCTACACACCGGCACCCCGGCAACACGACGCCATTCGAGAAGGGCCGCAGCGACCAAAAGCTGCGGCCCCCTCAAGATCAGCCGCGCCATCGCTATCCGCTACGATCAAGGCACATTTTGTATAGCCAAATAGCCGGCTCAAATTCGTCCACACGGCCTAGCCGCATCCAAACTTGAATCACTATCCAAAGATGATGATGTGGGTCGGATAGGGAGTGCCTTGAGCGGAGAAAGGTGGCTAATGACCCATCATCCAGATACCTTGGCGTCCAAAGCAGCCGGTGGACTTTGTCGGCGTTGTCGGGCTCTTGCGATGCAAGGTTGGGGGCTGCGGCGGTCAAGCCAGGGGCATTGATCGCAAATGTCGGAAATATCGCAAAACGAGGACATGACGGCAAGGAGCGGCGAGGGGTCTGCCCTCGCCTGTCCTTAGAATCGGGCATCCGCGAGGTGCGCGATTTGTGCGCCGACCTCGTAATATGCCTCCTTTACGGATCTGAACGTCTCGGTCTTCGGCTCGCTGATCGGCAGCGGCAGGCCGGCGTCGTTCATCTCGCCGGAAATGTAGGAGGCGAGAACCTTTCCGAAGGTCGTGCCTGGAGCGATGCCGCGTCCGTTATATCCGCTGAAGCCGATGACGTTCTCGTCGAACTTGTGGAAGCGCGGAACCGCATCCGATGTCATTCCGATCTTTCCATACCAGGCGGTTTCAAATTCGACGTTTCCGAGCTGCGGAAACAAGCGCTTCAGCGATCTTTTCGCCCAGGATTGATGAATGGCGTGGCCTGAATTTCGCAGTGCGCCAACGCTTCCGAAAACCAGCCTGCCGCGCTGATCCATGCGGAATGACGAAAGGATCTCCTTGGTATCCCAGCATCCTTCGCGGTTCGGGAGGATCGTCCTGCGCAAATTGTCGGAAAGAGGGGCTGTCGCGAGATTGAAATAGGGCAGATGAACCTGTTCCTCCCTGACGACTTTCCAAGGACCTGTCGAATAGGCATCGGTGGCGACGATGATCCATTTGCTGGATACGGAGCCGCTGGCGGTCTTGACCAACCATCCGGCGCCGCTCCTGTCCGCGGAGACGACCGGGCTATTGGTGAAAATCTTGACGCCTTCTCTGATCGCCGCAGTCGCGAGGCCGCGAACGTAGGCAAGCGGCTGCAAAGTACCGGCCCGAGGGTCGAAAAGAGCGCCGGAATACGCGTCCGATCCCACGCGGCGGCGCGTCTCGTCCGCGTCGAGCCGCTCCAAAGGTGCGCCGCGCGCAATCCATTGGCGGTGACGGGCATCAAGCTCCTCGACCCCGCCTGCGCCGACGGCAAGATGAAGGGTTCCGTTTCTCTCGAGCTCGCACGGTATGGCGTACTCATCGATGGTGTCGCGCACGACCATCGGGGCATCCGAGAGAAGCTTCAGGCACTTCTCGCCGTATTCGGCCCCCAGCACGCCGGGAATGTCGTCGGGCATCACCCACATGCCGCCATTGATCAGGCCGACGTTTCGGCCAGACGCTCCGAACCCGATTTCCACTGCCTCCAGAACCGTGGAGGTGATGCCTTTCCGCGCCAGGTGAAGTGCGGCGGACAAACCGGTGAACCCGCCGCCGACAATGGTCACTTCCGTCGTCGCTGCCGTAGAAAGCACTGTCGTTTTCGGCGGGGCTGGCGCAGTTTTTTCCCAAAGCCCATGGGACAGCGGATTGTTTTGCATCACGGTTTCTTCCAGGCAGACAGAGGATCAAGCCAAGATAAGCAAAATAGGGGCAATGAGAAATTGCGTGTTCCTCAACACGTTATTCCGAGACGGAATGAAGTGCCGTCCTGCCTTGGCGGCCGCCGTGCGGAGCCGGCGTTGCAAATCCCGATGCGTGTCCCCCGCCTAACGAGGTGCGCGGCCCGTAGAAATGGCCGCCGGCAGCCATGTTCATAAACCAGCACATACCGAGAGGGCTGGTCATGAATGACGGATCAGACCAAAAGTCCACCGTTCCGCCAGAGGAAGCGAGCGGTTGGCTGCACGGGACGATTCATTGCGGCAGGTATGCCTCGGCGCCCGTTGCAATGATCTGCTCTTCGCTGAGGGATCTATGCCAATGCGAGTAGAGCACGAAGCGCTCCTTCGAAAGCTCGATCTCTTTTCGCAGATAGCGGTAGATTGCGCTGAACGCCTTATGCTCGCACCCGCCCCAGAAGAACGCCTCTTCCAGGTTTTTCGGCCATAGCACCGAGCGGACGGCATCCGGCAGCAAGGTCGTCGTACCCGCAGCGGCGCCATTGCGGTGAAGCCAATGAACCGTCACGCCCGAAGGGCATTCCAACGGCAACTCGTCGGCCTTGCCGTCCACCTCGACAAACGCATGGCCCGTGGCGTCGCGGGAAAGAGATTCAAGGATTCTCGCAATCCCCGGCAAGGCCGTTTCGTCTCCGGCGAGCACATGGAATTTTGCGGGCTTCGGTCCGTTGGCGGCAGGTCCCAGAATACCGACCAGGTCTCCCGCACGGGCATCCATTGCCCATTGCGTCGCCGGGCCTGCATGTGCATGGAGCGCGAAGTCTATTGTGATCTCCTGCCGGCCGGTGTCGATGCGCCGGATTGTGTAGACGCGTGTCGGAACGGCGGAATTCCTCGGCCAGACGACATGGCCCAGATGGTCGAGCATCGGCCAATGCGGCGTGGCAATGCCGCGTGGCTGGAAGATGAGCCGACAGTGCAGCTGGTCGTCGCGGTCATAGCGCTCGAGGTTCTCGCCCTTGAAGGTTATCCGGCGGAAACGGGAGGTAATATCTTCGATCGATCTTACATGCAGCAGCCGGAGATCGTCGGGAAGAGTAGGCGCCGTGTGGTCGCCCTCCCACCGGATATCCAGTTTTTCGCGTGCGGCAATGAAACAGATCGGGCCGACCAGCGCGTGCTTCAAACGGTTGATCCCGCCGGGATCTGTGGCTTCGACCGTCAGTTTGAAACCGCCCTGCCTGGCCTCGAATGTGGCTTTCCCGAACGGCGATCGGATGTGGTGGACTGCGCCCCGCTTTTCGATGGTCATGTCGTGGGTTGCGATAGCCTCCACGATCGGATCGACATATTCGTCAATCCTTGCAAATTGCACCGCTGCGCTTGCGCTATAGCGTCTATTGGCAGTTGAACTCATAGAAACCGGCTCCATAAATCAGATCGAGACCCAAAGCGGCCCCTCGATCGGGAACGCCGCGAAGTCCTTGTTGATCGCTTCCAGAATTGCGTCGGGATCGAGGTCGGCGGATAGTTCGGGATGAAGCCATTTGGCGGCCAGGGCGACAAACAGGACATTCAGCGGCAGATTGGAGATCAGCCCCGTCCAAATGCCGTAGACGCGCTTGTTGCGGACGCTCGAAAGCTGGCTGAAACCCGTTCTGCCATCGACCAACCGTTGCAGGCCCTCGCGGCCGAGCTTCGGATCGATACCGGGACCGATGGCGGGACGGCTGCCCGAGGCCCAGCCGCCGCCCGAAGCGATATAGACGTCGTGCGGCGTGGCCAGGACATATTCAAGGGAGAGTTGCTGGAACCATGGTGCTGTCACGCCCGGCAGGAGTTGACCGCCGGCCCGCGCCAGCAACTCGCCCCAGACCTTGCGCCCTGCCGCCCAGCAGCAATCGTCCACTGTGGACTGGACTTCCAGATAGGTCGTCACCGGCGGCCTATTCTTGACGAGAGCAGCGATCTTGGTCAGCTCCTTGTCGAAGAAGGAAATGAAAGCCTCCGCCTTGTCCGGCGCATCGAGAAGCGTACCCCACATGCGCATGGACGCCGTGAGCTCGGCGACCGGGTCGCTTGCCTGTCCGCCGGTTTCGCTATTGCTCGCGGCGTCGCTGTACGCCACCGCAATGCCCAGCTGCCTCAGCCGCTCCACCATAGGATTGTTGTCGCCATCGGGCGTCATGAAGGCATTCGTCACCACGAGATCCGGCGAGAGACCGATCAGTCCTTCCGGGGATATGGTGTCGGGTGTCTGCTTGCCGACGACACTGGGCGAATGACCGTTCAGAAGGCGTGTCTGCAAAAGCTCGCTGTCGATTCTGTCCACAGCGGCCCAGCCGACCACCAGCGAGGCCGGATCGGGATGCAGCAGGGACATGGTCAGCAGATCGTGGGCTTCGAGCAGGATGATCCTTTTCGGCGGAGCGGCGAGCTGCAACTCGCGGCCCGCCAGATCGACGACCTTGAGCGATGGCTGCGCCAGGGCGGGCTCGATCCGCGAAAGGATCGCCGCGGTGGCAATGGATGTGCAGAACCGGCGTCTCGTTATCATCAGGGCCGCCTCACCACTTATACCGCAGGCCAGCCAGAACCGTCCGTCCATTGCCATACTGGCAATAATAGTTGGAGCTGCAGCTGGAGTAATAGTCCTTGTCGAGCAGGTTCGTGACGTTCAGCGTGGCTTCGAGACCCTTGAACTTCGGATTCTTCGCGCCGAAATCATATTTCAATGCCGCGTCGAGCAGGGCATAGCCTTCGGCTTTCACCTTGTTGGCATCATCGGCATAGCTGGAGCCGACGAAGCGGACGCCGCCACCGATGCTCAAACCTTCCAATGCTGCGTAATCGAAGCTGTAGTTTGCCCAGAGCGAGCCGTAGTAACGCGGCACGGCCTGGGGACGATTGCCGATGATCGACGTGTCGGTGGATTTCGAGACCTCCGTGTCGAGCACGGATATCGCGCCGATGAGTTCCAGATTGGCGGTGAGGTTGCCACGCGCTTCGAACTCCAGCCCACGGGAATGAACCTCGCCCTGCTGGACGGAAAAGCCGGGTACGGTGCCGGGAGACAGGGCGTTTTCCTGCCTGATGTCGAAGGCGGAGAGGGTGAAAAGCGCATCGATATCGATGGGCTGGTATTTGATGCCGACCTCGTATTGCCGCGCTTTCGTGGGCGTGAACGGATTGCCGCTGGCATCGGTGCCGATGACCGGCTCGAACGACGTCGAATAACTTGCGTAGGGTGCGATGCCATTGTCGAACAGGTAAAGCAGACCGGCGCGGTAGCTCGTCGCATTGCTCGATTGATCGGACGAGCTATGTGCCAGCAGATTGTCCGAATCCTGATCCGTCCAATCGTGACGCACGCCCAGAACGGCGCGCAGCTGGCCGAATTCGATCTGATCCTGAAGATAGATGCCGGTCTGACGGAGAGATTGATCGCTGTTGATTACGGTCGCGAACGGGCCGACGGGCTGGCCGTAGGCAGGGTTCGTGACATCGATGGAAGTCGCGCCGCCCATCAGGTATTCCCAGCTGCTGGTCGAGTGCTGGAGATCGACGCCGGCAAGTAAGGTATGTTTGGCGGCGCCCGTGTCGAACTTGAACTCGGCCTGGTTGTCGAAGGAAAAGCCCCTGGCATCCTCGATCGAATGGAGGGCATACCGGGGGATGAGGCCTGCGGCGGATATCGGGCCTGCCATCTGGAGCGAGCGCATGTCGACATCCAGGCCGGAATAGCGGAAATTCGAGCGGATCGTGACGTCATCGTTGAAGTTGTGCTCGAACCTGTAGCCGGCGCCATATTGCGTGCGCTCGAAGGAATCGTGTGACGGGTCGCCGATGTTGAAGTCCGGCCCGAGGAACCGGCCCAGGTTTCCCAGAGCGAGGAACTTCGGGTAGACCGAGTTGAAATAGCCGCCTTCCGGATCGCGCTGATAATAGCCGGAAATGACCAGCGACGTATCCTTGTCCGGCTCCCATTTCAGCGATGGCGCAACGCCGATGCGCTTTTCATCGACATGGTCATAACGGGTGCCGGCGGAGCGACCGACGATCGAAACGCCGTATTGCCAGGCGCCGTCGCTCGTCAGCGGCCCCGTCGAGAAAAGCCCGCTTTGAATTCGTCCGTCGGTTCCGCCCTCGACGCGCAGCTCGTTCGAACGGACATCCGACGGTTCACGGCTGACCTGGTTGACGAGGCCGCCTGGGCTGATCTGTCCGTAGAGGAGGGCGGACGGTCCTTTCAGGACTTCGATACGATCGAGAAAGAACGGATCGATCGATGGCGTGCCGAAGGCTTGTCCGCGCGGCAGCTTCAATCCGTCGAGATAGTTGACGAAATTGGTCGAGGTGCCAAATCCGCCAAAGCCGCGCAGGAACACGGAATCGTAGCGGGAGTTCGTATCCCTGTCCGAAAGGACACCGGCCGTATAGCGAAGCGCCTCGCTGACGGTCTGCGGATTTTGCTCATCGATCTGTCTGCGCGTGACCGTCGTGATCGATTGCGGCGTCTCGGCGACTGGCGTGGCGGTCTTTGTTGCGGTTCGAGCCGATTTCGCAACGATTTTCGTGGATGTGTCGCCGGCATTCCCTGCGCCCTGGACGACGATCGGCGCCAGTTGCGTGCTGCTCTCCTGAGCGGCTGCTTGTGTGACTGGAACGAGAAAAGTGGATATCAGCAAAATATGCTTCAATGAAAGGCTGTGCTTCACGAATTATCCCCATGGTCGAAGCTCTCAAGTTTTGATAGTTGATTAAATCAAACGGGTACGTCCTGTCCAGTTAATATGAATGCGTTCGTCAACTTTTATGTTGGCAAGGGCGTGCAACGTTTTAAGACTGGTCGGGAGGCGAAAAGACGGAGGAAATGATGGTTGCAAGAAGCGTGAGCACGGTGGCGAGAATAGGCCGCCCTCCGAAGGCGGACCAGGATACGGCGGCGGAAAGAATCATCGTCGCCGCTACCGAGCTCTTTGCCGGCAGGGGATTCGCCGGGACCTCGATGGAACAGGTCGCTTCACATTGCGGAGCAGGCAAGGATACCGTCTATCGCCGCTTCTCCTCGAAGGTCACGCTGTTTGAAGCGGTCGTGGATCATGCGCACAAGCGGGCCGTTGCAAGACTTGAGAAGCTGCCACCGGTCACCGGAGATTCGCTTGAGCGCCTGAAGTCCCTGATGCTCGAGCTTCTTCGCGTCAACATGGAGCCGGAACTGATCGCATTGAAGCGCATCACCTTCAGCGAGGCCGTTGTTTTTGAGAAGAGCGGGCCGATACCGCCGCAGCCCGACCCGATCATGGCGAAGCTGGTCGAAGCGGTTGCGAACGCGCAGGAAGCGGGGGAGATTTGCGCGGGAGACTCGACGGCGATCGCCAATCATCTGATTCACTGTATGGTCGCGTTGCCGACGGCCGCGGCAATGATGGGCAGCGACGCGTTCAACTCGCGGCAGAGTATAGAAGTGCATTTTGACAGGACATGGCACTGGTTGGTCAATGGATTGAATGGGGAAAAGATCTAGCCGTCAACGTGCCGGCGCCGCGTTTGCATCGAAGTGAGGAGCATAAGACTTACGTCGGGATCGAGGCTGATATCCCGCTTACGGATGTGCGGGTTCGTGCGTGTGGGATCGGGCGCGACAGCAGGCTCAGTCACCCTCGTGGCGCGCCAGTCATGCGGGTCGTCTCAACGTGAGCCCGGTCGGCCAGCGGCTTATCGCTGCGGCTGGCCCCCGGATACGAATCTGATCACACGAGGATCGACAAGACGATTTCATGCCAGCTTGCATGGCGGCATTGTTCAGACGCAGGAACCGACATCTTTCTCCGATACCGGCCAAAGCAGGCAAGCCAGTTTCTCGCCCGTGACAAGCGGGTCAGTCCCTCTCGCGGCCGGTATCAAGCCGAAAGATCGCATCTGCAATCGCGCCGCGCGATGGATCGGCCTCGAATGCGGCGTCGCTGGGAAGCAAAACCGCAACGTCTTCAAGGCCGAGGTCCGCAAGCTGAAACGGTGTGCCGTATCCATATTCCAGATGGCCGCGCCCGATGATCCCGACGACGAGGGGCATATTCGCCGTCCTGTGAGCTTCGGCTATATTGCATGCGAAGGCGCGGTCCCAGGTCTGCTGAGCGCGCACAAAGCGGTCGAACTCCGGATCGTCCGCCGAGGCGGCCTTTCGGTCCGGTCTGGCGCCACCCGTTATGTCGAACAGATACTGGCGATAGGCCGGCGTTGCAGGCCGGGCGGGGGAAACGCCATCGCGATCCGCCAAGGGAATGGCATCCCAGCCAAGTTTTCCAACCTCCGTCACCAGCGCGCGCCGGCAGTTGAGAGCTTTCATCGGCAGCTTGAACTGCCGGCAGAAATGAAAGATCGGCAGGTAGAGCTCCGGAGCGAACCCCCAGACCGATTTCCATTCCACCTCCTCAAGAAAACTCTGCGTATCGAGCCCACCGGCGACCCATTTGTCGAGAATCGGCTGAGACCGGCGCGGAAACATCTCGAAGCCGACGACGATCGCGCTCTTGTGGGCGTGAAGACCGGCAAGGACGTGCTGTTGCCAGCGGTGAATGTCGTATCGGTCATGGCTCTCCCCCAGAAGCACGGCCTGCTTGCCGGCCATGCCGCTCATCAAGGTGCCATGTTCGATGGTCATACCTGTTGCCGGCACCAGCCAGCTTCCCGCCGCATGAAATGATCCGCTCATGCCAATTGCTCCGAGGCCGTCGAATGTGCCGAGAACGCCGCGGCGGTTTCGGAGGAGAGGGTGAGCCCCGTCGGCCTGCCCTCTGGGTCGAGCGCCCGGATGAGGACGCCATCGCCTCGTCTTTCCTCGTGCCAGCGGCCAACCGTCGAACCCAGCAGATGCAGATGAAAATCCTCTGTCATGACGTTGATGAAACCCATGCCGGGACTGACCTTTGGAACCACGCCAGTCCAGCGTTGGGAAAAGCCCGTCGCCTCGAACGCAATCGTAATCGGTGCTCCTGACGAAAGCGCGGCGTTGAGCGGCGCCAATGCCGGATCCTCCGGTAAAACCGGAGCGCGCTCAGGCCGTGGCGGCCTTGCCGGGATGCTTGCGTCTGCAGCCATGACCAGTCCTTCCAGCCCAGCCTCGAACGGCTCCAGCCCGCCGAAGCCGACCACGGCGAAGACGGGCAGTCCGTCCGCGCCGTTGAAATCGATACGGGGATAGACCTTCTCGTTCATGATGCTCGATGTGTCGATTACGATCTTCGTGATCGACGCCGGGTCGATGCAGCTGTCGTGGGCCACGCCGCCGCAGCGCAGCAGGCCATTGTCTTCGGTCACGCTTTCGACAGTTCCGATCCGCTCGTGCGTCGCGCCGTGGCGCTTGCCGATAATCATCAGATTGCCGATCCCCGGCAGTCGAAGGATGACATCTTTCGGGTCGTTGTCGATATAGCGGCGAGCCGGTGTCGGCGTCTCGGTCATGTCAATCGTTCCTGCTGTTCGGTTCATGCGGTTGCAACGAGCTTTTCGGTGTCGTTGTCGAGATTGATCAAACGCGCGGCTGCCAGCTTCTCCGGCAGGCGATGCGTTATGAGGATGAGCGTGGTGTTTTTCAGCCGCTCTCGAACCAGAGAAAGGAGTTCGGTTTCGGCCGCGTCGTCAAGGGCGCTGGTTGCCTCGTCGAGCACCGCCCAGTCCGGCCGATGCAAGAGCAGTCTTGCAATCGCCAATCTCTGCAGCTCTCCGCCGGACAAGCTGTCAGTGCCGTCGCCTTGAGCGCCAGGCTCGAGGCCCTCGCCGACGAGGCGGGACAGGCCGACCGCTCCCAGGACTTCCGCGATCGCATGCCTGTCGAAGCTTGCGACGGGATAGGGATAGGCGGCACCCGCGAAGGGGCCTCCTTCCGGCATATAGGCTTTTTGAGGCAGGAACATCCATCTGCCGGCGGGGAAGGCGACATCGCCGCTGCCGTGGCGCCACAGGCCGGCAAGTGACTTGGTCAGTATCGTCTTGCCAATTCCCGACGCACCGCGAAGGCAGACGGTTTCTCCCGGCCCGATCGTCAGTTCACGCAGTGACAGTAGCGGCTTGCCGTCGGGGGTCTGCAGAAAGACGTTTTTAAGACGGAGCGCGTCGCCGCTCTTCGACCGGCGGAAGCCGGCCCGGTCGTATGCCGCCTCGGCCTGGGCCGCCTGCATGAATCTGTCGAGACGGGACGACGTCGCAACAAGCTCCGACAGATCGCGATATGAGAAGATGAACCAGGAAAGGTCGGTCACGACGTTCGAGAATGCCATGCTCAGCTGCATCAAGCCGCCGAACGCGACATGGCCGGCAATATAGCCCGGCAAGGCGACGAATAGCGGGATGCGCAAGACCGTGTGCTTGAATGGAAAGGTGAATGCTCCAAGCGCGAGCTCACGTCTCATCAGCTTCAGCCAGTTGTCGGCGATATTGTCGAAACGCGCGCGAAGCGTCGCCTTCTCCGCCGTTTCCCCATTCGCGAGCGCAACCTCGTCGAAGGCCGTACGCCATCGGGCCATCGAGAAGCGAAAATTCGCCTCCCGGCGCTGCTGCTCGGAGAGCAGGCGTTTCAAGGGCCGGCCGAGAAAATGCGTGATGGCGGTCGACAGGGCAACGTAGATGAAAGCCGCCCAGATCATGTATCGCGGGATCTGGAGATCGATACCGATGAATCCCAGTGACAGAGGAAAATTCGACAGGCTCCAGAGGATTGCGAGATAGGAAGCCAGACCGACGATCCGGCTGATGAGATCCAGCGCTTCACCGAGGATCCTGTTGATGAAGATGCGGCAATCGTCGGCGATACGCTGATCCGGGTTGTCGATACGGTCGGTCGACGACTGCGCCAGATGCCAGTATGCCTTGTTCGTGGTCCAAAGATCGATGGCGTGATCCGTAAGGGCGCCGCGCCAGGCGATTTCGAGTTTCTTGCGCAGGTAGTCCGCCGTCAGTCCGCGAACGGAGTTCAAGGCGACGATGATCGCGAAAACGCCGATCTGCCGCACCGTTTCCGGCCCGTCGATCTTCTGGATGGCGGCATAGAACTCGCCGGTCCACTGGACAAGACGGACGCCGACATAGACCGAACCGAGTTCCAGGGCGACGATGATGGCAAAAAGCGCCACCTGCGCCTTGCCGCCGGGCGCTCGGATACATATTCCGAGAAGCCTGATGAATTGCCTGACAATATGAAGCATGCGCTCTTCCAGGTTGGAAAGGACATGCGGGCAGGCAGTGCCCGCATGCTGTCGGGCGATGACTAGAACCTAACAGTGGCGCCGACTTTGAAGACACGGCCCGGACCCGTCTGGAGTTCCAGCGGATTGACGTTCGCGGTGATGGCCGATGGTGCAACGGTCGCATATTCCGTGACGCTGCTTGGGAAGTAGCGGCGGTTGAATATGTTCTCGACGCCGACGGTCAGTTCGAAGTTTTTCCGCGGTGTCCATTTTGCGTAGGTATCGAACACCGCGTAGCCGGACGGGAGGAAGTTCGTGGCCACCGCGTTCTCGGTCCGCCCCGCCGCAAAGGTGCCGAACACCTCGAATTGCAGATCGTACTCCGGCATCACATGCTTTAGCCCGATGACCGCATTGATCGGCATCGCTCCGTTGAAGGCCGTCTCCGCGGCCGTCGCCGCGACACGCTGGCGTCCCTTGCTCCAGGACAGGCTTCCGGAAATCGTCGTATCGGTCATGACCTCGTATTCACCGCCGAATTCGATACCCCAAAGACGCACATCCTCGACATTGTCGGAGGTGTATCCAACAACCGGGACCCCGCCGTCATCGATGATCGTCGTTGGCTGCAAGCCGCGAATGAAGTTCTTGTATTTCGAGTAGAACGTGGCGACCGTGAAGTATCCCCTGTCCAATTCGCCCCGGAAACCGACTTCATAGCTGTCGACCGACTCGGGCTTGAGGTTCGGATTCGGAATGATCGACGATCCGGAGAAAGGATCGTCGCTGGACTGGAACAGCTGCGCCGAGGTCGGCATCTTGAAGCCCTCGCCGTAGCTGGCATAGACCGAGTAGCTGTCCGTCAGTTTGTAGATGGCGCCGGCGCGCTTGATCAGTTCGAGATTGTCCTGCTTTTCCGGACGATAGCCCGGCAGCCCCGGGTAGCTCGCATCCCCTGTCGGGTCGATCGAATAGTATGCGAGCCGGACGCCCGGCGTCAGCGTCAACCGGTCATCCAGCAGGCTGATCTCGTCCTGAAGATAGAAGTCGGCGCGTTCCGTGGTAACGCGCGGGAAACTGAAGCCTTGATTGATTGCCTTCGTCGTAACGTTCGTCAGGGAATTGTAGGTGGTGTTTATGCCGGCATAGTCGCCCTTGCTTCGATCGCCATCGAAACCATAGGTCAGGGTGTGCTTGCTGTCGCCGAGGTCAAAGGACGACTGCATCTGGATGTCGAGTGCGAGGAAGTTCTCGGAGTAGTCGCGATACTGGTTCTGCAACTGATAGCGGTTCGAGTAGATCCGGCGCTGGTTGCTGTCGGTTTTGCGGCTCTGGTCGGAATAGGAGAGTTTCCAGTCGATGCTATCAAGCCAATCGGTGCCGACCTGCCATTCATGCTCCAGCGCAACCCGCTTGCGGCTCATTTCGAGGTCCCGCTTGTATGCATCGCTGTTGTATGCCGTCTTCGTCGGCACGCCCGTGGCGGATGCTCCGGAATCGTAGAGCTGCAGAATGTCGGTATCGCGTCCGAACAATTCGCCCGTCAGTTTGACGGTATGGTCGCCATCCGGCGTCCACACGATTTTTCCGAGCGCGTTGTTGACGGTGGTATCGGCTGGGAAAAGACGATCGCAACCGAAGTTGAGGCGGGTGCATCCCCATGCGCCGCCGTCGGCGCGCGCATTGCTCAATCGCGCCTCATGGCCCGATACCTGGCCATAGCTGCCGAGGACTTCCACGTCGCCGAAGTCATAAGCGCCCGTCACCTGCTTGCGCCAGCTTCTATCGAAGCTGTTGAAATCCGTCTTGACCTGCAAAGCCCACGGTCTGCTCGGGTCGGTCAGGAGGTCGGAGGGATCGAGCGTCTGGAACATCACGGCGCCGCCGACGGCGTCCGCGCCCCAAAGCACCGAGTTCGGACCTTTCACGATCTCGACGGCTCTGAAATTGCTCATGTCGAAAAAGTCGCGACTTCCGTCGGTGATTCGCTCCTGCACGCGCGATCCGTCGACGGTCAGCTGAACGCGGTTGCCGCTCATTCCACGAATGCTGAAGCTGTTGAGCTGCCCCCATGGATTGGTAATCGAGGTCGTCCGGTCGACGGTGACGCCGGGTTCGTGGCGGACCAGATCCTGGATGTCGCGAACATCGTGATCCTCCAGTTCCTCGCGTGTGACAACGGAGATGGATTGCGGCACGTCAAGCACGCGCTTCGTCTTGCGCGTCGAGAGAATGACGATTTTGTCGAGAACCGTCTCGCCCTCCCTGGGTTCAATGGGCTGCACGTCCTGAGCGAGCGCAGCGGAGCCGGCGGTGGCCAGAAAGATCGTCGTCAATACCGTTATGTTACTGAAATTGAATGAGAAAGAATTGTTCTTTCTTTGGGTCTCGAATTGCATTTGTTGACATTGCCCCCAAGTCAAAATCGACTGCGGGCAAACCGTTATAAAACATGACTAAAAGAATCAAGTTAAAATGTGGCGAATAATCGGCGGGAATGTTTCTGAACATTGCGCCCCTCCAAAGGAGGGGCAATTTTGGAAAAATCCAGCGACTGCCCTCCTGTTCAGGCTGCTTCCTCGGCTCCCTGAAGGCCGTGAATGCCATGGTCGAGCAACGGCGCATTTCGATTTTCGGGGCAATTGGTCGCAGCCTGCAGACCGGCTCGAACTCCGGGCATCGAGTGATGTTCGCCGACGAAGGAAACCATCGTTTCAGCAGTTGGCCGAATTCCGCCATCACGAAATGGGCGGACGTCTTGTGCGCCTGCCGCCACCCGTCGTTCTCCGGCTCAGGAGTTCGTCATCTTCGCGGCCAAGGCGCGTTCGCGGGTGCTTCGGTGCCGTCTTCAATCGTCGATTTCTTGACAGTTAAACTCATGTTTGAGATGAAGCGTAAACAGGACTATTAAACTCATATTTTAGGATATTTAGATGTCTGCTGTTCGCAACGCCTTTCCAGCCTTCCTGTTGCTTGTCGGTACCTGTGTGGCGGGAGCGGCGTTGGCCGATCCGATCCGAATCACCGATCAGGCGAACCGCGTCGTCAGCCTGAAGGAGCCGGCCGCGCGGATCGCCTCGATCCCGATCCCGATGGCTTCGACCATCATCTCCATGGATGGGGGCACCTCGCGGCTGGTGGGTATGAACCCGACGGCGAAAAGCGCGATCGTCGAGGGCGTTCTCGGCAGGATCTTTCCCGAAGCCAAGGATATTCCATCCGGCATCACCGCCCCGAATTTCATCCCGAATGTCGAGGAACTTGCCGCCACCAATCCGGATCTCGTGGTCCAGTGGGCCGACTATGGCGCTAATATCGTCGATCCGATCACCAATGCCGGCCTGACCGCCATGCTGATTTCCTATGGCACGGAACAGAAGGCGCGCGACTATCAGTCGATGGTCGCCACTGCCATGGGCAAGCCGGAACGGGCCGCGATGCTCAACGGCTGGCGGGCCGATGTCGAGGCCGCGATGCTGGAAAAGGGCAAGGCCATTCCCGCCGAGAAGAAGCCGAAAGTGCTCTATCTCGGCCGGGCGCTCGAAGCACTGTCCGCCTCCGGAAACGAGGGGAACTACAACGCTTATTCCATCGAACTGGCGGGCGGCACTTCCGCTTCGGCCGATGTCGTCGGGCAGGGGACGACGATCAGCCCTGAGCAGGTCGCCGCATGGAACCCGGATGTCATCCTGCTCAACAGCTTCGAGGCCAAGCTTTCGATCAGCCGCATCCACGACGATCCAATCCTGTCGCTCACCAATGCGGCGCGCAACAACAGGGTCTACAAGATGCCGCTTGGCGGCTATCGCTGGGATCCGCCGAGCCAGGAAAGCCCGCTGAGCTGGATGTGGCTTGCCGACCTTCTGCACCCGGACGTCTTCTCCTACGACCTCAGGGCGGAAATGAAGAAGGCCTATGCGACCCTCTACGGCTATCAGCTGACCGACGCCGACATCGACGGCATCCTCTGGATCGGCATGCAGGGCGATACCGCCAACTATGCCCAGTTCAAGGCGAAGTGAGATGAGCCTGGCCGTAGCGGAAGCCGGGCGCCGGGAGATGACAAGCGTCCGTATCGGCGTCTTCGGTGCAATGATCGTCGTGCTCGTTGCCTCCATGCTGTTTTCGATCGGCGCGGGACGCTTCTCCGTCGCCATACCGAGGATCGGCGAAATCCTGCTCGGCGCGCTGAGCAATCCCCACGCCATGCCGGCGCAGATGGATGAGCGGATCGTTCTCCTGGTTCGTTTGCCAAGGGTGTTGCTGGCGGCCTTGTCCGGAGCAGCGCTTGCGGTCGGCGGCGCCGCGCTGCAAGGCGTATTCCGCAGTCCGCTGGTGGCGCCGGAGGTGCTCGGCATCAGCCAGGGAGCGGCCTTCGGCGGCGCGCTTGCCATTCTGTTTGGCTATGCGGGCGTCGAGATGCTCGGCATGGCCTTCGTGCTTGGCCTGTCGGCCCTGGTGCTCGTCGGGATGCTGGCGCGCATCAACGGACGGACCGAGGTCATCACGGTCATTCTCTCGGGCATGGTCGTCGGCGCGCTGTTCGCGGCCCTCGTCTCCGTCGTTCAGTTCGTCGCCGATCCCAATACATCGCTTCCCGCCATCGTCTATTGGCTGATGGGATCCTTTTCCACCGCGACCTGGGCGCGGCTGGGTCTTGCCATTCCCGGCATGGCGATCGGTCTCGGCGTCATCTTCCTGCTGCGCTACCGGCTGAACCTTTTGGCGCTTGAAGAACAGGAGGCGCGTTCGCTTGGAGTCAATCCAGACCGCGAGCGCTGGTATGTCTTCGTCGCCATTGCCCTGATGACGGGCACCTCCGTGTCCATTGCCGGCATCATTGGCTGGATCGGCCTCGTCGTGCCGCATGCGGCACGTATCCTCGTCGGCGAAGATCATCGCGCCCTGATTCCGGCGGCGGCCTTGCTTGGCGCCGCTTATCTCACCTTCATCGACACGCTGGCGCGAACGCTGACGGCGGCGGAAATCCCGCTCGGGGTTCTGACCGCCCTGATCGGCGCACCGGTTTTCGGCTACCTGCTGCGTCGCCACTTCAGGGAGGCGAACCGGGCATGATCGGGCTCAACAATGCAACGATGGCATTCGGTAGCCGGACACTGTTTTCCGGTATCTCCTTCACCGTACCCGTCGGACGTTCCATGGCGATCCTCGGCCCCAACGGGCGCGGCAAGACGACCCTGCTTCGGGGCCTTCTCGGCTTTCAATCATTGGCAAGCGGCACGCGGCAGGCACCCGATGTCGCCGGCTATGTGCCGCAGCATGGCGCTTCGCAGGCCAAACTGACCGGCCTCGAGGTGGTTGTCATGGGCCGTGCGGCCCGGCTTGGCCTGTTCGGCCAGCCGAAAGCGGCGGATCGGATGGCCGCACAGGAGGCTCTCGCGGAAGTTGGCGCCGGCGAGCTGGCGGACCTGCGCTATGACCGCATGTCGGGCGGCCAGCGCCAGATGGTGCTGATTGCCAGGGCGCTTGCGACCGGATCGCCGGCACTGGTCTTCGACGAACCGACCTCGGCGCTCGATCTCGGCAACCAGTCGCGAACCCTCGATCTTCTGAACACGCTGAGGCACCGGCGCGACAAGGCTATTCTGTTTACCACCCACGATCCGAACCATGCGCTTGCCGCAGCCGACGATGTCCTGCTGATGATGCCGGGCGGGCGCGAAATCAGCGGCCCGGTCGCCGACATGATCGAACCGGAAAAACTCTCGGAACTCTATGGCGTGCCCATGCGCTGGGTCGATGTAACGAGTGCGGGTGGCAAGACCCGGAAAGCCATCCTGCCGGCCTTTGCCGGCGTCGAGGTGGCGGCATGAGCGTCATCTATCTGAAATCGGCCTATGACGCCCCGTCGGAAACTCTCATGAAGGCCGCAGCCGCAGGGGCAGTCGAGATCGTCGAGCAGACGGATCTGACGCACGCGCGGCTTCTCGCCAGCCGTGGATTGGTCACCGGCAATCAGCTGGACCAGAACGCCATGCTCGCCATGAGGGATATTGTCGCGGCCTTCCTTGATGCCGGCGGCCGCTGGTTCCTCAACGGCCATATTGTCCGCCCGCTGGTTGACGGCATGGCGCAGTATCGTCCGATCGACACCCCGAGACGGTCCGATTTCGCGCTGACGTCGGTCAACTCACACCCGATCTTTGCCGGCATCGATCTCAAGCAGATCGAGACGAACAAGGGTGTTGCCGGCTTCTATGGCCGTGGCTGCAATCCGCTGCCGGCCGGTGGCGTTGCCGTCAACGGTCTTGGCGAAGCGCAGGTGCCGGTCGACTGGGTCTGGGCCAGGCCCGGCGGAGGCCGGGTCTTCTCCCATGCCGGCAACGATCTGGGCGCGATGGGTCAGGATTGGGGGCTTTCGCCCGAACTCACGCGGCGGATTCTCGACTGGACCGCCGGCGGAGCTTGCCTCGACCCGTGGCCCTCGGATGCCGCGCATCCTGCCGGTGGCCGTGTCCTTGAGGAGCCGGAGACCTTTGCCGGCGCGAAGTCGGCGCCCGTCAGAGCAGGTCGCATCGTCGCTCCTTCGGTCGGCTCCTACCATATCGTCCGCAGCCTCGAGGGGCCGCGCTACGCGGACGCCTTCGATGTGATTGCGGCGCCGGAAGAGCTGGCAGACGTGCTCCAGCCGGCCGATACCCTCTGGGTTCCCTGCCGCACGCCGGCCCAGCGGATGATGCCGCGGCGTGAGGTCATCGCCAGCCATCTGCAGGCCGGTGGCACCGTGGTGGCTCTCGGCGAAAGCCGCTCCGATCTCTGGCTTCCCTCGATCGATTTCACCGAGACGCCGACGAACTGGTGGTGGTGGCGAGACCCTGATGCCGATCTTGGCGTCTCGGTTGTAGCGCCCGATCATCCGCTGATGCGCGGCATGGTCAAGGAAGACGTCACCTGGCATCTGCACGGCTGGTTCGTGCCGCCCGATGGTGCGGAGGTGCTGGCGACCGACGCGGAAGGCCGCGCCATTCTGTACGTCGACGAGGTTTCGACGCCGGGGCGGATGATCCTCTCCACGCTCGATCCGATGTTCCACCACGGCTCGCATTTCATGCCCGCCACGACGCGGTTTCTCGATCGCTTCGTGCCCAACCTGAAGGCCTATCTCCATGCATGACACGATCACCGTCCGCGAAAACGGCAAGGACCTCGTCTTTTCCTTCGATGACATCAATAGCTTTCACGGCGGCGGCTTTCCGGGCGGCGTCGCGCATGGCCTGAAATCCATGCAGGCGGCTTTTCCGCTGCTTTCGGACACGCCGCCGGAACGTCGCGAGATCTCTGTTCTGACGGCGTTTTCAGGCCCCGGCGGGCGTGATGCGATCGAGATGGCGACCCGCGCTCTGACGGACGGCCGGTTTGTCGTCGACCGTTCGATCGGCGGCAGGGACGTCATCAGCGAGCCGCCAGGCCCCTATGTCTTCCGCTTCACCTATCGCGGCAGAACGGCCGAAGCCGTCATCAAGCCAGGTCATGTGCGCGAGGAGTTCGTGGTGCTCGGCGCCAAGACGGACAGGACTGCCGAAGAAGAGGCCCGGCTGGAGGAGCTGAAGGCGGAGATGGCCGGGCGTTTGCTGCCGCTGCCGGCCACCGACATCTACACGGCGCGATTGCTGCCCTGAGCGATCCGAGAACCCATGACATTGCCAACACACTCACCAAGGAAAGTCGAAACGAATATGAGAAAGCTGGGCTTTGCCGGATTGCTGGCCACCCTGTCGCTGCTTGTCGGAACATGTGCCCATGCCGAGGAGATCAAGGTCACCGATCTCACAGGCAAGACCATCACGCTCCAGAAGCCGGCCGAGCGGATCATCGCCTTTCCGGTGCCGATGGCATCGATGGTGATCGCGCTGGACCAGAGCGCCGACCGCCTGATCGCCGCCCATCCCGAAGCTTATTCGGCTATCGAACAGGGTATTCTCGGCGAGTTCTTTCCGAAGGCCAAGGCGCTCGGGACCGGAATTCTCGCCGGTGGTGCCGCCCAGGGCAGCAAGCCGAATGTCGAGGCGATTGCGGCGCTGCAGCCGGATCTCGTGTTGCAATGGGCCCATGCGGGCAACGACAATATCGCACCGCTGGTCAATGCCGGCCTCAACACCGCCATCGTCGTCAGTGGTGACGACGACACCTATGTTCAGCAAAGCTTGACGATGCTCGGGCAGGCGATCGGCAAGCCGGAACGCGCCAAGATGATCAACGACTGGCACAATGATGTCATCGGCAAGCTGCAGGCAGGGCTGAAGGGCGTTGCCGAGGACAAGAAGCCGAAGGTCGCCTACTTCTTCTACTCCGTCGACAAGCTCTGGACCGTTGGCAACAACTACCACGACGGCTGGCAGATCCTCCTGGCCGGCGGCCGCAACGCCGCCGCCGATATCGACAAGTGGAAGCAGGTGAGCGTCGAGCAGGTCGCCGAATGGAATCCCGAAGTGATCTTCATCAGCACCTTCGAGGACAAGGCCAGCGTCAAGCGCTTCTATGACGACCCGGTGCTTGGCCTGACCGACGCGGCAAAGAACAAGCGCGTCTACCAGATGCCCATGGGTGGCTATCGCTGGGATCCGGGTAGCGCGGAATCGCCGCTCGGCTGGATGTGGCTTGCCGATATCCTGCAGCCCGATCTGTTCAACTTCGACCTGCGTGCCGAGGTCAAGAACTGGTATCCGAAGCTCTATGGACAGACGCCGACCGACAAGCAGATCGACGCCATCCTGCGCATGGACATGAATGCCGGCGCCAAGGGCTACGAGCGCTTCGCCGCCAAGTAAACGATGGAACGGGAGGGGTCTGCCACGGTGGACCCTTTTGCCGAAACAGGACCCGAGCAATGACCATGGCCGACGCTCTCTATATCCGCAGCCGCAACGAGGACGAGCCGCCGGCCGAAGCCTATCGGACGGCGCCTTTGACGCTGGAGATCGTTCACGTACGCGATCTGCCGGACGCGCCGTCGCCGCTCCGCCATCGGCTGATCATCATTCCCATGCAGAGCGACGAGATCATGCTGTCGCGCAAGGCGGCCTGGCTGGAGGACGCCTGGCTGAAAGGGACGTCGATCCTTGCCAACGACATCGTCGCTCGTCCCTACATGTCCTTCTTGCGGCCGTTCGAGCCGATCCCACAGCCCGGCCTCGGGGACTATTCGGTCGAACGCCACAGTTCTCATCCCGCTTTTGATCGGCTGCCGGTCGACCGGTTCCATCTGCTCGAGGGCATGGCCGGCGTCTATGGGGTCGGCCACAATCCGCCGCCAGCCGGCGCCACGGTGGTCAACACCATCGGACGCGGCGCCTATGCGATCGACTGGTATCTCGGAAATGACGCCGGCGGCATTTTCTTCTGTCACGGCGGCCCGGACATCTCAGCCTTTCACAGCGGACCGGAGGATACGCCGAACCTGACGCATGAGCTGATCGACTGGCTGGCGGAGGCGCGGTCATGAGCGTCACCGTGATTCACAATGGGTTGCCGCAACATCTCAATTTTCTGCGCGACTATGGCAGGATGATCGACCGGACGGCCTACTTTCCCGAACTGGTTGAAGACGATCTCGCTCACAGCAAGGCCGTGGTGATCGCCTGCCGCTCCGACAACGACCAGCTGAAGCGCCACGCGAGCCGCCTGCGCGCCTTCCTTGACGATGGTGGCCTGCTGGTGGTGATGGGCGGTATGCGCGCCGACATCATCGATCCCAGGCTCACCTTCGTGCCGACGCCGACCAATTTCACCTGGTTCATGCAGGAGGATCCCGACAGCGGTCACCGCCTGCGAACCGCCGACCATAGTCTCCATCGCTATATCGGCCTCAGGGACATGCAGTGGCACCGGCATGGCTACTATCTGAAAGCCGAGACGGCGGACACAGTCGTCGAGTTATGCCGGCCGCACAGCGAGGAGCGCGTCGGCGATATTCTCCTTGATGACAGGCGCGGCTTCCGCGGCCGGCTGATCGCGACGACGCTCGATCCGCACATGCATCACGGTGGCTATTATATTCCCTCCACCACCCGCTTCCTCAACGGCTTTTACCCCTGGCTTCGGCAGGAGATCGGCGCACCGATGCGCTGGACCACCGAAGGCTGAAAGCGCGATGTCACTTTCTCGCGGGTTGGGTCACTGAGCGAGGTCCGCCGTGACAGCAGCTCCGTTCCTACTTCTGACGGAGAAGGAAACAGCAGTCGGGTTCGGCCCTCGTTGCGAAAGACGAGATGATACGCATCGTTGCGAGATCGATCCGGACGCATTCATCGATCGTGCTGAGCGCGATGAAGGCGGAATTCGATTCGGCATCGACACAGGCCGCCGCCGGCCGCCCCGATAGTTCCAGCCGCGAGATTTCCTCCAGAGAATGCGGATCGACGACCGTGGCGCTGTTGTCTTCGTAGTTCGCGACCAGCAAACGGCCGTCAGGCATCATGTAAGCGCGCACGGGATCAGGGCGTGCGGGGGCGCTCTTTCGGATCGTCATGGTGTCGGTGTCGATGGACACGATGGTCTGCGAGATCCGGTTCGTGACGTACAGCGTCTTCTCATCCGCGCTCAGTGCAATGCCCTCCGGCTTCTCGCCGGGCGAAAGGGCAATCGGAGTAACGGTCGCGTCCAATGGCGATATCTTCGTCACCGTATGGCTCAGCAGGTTCATGCAATAGGCCCAGCGGCCGTCGCGCGTGAGCGCGAAGAGGTGGCTCTTGAGCCCGCCGCTGACGGCTGCGCGTGATGGCAGGTCCGCCTCACGCGGATTTTCGAACTGCAGCAAGACGCCGGATGTTTCGCTGAGGGCGTAAAGCCGGTCGAAACGATCGATTCCGATGCCATGCAGCCGGTGATAGGGCCTGCAATCGATGCTTCTGACCAGTTTGCGGTTTGCAATGTCGATGACCAGAATGGACGACCCGCCGGCTTCCGGGCTGGATGATGTCCTGATACCGTAATGACCGACATAGGCGAATTGCTGCGCTGAATCGACGACGAACTCATGCGGAAAATCCGGCAATGCGATCGAGCCGACAAGAGCGCCCGTGTCGGCGTTGTAGAAGCTGAGGCAGTGGCTGCTCTTTTCGATCAGCATCAGCAGCTGATCCGTCGTGCGATGGTCTGGCAAGGAACTGTCCTGACAAAAAGACTGAATCAGACGAAGCGAAAGACACCTTCCGCTTCGTCATTGCTGCAGGGCTCGGTCGGCTTATTTGCCCCAGATCTTGCGATACTCGTCGCGATAGCCGTTGCCGGGATCAAAGACGTTCTTGTCGCCGCCGTCAAATGCGATGTTGTCCTTGGTCACGAGATGGATAGCCGGAATATAGCCGGACCAGGGCTGCTTGTTGAAGGCGCGGTTCAGCTCGTCCACGACCTGCCAACCCTGCATCGTCAGCGGCTCGGGAACGGTTGCCGCCTGATACTGGCCGCTGCGGATACGCTGGTAGGCCGATTCGGAACCGTCGCCGCCGGAGATGTTGAACGGTGCGCCATCGCCCTTCAGACCGGCCGAGCTCAGCGACGGTCCCATGAAGTCGTAGTACAGATCGTTGATTGCCAGCGAATAGGTCCATTTCGTGCCGAACTTCTGCAGCATGGTCGTCGTCAGCTGCGGCACGCGGGTTGACGTGTCGGCAAGCGGCGTATCCTGAAATTCCAGTACCTTGCATCCGCTGCACTTCTTGATGACGGCTTCCATCGCGCGGCCCTTGGCGATCGCGATTGCATAGGCGGAGTCGGCGAAGATCACGACGCCGGCCTTGCCGTCGGAATCCGCGATCGCCTTCATGGCGGCGATTTCGGCAACGTCCATCGCATTCGTCGTGACGTTGACGAAGAGATGCGCGTCTTCCATCGGTCCGGGGATCGGCCCGGCATGCCAGCCGGCGATGATGATCCCCTGCTTGGCCGCGGCTTCGAGCGCTGCCTTCTGCTGAACCGCGTCGCTGCCGCCGACGATGATTGCGTCCGGTTTCAGCGCGACGGCCTGAGCAAGGCCCGCGGCCTGCCCGGACACCGTGCCTTGCCCGTCTATGGCGCGATAGTTCCAGCCGATGACGGCTGCGGCTTCCTTGATGCCATCCGAAACGCCGAGAATGCCGCCGTTACGCATGTCGCCGGCCACATAAACGATCGTCTTGCTGGCAGCCGCCTTTGGGCCGGAGGTCGGACCGTCCCACTTGTCGACCTTTTGGGATGCTGCGGCCACCTTGGCCTTGGCCTCGTCGACCAATGCGTCTGCCGACGCCGTCGAGTAGTTGACGAGCATGCTGGCCAGAACGGCCGCCGTCGTCATGAGAAATCTGTTCATGCGCATGCCATTTCCTCCCTTTAAAAAGCTAGTTTCCCTCAGATTTTATGTTTTTCGGCGTCGAGAACCTCCGCCGCCTCTGCGCATAGCCCGCGATGCAGATCGCGATCAGCAGCGTGACGCCGTTGAACAAGGGCTCGACGAAGAACTCGCCTCCGAACTGCTGAATTCCCGATATGCCGACGGCCAGGATGGTTACTCCGACCATGGTGCCCCAGACATTCACCCGGCCCGATTTGATCGTCGTGGAGCCGAGAAATGCGCCGACAAGAGCCGGCAGCAGGTATTCGAGACCGACGCTCGCCTGGCCTATGCCGAGCTTGGAGGCGAGAATGATGCCGGCGATTGCCGAGAGCACGCCGGACGCAGTGAAGGCGCCCATGACGTAGCGCTGCACCGGAATGCCGTTCAGCGCGGCGGCGCGGGTGCTTGCGCCGATGGCATAGAGGTAGCGGCCGAGTGGAGTATATTCAAACAGCAGCCATAGCCCGATTGCCAGCGCCAGCACGTAGTAGCCCGTGATCGGCAGCCCGAAGAGCCAGGTATTGTTGATCGCGAGAAACCCTTCGGGAAGCGTGCCGACAACCTGGCGTCCGCCTGTATGCCAGAGCGCAAGCGCATAGAGGATCGTTCCGGTCCCGAGCGTGGCGATGAAACTGTCGATTTGGGCAACCTCGACAAGGATGCCGTTTATCATTCCGACCACGGCCCCGAGCAGCAGGACGACGACAACCGCGACCGGCCAGGGAAATCCGAACTGCGTCTGAAGGCTTATCGCCAGGATATGCCACAGGACGATGCCATATCCGACCGTCAGGTCGATCTTGCCCGTCACCATCGGGATCATCACCGCGAGCGAAAGAATGGCGATGATCGCCTTGTCGCTGATAATCGAGCGCACGTTCAGCAAGGTGGGGAAGGTGTCGGGAAGCACCAGCGAAAAGATCACGATCAGCAGAAGCGTGAGCAGCACCAGCCCGTAGACGGGCAGGAGATGGACAAGCTTACGGCCAAACGATTTGCCGCGAAGATCGTATTTCGTGGGTTCGACTGCATTGGATTTTATCGATTGCATGGCTTGCGGCTCCTCCGGATACCGTCAAAAATTCAACTGGCCTTGGCGGATGCGGAATGGATGAGGCGATCCATGTTCAACGCATCGCCACTCAGCTCATCCACGATCGCGCCGCGGCTGAAGACGAGCGCGCGATGGCAAAGCTTCTCCACTTCCTCGAAATCCGTCGATATCAGGATGATGCCGAGGCCGCGCGTCAGTCCCTCCCTCATCAGCGCATAGATCTCCGCCTTGGCTCCCACGTCCACGCCGGCCGTCGGCTCCTCCGCGATCAGCAGCGGACAACCCATGGACAGCCAGCGGCCGACGACCACCTTCTGCTGGTTGCCGCCCGACAGCGCCTCGATCGGCAGCGTAGGTTCGTTCGGACGCAGGCCGACCGTCCGGCCGAGCGCTACGGCAAGGCCCGCCTCGCGGCGTGGCGACATGATCGAAAACAACGACCGGCCGACAGCGCCCGGATTGATGTAGGCGTTCTCGCGAATGCTGAGCGCGGCAAAGGTCGATTCCTCCGTGCGGTCGCGGGCGATCAGGCCGACGCCGCGCGCGATTGCCGAGCGCGGCGTATCCGGCTTGTAATCCTGCCCCTTCAGCGCAACGGAACCGTCGAAACGTTCGGTCCCGAAAAGCGCGCGGCCGACATTTTCCTGCCCCGCGCCGCGCAGGCCGACAAGACCGAGGATCTCGCCTTCGCGCAGCGTGAATTCCAGCGGCGGACCGCTGTTGATGCGCATGCTGCGAACCGTGAGAAGTTCCTTGCCGCCGATGCTGTCGGCCTTGGCGAAGCTGCGCTCCGGAAGACGGCCGATGATCATGTGCACCAGCTTGTCGGCATCGACGTCGGCGACCTTCTCGTTGCCCACCAGCTGCCCGTCGCGGAGAACGACGACCCGATCGGCGATCTGGAAGACCTCATCCAGGCGGTGCGATACGAAAATCATGCCCATGCCCCGGTCGCGCAGCCGCCGCAAGGCTTCGAAAAGACGCGTCACCTCGTCGGCGGGAAGGCTGGCGGTCGGCTCGTCCAGCACCAGGACATCCGCTTCGACGGCAAGGGCGCGCGCAATTGCAACCAGAGACTTTTCCGTGCGGCTGAGATCCTGCACGCGCCTGTCGGGATCGATATCGCTGCCGATGAGGTCGAGTGCCGCGCGGGCGGTCCGGCCGGTCTTGTCCCAATCGATGACGCCGATCCGACGCGGGAAGCCGATCGCCAGCGCGATGTTCTCCGCCACCGTCATCCATTCGAGCAGGCCGAGATCCTGATGGATGAAGGCTACCCGTTGCTTCAGGCCGCTTTTCGGCGCGGCATGCTGATAGCGGCTGCCGCGATAGCGCACTTCGCCGCCGTCGGGGGTGTAGACACCGGCCAGAATCTTGATGAGTGTCGATTTGCCGGCGCCGTTCTCCCCGAGCAAGGCGAGGATCTCACCGCTTGCCAGCGAGAAGGAGACGCCTTTCAAGGCCTGAACGCCGCCGAACTGCTTCCTGATGTCGTCGAAGCAGATCAGCTCATCGCCCGCGAGCACGCTTTCTCCTGCCTGAAGACCCGGGGAACCGCTCATGGCCGCACACTTCCTTTCGTGGCAAGCTCGATGGAATAGAGCGACGTGCTGGCCGTGATGAACAAGGTCGATCGGTCCGCGCCGCCGAAGGTGCAGTTCGAAATCACTTCCGGAACGAAAATCTTGCCGAGGCGCGTGCCGTCAGGGGCGTAGACCTGAATGCTGTCGGCGGAGCTGGTGAAGATGTTGCCGTTGACATCGAGACGGAAACCGTCCGACAGACCCGGCTCGATCACGGCAAAAACCCTGCCGTTGCGGGGATAACGTCCATCGGCGACGTCGAAGACGCGGATATGATGATTGCCGTCCGGATCGTGAGAACGCGACGTATCCGACACGTAGAGCAGCTTTTCGTCCGGTGAGAAGGCGAGGCCGTTCGGGCGCTGGAAGTCGTTGCAGGCGATTTCCAGCGAATTGCTTGTCGGATCGAAGCGATAGACGTGGTTTGCGCCGATCTCGCTCTCGGCCTTGACGCCTTCGTAGTCGCTGATGATGCCGTAGGGCGGGTCGGTGAACCAGATCGTGCCGTCGGACTTGACGACGACGTCGTTCGGCGAGTTGAGGCGCTTTCCTTCGAAACGATCGACCAGGGTCACGACCGTACCGTCCGCTTCCGTTCGGCTGATGCGCCGGCCGCTATGCTCACAGCTCACCAGGCGGCCCTCGCGATCGCGCGTATGGCCGTTGGTGTGGTTGGAGGGCGAGCGGAAGACGGTCATTCCCTCGCCGGAAGACCATTTCAGCATGCGATTGTTCGGAATGTCGCTCCAGGTGACGCTTCCGTCGTCCCACCAGACCGGCCCTTCGCTCCAGATCGCTCCGGTGCAGAGCTTCTTCAACTCGGCGCCTGGTCGCAGAAGCGGCTCCAGTCTCGAGTCTTCGATCAGGATCTTGTCTCCCATGGCCTCACTCCCTTCCATGGCATTGTATGCAGGCGGCCTTTACGCTGCCGATTGTCTTGCTCTGCCCGCCATGCGCGCCGCGAGCAGCAGCGCCTCTTCGCTGGCGAGAGGATTGGCGATGCCCTTGCCGGCGATATCGTAGGCCGTGCCGTGCGCCGGCGTGCAGACCGGGAAGGGCAGGCCGCCGAGCATGGTCACGCCGCGATCGAAGCCCATCATCTTCATCGCGATCTGCCCCTGGTCGTGATACATCGTCAGCACGGCGTGGAAGCCGCCTTTCAACGCGCTCAGGAACACCGTGTCGGCTGGATAGGGGCCGTCGACCGTCATCCCTCTGCGCGTGGCCTCTTCGACGGCCGGGCCGATGATGTCGATCTCCTCGCGGCCGAAGCTGCCGCCATCGCCGGCATGCGGATTGAGGCCGGCGACCGCTATCTTCGGCTGCTCGATGCCCGCGCGCTTCAGGCAATCGAAAGTCAGCGCAAGTTCCGCGAGGATGGCGTCCACGGAAAGGCTGGCAGCCACCTGCGACAGCGGGATATGCGAGGTTACGCGGGCGTTCCAGACACGTTCCAGAACGTTGAATTCCCTCGCCTTGCCGGTGAAGCCGATGATTTCGGAGATGAAGCGGATTTCGTCGTCATAGCCTGCGTAGGCATAGCGCATCGCCTTCTTGTTGAAAGGCGTGAAGCAGACTGCGTCGGCCTGGCCGCTATTGGCCAGGCGCAGGGCGAAGGCGAAATTCTCTGTTGCGAACTTGCCGCCGACCGGTGTCGCTTCACCTCGGACGACATTCTTTGGATCGAGATTTGCAAGGTCGATGAAGACCGGATGAGCACCGTTCGCCGTGATCGGGCCGTCTGCCGTGACGGTGTCGAAGCGAAGCATCAGGCCTGCCTCCTTCGCCCCCTGATCGAGCACGCGCCGATCGCCGATAACCAGGAGCCGGGCTGCGGCGGCCACGCTTTCAGAGGCCATCAGTCTTGCTGTCAGCTCCGGGCTGACACCCGCCGGGTCTCCCATCGCGAGCGCTATGACGGGGCGATCTACAACTTCATTCGACATCGGTGGCACCTATTTCTCAACTGTGTCCGGAGCCTAGATGGCGAGAGATGAGCCGTCAAGTATTTTGTATACAGCACGCAGAATTTTGCCTTTGCTCATCGGCGTGGTATGGAGATGCCAGTTCCACGGCCGTTTGGGGGATGGTATTTCGAGGGTGAGAAACGAGCTGGCGTCGCGGCATGCGGCGACGGCGAGCTTGGTGGCTGGCCCGATGACGGCGGCTCGGCTAAAGGCGGTGCTGCTTGCGGTTTGAAGGCATCGGGCACCGTTATCCATTAAAGTAGGAACGGGGGCATATTCCTTGGGACACTCTGCCTGACGCACTTCAAATATACTGTATTTAGTATACAGTGAGGTTTAGGCGTCATAAATGGATCCGTTCGAGCGCGCTGAACTCAGCTCAAACGGGCAAGCATCCCCGACTGGGGTGGCAAGGGGATTGAAGCATGAGAAATCCGTCGCCGGGTATCGTTGGCGAGGCAGGTCCGATCGCGAGGGTCTCGCTCCACGACGCGATCGTCAACCGGCTGCGCGACATGATCATCGAAGGCGAGCTGCCGCCCGGATCTCGCCTCCACGAAACGCAGCTGGGTGCGAGACTCGGTGTTTCCCGTACTCCCTTGCGCGAGGCCATCAAGTTCCTGGCGAGCGAGGGATTGGTGGAATTGGTCCCGACGCGCGGCGCGGCCGTGCGGGAATTCAGTGCGAAGGACGTCAAGGACACGTTGCTGGTTCTGATGACGCTTGAAGCTCTGGCGGGCCGAATTGCCTGCGAGCGCGCTACCGACGAGCAGATAGCCGATGTCCGTGCGCTGCACGAGCAGATGCTCGCTTACTATCGGGAGCGCAGACGCCTCGAATACTACAAGCTCAACCAGAGCATCCACTCGGCCATCGTTGCGCTGTCGGACAACGAGCCGCTTGCCTATACCCACGGCATTCTGCAGGCCCGCCTGAAGCGGATACGGTTCGTCGGCCATGAGGGCGAGGAAAACTGGGCAAGGGCAATTACCGAGCATGAAGAGATGATCAAGGCGCTGGAAGCGCGTGATGCCGAACGAATGGAAAGCGTCGTCCGGCATCACCTCACCGCCGCGTGGGAGCGGGTTCAGCAGCACCTCTGAGGATGCCTTCACATGAGGGGAAGCCGTCAGCCTCTGCCGATATAGGGCATCGCCGTCGCCATGACGGTCATGAACTGGACATTGGCCTCGAGCGGCAGCGCCGTCATGAACAGGATCGCCTGCACGACATTGGCGATGTCCATCGTCGGCTCCCGCTTCAGCGTTCCATCGGCCTGGAGCACCCCCTTCGGCATGGCCTCGGTCATGGGCGAGGCGGCATTGCCGATATCGATCTGCCCGCAGGCGATATCGTAGGCCCGCCCTTCGAGCGAAAGCGATTTCGTCAGGCCGGTGATCGCATGCTTGGCCACCGTGTAGGGCGTGGCATGGGGACGCGGAACATGGGCGGATACGGAGCCGTTGTTGATGATGCGCCCGCCCCGTGGCTGCTGGCTTTTCATCTGCCGGAAGGCAGCTTGCGCACAATAGAAGGCACCGTTGAGATTTACGGCCATGCTGCGCTCCCAATCCGCAGGCTCGATCTCCTCGACCGGTTTGGTGTAGAAGATACCGGCATTGTTGAAAAGCAGATCCAGGCGGCCGTATCGTGCCGATACCGCCTCGAAGAGCCGATCCACTTCCTCGGGTTTGCTGACATCCGCCGGGTGAACCATGCAGTTTCCGGCTTTGAAGGCGCCGTCGGCGGCCGTTTCCTCCAGCGTTTCCACTCTTCTGGCGGCCAGAACAACGTTCCAGCCCTGTTCGCCGAGCGCTATTGCCGCCCTGCGGCCTATTCCGGAGCCTGCTCCGGTGACGACTGCGACCTTTCCCGTCATCTTCTTACTCTCCTGCGGTTCGGGCGAGATCGAGCGCGACGTCCACGATCATGTCTTCCTGGCCGCCCACCATCTTGCGCTCGCCAAGTTCGATGAGGATCGAGCGCGGATCGATATCGTAGACTTTGGCGGCCCGCTCCGCATGCCGCAGAAAGGAGGAGTAGACGCCGGCGTAACCCAGGGCGAGCGTTTCCCGATCCACCCTCACCGGCCGGTCCTGCAGCGGTCGGACGAGATCGTCCGCAGCGTCCATGAGCCTGAACAGGTCGCATCCATGTGAGATGCCGGAGCGGTTGGCGACCGCAATCACGGCTTCCAGGGGCGCATTTCCCGCACCGGCTCCCATGCCGGCAAGCGAGGCATCGACGCGATAGGCGCCTTCCTCGACCGCGGCCATGGCGTTGGCGACGCCGAGCGTGAGATTGTGATGCGTATGGATGCCGACCTGCGTTTCCGCGCTCAGCGCGTCTCGGAGCGCCCGCGTGCGGACGCGCGTCGTTTCAGGCGTCAGCGCGCCGGCGGAATCCGTCACGTAGACGCAATGGGCGCCGTAGCTTTCCATCAACCTGGCCTGACGGGCGAGCTCGGCGGGTTCGCTCATATGCGCCATCATCAGGAAGCCGCTGACATCGAGGCCGATCTTGCGTGCATGCGCGATATGCTGAGCGGCAACATCCGCCTCGGTGCAATGAGTGGCGATGCGGACGGAGGAAACTCCGCTGGCCTGCGCCCGGTCAAGATCGTGGATCGTGCCGATACCCGGAATGAGCAGCGTCGTCAGCCTGGCTTTCTTCAGGACACTCGCCGCAGCCTCGATCCATTCGAGATCGTCATGCGCGCCGAAGCCGTAGTTGAAGCTCGATCCCGCCAGGCCGTCGCCGTGAGCGACCTCGATCGCATCGACGCCCGCCTCGTCCAGTGCGCGTGCGATTTCCGCCACCTGGTCAAGTGTGTAGCGATGGCGCACGGCATGCATGCCGTCGCGCAGGGTCACGTCTTGAACGTAGATCTGCCCGGTCATGCGGCTGCTCCTTCTCTTATCACCGCAAGCTTTTCGGCCGTGCGCAGGGCGGCAGCCGTCATGATGTCGAGATTGCCGGCATAGGCCGGCAGATAGTGCGCGGCGCCTTCGACCTCGAGGAGTATCGTTACCTTCATCGCCGGCACATGGCGGAGTTCGTCCGGGATCGAAAGTGAGCCGAGCTGCTCGGCCGGGACCGGCTCGAACTGCACATCCTGCTTGAGGCGGTAGCCCGGAACATAAGATTGAACCTCGCGCACCATGGCGTCGACCGATTGGCGCAGGGCATCCCTATCCTGGCTATGAACGAGCCCATAGACCGTATCGCGCATAACGAGCGGAGGCTCGGCCGGATTGAGGATGATGATCGCCTTGCCGCGCCGCGCGCCGCCGACGCTTTCGATGGCGCGCGACGTGGTTTCGGTGAACTCGTCGATATTGGCGCGCGTGCCCGGACCGGCAGACCGTGAGGCGATGGATGCGACGATTTCAGCATATGAAACCGGCGCGACCCGCGAGAGCGCTGCGACCATGGGGATCGTCGCCTGGCCGCCGCAGGTGACCATGTTGACGTTGCCAACGCCTGCCACCGAGGCCATGTTGACGGCGGGGACGACGTAGGGACCGATGGCGGCCGGCGTCAGGTCGATGGCCCATTTGCCGTCGGCTTCCAGAATGGCGGCATGCTTCTTGTGCGCGCCGGCGGAGGTCGCGTCGAAGACCATGGCGATGTCCTTGTAGAGCGGCATCCGGCGCAACCCTTCGAGCCCATCGCTTGTGATCTCCACGCCCAGACGTTTGGCGCGCGCCAGGCCGTCCGATTGAGGGTCGACGCCGACCATCGCCGCCATTTCCAGCGGACCGTCCGTGCGACGCATAATCTTGATCATCAGATCGGTGCCGATATTGCCGGAACCGACAATGGCCACTTTCACCGTCATCTCTCAAATCTCCTCAGGCATCCGCGGTCGCGGACGCAGTTCAATGGGCATTGTCCGCAACGGCGGAACCGCGGCATCCGACCAGAAAATCGAAATCCGCTCCCTTGTCGGGCTGCAACACATGCTGCAGGAACAATTGCTCGTAGCCGCCTTTGGGGTGGGCCGGCGCGACCTTGTGTTCTGCCTGCCGCCCGGCGAATTCTTCCTCCGATATATCGAGATGCAGCCGGCCGGCTTCGACATCGAGTTCGATGATGTCGCCGGTCCGCACCAGCGCAAGCGGACCGCCGATTGCCGCTTCCGGTGCGACGTGGAGAACGATCGTGCCGTAGGCCGTGCCGCTCATCCTCGCATCCGAGATGCGAACCATGTCGCGGATACCGCGTTCCAGAAGCTTGCGCGGCAGCGGCATGTTGCCGACTTCCGGCATGCCCGGATATCCGAGAAGGCCGACGCCGCGCATGACGAGGATGGAGTTTTCATCGACATCCAGTGCCGGGTCGTCGATCCGCTTCCTGAAATCGGTCAGTCCCTCGAAGACGATGGCCCGGCCGCGATGCTTCATCAGCGCAGGCGTTGCCGCCGAAGGTTTGATGATCGCACCGTCCGGCGCGATGTTGCCCCGCAGCACCTTGATGCCGGCCTTCGGCTTGACGGGATTTTCAGGGGTGCGGATGACTTCGGCGTTCCAGCAGTCCGCGCCGGCATTGTTCTCGCCCATGCTGAGGCCGGTGACGGATGCCGCACCTCCGTCCACGATATCACCGAGCGCCTGCCACACGGCCGGCAGGCCGCCGGCGTAATAGAAATCCTCCATCAGGAAACGGCCGGACGGCAGGAGATCGACAAGCAAAGGCACGGCGCTGCCGAAGGCCTCGAAGTCGGCGAGGGTCAGCGGGACGCCGATGCGCCCGGCAATCGCCAGAAGATGAATGATCGCATTGGTCGAGCCGCCGATGGCCGCATTGATGCGGATCGCGTTTTCGAAGGAACGCCGGTCCAGAACCTTTGAAAGCTTGAGATCTTCCCGCACCATCGACACGATGCGCCTTCCGCTTTCGTTGGCGAGCGTGTTGCGCCGGGCATCGACGGCGGGGATCGCGCCGTTCTGCGGCAGGCTGAGGCCGAGCGCCTCCACGAGACAGGCCATGGTGGAGGCCGTGCCCATTGTCATGCAGTGGCCGGCGGAGCGCGACATGCAGGCTTCCGCGTCAAGGAACGCTTCCGGAGACAATTTTCCCGCCCGCACATCCTCGCTCATTGCAAACAGGCTCGTTCCCGAGCCGATGTCATGGCCCCGGAACTTGCCGTTCAGCATCGGGCCGCCGGAGACGACGATGGTCGGAAGGTCGCAGCTGGCCGCACCCATGACCAGCGCAGGCGTGGTCTTATCGCAGCCGCAGAGAAGCACGACGCCGTCCATCGGGTTCGCCCGAATGGACTCCTCCACATCCATGCTGACGAGATTGCGGAAAAGCATGGCCGTCGGGCGCAACAATGTTTCGCCGAGTGACATCACCGGAAATTCGACCGGAAAACCGCCGGCCTCGATGACGCCGCGTTTCACATGCTCGGCGATTTGTCGGAAATGGCCGTTGCACGGGGTCAGCTCCGACCATGTGTTGCAGATCCCGATGACTGGCCGGCCATCGAACATGCGCTGCGGAGTGCCCTGATTCTTCATCCACGAGCGGTGCATGAAGCCGTTGCGGTCGGCTGGGCCGAACCATTGCGCCGAACGGAATGACGGCGGATCTTTTTCGTTTTCGTCGCTCATCGCTGTAGCCTGCATTTAGAATGCTGTATACAAACTACACGATGTTGTGGCTGTCAAGCATCCTGGCGCATCCTTATAAGAGGAGCGCGCACCGACGAGCGCGGTGCGAGCACGCGTGCCGCCGCACACCGCGATTTTCACTCGCAAGCTGCAACGTCTCCGAGGAAGGCGGATGTCATGGCGATTTGTATCTTGCTTTATCGGTCGCGGAATTCTCCGCTTTCCAATCAGAATCGCTCCGGATGGAGGCGTCGGTTGTAGTGACGGCAATGGCATATGGCGGCGGCAACGAAACGCAGGCGTCGGCCCCGATCCACAAGGGCTGCCGTCGGAAGCACGGAGGCGAGCAAGTGGCATCCGTGTATCCAATGCCCATGCTGAAGATGCGGTGTCGGAAAGGATCAATCCAGATCGAGGTGTCTGCTAGGACCCCTTCGTTGCAGCGTTCCGGCTGCGCGGAGCTGCCTCGGCATTCGGCATGGTTCCTCCAGGCGCGACAAGGGGTTTTGCGGGCTATCGCCCTGCTGCTTGTCCATTGGAAATTCATGCAGCTGTTGGGGGTGTCGTGGTCAGATGGATTACAGACGCAACCCTATGAATCCAGGACCCGCTCGAGGCTGGCCGACATGTCCGCTGCGACATCGCGAAGGGCGCCGACAAATTTTTTTGCCTGAACGGTGCGCGTGGTCCGGGCAGGCCGCCAGACCGACAAGAGATAAGGCACGGAGACCGAAAGTTTTCGGAAGACCACATTGCGGCCCGTATGGCTTGCCGCCGTCAGCGGATTGATCACCGAAATACCCACGCCGGCCGACACCATGGCGCAAACGCTCGTTGCCGTCGTGGTTTCGGCGGCATAGTCGCGGGCGACACCGGCCGACAGGAATACTTCATCGAGCTTATGCCGATAGGGATCGTTCTGGCCGAAATAGATGAAGGGCTGGCCGGTGAAATCCGAGGGGGTCAGGGCTCGCTGCCGCGCCAGGCGGTGCCCATGCGGCAGGACGCAAACCATGTCGCCTGCCAGGATGGTTTCACTTGCGGCCCCCTCGCGCTCGGCAAGGCTCTCAGTCAGGCTCAGGTCGAAAACCTGGGTCGTCATCTCGTGCCGCAATGAAGGTTCCTCGTGCGAATGGATCGAGAAATGCATGGGCGGACGGGTCCGCAGCAGGCACTGGATCGCGCGGGGAATGATCGATTCCGCGTAGGCGGGAATGGTGGCGATGCGGAAATTGGCCGCGCTGCGCGTGCGAATGGCCGAGGCTGCCCGATTGATCTCGTCCAGCCCGACAAAGGAACGCAACACCACCTCATGCAGAAGGACCGCCTGCTCGGTCGGGGTCAGGCGCTTGCCGAAACGCTGGAAAAGCTCGAAACCGAGCCGCTGCTCGATCTCGCGGATTTCGCGGCTGAGCGTGGGCTGCGAGCTTCCGAGCCGCACGGCCGCTGCCGTGAGGCTCTTGTTGACCATCACGGCGTTGAAGACGTCAATCTGTCGCTGGTTGAGTTTCATCGTGATTCCTCCTCAACGATCCATATCAGAAATGAATAAAAATCGCAGAAGAAGCATTTCATAAACATGCAACAATCTGGAATTCTCTTGGGATCGCAATATTGAATGCAAATTATGATGGATACGATTGCCTCTTCCCCCACAATCAGCACGGGCACTTCCGCGCGCTGGCTCTCCCGGCGCAGCGACGGCAGGCTATATGCCGAGGCTGTCCCGCTCAGCCGTATCGCCCGCGCCGTGGGCACGCCCTTCTATTGCTATTCCGCCGGCGCGCTGCGGCAGAACTATGCCGCGCTGAAAGCGGCAATCGCGGCTTCGGACGTTTCGATCTGTTTTGCCGTGAAGGCCAGCAGCAATGTCAATGTTCTGGCGGAACTGGCGCGCCTTGGCTGCGGCATGGATATCGTTTCGGGCGGCGAGATGGCGCGCGCGCTTGCGGCCGGCACCCCGCCGGAGCGCATCATCTTTTCGGGCGTGGGCAAAACGCGCTCCGAAATCCGCGCCGCTCTGGAGGCGGGGCTGCATCAGCTCAATGTCGAAAGCGCGGCGGAACTGGAGGTTGTGGCGTCGGTCGCCCGTGAAACGGGTATTCGCGCGCCGATCGCGCTGCGCGTCAATCCCGATGTGGATGCGCGCACCCACGCCAAGATTACCACCGCAAAGAAGGATAGCAAGTTCGGCATCGCCATCGACGAGATTCCCGCCATTTACGCGGCCGCTTCGGCGCGAGCCGAACTGAAGATGGTCGGGCTTGCGGTGCATATCGGCTCGCAGATCCTCGACCTTTCCCCCTTTCGGGATGCCTGGGTAGCGCTGGCGGATCTGGTGCGCCGCCTGCGTGCGGCGGGGCTTGGCGTCGACAGGCTGGATCTGGGCGGCGGATTGGGAATTGGCGATGATAGGCATGCCGGCCCTGATCTCGCGGAATATGCATCCATCATCGCCGAGACCGTTGGCGACCTGGGCTGTGCTTTGAATGTCGAGCCGGGCCGCTGGCTGGCCGGGCGTGGAGGCGCGCTTGTCAGCGAGGTGCTTTACCTCAAGGAAGGGGACGGCGCGCCGATTGCCGTGATCGACGCGGCGATGAACGATCTCATGCGTCCCGCCCTTTACGGCGCCCAGCATCCCGTACTGACGGTAGAGGCGCCGCGCCCGGCGGGGAAGGATGCCGCATGCCGCCTGGTCGGCCCGGTCTGTGAGAGCTCGGACGATTTCGGAAAATATGAGGGGCTCGGCACAATTCTAGCTGGTGATCTCGTCGTTTTCGACAATGCGGGAGCCTACGGTGCGGCCATGTCGTCGACCTATAATTCGCGCGATCTGGTGCCGGAAGTGCTGGTCGATGACGGGCAGTTCCGCATCATTCGCCGCAGGACGAATATTTCCGATGCCCTGAAGCTGGAAGAGCCTGAATCTTGGCTGGCGGGAGATGATCCCGTTCGCTAAATGATAGTATGAACCGCGGGGTTGTGCGACAGGCCTCGCGAGACTGAAACCAAGTCGCTGGTGTAGGGGCCGTGTGAGCGGTCGCTGCCGGGAAACCGAAAAACCGCCAAGAGGTGTAACGTGAATAAGAAGATGAAACTGTTGCTGGCGACCAGCGTGGTCGGCCTTACCCTGTTCTCACCCGTTCTGGCCGAGAACATGCTGCGCGTCTCCTATACGGAAGACCCCAAGACCGCCGACGCCCAGATGACGTCGGACGACTATACGCTCCCGCTCAACATCTTCGATCGCCTGATCGAAGCCGAAACCACCAAGCCGGGCGAATCCGCCCTGGTGCCCGGACTTGCCGAGAAATGGGAGATTTCCGACGACGGTCTGACCTACACTTTCCACCTGCGCCAGGGCGTGAAGTTTCACAACGGCGCCGAGCTGACGGCCGACGACGTGGTCTACACCTTCGACCGGATGCTCAATCCGGCAACCAAGGCGCTCGGCACGGATATCCTCACCTTCGTCGCGGGATCGCAGGATCGGCTCGACGGCAAGGCCGACAGCGTTTCGGGCCTGAAGGCAGTGGACAAGTACACCGTCCAGATCCAGCTCAGCCAGCCTTACGCCGCTTTCCTCGCGCTGCTCGCAAGCCCTCAGGCCTCGATCTACAATCGCGCCTTCACCGAGGCTGCCGGCGACAAGTTCGGCCTGACTCCGGAAACGACCAACGGCACCGGCCCCTTCATTCTGCGCGACTATACGCTGAACGATAGCCAGACGCTGGAAGCCAACGACAATTACTTTCGCGGCCGTCCGAAGCTCGACCGGTTGCTGATCCGCGTCGTCTCGGATTCCGAGACCCTGCGGATGCTGTTCGAATCGGATGAAATCGACGTGTTCGATCTCGACTATGCTCCGACCCAGACCCCTTACTTTTACGGAAGCGACCAGTGGAAGTCGCTGATCCGCTCGGGTCCGCGCGTCGGGCTCTACTATTACAATATCAACCAGAACAAGAAGCCGTTCGACGATCCGCGCGTCCGTCGCGCTTTCCAGATGTCGATCGACCGGCAGGCTATCCTCGACAAGAATTTCTATGGCAGGGGCAAGCTTGAAGATGGCGTCATGCCCCGCGGCCTGACCTGCTACGCGGCGGCTGCCCCCATCGAGTACAATCCCGCCAAGGCGAAGGAATTGCTCGCCGAGGCCGGTTATCCGAATGGCGTCGAAATCAACCTGCAGCAGGTGTCGAGCTGGTCGTCCAAATGGTCGGACATGAACCAGATCATTCAGGCGCAGGTGGCTGAGGCCGGGTTCAAGGCCAACGTCGTCACAACCGACGAGGCGGCATATCTGGCCGCTCGCAAGGCGGGGGATTCGGACGCCTATACGCAGGTCTGGTCGGCTGACTTCAACGATCCGGACAACTTCTTCTACACGTTCTTCTCGGAGAGCGGCAGCAAGGTCCGTGCCTACAACAACAACGACCCCGAGGTATTTACCGCCGTCGACAAGGCGCGCGGCATGACGGATCCGGCAGCCCGCTGCAAGCTCTACCAGGACCTGACGGCGCGCATCGTCGGCCAGGACGCGGCCTGGGTGCCGCTGTTCAGCCTCGATCACAGCTTCGTCGTGCAGAAGCGGGTGAAGAACTTCGTCGTTCCTTGGAACGGTTGGAGCGACATGAGCTATTACAAGGTCGAGGTTGAATAAGCCTGTGCTGTAATACGTCGTGCCGGCCGCGTAATTCCACCAACCTGATTTTGGTTTCGGAGTTACGCGGTGGGGACACGGGGCGCCTATTGCCCGTGTCCCCTGCAACCGTCCATTCGCCCTCCCGCACGGGCCCGCTGAAAGAACACTTCGCCGATGCTGATGTTTGCGATCCGACGCATTCTCGTTTCGATTCCGGTGCTGATCGGGATCACAGCTATCCTTTTCGTCATGCTGAACGTGGTGCCGGGCGATCCGGTGGCGCTGATGATGAAGGAGCATGCCAGCGCCGAGGTGATCGAGCGTATTCGCGGGCAGATGCATCTCGATGATCCGTTGATCACCCGTTATCTGCGCTTCCTCTGGGATGCGCTGCACGGCGATCTCGGCACGTCGATCAAGCTCAATCGCAGCGTGACCACCCTGATCCTCACCGCATTTCCGGCGACGCTGCTGCTGGCAGCCTGCGCCGCCGTCGTCTCGTGGATCATCGGCATTCCCGCGGGTATTCTGTCGGCGGTGCGGCGCGACAGCTTCCTCGATCATTTCTTCATGGGCTTTTCGCTGCTCGGCGTGTCGATGCCGATCTTCTGGTCGGCGCTGCTTCTGCAATATATCTTCGCCTTGAAGCTGAAATGGCTTCCGGTTTCGGGCTTCTATGGCTGGAAATATCTGATCCTGCCGGCCATCGTGCTCGGCTGGAGTTCGGCAGGCGTAATCGCCCGTCTCACCCGATCGAGCCTTCTGGAAGTCATGCGCCATGACTACATCCGCACCGCCCGCGCCAAGGGTCTGCGCGAGCTTCGCGTCATTTCGCGTCACGCGCTGAAGAATGCGCTGATCCCCGTGGTGACGATCATGGCGATTCAGGTGGCCACGCTGCTGTCAGGCGCAGTCATCACCGAAGCGATCTTCGGCATTCCCGGGGTCGGCCGCATATCGGTCAATGCCATTCAGTCGCGTGACATGCCGCTGCTGCAGGGCTCGGTGCTCTTTGCCACCGCCCTGGTGATCCTCGGAAACCTGATCGCCGATATCCTCTATTCCGTCCTGGATCCCCGCATTCGCTCCCAGATGAAGAAGGACGCCTGATGAGCCTGTCTGCCGAAGCCGTCACGGGGGAAAATGTCCCCGAAGCCATCGAGGAAGCGAGCTTCCTGGGCGACAGTCTGCGCGCCTTCCGCAAGAACCGCATGGCCATGGCGGGGCTGGCTTTCGTCATGCTGCTGGTGTTGCTGGCGATCTTCGCCCCCTGGGTCAGCCCCCACGATCCCTATCGGGTGGCGCTGAACGAACAACTGCTGCCCGCGTCCACGACCTACTGGCTCGGAACCGACAATTTTGGCCGGGACGTGCTGACACGCATTCTCTACGGCGCGCGCGTTTCGCTCGTGGTCGGCATCGTGCCGAGCCTGATCTCGCTGATGATCGGCACGGTGCTGGGTATCCTCAGCGGCTATTTCGGCAACCGCACGGATTTCGTCGTCATGCGCCTGGCCGATATGATGATCGCCTTTCCCTCGCTGCTTCTGGCCATGGTGGTGATGTACACAATGGGGGCCAATCTCCTCAACATCTTCCTCGCCCTGGCGCTGGTGGGATGGGCAGGGGTGGCACGCGTCGTCCGCGCGCAGACGCTGGCGTTGAAGCAGAAGGAATTCATCGAGGCTGCGCGGGCGGGCGGCACCGGCCGGGCCACCATCATGCTGCGGCATATCTTTCCCAACGTGATCCCGACCCTGATCGTGCTGTTTTCGCTGTCGATCCCGGAAGCGATCATGTGGGAATCGAGCCTCAGCTTCCTTGGCGTCGGCGTGCAGCCGCCGGAAGCAAGCTGGGGTCTGTTGGTTGCCAAGGGTAAGGAATACCTGTTTCAGGCGCCGCTTGTGGCGATTTCGCCCGGGGTGGCGATCCTGCTTACGGTCCTTGCCTTCAACTTTATCGGCGACGGGCTGCGCGACGCGCTCGATCCCTCCATGAAGGACTGAACCGATGGCATCCGCATCCGATACCGTGCTCAGCGTGCGCGAGTTGCGCACGGAATTCCGCGGCGACCGTGGCAATGTCCGCGTGCTGGACGATATTTCCTTCGATGTGGGGCGAGGGCGCATCGTCGGGCTGGTGGGCGAATCCGGGTCCGGCAAGAGCATGACCGCACTCTCCCTCATGGGGCTGGTGCCCAAGCCGCAGGGCCATGTCAGCGCAAAAGGCATCATGCTCGACGGCACCGATCTTGCGACGCTTACGCCGGACGGGATGCGCCGGATCCGGGGCAGCGAGATTTCGATGGTGTTTCAGGAGCCGATGACCTCGCTCAATCCGGTGCGCAAGATCTGGGATCAGGTGGGCGAGCCGCTGGCGATCCATCATGGGCTCAAACGCAGGCAGATCCGCGACCGGGTGTTGGAGATGTTCGAACTCGTCGGCATTCCCGAACCGAAGGCGCGGCTGGACGCCTATCCTCACGAGCTTTCGGGAGGGCTGCGCCAGCGCGCCATGATCGCCATGGGGCTGATCTGCGAGCCGAAGCTGCTGATCGCCGACGAGCCGACGACGGCCCTCGACGTGACGACCCAATCGCAGATCCTGAGGCTGATGCTGGATCTGCGCGACCGGGTCGGCACGGCGATCATCATGATTACCCATGATCTCGGCATCATCGCCGAAATGTGCGATGAGGTGAATGTCATGTATGCCGGTCAGATCGTCGAACAGGCCAACGTGTTCGACCTCTTCGAGCGCCCCTCCCATCCCTATACGCGCGGGCTTCTTGCCTCCATTCCCAAGGCGGGCGCGGCACGGGTTTCCAGACGGATGCCCAGCATTCCGGGCATGGTGCCCAATCTGGCCAAACTGCCGCCGGGCTGTCGTTTCGGTCCACGCTGCGGCGATGCCATGCCGATCTGTCAGCAGCGTGTGCCGGAGCTCGTTGGTCTGGGGCAGGGTCACGTCGCGGGCTGCTGGCTGCACGCGCCGCAGGAAACGAGCGGGCAAGGAGCGGCGCCATGAACGATATCGTACTTTCGACCCGTGACCTGAACAAGCACTACCCGGTGGGCGGCGGCCTTTTCGGCCGCGGCGCCCGCACCGTGCGCGCCGTCGATGGCGTGTCCCTCGACATCTACGAGCGGGAGACCTTCGCTCTCGTGGGTGAATCGGGCTGCGGCAAGAGCACGCTCGGCCGGGTGATGCTGCGCTTGCTGGAGGCGACGTCCGGCACGATCCGCTATCGCGGGCAGGAATTGACCGCGCTGGACGAGGGCGGAATGCGCAGCCTGCGCAGGAAGCTGCAGATCGTGTTTCAGGATCCCTATGCATCGCTCAATCCGCGCATGCGCATCGAGGAAATCCTGAGCGAGCCGCTGCGCACACATGGCTATGGATCCGCAGAGGCGATCCGCGAGCGTTGCGCCGAGCTTCTCGACATGGTGGGGCTGCGGCGACAATATCTCCGCAACTATCCGCATCAGTTCTCGGGCGGGCAGCGGCAGCGCATCGGCATCGCCCGCGCCCTTGCCAACGAGCCGGATTTCGTGGTGTGCGATGAATCTGTTTCGGCGCTCGACGTCTCGATCCAGGCGCAGGTGCTGAACCTGCTCTCCGATCTGCAGGAAGAACTGGGTCTGACCTATTTCTTCATCACACACGATCTGAGCGTCGTGCGCCAATTTGCCGACCGCGTGGGCGTGATGTTCCTTGGTCGTCTGGTGGAGGTCGGACGGACGGAGGAAATCTTCGCCAAGCCGCTGCATCCCTATACGATGTTTCTGATTTCAGCGGTGCCGGTGGCCGACCCTCGCCAGCGCGGCCGCGAAAGGCCGGTGTTGAAGGGCGAGATTCCAAGTCCGATGAATCTGCCTTCGGGTTGCCGGTTTCATACGCGCTGCCCGTTTGCCAAGGATATCTGTCGGGTCGAAGACCCAGCCCCACAACAGCGAGGCGACCGGCTGGTTGCCTGTCATTTTCCGCTGGAGACCTGAAGGAGATGGACTTGGATCTGATCGTGAAACGCGATGGCGATGGCTGGCAGGCGAGCTATGGCGACAAAGTCTGGCGTGCGGCGGTGGGCCGCAGCGGCATCCGCGCCGAGAAGGTCGAGGGCGATGGCGTCAGCCCCATCGGCTGCTGGCCGATCCGCCGGGTGTTCTACCGCGCCGACAAGCTGAAGGCGGCCCCGGTTTCGGTATTCGAGACCACGGCCATCGATCCGCAGGACGGCTGGTGCGATGCGGCTGATCATCCCGACTATAACCGCCCGGTGCGCTTGCCCTTTGCCGCCAGCCACGAGGAGCTGTGGCGAAAGGACGATCTTTACGACATCGTCGTGGTGCTTGGTCAGAACGACAATCCGGTGGTGCCGGGTGCGGGGAGCGCCATCTTTCTGCATATCGCCAGCGATGGCTATGGTCCGACCGCCGGTTGCGCCGCGCTGACGCTGGCGGACCTGCAGGAGTTTCTGGCGATGGCCAGGCCTGGCACCCGGCTCTGCTTTCAAGGCTGAACCATGAGCCGAATTGATCCCGCGGTGCTGGAAAAGGCGCTGAACCTGCTGCCGGACCGCTATCGTGGCCCGGCCGGGGTGGTGGGCGTGGTGAAGGATGGCGAGGTGATCGCCCGCCGCGCCTGGGGTTTTGCCGACATGGAGCGGCGTTTGCCGATGACCGCGGCAAGCCGCCTGCCGATCTGCTCGATCTCCAAGCATATGACCTGTGCGTTGCTGCTCGACATGTTCGGAGATCCGGCGGCACTTGATCCGCTCCTGCAGGATCTGCTGCCGAACTTCCGGGGCTCGCTGCCGCGCGTGGCCGACCTGTGCCACAACCAGTCCGGCCTGCGCGACTACTGGGCGCTGACCGTGCTGCACGGCGCGGTGCCCGAAGGTCTTTTCACCGAAGCGGAGGGCCTGCGACTGCTCTCCCAGGCGAGATACGGACATTTTCCGCCGGGCGCGCACTACTCCTACAGCAACGGCAACTTCCGCCTGCTGGCCGAGCTGATCCGCCGCGCCAGCGGACGCGATTTCGGCGAATTGCTTCGCGAACGCATCTTCCGTCCTGCGGCGATGACCGGGGCGGTTCTTGCGGCGGATACGCGCCGGACGCTGGACGGCGTCATCGGATATGAGGGCAATGACACGGTGGGCTTTGTGCCTGCCAGGAGCGGCATCTTCTGGTTCGGCGATGCCGGCATCTCTGCCTCGCTTGACGACATGCTGGCATGGGAACGGCATATCGATACCACGCGCGACGATCCGGCCAGCCTTTATAATCGCATCAGCGTGCCGGTAAGTTTTGCCGACGGCAAGCCGGCCTCCTATGGCTACGGAATACGCCGCGAGCGGATCGGCGGTTATGATGTCACCGCCCATGGCGGCGGCCTGCGCGGCTTCTGTTCCTACCGAATGCACATTGCCTCGGAACGGCTGTCGATCGTGGTGATCTTCAATCACGAGGCCAGCGCCATGCGGGCGGCATGGTCGTTGATGGAGGCTGCTCTCGGTTGCCGCATTGGCGAGGACACGGTTCCCGCCGAAGGTTGGACGGGCCTCTGGCTGGATGAAGCTCAGGGGCTTTATCTGCGCACAGAAGAGCAGAAGGAGGGTGTGCGGCTGTACTATGCCACCGCCTCCAGCCTCTGTACGCTCCTGTCCGAGGGGACCGCTCGTGCGCGGGACGTAACGCTTCGGCGCGAAGATGGACGGTTGCTCATGGAGCGTCCGGGCGAGAACCTGTCTGTCGCTGCAAGGCCCGTCGTGCCGATGGAATGGGCTGGTGGTGCCGAGATCGCCGGATCCTATGTGTCGGAGGAGATTGGCGCGCGGTTGGAAATCGAAGCTCGGGATGGCGCGGCCTATGTCGGCTTCGAGGGCATGCTGGGGCGCGGGCCTGTGGAGCGCATGTATCCATTGGCGAAGGATCTCTGGGTCATCACGACGAGGCGCTCCATGGACGCCGCCCCGCCCGGAGACTGGACGGTGCAGATTCGGCGGGACCACGCAGGGAGCGTGTCGGGCCTGAGACTTGGTTGCTGGCTTGCCCGTAACATCGACTATCAGAGGATCTAGCATTGTTTGCATGATTTGGGCGCGGGGATCGTGACGCTCTCGCGCTCGTTGCCATGGCCTTCGGCAGATATGTGCAATGAAGAAATTGCCGCTGGCAAACCGGGAGCCGCCACCAATACTCAGCCGGCTACAGGCGTGGCGAGCTGAGTTCGTCTTCCAACGTAGACGTTGCTCAATGGCAACAGGTGCGATCAAACATGATATCTAAAGTCAAGATAAATAACGGATGCGGCTTGTGCAAAGCTGAATGAATGCAGGCACTTATGCTCTCAGGCGACGCGCAAGACCTACCCCTGATGCCCCTATTTTAGACGAGATCTAAAATATTGCGATTGCGAGGCGTCAGTCGATCACCTACTGCCGAAGACCGGGTCCTGCCCAGTTTCATGTCCGGATGAAGTCGATGAACGCCAATACATTTGACATTGCGGGTTTGTATACGTCCGAGCAAGGACGCCTTCGCCGGCTCATCCGGCGCCTCGTCGGCAACAAGACGACCACGGACGACCTTGTCCACCAAGCCTTCGTCAAGTTGCTGGCGGCGGCAGACGGCGGCAATATCGACAATTGCCCGGCCTACCTGAGAACGACGGCCCGCAATCTCGCGCTCAATCATTTGCGCGACCTTAAACGGCACGCCGAAATCGGCGTTTCCGACGCCGAGCTGCATGCGATACCCGACCTGCAGCCGTCTCCCGAAATGACGGTGGTCTATCGTTGCGAGCTGCGACGCGTTCTCCAGGCCGTCGCCTCGCTCCCGCCGAAGCGGCGCGAGGTCTTTGTGCTCAATAAGTTCGAGGGTCTGAGCTATGACGAGATCGCGGCACGTCTCGGTGTTTCGCGAAACACCGTAATCTCCCACATCGTTATCGCTCTTGCCGATCTCGATCGAAAAATCGGCAGCAAATAATCCGGCGTTCTCTTCATTAGATAGCCCTGCGGCGGTGTCATGAAGGTTAAGGCTGTTGGTATGCCGGGGAGGGAAGACGCCCGGACTGTGAGCGACATGAGCGAAGACGCGACCGATCCGATCGTCATGGAAGCCCTGGAATGGTTCGTGCGAATGCGCGACGAGACGGTAACGGCTGCCGATCGCCAGGCCTTCGAGACCTGGCTTGCAGCCGACGATGCCCATCTTGCCGCCTGGAAGCATGCGCAGGCCCTCTGGGCTCGCTTCGATATCATGCAGCCGGAATTCGATCGGTTGCGCCGTGGCCGATCGCCGCTGTCGCGCCGCAACCTCATGCTGGGTGGAATCGCGCTCCTCGGCGGATCGGCTGGCCTTTATACATTCAGCCGACCGGGTCTCTTTGCCGAATATACGACCGATATCGGTGAACGCCGGACGGTTCGGCTGCAAGATGGCAGCTCCGTCGAGCTCGGCAGCTATTCGGCGCTTTCCACCTTCTTTTCCGGGACCGAACGCCGTATCGAGTTTTATCGCGGCGAGGGCTTCTTCGATGTTTCGTCCGATCCGAGACGCGCTTTCCTGGTACATGCGGGCGGCGGGACGACGCGGGCACTGGGAACGAAATTCGATCTGAAGTTCGTCGAGGATGTCGTCACCGTCGCCGTCAGCGAACACGCCGTGCAGGTGGAGACCGAAAGTCTCTCCACCTTGAGGCTGGAGCAAGGCTGGCAGGTGAGCTACGGACTTGCCGGGCTCGGCCAGCCGACCGAAGCAAGCCTCGACGCGGTGGAAGCCTGGCGCAGCGACCGCATCGTCTTTCAGGATGTGCCGCTGCGACGCGTGCTGGCGGAGCTGGAGCGCTATCGGCGCGGGCGCATCATCCTGATGAGCGATGGTATCGGCGACATACCCGTCACGGCGATCTTCGAAACGAAACATGCGGAGAATGCCCTGCAGACGATCGCCGACACGCTCGGTATTCGCCTTCTGAACGCCGCCAACTACGTCACGCTCGTCTACCGGGTCAGCTGAAACCAGAAAACATGAATTTTTTTCTCCACTCATTCATTAGCCTCGCTCGATCGGGTGTCTAACGTTTCGAGGGCATCAGTCCGATGCCTTCTCGAACAGGAATCCCGCAATGGGCGGGGAATAGGATGCAGGTGGGGCAATGCAGGACCGCGAAAACCGCAATCAGGAATCACGACATGGCGACGCAGGCGGCAATCCGATGCAAAGCCGCTCCCTGGCAATCGCCCTCCTGGTCACGACGGCGCTCGGTATCATCGCCTCTTCACCCGCGCCGGTGTTTGCGCAAGCCGCTGAAAAGACCGGCCGGGTTTCGTATGACATCGCGCCGCAGCCCTTGTCCCAGGCTCTTGTCCAGTTCTCGAAAGTGACCGGCGTTCAGCTGTTCTTCAATGCCGATCTGGCGCGGGGAATAAGCTCGAAGGGCGCCAGCGGGCCGCTCACCAGGGCAGAGGCGTTGGAGAGGATCCTCGCGGGATCCGGCCTCATCTACCGTTTCACCAACCCGACGACGGTGACGATTTCCAATTCGGCTCGCTCGGCAGCTGCCGATGGAGCGACCGCCCTTGCGCCTATCGTCGTGCAGGCGGGCAAGCAGAGCGGGTTCATCTCGACGGACGGCAGCGTCGCCTCGAAAACGGACATACCGCTTCTGGAAACGCCGCAGTCCGTACAAGTCGTCACGGCCGCTCAGCTCGATGTCCAAAAGCCGCAGACCGTCCGCCAGGCCGTCGCCTATTCGAGCGGCGTCACCACGCCGGACAGCCCTGATAATCGGCTGGACAATCTTATCGTTCGCGGTTTCCAGGTCGATCAGTACTACAATGGTCTCAAGCTGCAGCAGGGAACCTGGAGCACGCCGAAGGTCGATCCGTTCTTCCTCGACAGCATCGAGGTTCTGCAGGGGCCTTCCTCCGTCCTTTACGGACAGGGCTCACCCGGCGGCATCGTCAACCTGGTGGGCAAGAAGCCGACTGACGAGCCGCTGCACGAAATCCAGCTGCAAAGCGGCAGCTACAATCGCGCCCAGGCTGCCTTTGATTTCAGCGGACCGGTCAACGATGACGGTACGCTGCTGTATCGCCTGACGGGACTGGGGCGCACGACCGGAACGCAGGTCGAAAACCAGCGGGAGGAACGGGTCGAAATCGCTCCGGCCGTCACGATCAAGCCGGACGAAGACACCAAACTCACGATCCTGGGCGACTATCTGAACGATCCGAAAGGTGGCTTCTGGAGCCGTTTGCCGACAACCGGAACGCTCGTTCCGACCAGCCGCGGCACCTATTTCCCGACGGATCAGTTTACCGGCGATAAGGATTTCGACCATATGCGCCGTCAGCAGCAGAGCATCGGCTACGAGTTCGAGCATCGCTTCGACGATGTCTGGACAGTCCGGCAGAATCTGCGCTTCCAGCATATGAGCGTCGACTATGCGGAACTGCAGGCCGCCTCGCTTGCCGCCGACGGTCACACGCTGCGCCGGTCTGCCTACACGGCGCAGGAGCAGCTCAACACGCTCGCAATCGACAACCAGGCCGAAGCGGATTTCGATACCGGGGCGGTTTCGCACAAGGCGTTGTTTGGCCTGGACTATCAGTACAAGAACTGGAACAACTTCACCCGCTACGGCACCGGTCCGTCGCTCGACCTCGATGATCCCGACTATATTCAGGCCGTCGCGACGCCGCCTGTTTTCCAAAGTGCGAAGCAGAGGCAGAGCCAGTTCGGCCTCTATGCGCAGGACCAGCTCAAATTCGACCAATGGGCGCTGCTGCTTTCGGCTCGCCAGGACTGGGCTGCAACCGACAGCAACAACTACCTGACCGGCGTCGACACCAACCAGAACGACCATGCCTTCACCTGGCGCGCCGGGCTTACCTATCTGTTCGATAACGGATTTGCGCCTTACGTAAGCTATGCCACCTCCTTCAGTCCGACGGTCGGCGTCAGTTCCTCCGGCGATCCCTTCAATCCTACAACGGGCAAGCAGTACGAAGTCGGTTTCAAATATCAGCCGACGGGCTATGACAGCTTCATCACCGCGTCGCTCTACGATCTGAGGCAGCAGAATTACCTGACCAGTACATTGACGACACCCGTCGTCCAGACGCAGGTCGGCGAGATCAGAAGCAGGGGTGGCCAGATTTCCGCTCTTGCAAGCATCACGGATGAGTTCAACGTCACGGCCTCCTACGCCTATCTCGACAACGAGATCCTGAAGGCGAGCGACGGAACGGCGGGCAACCGCGTTGCCAACCTGCCGGCCAATACCGCATCGCTATGGGCGGACTACAAGTTCCAGGATGGCGTGGCCGACGGCCTTGGTCTCGGCCTTGGCGTCCGCTATATCGGCAGCCGCTATGTGACCAATGCCAATACGGCGAAGATTCCCGATCATGTGGTATTCGATGCGGCCTTGAACTACGATCTCGGAAAGATTTCCAACGAGATGCGCGGAGCCACCTTTGCCTTGAACGTCTCCAACCTGTTCGACAAGCACTTCATCAGCGATTGCACGGCGGCCGGTTGCGTCTACGGCATGCGCCGCACGGTTTTCGCGACGCTTGGGTACAAATGGTGACGAAATACCGAAACGGCGCGGCAGCCGGCATCGGTCGTCGGGCGCTGCTGGCGGGTCTTGCAACCTCCTGGATCGGCGGCGGTATCTCCGCGAAAGCCGCCGGCGCTCCCGAGGCGCCCGCTGGCGCGCTTCTCCGGATCGCGGCATTGGACTGGGGAATTGCCGCAACGCTCGTCAGCCTCGGCGTGGTGCCGGTCGGCGTGCCGGCTCCCGCCTGGTATGCTCGCTATGTCGTCGATCCGGTCCTGCCCGGTTCGGTGGTCGACGTCGGTCTGCTGTTCACGCCGAATTTCGAACTGCTTCAGGCCCTTTCCCCGCAACTGATCGTCACGACGCCTCTCCTGCAACAGGCCGCGCCGATGCTCCAGCGCATTGCGCCCGTCTATGGCGACCTGCTGTTCCAGCCGGAAGCGGACGTTTTGGACGTTGCCGAGAAGGGGACGCTTGGGCTGGCCGAAAGGATCGGCGTGCGCGCAGCCGGCGAGAGCCTTGTCGCATCGACGCGCGGCGAACTGACGGTAACAGCCGAGCGGCTTGCAAGCCTGGCCGGCCGGCCGCTGCTCTTGGCAAGCCCGCTGGACAACCGGCATGTCAGCCTCTTCGGTCCCAACAGCCTTTATGGCGGCGTGCTGCGGCGATGCGGTCTGACCAATGCCGAAACGACGATTCAGGGAGAATTCAATGTTGTCGGTCTGGAAAAGCTTGGAGCCTATGGCGACGCCACGATGATCCTGCTCGACAGTCCCGCCGCGCCCGGCATGGCAGCCCGGCTGGCCGAAAGCCGCCTTTGGCGGACTTTTCCCTTCGTTCGCGACGGAAGACTGCATGTGCTGCCGGCCGTGCTGGGTTCCGGCGGCCTGCCATCGGCCGCCCGCTTTGCGTGCCTGCTGACCGCCGCCCTCGGCGGCAATGACGGCGGCACGCCATGATCGCGACACAAGACAGGCTTCGTCCGGGGCCCGCGGCGATCATCGCGCTCCTGCTTGCCGCCGCTCTCCTTTCGGCGGCGACGCGGCTTTCCGAATTGCTGCCCGTTCATGATTGGTGGCAGGTGCTCGTCGCCCCCGATCTCAATTCCTATGCGCAGGTTCTCGTCCACGACAGCGTGCTGCCGCGGTTCGTCATCGCGCTCGTTGCCGGCGGTGCGCTTGGATTGTCGGGCACGATTTTCCAGCAGGTATTGCGCACGCCGCTGGCCGATCCTTCGACCCTCGGCGTTTCGGCCGGTGCCTATCTTGCCCTGGCCGCAGCGGGTCTCTGGGCTCCCGCGCTCGCCGCGTCGGCGCGGGAACTGATCGCCCTTGCCGGCGGCCTGACGGCTTTCGGGCTCGTCTTCCTGATCGCCTGGCCGCATCGCCTTTCGCCGATATCCCTCATTCTGGCCGGGCTCGTCGTCACCCTCGTCTGCGGCGCGATCGCGGCCGCGATCAGCCTCTCCTACAGCCTGGGAATGAACGGGCTCTTCGTCTGGGCCAGCGGTTCGCTGACCCAGAACGACTGGTCGGCGGTCTCGCGCCTCGCGCCCTATGCAGCATTGGGTTGTCTCGGCGCAGCACTGCTTGCGCGGCCGCTGGGCGTTCTGTCGTTGAGCGATGAGGGAGCCAGATCGCTCGGCCTGTCGCTCGCTTCCGTTCGCCTCTTGTCCATCCTGCTTGCCGTCATGCTGGCTGCTTTCACCGTCAGCGCCGTGGGCGTCATCGGCTTTGTCGGATTTGCCGCGCCGTTCATCGCCCGTGCGAGCGGCGCCCGCCGGCTGCCGCAGCGCATGATTGCCGGCATCGCCATCGGAGCAATCCTGCTGCTTGCCGCCGACGAGGCATTGCAGCAGGCCGCGCGCTTCATGCGGGAGATCCCTGCAGGCGCCGCGACCGGGCTTCTCGGCGCCCCGCTCATCGCCATCTTCCTGGGGCGGTTGCCGGTCGTGGAAGCACCGGTATTGCCGACTGCGGAGCGACGCAGCCGCCGTCCCATGCTTTATCTCGCGATCACCGCGATCGTGCTGCTGGCATTGGTCTGGATTTCGCTTTCGCTCGGCCCGTCGCTTGACGGATGGAGCTTCGCATCCCCCGCGCAGATGCAATCATTGCTGATCTGGCGGTTGCCTCGCCTGGCTGCCGCCGCCGCCGCCGGTGTCCTCTTTGCACTCTCGGGTACCGTCATCCAGCGCATGACCGGCAATCCGATGGCAAGCCCCGAAATCATCGGTGTCAGCACGGGTGCTGCGCTCGGCATCCTTTTACTCGTTCTGCTGGCGCCTGCCTTCACGCCATTGACGCAGCTGGGCGCTGCCGCTGCCGGTGCTGTCGTCAGCCTCGTCGCCGTTCTGCTGACGGGGCGGCGAAGCCGTTACAATCCGGATCATGTGCTTCTCTTCGGCATTGCGATCAATACCGCCTTTGCCGCGCTGATCGCGGTCCTCCTCGGTACGGGCTTGCCGAAAGTCTTCGGCGTCATGCAGTGGATGGCCGGCTCGACCTACAGCACGACCCCGCTGCAGGCGATGATCGCTGTCGCCATGGCGGTCGTGTTTCTTGCGATCGTGCCGTTCTTCAGCCGCTGGCTCGATCTGTTGCCGCTCGGCGCCTCCTCGTCGAGAGGCCTCGGCCTCAACATATCGGTCAGCCGGGCCGTACTTCTGCTTTTGTCGGCTGTCTCGGCAGCCGTGGCAACCCTGCTGATCGGCCCTTTGAGTTTCGTCGGCCTCATGGCGCCACATATTGCAAGAACGCTCGGCTTCCAGCGGGCACTGTCGCATATGATCGCAGCGGCCATTGCCGGCGCGGCCCTCACGACGCTTGCCGACTTCATCGGGCGCGTATCGCTGTTTCCGAACCAGCTGCCCGTCGGAATCGTCACCACTCTGATCGGCGGCCCTTATTTTCTCTGGCTGATGCGAAAACAAGGGTGATAAACTCAAGAATAATTGTAGCACTCGAGGTGGATCTCTTGCTAGGACGGACATGCGGTCATTGATCACCCGTCCGCGGGTGGAACGCTACGAAATAACGAAGGATATGAAGAATGGTGACGACTGCCTCCGAAGCACGCCTTGTGCCTCCAGTCGATGGTCCGGCAATGAGCAGCGAGGCGCTTTTCCAGCTTGACGCGGTCTCTTTTGCCATATCCGGGCGCACGCTTCTGCAGCCCCTGACGCTGACACTCGCACCGCGACGCACGGTCGGCCTTATCGGTCACAACGGCTCCGGAAAGTCGACACTGCTGAAACTGCTCGCGCGTCAGCAGCCTCCGGCAGGCGGCACCATCCGTTTTGAAGGCAAGCCGCTGGCAGATTGGGGCGACAGGGCCTTCGCCCGCAAGGTCGCCTATCTGCCCCAGGCGACGCCGGCTGCCGCCGGTATGCTGGTGCGCGAACTCGTGGCGCTCGGCCGTTATCCCTGGCATGGCGCCCTTGGACGTTTCGGTCAGACGGATCGCGACAAGGTCGAGGAAGCCATGCAGCTCACCGATGTGGTCGGCATGGCCGACCGCCTCGTAGATACGCTTTCAGGCGGCGAACGCCAGCGTGTCTGGCTTGCCATGCTGGTTGCCCAGGATGCCGAATGCCTCCTGCTCGACGAACCCATCTCCGCCCTCGACGTGGCCCACCAGATCGAAGTGCTGTCGCTGGTGCAGAGCCTCAGCCATGCCAAGGGGCTTGGCGTCGTCGTCGTGCTGCACGATGTCAACATGGCTGCGCGCTTCTGCGATCACATCATTGCCTTGCACTCGGGCAGGATCATCGCCGACGGACCGCCGGACGATATCCTTACCCCCGAAGCGCTGCGCGCCATATACGGCCTCGAGATGCACATCATGCAGCATCCCACATCGCAGCATTCGGTGGCGATACCGGTATGAGATGACGGGAACGGCGGCGTCGCCTCAACGGTGACAGATGCGCCAGCATTGCTCCGTGCGTTCGACCGCAGGTTTGAGCCTTGGAATTGCTCTGGAGAAATACGCGCTCTTCCATCGGCGTCCAATCGCCGCGAAGAGCGAAGCTGCAAGACTTCATGCATTCTCCCGTTGTCCCCTCCCGCTGTCGCGGGAGCAAGGCTGACCCGCATCCGACATCGATCACGACCGAATGCTTGCGCCATCGATGGATCGGCGGTAGCGTAATATTCAGCTGAATATAACGCTACCTTGGACCATGACCATTCTTCTCAATCACAAGCGTGTACCGGGATTGACGATTGCCGATCTCAATCCGTCGGGAACCATCGTGAAGGCCGTGGATGCGGATCCGCCGGCGAAGTCGCCGCGCCTGAGAACATGGGAGCTTCCATCGATGTTTCATTGTTCGATCGTCGGCACATGCCTGACGACGGGCGAACTGCGTCAGGTACTGGCGAAGATCGGCGACATCGATGCAAAGAGCGCGTCCGATCACGCGCTCCACAGCCGGGGAGTCCGGGCGGCCGGGCAGCGCGACATCGCCGGAAAACTGCTGAACAAGTCCCTCGACAAGCGTCACGAGCGGATCATCAAGCGCTTTTCGAGGCTGTCGACCGCCGATCAGATCAAGCGGCAATGGAATGAAGCGGTCGACGACGGGGATATTGCAGGCGCTTATTGGGCCGTTATGAGCCATCCCGTCAGCGATCGTGCGCTTATCCAGGAAGTCTTCGGCGAGGTGCACATGCTCTCGCATCTGGTGGGCAGCTCGAGCAGATTGGATATTGCCCGGCTTCGAAAACTCCAGCTCGAAGTCGAGGCGAAAGACGAGAAGATTGCACGGCAGGAAGAGCGGATCCGCATCATGTCGGAGGATCGTGCCGGGCTGCAGAACCGTGTCGGGCAGTTGGAGACGAGCCTTCTTCAGGCGCGCGCGCTCCTGATCGACGCCCCACAGGCCTCGGACGGCTCGAAAAAGAGCCTGAATCTCCTGGCCAAGATGGATGCCGCTCAGGAGAGGGCCGAGGAGCTCGCGGCACGCCTTTTCGCCATGGAAGCCAGATTGGCCGAAGCCGAAAGAAGGGCATCGCAATTTGCCGAGCAGAACCGGGTGCTGCAGCATGAGCTCGATCTCGTCGCCGACCTTGTCGAGCCTGCGGGTGTCCAGAGTTCCGCCGTTGCGCCGAACGTGGATGTCGCGGTCCTCTATGTCGGCGGACGACCGGGCTCCTTCGACCGGATAGGGGCAATCGGCGAGCGTCGTGGGGTGCAGGTCCTGTTCCACGATGGCGGCATGGAGGACAATCTGTCGCTGTTGCCGGCGCTGGTCGGACAGGCGGTTTCAGTGGTTTTTCCCGTCGATTGCATCAGCCATTCGGCGGCAGGCATCGTCAAGCGTCTCTGCCGTGAAAGCGGCAAGCGCTATGTTCCGATACGGTCAGCGAGCCTCGCCAGTTTCCTGGCGGCCGTCGAGAACATGTCCCTGACCGCGGGCTAGGGCCCATCATTGCGAGGATCGCCGGTGCTGATCAGACATTTGTCCTTTTTCGTCGTGCTCGCGGAAGAGAGGCATTTCGCAAAGGCGGCGGAACTCTGCAACATTACCCAGCCGACCCTGTCGGCGGCCATCCGAAAGCTTGAGGACGATCTGAAGACGACGCTGATCGTGCGCGGCAACCGCTACATGGGCCTGACGCCCGACGGGGAGCGCGTTCTCGAATGGGGTCGCCAGATTCTCTTCGACTACGATAGCCTCCAGAAGGATCTGAAAGGATCGCAGAAAGGATTGGCCGGCACGCTTCGCATCGGCGCCATTCCCGCTGCCATGCCCGCTGTCTCTTTTCTTTCGGAGCGCTTCAGCGAGGAGCATCCGGACGCCACGATCGAGATCAAGTCCATGACCTCGCGCGCCATCCAGCATTCTCTCGATACCTTCGAAATCGACGGCGGCTTGACCTATCTGGAAAACGAACCGCTGGAGAATGTCAGGCGTATTCCGCTTTATCATGAGCGCTACGTCTTCGTATGTCGCTCCGATCACCCCTTCGCCGATCGTCCCTCCGTCACATGGGCGGAAGCCGCCTCTGAAACGCTCTGCCTCCTGAGTGAGGATATGCAGAACAGGCGCATTCTCAATGGCATTGCGGCATCGGCCGGCTTGACGATAAGGCCGCCGGTGGTGACCAACTCCTTCCTCGCGGTCTGCTCCCATATCCGCAACGGCCTTTGGTGCAGCATCGTCCCGCACACGTTTTTCTATGTCTTCGGGGATAGATCAGACCTGGTTGCCATCGACCTGACTGATCCGGATCAGACGCATGCCGTCGGTCTGGTCATTTCCGATCGATCGCCGCAGTCGCCGATGACGAAAGCGTTGATCCGCTGCCTGCAGGGAGCGGATTTCGACCGCGAGTTCCAGGACCGAATGCCGATAAATCAGGCGTCATCGACTTTGTCTATCGCGCGGTAGAAAGCTTTCATTTGCCAGCCTCTGGATGCCGTGAGAGCATTCCTCTCGTTGAAACGATGTTCCGTGCAAACGGACCGTGGCTTTAGGAAACACCGGCAACTGACCTGCCTCGGGGCAACCTGGCGCTGGCCAATTCCTCCAGAAACAATCTCTGCGAACGGCGGACAAGTTCACGCTGCCGACGGTGTCTCCCTTTGCCCAAAATCTAAGGAGATGAACATGGCTAAAGTGGTTTGCGTTCTTTATGACGACCCGATTAACGGCTATCCGACATCCTATGCTCGCGATTCACTTCCGGTAATCGAGCGTTATCCCGATGGGCAGACGCTGCCGACGCCGAAGGCGATCGATTTCGTTGCCGGCAGCCTGCTGGGCAGCGTGTCCGGCGAGCTGGGACTGCGCAAATACCTGGAAGCGAACGGCCACAGCTTCGTCGTGACCTCGGACAAGGACGGCCCGGATTCGGCGTTCGAGCGGGAACTGGTCGACGCCGATGTCGTCATTTCCCAGCCGTTCTGGCCCGCCTATCTCACCGCCGAGCGCATCGCCAAGGCGAAGAAGCTGAAGCTTGCGCTGACGGCGGGTATAGGCTCGGACCATGTCGACCTTCAGGCCGCGATCGACCGCGGGATCACGGTGGCGGAAGTCACCTACTGCAATTCGATCAGCGTGGCCGAACATGTGGTCATGACGATCCTCAATCTGGTGCGTAACTATACTCCGTCGCATCAATGGGCCGTCGACGGCGGATGGAACATCGCCGATTGCGTCGAACGCTCCTACGATGTCGAAGGGATGCATGTCGGCACGGTGGCTGCCGGCCGCATCGGCGTTGGCGTGCTGCGCCGCCTCAAGCCTTTCGGAATGCATCTGCACTATACGGATCGTCACCGCCTGCCGAAAGAGGTGGAGACGGAGCTGGGCCTGACCTGGCACGAAACGCGGGAGGACATGTATCCGGCCTGCGATGTCGTGACGCTCAACGTGCCGCTCCATCCGGAGACGGAGCACATGATCAACGACAAGACGCTGAAGCTGTTCAAGCGGGGCGCCTATCTGGTCAATACCGCGCGCGGCAAGCTTTGCGACCGCGACGCCGTTGCCCGGGCGCTGGAGAGCGGGCAGTTGGCCGGTTACGGCGGCGACGTCTGGTTCCCGCAGCCTGCGCCGAAAGACCACCCATGGCGGACGACGCCGCATATCTCGGGCACATCGCTGTCGGCACAGACGCGCTATGCGGCCGGCACGCGTGAGATTCTCGAATGCTTCTTCGAGGGTCGTCCGATCCGCGACGAATATCTGATCGTCCAGAGCGGTCAGCTGGCCGGTGTCGGCGCTCACTCCTATTCCAAGGGCAATGCCACGGGCGGCTCGGAAGAAGCCGAGAAATTCAAGCGCGGCTAGCGAATGGAGGGGCGGCGACCTTGTCGCCGCACCTTTGCCTGAGATGCCCGTGCGCAAATTTCCCATCACCATTGATAGTGCAGGCTTGCCGTCACGATGCGGCCATTTCCGTAGAAGCATCCGCCTGCGGAAAAGCATGAGGCCACATAGGTCCTGTCGAAAAGATTGGAGACGTTGACCGCCCCGCGCCATCCTTTCATTTGCGGATGGGCCGCACCGAAATCGTAGCCGAGCGCGGCGTCGAACAAGGTTGCGTCGGGAACGTAGAACGTGTTCGCATTGTTTCCCGCAGATTTCCCGACATAGCGTATTCCCCCGCCAAGGCTCAGGCCCTCGAGTGCTCCGGTGGCGAACTTGTAGTTCGCCCACAATGATGCCGCTTGCTTCGGGACGCCGACCAGACGGTTGCCGATGACCGACGAATCGGTGTCCTTCTCAACGACGGTATCGAGATAGGTGAAAGCGCCGATCAGATCGAGCTCGTCGGTGAGTTCGACACGGGCCTCAAGCTCCACCCCGCGCGATCGTGCCGCGCCCGTTTGAACATAGAATAACGGGTTGCTCGGATCGGTAACGCTGATGTTCCTCCGATGAATGTCGAAGAGGGAGGCGGTGAAGGAGGCATCCCAGCCGACTGGCTGATAACGCAAGCCGACTTCCGTCTGGCGTGCCTTGGACGGTTTGTAGGCCTCGCCGCCGGCATCGACGCCAGCGGTGGGCTGGAAGGAGGTCGAATAGCTGAAATAGGGGGTCAGTCCATTGTCGAAGAGATAGACGGCACCGATCCTGCCCGAGAATGCATGATCGTACTGGCTCTGGCTTGAGCCGGTCAGGCGATCCTGAGTGTCGCCGAATGCCCAGTCCTCTCGCGCCCCGAGCGTAACAACCAAACGATCCGCGCGGATCTGGTCCTGAAGATAGAGGCCGGCCTGATCGGTTGCCTGGCGGGCATGGCTGGCAAGTTGCGGCCTGTCGAATGGCTGATCGTAGACCGGCGAAAGATAATTGATCGCCGGGACGATACCCCAGCCGGAGCTCCTATTGTTATCCACTGTCCGTTGATAACTGACGCCGCCCAGCAATACGTGCTGCAAAGGGCCGGTGTCGGCACGATATTCGACCTGATTGTCGACAGCGACGCCGTCGAGCCTTTCCTGATCCCATATGGCAAGGCGATTGAGGTCGCCCGCCGTTACGCCGAACGGTGCATAATAATTGATAGCGAAGCCTTTGAAGCTCGTATCCACATGGGAGTAGCGGAGGGTTTGCCGAACCGTCAGGGCATCGCTGAAGCGATGCTCGAGATTGTAGCCGATCATGTATTGCTGCCGGTCGTAGTCGTCATAATTTGGGTCTCCCAGAAAGAAGCTGCGGCGAATGCGACCGGCCGGACCTGGAAAAAGCGTACCCTCGGCCGGCAGCCAGCCGGCGAAATTGTTGTCCGGATCGTTCTGGTAGAAACCGTAGATGGTGAGCTTGGTATCTTCGTCCGGCTTCCATGAGAGCGTCGGCGCGAGCACGATGCGTTGTTGCTTGGAGAAATCGAACTGCTCGTCGGTGCGGCGGCCGAGACCGTTCAGCCGATACGACCAGACGCCGTCATCCGTAAGAGGACCGCCGAAATCGAAGCTCGTCTGGATACGATTGCGATTGCCGGTCTCGATGCCGACGTCATGATACGGATCGTCGGTTGGCTGCTTGCTTACCATGTTGACGATACCGCCCGGCGCGGCCTGACCATAAAGAACCGAGGCCGGGCCACGCAGGACTTCAACCCGTTCCAGCGTCGAAGGGTCTATGACCTGTGCGGCATATCCCGTGCCGGTCATGAGCGGCAGCCCGTCGAGGAACTGTGGATTGGTGGCCGCGACACCATAGCCGCCGAAGCCGCGCAGAAACACGCTTTCAAGCACGCCGCCGACACGGCTGTCGGCAAAGACGCCGGGCGTATAGCGAAGACTGTCGCCGACGCTCAAAGGGTTCTGCTGGTTCATCTGTTCACGGGTGACGACGGAAACAGCCTGCGGCACCTCGTTGATCGGCGTATCTGTCTTGGAGCCCGTGGTTGTCCCATGGGCGACTATCCCGTTTACCGGACCATCGCCGCGTTCCCCGCGAAGTACGATCGGCGCGAGTTCGGTCGTGCCGGAGCCGGCGGCGGATTGCGAACCGGCCGCGGCTGCTTTTTCAGCCGCGACGTTGCTTCCGGCGGTTACCCGCCGTGCTTTTGGCGACAGCCGGGAGGCCGTTGTCGCGGTCTCGGCCGGAGGGTTCGCAGACCCTAGCGGAGACATCTCCTGGGCGAGGCCATCGGCCGATGAGTACAGCAGGACCGAAAGTGCGAAGCCGGTGGCAAGGGTCCTGTGCGGTTTATAAATCCTATCATCCGATGTTTTATGATGGCGATCTGTTCGGCTTGCGATATTCGGCATGTGTTCGGTCCGTGGTCAGTGTGGAATGCGCGGACGGTACGGTGGCATCAGCCCGGAGTCAATAACATAGGATGTTAGAATGTTTATCGAAGGTGCCGTCGTTGAAACCGCCGTGCCATCCATCGGCCTTGTGATGCGAACAGGCGCAATTCGATATCCGCTCAACCCTGCGGTACGAGGAGAATATCGACCGTCAGGCGCTGGCGGCTCAGCCAAGGAGCGGCTGCGCGTCTCATGGAACCGCGCACCGCTCTATCTCTTTGTTTTACGAGATTTCAGACGGAAAACGCTGTGGACTTTGCCTGAAATAGCTTGAGTACAGCAAAGAGCGTTTTCTTGGTATCGACCGTTCGGCCCGTCCGCGCCCGCATGTGCGTGCCCGGCAAGGGGAACCGGCCGCCAGCGTGCGGCAGTATGGCCGGAAGCGTCTATTGAGAGGATCGGCCTTCCGCCGCCAGCGCTGCGATCAGGGGCGCGACGACGGCACGGGCTGCAAGCGCGGCTGCTTCATCATCTTGCTGCTCGATGGCGTCCACGATCGCTACGTGGGCTTGCTGATCCGGCTCCGGCAGGCCGTCGTCATCCAATGCCGAAAGAGTGTTGAGGCGCACCGTGTTGGAGAAGTAACGGTAGAGTTCGGCCAGCGCGGTGTTGCCGGAAATTTGGGCGATGGCGCTGTGAAAACGGAGGTCGGCATCGACGAAGGCCTCGCGCTCACGCTTGTCTTCCCGTTCTTTGAGAAGACGGCGGAGCAGAATGACGTCCGCCTTGGTGCGACAGTCTGCGGCGAGCCGGGCAGCCTCCGTCTCCAGCATCGCCCGCAGCTCGAAATGATCCCGAAGGCTTGCTCTGCTCACCCGGCGCATCACCTCCGCCGGGTCGACATTCGACCGTACGTAGGTGCCGTCGCCCTGGCGGACTTCGAGAACATTGGCGTGAGAGAGCACGCGTATCGCTTCCCGGACGGTATTGCGGCCCACCTGGAGCATATCCGCGAGTTCCTGTTCCTTTGGAATGCGCTCGCCGACTTTCCAGGCCGCGCTTTCGATCTGGGCGCGGATGAGTTCAATCGTCGATTCAACGAGGGAGCGCCGGGGCGCATGGGGAAGCGTGACAGAGTTGGACATGGCGCGTCTCACAACGGGAAAAACCCGATCATCCTATGTGAGAATGTTTGATTTGCCCAGATGCTTGACCAGGCTTCTTTTTAAACATAGGATGATCCTATTTTAAAGTTTCTTGAAGGCAACCGAGGGGCTTGGCCCCCCAGTTTCAGTCCGGCCTTTTAACCGGTGATCGGATTGCATTTGAGACAGGATCGGAATGGCAGGCAATGATGGCGGTCACCGCGGCATGGCGAAATCAGTTTGGCTGGCGTATGCGTGCGCGGCTGAAAATCATCCCTTCCATCTGGCTGCGCCTCGATTTGTTTACGCCGCAATGGGGCCATGTTCTGCGCTCGGTGCTGGCTGCCGCGCTTGCTCTCGGGATCGGGTTTGTCTGCCAGGTGGAAACGCCTTATTCGGCGGCCTCGACCGTGCTGCTCGTCGCCAACGCAAGTCAGGGCGCCGTTCTTGCCAAGGGATTCTGGCGCGTCGCCGGGACGCTGGTAGGCGGCATCGTTGCGATTCTTCTCATGGGCTTGTTCGCGCAGACTCCCGCCCTTTTTCTGCTCGCATTCGGCCTCTGGCTTGGGCTTTGCACCGGCGGCGCGATGATCTTCCGCCATTTCCGGGCATCGGGAACGGCGGTGGCAGGCTATACGATCGGCCTGGCAACGTACGGCTCGCTCGAGCATCCCGACACATCGCTTGAACATGCCCTCGGCCGCATCGCGACCGTCGTGCTCGGCGTGGTGTGCCTGGCCGTCGTCACGGCGTTGTTCTCGGCCAGGGTTAGCCCGTCCAGGTTCCATGCCGGCTTCGCACGCCTCATCGGTGCCGTGGGACGTGTTATGACGGCAAAACTGTCAGGTGAGGCGAGACGAGACATGGCGCCGGCCGTCGGGTTGGTGCCGGAATTGTTCGCCCTGGATGATTTGCTGGAACTGGCATCGGCAGAATCCGCCGAAGTGGCCTTGCGTGCGGGCGCCGTGCGTGAGGGGATGGCGGCGCTGCTTGCCGGTCTGGTCGGCGCAACCGCGTGGTCGTCGACCGGGCCTCTGCATCCCATCATCGAGCGTGCAGCGAGCCGTATCCGGCAGGCCGTCGATACCGCGTCCGAGGCGCTGAATTCGATAGACGGTGTTGAACAGGCACGCGCTTCGATCGCGGCCGCTCGTCACGATCTGCAGGCCCTTGTCGTTGAAGCGGAAAGCCTGGAGGGTGCGGAAAAGCTGGATGTTCCGATCCAGCTCGACCGGATGATCGAGCTGGCCGAGGATTATGAAGCCGCGCTGGTCGGTCTGGCGCGGCTGCGCAGCGGCCGACTGGATGCCCGCCGATCCTACCGGTTTCACCGCGATTGGCGCGCGGGCTTGGATAACGGCCTACGATCGTTCCTGGCGATTGTTCTTGGGGGCGCGTTCTGGATAGCGACGGCGTGGCCGGACGGATCGCTGATGCTGCTCGTGCTCGCGCCCTATTGTGCGCTGCTGGCCATGGCGGGCAATCCGGCCGCCGGCGCTGTTGAGTTCGTCAAAGGTACGGTCGTCGCGGTTCCTGCCAGTTTCATATGCGCCTTTATCGTCCTGCCGCAGATTGACGGCTTTCCTCTGCTGATCGTCGCGCTGGTCCCGTTCTGGATCGCAGGGCTCTACGCGACGACGAAACCGAAATTTGCTGCCGCTTCGCTTGCCTATCTGGTGGCGTTCAACACCCTCGTCGGAGCCGCCAATCCGATGACATACAACTTTGCCGCCTGGTGCAATCAGGTTTGCGGCTGGCTGGCCGGCGTGATCGTCACGCTGCTGTGCTTTCGTATCATCCTGCCGCGCAATCCGGGCAAGGAGGCAGGCCGCATAGCGGTGAAGATTCGCGACGACGTGCTTGCCATCGCGAGACGTGACGGGCGATGGGACCGGCATGCCTGGGAGCATCTCCAGCATCACCGCCTGTCTCGCATCGCGCTTGCGTTGAAGGGCGATCCTGCTCGGCAGCGCTTGATGATGGAAGATGGGCTTGCCGGCATCCATGCGGGTCGTGCGTTGTTGCGGATCCGCAATACGCTTCGCCAAAACCATTTTCCAGCCACTGCGCTTTCGCTGACGCTCGCTGTCCTGGCCGATTCAAAAAGCTGGAGCCTTGCGCCTGCCGAAGCGGCAAACACGCTTCGAGCAATTGCGGAGCTGCTTCTTTCGGCCAATTCAGGCGATCCATCAGCGCAAGGGCCGGTTCACCAGGTTGCCGTGGCTTTGGCGGATCTCAGCTCACTGATCGGCGCCCATCCCGGCTTCTTCGCCCTTGCGGAGAGTGCGTAATGCTGGCCGAAGTCAATATTGCGGGCATCTATATCCCGCCGCTTCTATTCTATGCCTGCATCGCACTGCCGGTCTTCATGCTGTTGCAGACGATCTTGGCGCGTATCGGCGTGTTGCGCCGGGTCTGGCATCCCGCATTGGTCGAGTTTGCCATGGCGCTCTCGATCTTCGCCCTCTTTATCCTCTTCATTTGAGTTGCATGATGCATAATTTGAGTCTCTGGATACGCTCCGCCCTTTCCTTCATCATTCTTACTGTCACCGGCTTGCTCGTCATCGCGCTCTGGCAACAATATGTGCTTGCGCCATGGACACGCGATGGCCGGGTGAGCGCGGACATCGTGCGGATTGCGCCCGAAGTCTCCGGAACGGTGCTCTCCGTTTCGGCTGCCGACAACGAATATGTGCGTCGCGGCGACATTCTGTATGCCATCGATCCGAAACGGTTTGAGCTCGCCATCGCGTCGGCGCAAGCCGATCTGGAAGCCAAGCGTCAGGACATGCTCGTTCGCCAGTCGACGGCCCAGCGACGGAACCGGCTGCGCGATGTCGTGTCCCAGGAGGACGTCCAGCAGACAGCCGGGGCTGCAGCGCAGGCGAGCGCGGCCTATCAAGGCGCGCAGGCAGCGCTCGACCTCGCCAAACTCAATCTTGCGCGGGCCACCATCCGATCGCCTGTCGACGGATACGTCGCCAATCTGCGTCTGCGCCCCGGAGACTATGCAACGGCTGGCGAGACGAAGATCGCAGTCGTCGATGCGAGCAGCTTCCGGATTACCGGCTATTTCGAGGAGACGAAGCTTCGGCGGATCGGTATCGGCAGTCCGGCGCAGATCATGCTGATGGGCTTCGACAACCCGCTCTCGGGGCATGTGGAAAGCATCGGACGGGGCATCGAGGACAGCAATGACGCCCCCGGCCAGTCTGGCCTGCCGAGCGTCGAGGCGGCGTTTACCTGGGTGCGGCTTGCCCAGCGCATTCCCGTGCGCATCCATATCGACCGGGTGCCGTCAAGCATCGAGCTGACGGCCGGCATGACGGCAAGCGTTGCCGTGGGACCTGCGATCGCCTCCGACGCGCCAAGAGGCCGTCTGATTTCTCTGTTGCGGGCGGTCGAGTGACCAGGATGCGGGGCAGGCTGTCAGGCATGCGCGCGGCCGTCAACTCGCAACCGTCGGTTCGAATCCGGTCAAACCGAACCGTGAAGCCGATAACCGAGTCATCGGAATGATCTACTCAGGTTTCCGTGCCAAATTGTCGTTGCGGAAGTGCGAAAAACGCTATAAGCGGAGTTTTAAACTCCAGTTTTAGCGTAGTCGCAGGCGCCTCTCGTGACGACAAAGCAATCTGAAATCGAATCTCTTTACACCTCCGAGCGAGGGCGGCTTGAGCGCCTGGCCGGGCGCAAGGTCGGCCGATCGAATGCCGCGGATGTGGTGCAGGATGTATTTGCGGCCGTCTGGTCTCGGGCGATGGAGCACATCACGCTGACGCCTGCCTATCTCTCGCGCGCAACGCAGTATATGGCGATCAGCCAGTTCCGCGCCGAGCAGCGCCATGAAAGGATTCTCGGCGGTTTGAGGGAGGAGCAGTATGCGCCGCCCGTCATACAGCCCGACCAGATTGTTGCCGCACGCCAGGAAGTCAGGCAGCTGCAAACGGCAATCGCTGGCTTGCCTGAGCGAACGCGTCAGGTCTTCCTGCTCAATCGGCTGCACAATTGCACCTATGACGAGATAGCGTTCGCCCTCAATATTTCCTACAGCACCGTCGAGCGCGAAATCGCAAGAGCGCTTCTTGCCTGCAAGAATGCACCGTAGCAGCGATATTCCTGAGGGTAGGCGGCGCCATCGCGCGATATAAGGTATGAGACGCGCATGGGAAGCCGTGTCCGTATGCTGCAGGGCAGGTGATTTAGGTCAATGGCAGACGATCGACAGCATTTACGCGACCAATCATTGATCGAACGGGAAGCGATTGCCTGGTTCACCCGCATGAACGGCAAGCCATCGCGGCAGGAGCAGAGCGACTTTCAACGCTGGCTGGAGGCATCCCCCGACCATCGGCGGGTCTACGACGAAGTGTGCGGCATGTGGCAGGATCTGGGATCGACCGCGTGGCTCGCGAAGGCGGGCGCGGACCCGGATCTGTCGGTCCCCCTGGAAAAGATCCGGCGCCTTCGGGATGGGCGAAAAATAGGGAAGATCGGACCGATTGTCGTCGGCTGTCTTGCTTTCCTCGTGGCAGGTTGCTGGTTCTGGTTGGAGCGGCCGACCCTTCTGCAGGACATGCAGGCGGATTTCGTGTCGCCGCGAGGCGAGCGGCGGCAGATCACCCTTGATGACGGGTCGCGTGTCTTGCTGGATGCGGACACGGCGATCGATGTTGTGCTGTCAGGCCCGGAAAGGCGAGTACGCCTGTTGCGCGGGACAGCCTTCTTTTCCGTCGTTCACACGGGCAAGCCATTTGTCGTCGAGGCGCAGAACGGTGAGGCGAGGGTCCTTGGCACCGAATTCGACGTCGCCATGAAGGAGGATCGCCAGGTCAGCGTTACGCTTGCGAGAGGCAGCGTCGAAGTCGGCATAAGCGGCGATACGCAAGACGTTCTGTTGAAGCCCGGGGAGAGCGTCGACTACGGCGAATCGGGAATCGGCCAGGTGCAGGAAGCCGTTATTCAGGACGAGATGGCCTGGCACGAGGGCCGGTTCGTGTTCAACAACGCGCGGCTCAGCAATGTGCTTGCCCAGATCGGTCGGTATCGGGATGGCAGGATTGTCGTCATCGGTTCGGCCATCGGCGATCTCAGGGTCAGCGGCAATATCACGCTTGACGACACGGACAAGGCCTTGGCTGCCGTTCAATCCTCCGTCGGATTCCAGATGCACAGCTTCGGCAAACTGACGGTCGTGGGACCATAGGCGGTCGCTGAAGATCCGCCCGGAATTATTTCCATAAAATGTGAGGGTACGCGTTCCTCCCGCGCGATAGACACTATGAGGAGGCCGGCAAGAAGGGCTCGCCGGTTTCTCTCGCGTTTCGAATATAGCAAGGGCGGACGTATGAGGGGCATGACAACGAAAAGCAGGACCTTCGTCCTGCTTGCGGCAACGGTCTTGGCGGGTGTTGCGGAAAACAGCATAAGCTTTGGAGCCGCATGGGCGCAGGCTGTCGACCAGCGAACGCATAATTTCGACATTCCCGCTAAGCCGATCCGCCAGGCCATGAACGATATCGTTCGCGCAACCGGTATCAACGTCGTCTTTCCCGAAACTGCGGCCGCATCGACGATCGGTCGTCCGGTGCACGGTTCCATGAGCACGGCCCAGGCAATCGGCGCGCTTCTTGCCGGCTCCGGGCTGCAATATAATTTCACGAATGCAAATACGGTTACGATCGTCGGCGCCTCTCGCGGCGGCGGCGCCGGCACTTCATCCGACGCGACGACGCTTGCGCCGATCGTCGTCAAAGGCGCATCGGCAACCACCGAGGGGACCAATTCCTATGGCAGCGGTTATGCGAATGTTGCCGGAAAGGAAGAGGTCGCGCTCAAGGAAACTCCACAGTCGGTCTCGGTCGTTACGCGCAAGCGTATCGAGGACCAGAATCTGACGACGCTCGATCAGGCGATCGCCAACGCGACCGGAATGGTGGTGCAGCAGGCGGATTCCGACCGCCCCGCCTATTATTCGCGCGGCTTCCAGGTCAACACGATTCAGATCGGCGGCGTCCCGACGAATATTGCCTTGCCGACGTCGGCGCAGGATCTTGCCATGTACGATCGTGTCGAGGTTCTCAGGGGACCGGCAGGGTTGCTCAACGGGCTCGGTTCCCCCGGCGGCACCATCAATCTCGTCCGCAAGCTCCCGATGGACGAGTTTCACGTTACCGACGAAGTCTCCGCCGGCTCCTATCGCAATCTTCGCAACGAACTCGACGTGACCGGTCCGCTGAACAGCGACGGCAGCCTGCGCGGCCGTGTCGTCGGGACGTTGCAGACCCAGGATTTCAAGGAGGACGACACCTACCGCCGTCTCGGGCAGATCTATGGCGTGCTTGAAGGCGATGTAACGGACAATACGACGATCCGGGGAGGCGCCTACTACCAGAGGAGCCCAGCACGGGAAAACTGGGTCGGCGTCCCCGTGACGACCGACTACAAATTTCTGGATGCGCCCCGCTCGGCGTTCTTCGGCTCGCCCTGGAATAAAAGCACGTATAGCCAGACCGGCGCGTTCGTCGAACTCGAACATGAGTTCGACAACGGCTGGAAGACGAAGGCGACCCTCAACTACGCCCGCTACCAGAGCAACATCATCGCAAATTCGATCAACAGCATGGTCGATCCTTCCTCGTTGACGGCCAATATCGTTGCCAACAAGTGGGCTCAGGACGATCGGCAATACGGGCTCGACTGGTACACGACAGGTCCGGTTGACCTGGGTGGTCGCGAGCACAAGCTGACATTCGGCGTCAATGCCTCGCATGAGGACCTGGGACAGACGAATTATTACGGTCCCGCCGGCGACGAGTTCTATAGCCATACCGGGAGCATTTTCGACTGGGACGTACCCGAGCCGGATTTTCCGAATGTTTATGGCAGGCACACCCTGACGAACCAGTATGGCGTCTACGGCAATGCCCGGATCAGCCTTGCTGATCCCTTGACGCTGGTCGCGGGCGGACGGGTCATCTGGTGGAACAGCTCCTACAAGCCGAATGCCGATGAAAACTACTGGGGCGATACCAGCACGCACGACGACATCGGCCCCAAGGCCATTCCCTTTGCCGGCCTGATCTATGATCTGAACGACACCCTCTCCGTCTATGGGAGCTACGCCAAGATCTTTCAGCCCCAGGTCACGCGGGATGTGAGCGGTAACCTTCTGGCACCCGTGCAAGGTCAGCAATATGAAGTCGGCCTCAAGGGCAGCTTTCTGGACGACAAGCTGAATGCGTCGGTCGCCCTGTTCAGCCTGACGCAGAAGAACCGTGCGATGGCCGATCCCAGCGACCCCACCGGCTCGATTTACTTTGCTCAAGGCAAGGCGCGCGCGCAGGGGGTCGACTTCGAAATCTCCGGCCGGGTGACGGATCAGTGGAATGTCTTTGCCGGCTATACCTACACGAATACCAGGAACTATGACGACAGCAACAGCACGGACTACGTCGCTTTCAGCTCGATCGCGCCCCGTCACCTGTTCAAGCTGTGGACGACCTACACCTTGCCGAACGATCTCGACAAATGGACGATTGGCGGCGGTCTTTATGCCTCCAGCAGTTTCTACAATGAAGACTCCGGCGGAAAGCTGGTGGCGCCGGGTTACATGACGGCTTCGGCATCGGTGTCCTACAAGATCAACGAGCACTACACGGCATCGCTGAGCGTCGATAACATCTTCAACAGGGAATATGTTCGGTCGATCAACAACACGACCACCGGCTTCTACGGCGATCCCCGTACCTTCCTCTTCAAGGTGAAGGCAACGTGGTAGGAACCTTCCGGTTCCCTTCAGCCACGTCTTCCAAACTAGGAAGACGTGGCTTCTTGCAGGCCATGGCGATTGCATTTGCAGGCCTTGCTCCGGGGCATTCCGCGCATGCCGCAAAGGCCGGCCTTCGGGTTGCGAGCCTGGATATCACAGCGACGCATATCGCCGTTTCGGCTGCCGCCAATTTGATCGCGGCGGCGTCTGCAGGCGGCTTTCGCGCCGGAAGCGCCGACCTCGTTCTGGACGCGGGCATTGTCGATATCGGACATCCGGCCGAACCGAATCTGGAGCTTCTGCAAAGCCTGCGTCCGGATTTGCTGCTCGCGGCATGGCCTCTCGCGGAGGACGCTCCGGTACGTCGCATCGCGCCCGCGCTGACATTGGATCTGTTCGGCAACGGCGACGACTGGCTCACCCGGATAGAGCGGGCGGTTCTTGCAACCGGCGAACGGGTCGGCAGCGGAAAAACTGCAAACGAGGCCCGTGCCGCCGCGGAACGGCAATTCAATGAGGCGAAACAGTCGGTCGCAGGCCGCGAGATTCCGCCGATCTATCTGGTCAATCTGAACCAGGATGGAGCCAGTCTCCTCGTCTATGGCCGCAACAGCCTGATGGACGCGGTGATGCAGCGGCTCGGCATCGACAATGCGTGGGCTTCCGAAGCCGACATGTGGGGTTGGTCCCGTACCGATCCGCAGGCTCTCATGGATCGTCCCGAAGCCACGATCATACACCTCCAGCAATATTGGGAGGGGCCGGGGCTGGCCATGCGCCGGCTGACCAGCGGGCCAATATGGAATGCCTTGCCGCAAATGCGGACCGGCCGTTTTCGAATCCTCCCGCCGATCGATATCTTCGGCGGCCTGCCCAGTGCCGCGCGTTTCGCGGCACTGATCACCGGCACGCTCGATAGTCGCCAGACCGCCCGATGATGGACCGGGCGATGGTGGGAAAAGTGAAATCCAACCGTGCGGCGCTCGTGCTCATCGCTCTTGCGGTCTTGCTGTCTGTTTCAACTGTTTGCCGCATGGCTCGAATGCTATCGGCCTCAGCCTCCGGCGACACGACTTTCACGGTGCTCACCGTCGAATTCCAATTTCTGCCCCGCATGGCGGTTTGCCTGCTGGCGGGCGTTGCCCTTGGGCAGGCAGGGCTCGTCATGCAACGGGTCTTGCGAAATCCCCTGGCCGAGCCGACAACGATCGGGGCGTCCGCCGGCGCGCAACTAGCGATCATGTCCGCTTCGCTGTTTGCGCCATCCCTGCTCCTGTCGGGAAAGGAGTGGCTGGCCATTGCAGGCGGGCTTGCCGCCACCGGTCTGGCTTTCGCCGCGGCGAGCGCGGCGAGGTTCTCGCCCCTGGCGCTTCTTCTGTCGGGATTGGTCGTCGGCCTGTTGTGCAACTCCGTTGCCGGCATCCTGATGCTCTTTCGATGGCAATATCTTGGAGACTTCTTCTTCTGGAGTTCCGGCTCTCTGGCTCAGAACGACTGGTCAACCGTTTCGTACCTGCTGCCGCGCGTTCTCGGTTGCACCGTTGCGCTCCTGCTGTTGCTTCGGCCGCTGTCCGCCATGTCCCTCGGCGACGACGCCGTGCGTGCCCTGGGACTGTCGGCACGGTCGGTCCGCTTGACGGCTTTGGCCATCGCCGTTCTGCTGTCGGCTTTCGTGGCCGCGGCCGCCGGAATGCTCGGATTCGTCGGCCTGGCCGCTCCGGCGATCGCCAGGATGATCGGCGCGCGAACCTTCAGGGGACAGTTAGCCATGTCATCGGTCGTGGGGGGCTTGCTCCTGTGGAGTGCCGACGAAGCCGTGCAGTGGGCGGGAAGCCTCTGGCCCGGGGTGCCAACGGGGGTCGCGACGGCGCTGCTGGGCGCACCTCTCTTGCTGTTGCTGCTTCGGCGAATACCGCATGGCCCGGCAAGTCCGGACAGTTCGCTTTATGCGTATCGACGGACCCGAAACCCTGCTTTCGTCCTCACCGGGCTAACGATCTTCTCGATCGTGCTCCTCTGGCTTGCCCTCGACTTCGGAAAAACAGCGGATGGCTGGGTGTTTGCTCATTGGGATGATTTTATGTCTTTGGCGACATGGCGCTGGCCCCGCGTTCTGGCGTCGTTCTTTGCCGGCGGCATGATCGCGCTGGCGGGAAGCATTATCCAGAAGACGACCGGAAACACCATGGTGTCGCCTGAAATCCTTGGGATATCCTCGGGTGCGGTGCTCGGCGTCCTCGCCATGTACATGCTTTCTGCGGCGCCAAGTCGAAGCGCCCAGATCGTCGGGAGCAGCATCGGTGCATTCCTGACCTTCGTCATTCTGGCCTTGCTGGAAAGGCGGGGCTCCTCCTCGAATGGCGGGCTGCTGCTGACGGGGATCGGGATCGGCACGGTGTTCGGAGCGCTTGCATCGCTTCTGCTCGCAAGCGGCGATCCCAGGATGGGAACGCTGCTGCCCCTGATGACCGGCTCCACCTATCAGGTGACGGAATCCCAAAGTGAGGCAATCGCGCTTCTTGGCATCACGGGCTTCATCCTCAGCCTCGGATGCTCCCGCTGGCTGACGATCTTCTCCCTGGGCGAGCCGACAGGCCTATCGCTCGGCGTGAACCTTCCGAACGTCAGAATATTGCTCCTGCTTCTCATTTCGGTGCTGACGGCAGCAGCCACCACGGTCATCGGGCCAATCAGCTTTGTCGGGCTGATGGCGCCGCACCTGGCATCGTTGCTTGGCTGCAAGGGGACGAAAAGCGAGTTGGCGGTTTCAGCCCTGGTCGGTGCCGTGGTGATGGTTGCCGCCGATTGGCTCGGGCGCAGCCTGGCATTTCCCTATCAATTGCCAGCCGGCCTGCTTGCAAGTGTGGTCGGCGTCGGATTTTTCCTGCTTGCCGCGCCTGCCCTCAAGGCGAGGCGATAGGTCTCGTGACGGATGCGGACATTGAAGAAAGCGGCGGGCCGAGCTTTGCCGTCATGGGGCCTCTCCCTCGACCAGCCTCGGCCGCTGCACACGGTCATCCTCGACGATCCGGCCGTTTTCCATGCGCACGATGCGGTCTGCGACATGGAAGTAGCGGTCGTCATGGGAAATTACGATCAGCGTTCGGCCCTGTGCCTTCAGCTCGGGAAGCAGTTCCTCGTAGAAGACCCGGCGGAAGTCCGGGTCCTGGTCGGCGGCCCATTCGTCGGTGACGATGACCGGCCGGCGCTCCAGCCAGGCCTGGACAAGGGCGAGCCGCTTGCGCTGGCCGGTCGACAGATCCGTCGTCGTGAAGTGGTCGTCCTCGAGCCTGACCTTGTGGGCGATGCCCAGCCGCTGCAGGTGCGGTCCCGCCTCTTCCGGCAGGGCGCCGTAGACGAGGTCGTCGAACAGGTAGTAGTCCGAAAAGATCGTGGAGAAAAGCTGGCGATAGCGGTCGCGGTCCTCCGGCATTACCACCATGCCATCGTGCAGAAGCGAGCCTTGCTGCGGCATATAGAGCCCGAGCAGCAGCTTGATCAGCGTCGTCTTGCCCGAGCCGTTCTCACCGACGATGAACAGCAGTTCGCCGGCACTGATGGTGAAGTCGATCGGCCCCAGGACGAAGGGTGCGATATCGTCCCTGGCGGAAAAGGCATAGGTGACGCCGCGCAACTCGATCGACTGTATCGCCGGAACAAGGGCGTTCCCGCCGGTGTCTGCCAGGAGGGGGATATTGGGCTCATGCTGGTCGAGTTCGGCCGATAGCGCGGCAATCCGGGCAAAAGAAATCCGCGCCTGGTCGAAGACGGGCAGGGCGCCGGCGATCTGCTCGACCGGTCCCTTGACATAGAGCAGCACGATGACGGCGCCGCTGATCACGGCATTGTCGATGCCGAGCTGCTTGCGGTAGGCGAGGAGCAGCCCGATCATGACGAAGAAGACGGCGGAGCCGGCGGCGTCGGCAATCCAGTGCAGCCGCATGGCGCGGCTCTTCAGCGCGGCGATCCGGTCTGCGGCCCCCGACAAAAGGACACCGAAGACGCGCTCCCGCCGTGGCCGGCTGATCTTCAGCTCCTTCGCCCCGTCGGTGATCGCCCGGTACTGCTTGTGCAGCTCGTCCTGGGCGACCCGCACCTCCTGATAGTCGCGGATCCAGGCGCGCTGGGAGATCATGTTGATGACGATGCCAAGCGCCAGCGAGACGACAGCCAGCAGAAAGACCACCGTCGACAGGGAAAGCAGATAGGCGAAGCTGCCGATGGTGATGGCGAGCGCGATCGCGTAGCCCGAGAAATTGAAGGTGAAAGCCGAAACCGTATCGACATCGCCGGTCAGCACCGACATCAGCCGCCAGGAGCGGTGTGCCTCCAGCGCAGCGATCGGCGCGCGCAGGATCCTCGCGGAAATATCCTTGCGCAGGGCGGCGATGATCCTTTGGCCGAAGATGCTGTTGATGGCACCGGAAATCGCCGTGCCGGCGACGCTCAACACACACAGGCCGGCAAACCGGGCAAGCAGCGAAAACGAAATGGTGTCGCCGTCATGCAGGCCGGCATTGATCGTCGCCAACAGCCACGCCGTCGCCAAGCCGCCCAGGATCCCGACCACCGTCGCGAACACAACCACCGGCCAGAATGGCCGCAGCAAGCGGAAAACGACGCCGAAAATCTTCTCCTGTTTCAATCGTCCATCTCCAAAATCATCGAGGGCGATCGCACGTCCCTATGTGTTAGACGAACCAGCGCGCGAAAATTGGGAAATAAAATCCGCGGGTTCATGAGATTTGTCTTTGCATGGGCCACGGGAAGTCTGGCCCATCGACACGCTGAATGGATCGCGACATCCGCGATATGGCCAATCACGCCCGACCGGGACACTGCGCGGCTAGCCTTCAAATGAGCCGTGCGGCTGGAGAGTTGTTGCGTATTAGTCACGGATCGGAACAAACGTTGTTTTTCGCGGCAGCCAAGTGATGCGGGCAATCCCGGATCACGGAGAGCTTATGCCATGAAAAAACATGATAATTCTAATCATATTTTTGTCGAAACGACGGATTTCCATCCGATCGGCCCGCTTTTGAACTATTGCGGCGCCGGTCAATCCTGATTAGTCGCTGACTGCAGCGGGGTAGCAGGTGCAATATTTTCGCGTTGGCGGGAAGTGACTATGAGTTGGGATTTAAACGGTCTCTTTAGACGGCATGCCAAGGAAGTCGTACGCTTCCTGTGCCGGCGCGGTATGAACAGGGAAACGGCCCACGATCTCACCCAGGATGCGTTCGTGCGGTTGCTGTCTTATAATGGCCGCCCCGATCGCGGCCAAGGCAATCCGCGGGCGCTTCTTTTCCATGTCGCCCGCAATCTCAGCATCGATTTCTATCGGCGGGAGCGCCTCGTCCAATATGCCGACCTGACGGATGAAGAGTTTCTTGCGATTCCCGATCTCAGTCCTTCGGTCGAAACGATTGTCTACGATCAGCAGCGCCTCGCAATTACCGCCGCCGCGCTTGCTGAGCTTCCCGAACGCACCCGGCTTGCGTTCGAACTGCACCGGCTCGGCGATATGACGATCAACGAGGTTGCCGAGCAGCTCGAACTGTCGTCGACACGGACATGGGCGTTGATTCGGGAGGCGTATCACCATATTCGCCAGCGCCTGCAGGCTGCTACCGACTGACGTACGGATAAATTGAAGCGCTTGTTCGTTTCCATCTATAGTGTTCAACCGATCAGCCTTACCGACAAGACCAATCATGCAGCACGATATGGGAGATGACGATCGATTGTTCGAAGAGGCGATGAATCTCATCATCCGCCTGCAGAACGATCGCAGCAATCCCGTCGCGCTCAACATGATCCGCCATTGGCGCGCGCTGAGCCCGGCTCACGAGCGCACATGGGCGGAGGTGCTGGAAATCCACGCCATGTCCGGGAAGGTTCTTACGGATCAGTACCAGCTCGAATCCAAGCCTGGGATTTCCCGACGCAAATTGATGCTCATGGGGACTTTGCTCGTCGGAACGGCGGCTGTCGGGGGGGTGCTCGGTCCGGGTCTCATCGCCAAAGCGAGCGCCGATTTCGCCACGACGACGGCCGAGATCAAGCGTGTTGCCCTTCCGGACGGGAGTATGATCACGCTCGGGCCGGACAGCGGGATCAAGCTGGCTTTCAACGACCGGCGACGCGACATACGACTGCTCTATGGCATGGCATTCGCAGAGGTGGCCAAGGATGCCGATCGTCCTTTCTCCGTCGGTGTCGACGAGATAACGGCAACGGCGCTTGGGACCGCCTTCGATGTCAGCGATGACGATGGCTTCGTGACGATATCGGTGGATCACGGTCTGGTGCAGGTCGATGCCTCGGTAGTCGATCGGGCGCAACTCTCAGCCGGTCAATGGTTGCGGGTCGATACGAATGGGCGGCGTTTCGATCGCGGCACGCGCAGCGCCGGGCAAATCGCCGTCTGGCGCGATGGCATGATCGTTGCCGACAACGAGCCGATTTCAGCCGTCATCGCCAGGATCACCCGCTGGCAGGCCGGGAAAGTATTGATCGCCGACCCTGGTCTCGGGTCCCTTCCCATCAGCGGCGTGTTCGATCTCAATCAGCCGCTCAGGGCGCTCGAAGCCGTCGTCCAGCCCTATGGCGGCAGGGTGCGTCAAATTTCGCCGTGGCTCACCGTCATTACGAAAATCTGATTTTTTTCGTCAGGAAAAGAGAAAATCCATCAACCATGCTCGTCTCCATCGATAGGGCGGCAAATACCGAGCTTGACCAGGCAAAGCACGCTCTTTCGCATCTGTATCAATTGGAGTGGTTTAATGGGGCGTGGATTGGCTTTTCTGTTTCGGGGCAGGAATGGCGGCAGCGCAAGCTTGGCTGCGTTGATGGTGTCGACCATGTCGGTCGGCCTGGGTGTCATGCAAGTGGGTCCGGCGCATGCGCAAACGACAGCCGCGATCAATTTCTCGGTGCCGGCGGGGTCGCTCGATCAGGCGCTTGCCGCCTTCGGCAGGCAGTCCGGCCTTCAGGTCACCTACACGCCGTCGATCACTGCAGGCAAGAAGTCGCCTGGCGCGTCCGGACAGCTCTCCCCGGATCAGGCGCTTGCCCGAATCCTCAAGGCATCCGGCCTGTCCTTTTCATTCACCAACTCCACGACCGTCGCGATCTCGGCGGCAGCGGCAAGTGGCACCGTCGATAGCGCCGGTGCGACTGCCTTGGCGCCAATTGAAATCCGGAGCGGGAAGGAAAGCGCGTGGGGGCCGGTGAACGGACTGGTCGCAACGCAGAGCGCTTCGGGCACGAAGACCGATACGCCGCTTGCCGAAACGCCGCAGTCGATATCGGTCGTTTCCCGCAAGCAACTTCAGGACCAGGCGGTGCGCAATGTCGGAGAGGCGTTGCGCTACTCGCCGGGCGTGCTTGCGGAAGAATATGGCGGCACGGATTCGCGTATCGATCGCTACATGATACGTGGTTTTGCCAGCACCAATCCTTATCTGGACGGCCTGACCACCAACACCTACTACACGCTGCTGTCGCCGAAGATAGAGCCCTACGGGCTTGAGCGGGTCGAGGTGTTGAGCGGGCCGGCGTCATCGCTCTATGGCGCCAATAGCCCGGGTGGCCTTGTCGCCGCAGTCAGCAAGCGGCCGACCGATACGCCGCTGCATGAATTTCAATGGCAGGTCGGCTCGCCGAAAGGCGCATCGGGAGCCTTCGACTTCAGCGGGCCGGTCAGCGATGACGGAACTCTTCTGTATCGCCTGACGGGGATTGCCCGGGCGGCCGATACCCAGGTCGACCACGTCGACACCAAGAACTACTACATCGCGCCCGCCTTCACCTGGAAGCCGGATGAGGATACGACCTTTACCTTCCTCTCCAAGTTCCAGCGATCGAACGATGGCGGGTTGGTGCAGAATCTGCCGGCATTGGGTACGCTTTATGGCGCGCCGTTCGGCAAAATTCCAACCAGCCTGTTCATCGGGGAGCCCGATTTCAACGATATTACCCGCTCCAGCAGGTCGGTGGGCTATTCGTTCGAGCATCGGTTCAACGATGTTTGGACGGTGCGCCAGAATTTTCGCTATTCCTATACGGATACGGACATCCAGGAGATCGGGACGTCGGGGTTCATTCCCGGAACCACGCAACTCAACCGCTGGACCTTGGGCGCAAACGCCAATCTTCACGACCTCGCGGTGGATACGCAGGCGCAGGCCAAGTTCGATACTGGGCCGCTCGATCATACGCTTCTGTTCGGTGTCGATTACATGCGCTCGCACAGCCGTTGGTCTGAGAGCGACGGATCGGCGTCGCCCCTCGATGTGCTTGATCCGGTCTACGGCCAGCCGTTCACCGTGCCGGCGGTCGATTTCGCGACCGACGACCATGTCCGGCAGACGGGGGCCTACGCGCAGGATCAGGTTGCCTTCGGCAATTGGCGCGTTTCCGGTGGGCTGCGTTACGACTGGGCAAAGACCAGCGACATGGACCTGGTTTCGGCCGGCAATCCGACCGTCGAGAATGACGACAAGAAGCTGACCGGGCGCGCCGGCCTCCTCTATCTCTTCGACAACGGCATCGCTCCCTACTTCAGCTATTCGACCTCGTTTCAGCCGACGCCTGGCCTGAATTCGACGACCGGGGATGCGTTGAAGCCGACGACCGGCAAGCAATACGAGATCGGCGTGAAGTATCAGCCGTCCGGCTACAACAGCTACATGACGGTTGCTGCCTATAATCTCGAACAGACCGATGTGACGACCACCAATCCCGGCCCGCCGGTCACCTACGAACAGACCGGCGCCATCCGCATGCGTGGTTTCGAAGTGGCAGGGGTCGCCGATCTCGACAACGGCCTGAAGCTGATCGGGAACTACACCTACAACAACGGAGAGATCACCAAGGACGACGATTCCTCCCTGCGTGGGAACCGGCCGAAGGACGTGCCGCAGAGCATGGCCAGCCTCTGGCTGGACAAGACCATCGAAAGCGGCGCAGCCGAGGGGCTCGGGTTCGGCGCAGGCGCGCGCTATGTGGGCAGCCGTTACGGCGATAACGCCAATACGCTGAAGATCCCGGATTATTTCCTCGTCGATGCTTCCGTCCACTACGACTACAAGGATTGGCGTTTCGCGCTTAACGGCACCAATCTGTTCGACAAGAAATATGTCGGCACCTGCGATGACGATACGTTCTGCTACTATGGAGAGCGCAGAGCGGTACTGGGCACGATTTCGGTAAAATGGTGATCCGGGACAGGTCCTCCCTCGGGAGTGCTCGACAGGCAGATGGTGGGCCGGGAAACCCGCTGACGCGCCGGCGATTTATCGCCGGCGCAGCCGCATCTCTTGCCGGGTATCCCCTCGCATCGAAGGCGGCGGCGGCAGAGCGCAAAATCGTCTCTCTGAACTGGGCGATCAGCGAGACGCTCTATGCCCTGGGCATCACGCCGATCGCCGCCGCCGAGACGGCGTCCTATGACCTGGTGGTGGGGCAGCCAAGGACACCGGCCGCGACCGTCGACGTCGGGCTGCAAGGTGCGCCGAATTTCGAATATATCGCCCAATTGTCTCCCGACATCATCCTCATCCAGACCTGGCAGGAATCGTTGCGGGCGCCGCTCGAGCGATGCGCGCCCGTCGAAACCATTGGCATCCATACCGGGGAGGGGGATGTCTATCAGCATGCCTGCGACGCGGTCCGCAAGATCGGAGCCTTGACCGGACGGGCAGCCGAATCGGAAGCATTTCTTGCAGGCGTCGAAGCCAGGTTCGCGTCGTTGCGAAAGAATGTTCAGGCCCGATCGGTGGCTCCGCTCTATCTCGTGCAAATGATAGACGACAACAACCTGACGGTTTTCTCGCGGGGAAGCCTGTTCGATGCCGCTCTTTCCAAGCTCGGTCTCATCAATGCATGGCAGGGCGAACCCACTTTGCTGTGGGGTGGGTCCGTCGTCGGCATCGAGCAGCTCGCGGCAGATCCCAAAGCCGGAATAATGCTCATCGATTCCCCCGGGCTTGCGCCGGAGGAAGCCCTGACGAAGAGCCCGTTATGGGCGACATTGCCGGCGGTTCGATCGGGTCGCTTTACCAGGATCCCGTCATACTGGGGGTTTGGAGCGCTGCCGACATCAGTCCGTTTCGCAGAGACGGTCGCGTCCAGCCTCGAAAGCCTCTCCGGGTGATTGCATGAGACCGCAGACTCCATCCTCCGGCACCAATGCACTTGTCATCGGCGGTCTGGTGCTTGCGCTGGCCCTCGTGCTGACAGGGTTCAATCTCAAAACCGCGTTTCCGCGGCTTGAATGGCACGATCTGGCGCAGCGAGCCCGCGAAGGGGATCTGCTTGCAGCCATCGCATTCTATAGCGCCTTGCCGCGTATCGCCGTTGCCATGCTTTGCGGTGCCGGGCTCGCCTTGTGCGGAACCATGTATCAGCAGGTGCTTGGCAATCCGCTGGCGGAGCCCTCGACGCTTGGGGTCTCTTCGGGTGCCTATCTTGCGGTATCGACCTTGTCCTGGCTGCTGCCAGGCCTGGGTATGCCGGAGAGAATCCTGATCGCCATGGCAGGAGCGGGGCTCGCCATGGCGCTGGTGCTGATCCTGGCCTGGGGTCACGGATTGTCGGTTCTTGCGTTGTCCTTGAGCGGATTGACCCTGAATCTCGTCTTCGGCTCGCTTGCGTCGATCATCATCACGTTCCATCGCGACGCTATGGTTTCATTGTCGTTTTGGGGATCGGGGGCTCTTCGGCAGAATGACTGGAGGGCGGCCGAAACCCTGGTATTCACCCTTCTTCCCGCCATTGCGGCTCTTGTTCCCGTCACGCGGTCGCTCTCGCTGTTCAGTGTCGGCGATGAGACGATGTCGGGATTGGGCGTTTCGGTCCGAACCTTTCGCCTGATGACGCTGGCGCTGGCCACATGGATCGCGGCCGCCATCGTCGCCTGTGTGGGAATAGTGAGCTTCGTCGGGTTGACCGCTCCCTGGCTTGCTCATCTGTTTGGCGCCAGGCGAATGGTGGAGCGGCTATTGGTGTCCGCCATGGTCGGCATGGCGCTGCTACTGGCAACCGATCAGCTGTTAATTGCATTCGGACCGATGGCGCAGTCGATTCCCGCCGGCTCGTTGACGGCATTGGTCGGTGCGCCGGTGCTCCTTTGGATATTGCGCAAGCCAAGGGCGACACAACCGGCTGCCGCTGCGAGCGCTTCCATTTTTTCCGTCCCGCGCGCGTCGATCATGCCGGTCGTGCTTCCTTTTGCGATGTTTGGCATGGCGGCGGCCATGATGATCGGAAGGGACGCTCACGGCTGGCATATTCTCGACCATGATACGCTTGCAAAGGTTCTTCCCTGGCGCTGGCCGCGCGTGCTGGGCTCGGCCGCAGCCGGAGCAGCATTGGGGGTTGCCGGTTCCGGCTTGCAGCGACTGACCGGCAATCCGATGGCAAGCCCCGAAGTTCTCGGCGTTTCAAGCGGCGCGGTTCTCGGCGCTCTGCTTGCCATGTTCGTCGCCTCGCCGGATCTACCCGTCACCCAGGACATCGGAGCCGTCGTCGGCTCAGCGGTCGTGGTTGCGCTTCTGGCGCTGTTCGCGCGCCAGGGAAGGTTTGCGGCGGGGCATGTTCTGATGGTCGGAATCGGGCTCGGCACGGTGCTCAGCGCAATCTCCAGCGCATTCGCACTTCTGCCCGATCCGCGCTTTCAAATCCTCCAACTCTGGATCGTCGGATCGACGGACGGCATCTCGCCATTCTCCGCTGTCGTTGCGGCTATCGTCGCAACGGCCGGCTTCGCCGCCGCCTGCCTGCTGCGACGCTGGCAGGCCATGCTGCAGCTCGGCGCGCCGTTTGCCGCCGCCGCGGGCGTGACCGTCGGCCGGGCGCAAATAGGGATGCTGATGCTTGTATCGGTCCTTTGCGCAATTGCCACATTGATTGTCGGCCCGCTTAGCTTCATCGGCCTCATGGCGCCCCATCTCGCAGAAATACTCGGGGCCCGGCGTGTCGTTCCTCACCTGGTTCTGACGGCAGCCGTGGGGGCGCTTATCATGGTTCTGGCGGATTGGCTGGGCCGGAATCTCCTGTTTCCCTACGAGGTTCCCGCCGGTCTTCTCGCCACGTTCATCGGTGGTCCATACTATCTCTGGCTCTTGCATAAGCGTGCTGTTTAGGAACGCAGGCGGCGGCCGACGAAAGCTTGGGGGCACCCATCATGGCCCGATACGAAGCTCGAAGAGCCGGTTGCCAAGGTCTCCGGCATTTGGCCGCGAAGCTGAGGGCGATCTTGCCGGCTGGCGAAAACCGCCCAACGCACCCGGCGCCGCTTCATCCCCGGCCTCATTCGGCAAATGCCGGGGCTTCACATCTGGACGATGACGGAACTGGTCGATCAGTCGTCAGGTCTCGCATTTTCATCCAAGTGTTCGACGCGCGGCTTCCATTCCGCCAGCTTTGCCAGGCATCTGTCGAGTATTTGAAGTTCTTGCTCGGTGAGCACCTTCAACATGTCCTCGTTCATCGTATCTCCGATGATGTCAGCTTGCTCTGCGAGTTTATCCCCTGCCGGGGTCGCCTGAAGAAGGAATTGCCGGGCATCCTCCTTCGATAGAATCCGTTCGATCAAACCGCGCTTTGCCAGGTTGGTGATGAGGCGCGAGACGAGTGTCCTGTCCAGATTGGATTCCTGAACGACCCAATTGACCGGCTGGCCCGGCGTTTCCACGACAATGGTCAGGATGCGCAGGTGCTGTATGTCAAGGCCGAATTCTCGACGATAAACCTTGTCGGCAGCCTCCTTGGCAGTGCGAGCCACCTTCTCCAAGCGAATGTTCATGTAGCTCCGAAACGAACGCTTCAACTGCACCATTGCCAAATCCTCAAATATGTTATATCTCGCAATATGTGCAAAAATAACATAATTACCGAAATCACATATTGCTCCGTAGGGATACGCTAACATGAAGGTTGCTGGCAATACGGCGGTTCAGTCCTTGAAAGACCGGGCAAATCGAGCCGTCGACTCGTTGGCGCCAACGCTCGTATCTCTGTCGCTACGGATCCACGCCAATCCCGAACTCGCTTTCAAGGAATTCGAGGCGTCCGCGGCTCTGTGCGATACGCTCGAAGACCTTGGCTACGCACCCCAGAGGGCCGCATATGGTCTCGAAACCGCCTTTGCCGCGGAATTCGGCAGTGCCGGACCCTATGTCGCTCTACTTTCCGAATTCGACGCCCTTCCGCAGGTGGGACACGCTTGCGGACACAACATCATCGCTGTGACGGGGCTCGGCGCATCGCTGGCGCTCGCTTCTCTCGGCGGCGATCTTCCAGGCCGCGTCCGCTATTTGGGAACGCCCGCGGAAGAGGATGGTGGCGGAAAGGAGCTCATGGCCCGTCGTGGCGCTTTCGACGGTGTCGATTGCGCAATGATGGTCCACCCTTCTACGGAGGATGTCGCTGCCTACCCGTTGCTTGCGGTCAATGACGTGACCGTCCGATATCACGGCCGCGCAGCCCATGCCGCCTCATGCCCGGAGGTGGGTCTGAATGCGCTGGACGCGCTGGTATCAGCCTATCAGGCCATATCCGCCCTTCGCCAGCATGTGCCGGCGGGCCAGAGGATTCATGGAATCATCTCGAATGGAGGCGCGGCTTGCAACGTGGTGCCGGATCTCGCCGAAGGGCATTTCGCCGTCAGGGCTCCGACGCTTGATGCGTTGCGCTCGTTGCAGGCCCGGGTCAATGCCTGCCTTGAGGCCGGAGCTCTGGCGACCGGGACCAGGGCGGAAATATGCTGGAATGACGTTGCCTACGCGGATATGCGCACCAACTGGCCGCTGGCGAAAGTCTATCAGCACAATGCCGAGGGTATCGGGCGGACCTTCGAGCGGTTCGAAGATATTCCGATTGCGCGCGCTGCAAGCTCGGACATGGGTAATGTAAGCCATCGCGTACCATCTATCCATCCGATGATTGCGATGGCTCCGAAGGGAACGGCCCATCATCATCGTGATTTCGCGGTTTGGTCGGCTTCCGACGAAGCTATGCGGGCGGCGATCGACGGCGCCAAGGCTCTGGCGATGACGGCAATCGATTTCATGACTGACGCGGACCTGCGGCAACGAGTCGGTGAAGCTTTTCTCGGCGCTCAAGCCAATCAATCCAGCGGTGTGCTCAGGCCGGCAGCGAAGTAGAAAGCGTTTCGTCTGAAAGGGAGGAAGATTGTGATGACTATCCAGGGTGAGGTGGCCTTGAACTTGAAGAACGGGGAAAGCAAACAGCCAAGAAACCACTCGGCGTCGCGCCTGGATCCCGGCGAAGTCGCGAGCCGTTATGGACTCCTGATCGCTTGGCTTGCGCTGGTGTTGATCTTTTCGATTGCAAGCCCGGAGATATTTCTGAGCAAGGCGAACTTTGCCAACATATTCGGGTCGCAGGCCATTCTGGTCGTGATGACGATGGGCATGATCGTTCCCCTCATCGTCGGTGAATTCGATCTCTCCATGACCGGCCTGATGTCCTGTTGCCTCATGATTATCGGGGTGCTGAACGTCCAATATGGCTGGCCGATCGGGTGGGTCATACCTCTCGTCGTCCTGCTTGGATTGGCGGTTGGATTGATCAATGCCTTCATCGCCGTTCGAATTGGCGTCGACTCGCTTGTTGTGACGCTGGGCATGGGAACCTTGCTGACGGGGGCTTCCTACGGCATCAGCGGGCTCAGCATCATCGGAATATCTCCGGTGCTGACCGAACTTGCTAGAACCAAGGTATTCGGCATCCAGATGGCTTTCTACTACGGCCTCCTGCTGACCATCGTCTGGTGGTACATCCAGCGGTTCACCCCCTTGGGCCGAAATATGCTTTTCACGGGCGCAAGCCGGGAAGTCGCGCGCCTGTCGGGCATCGATGTCGATCGCCTGCGCGCGGGCTCCCTCGTCGTGTCCAGCCTCATCGGAGCCGTTGCCGCAATCATTCTTGCGGGTGTTTTGGGTTCGGCCGACCCCAATGCGGCAAACGGATACCTGCTTCCGCCGTTCGCTGCGGCTTTTCTGGGCGCGACGGCGATCACGCCCGGGCGGTTCAATCCGTGGGGCGCCTTCATCGCGGTCTACTTCCTGATCACGGGGATCGTAGGCCTGCAAATACTCGGTCTTTCCGGCTGGATCGAACAGGTCTTCTACGGGGGAGCCTTGGTCGTAGCCGTTACCTTGTCGCGCCTGGCGGCCAATCGTCTCAGGAAGAACTGACGACGCCGAGGCGTTCCATCTATTCATGAAGCGGAGGAGAAAATCATGAAACACGAATCCTATAAGGCCGGTTTTCCCTGGAAGGCGAGAGGGGTCTTCACGGTGTCGTCGGTCTTGGTGATGATGTCTTTGGCCGCCCCGGCGCGGGCTGACGACACGTCGCTGACCGGGCAGGCAAAGCAGATCGTCGAGAAAGCAAGTGCGGCTTTTTCGGAGGGCTCCGGGGCATCTGCTGTCGACGTCGGTCAAAAGCTCTCCGGAAAATCGATCTTCTTTATTTCGGCCGGCCTGAGCTTCGAATTCAGCCAGGAGGTCCTCAAGGGCGTGCAGGACGCATCCGGTGAACTCGGGATGAAGGTCGTTACGGCCGACGGCCCGGATTCGTCGCAGGCATCGGCGGCAATCGATCGCGCCATCAGTCGGAGCGCATCTGCGATCGTGCTGCAGGGCATCGATCCCTATACCGTCCAAGCCTCGATATCGGATGCCGGGAAGGCCGGCATACCGGTCGTCAGCACCGCTGCCATTCCGGCGGGTCCGCTGCCCAAGGACATCGCGGATGCGGGCCTTTCGGCGAATGTGAACATCTCGGTTGTCGACGCCGGCAAGATCACCGCCGCCTATATTGCCGCGAAAGGCGAGCCGGACGCGGAGGTGGCGCTCATCAGCTGCTCCACCTTCCGCTCCGACACCGTTTTTGCCGAGGAATTCACCAAGGAACTGGTGCGGCTATGCCCCGGTTGCCAGATCATCCACAAGGATTCGCCGCTGCCGCAGTGGCAGACGACTTTGCCATCGCTCGTGCGCACCTTGATCACGGTAAACCCGAAGATCACCTATGTCGTGCCCTCGGTCGATTCCATGGTGCCCTCGATAAAACCCGCGATCATTGCCGTCGGCGCGGGTGACAGGGTCAAGATCGTAACGAGCAATGCGTCCCTGCCGGATATGCAGGCCATCGCCCTGAAGACGGACCAGGAGGTTGCCAATCTCGGCGCCTCCAACGAGCGGATGGGGTGGGCTACCGTCGACCAGATCGCACGCCTGCTTACCGGCCAGCCCGCGATCGACAATGTCGAGCCGCAGCGGTTGTTCACCGTGGACAATATCGACGGCGTGGATCTGACCAAGCCCGCCACCACATGGTACGGCTTCGATTTCCGAAGCTATTATCGCAAGCTTTGGGGCATGAAATCATGAGCCCGGCAAATGACATGGCGGTTGCCGATCCGGTGATCTCGCTGCGGAACATCTCGAAATCATTCGGTCCGCGCAAGGTTTTGGATGGCGTGAATCTCACGCTCTCGGGAGGGCAGGTACATGCGCTCCTCGGGCAGAACGGGTCCGGAAAATCAACACTCATCAAGATCCTGTCAGGCGTATACCAGCCTGACGACGCGGGGCAGCATGGCCGGATGCTCCTGCGCGGCGAACCGGTCGACCTGCCTCTCGATCCCAATTTTGCCGCAACGGCCGGGATTGCCGCGGTCCATCAGGATCTTCCCATCATCAATTCCGCCAGTGTACTGGAAAATCTGATGATCGGACGGTTCGAGACCGGGCGCGGGTGGCGGATCGATTGGCGTCGCGTTCGCAATGACGTGGCACGGGCCCTTGGCGAATTTGGCATTCACGCAACGCCGGAGCAACTCGCGAGCGACCTGCCGGAAGCCGATCGCGCCATGCTTGCCATCCTTCGAGGCCTGAAAGGGTTGCCGTCCGACAGGCCCGGCGTGCTCATCCTGGACGAGCCGACCGCACATCTTCCCCGCGATGGGGTAGACCGGGTCTTCGCCGCGATCCGGAAAGTGGCAAGCCAAGGTCACGCGGTGGTGCTGGTGACACACAGGCTCGACGAGGTTTTTGCCGTCACCGATATGGTATCGGTTATCCGGGATGGCATCATTGCGCACGTAGCCGGCACAAAATCATGTACCGAACGGGAGCTGGTCAAGGCCATTCTAGGTTTTGAGCTCGATGCGCTTTATCCGGAAAGGCAAACGAATGCCGGCGAAATCGTCCTCAACGTGGAAAACCTCTATGGGAAGCGGGTCCAGGACTTGTCCCTCGTTGCCCGCCGGGGCGAAGTGGTGGGCGTTACCGGCCTGATCGGCGCGGGCCAGGAGGAAATTCCGTATCTGCTCTACGGTGCAAGAAAGGTAAGTTCCGGTTCGGTAACCGTGTGCGGCCAGGCTTTTTCGCAAGCCGAGCTTTCACCCGCAAAATCCATTCGTGCGGGAATGGCCCTGTTGCCTGCCGATCGTCGCAACGCCTCGGGCGTCGGCACCGCTTCCGTTCGTGAGAACGTCAGTCTGCCGATCCTGGCCCGCTTCCTGAAGAACGGCATCTTGCGCGAGAAGTCCGAGCGGAATCATGTCCGCGAGCTGCTCGGACGATTTGAAGTTCGGCCCCTGGATCCGGAGCTGCCGCTTTCGGCGCTCAGCGGCGGCAACCAGCAGAAGGCGCTGCTTGCCAAGTGGTTTCAAATGAAACCCGATGTGTTGCTGCTGCACGAGCCGACGCATGGTGTCGACGTGGGTTCGCGGCGGACCATTTTTCGATTGATCAAGGACGCGGCCGACCAAGGCGCGGCCATTGTGCTGTTCAGCACCGAGTATGCCGATCTGGCCAATCTCTGCGATCGTGTTGTTATCATGCGGCATGGCCGCAAAAGCGCCGAACTCAGCGGAGCCTCGCTCAGCGAGCAGCGGATTGTGGCGCTATGCATGATGGACGAGCAAGGCTCGACCCTCGGGCAAGATGAAATGAGCGATGCCAGTGCGCCTGCTCCGGTCCTTAACTGAAAGAGACAATCTATGAAGCCGATCAAGATCGGGGAAATCAACGCCGAACCCGGTAAGAAATGCCGAACCTCGCTTGGAGCCATTCGCACTCCCTCCGGTTCCGAGCTGAGCATTCCATGCATGATAGCTCGCGGCGTGGAAGACGGTCCGACGCTGGTTCTTTCCGGCGCGACCCATGGCGACGAGATTGCAGGGACGGGGGCAATCATCCATCTCATGCAGGCGCTCGATCCGTCGAAGATGAAGGGATCGGTCATTGCTCTGCCCGCGGCGAATGTGGCAGCTTTCGACCAGGGAGCATATTTTACCCCGCAGGACAGTCGCAATATGGCGTCCGGTATCTATTGGACCACTGACCCCAAGAGCACCATGACGGCGCGGATGGGCGCGCTCCTTGGTCCCCTCTATCAGATGGCTGATTACTACATCGACATCCACGGCAATCATGAGCCGTGTGTCCCCATGTCGATGATGAATCTCAGTTCCGCGCGCGATTTGGTGGTTCGTGAAAAAACCATCGCGCTTGCCGATGCCTTCGGCGTGACGCCGGTGGATATGAGCGACCCTGTCGCGCATCCGGACTGGGTCGGTTCGGCCGACGACTATCCCGTCCCCACGGCCATGGCGAATGGCGTGCCGGCGCTGATGGTCGAGCTGATGATGTCGCGCACTTGCATGGATGCCGAGCGGGGCCGCAAGGGTGTGATGAACGTCATGCGAATGCTGGGAATGATGGAGGGAAGCCCGGAAGAGCAAGTGTCGCCGAGGGCTCTTCCCGGGCGCTATAAATATTGGGGCTCCCTCAGTTCTCAGGCGGCGGGCCTGCTGTGGCCGAAGATCGCGCCGGGCGAACTGGTTTCCAAGGGGGAGGCGGTTGCGGAAATCACCAATCTTTATGGTGACGTCCTGGAGCTCATTGTCAGCCCTGCCGACGGATTCATCTGGGCGTTTACCGGCGCGCTGTATGGCTCTGGAACCTTTGCCTTGCCCGAAGGGTCCGATATCGGATTTTTCGCGGAGCGGGTTTTGTAGTCGATCGTCGGATACCTTCGATATTCAGGAAGGATGCCGCGCTCGATCTATTGTGTTAGAGGTAAAGGCGGCTGTGCCCTCGGGCTCAGCCGCACTTTCTTGCGGTTGGGCGGCTTTGCGGCCATCCTTGATGCGGTGACGCACTGCGCCGACCGTCAGTACAGATCGGCGGTGAGTTTCCCGGGCGTTGCGTTGCCATACAGCATGGCAATGTCCTCACGTTTGAACGGCACGCGAGCGTCTTCGGGCGCGGTGCCATAGCCCTGCGCGTATTGATGCCCGGAATATACGGCGGATGCTATCAAGCCCGGAGCGAGACAATCGCCAAGCCTCGTTACGGACTTGATGCCCGCATCCGCCCATTCGCATTCCCGCGCCTTCATAGCCAGCCAGAGGTCGTCGTTGGGCAGGCGTGCCGTCACGGGGACCAGCGTCGCACAGTCTATCGAGCTCAGCTTGCCGCTATAGACACATGACAGCGTCAGGCTGTCGCGCGTTCTCCCGGCAAGGCCGACCGACGGGATGATCTGGACCCCGAGATCGATCAGGCGTTTCTGTATGCGCGACTGTTCGAGCGTGTAGTTGCTCCAGGGTGAAACCTGCGACTCGGGCGTCAGGAAAATGACATGCCGGCCGGCTTCGACGAGGACTTCGGCGAGAACGCTGCCCAGGTAGAACGAATCGTCATCGTAAATGACCACCGGGCCATCGTCGGTCACCGCCTGGCCTCCCTCGTCAATGACTGAGTCGGGCGACACGATCTTCCCCTCGGAGAGAAAGGCAAGCGGGAGGCGGTGCGTGCGGCCGACGCCATCGCAACGCCAGCGGCTGCCGGTTGCGAGCGCGATGTGCGGCACCCCGTACTGCAGCACGTCGTCGACGGTCAACGGGCTTTGCAGGTAGATCTGCGCGTTTGGGCGCACCTGCAACTGCCCCACGCGCCAGTCCCGGACACGCGCCCAGGTCGCCAGTCCGGGCAACCTGCTTTCCCGCGAAATCCGCCCGCCCCACTCGTCGCCGCTGTCAGCCAGAACGATATCGACGCCAGCCTGCGAAAGGGCGCGGGCGGCTTCGAGACCCGCGGGGCCGCCGCCTATGATCAAGGCCGGCTCGGGGTGGTCTTTTGCAGACAGCCGCTCAGGATGCCATCCTTTGCGCCACTCCTCGCCGATCGTCGGGTTCTGGGTACAGCGCATCGGTGTGTTGGTGTTGTCACCCGAGGCGCAGATGTTGCATCCGATGCATTCGCGGATGTCATCGATCCGTCCCTCCTCGATCTTTCTCGGAAGGAACGGGTCCGCGATCGACGGGCGCGCCGCTCCTATGAAATCCATGATGCCTTGCCTGATCACCCGCACCATGCTGTCGGGTGATGTGTATCGTCCGACGCCGACGACGGGCTTGGTCGTCACCGATTTCACGAAGCCGATGTAGGGTTCTTGATAGCCCTCTTCCGAAAAACGCGCTGTCTGACTGTCGTTGGACCAGTTGGACAGGTTGACGTCCCATAGATCGGGCTCTTCCGCGAGTGCGGAGATAACGTCCCGGCCTTCCCCTTCGCTGGTGATCCCGGCTGGTCCCAGCAACTCATCGACGGCAAGGCGAACGGCGATGGCACAGGTGTCGCCAACCGCCTCCTTGGTGTCGCCGAGAATCTCCCGGAAGAGCCGCAGCCTGTTCTCGAAGCTGCCGCCATATTCGTCGGAACGGTGATTGTGGCGCTTGGACAGAAAGTGCTGCAGCACGCTCATATCGTGCCCCGAATACAGGTAGATGATGTCGAAACCGGCCCGTCTCGCACGGATGGCGGCCTCGCGATACCAGCGTCGCATGTCGATGATGTCGGCCTTGTCCATCGCGCGCGCTTGAACCGGATCAAGGCTGTCGCTCACCGAATTCGACGGCGCGAGCGGAATCATTCGGCTGAAGCGGTTGGCGACATGCAAGCCATTGTGAACCAGCTGGATCGCTGCGAGGCTTCCGTGAGCGTGGATTCTTTCTGTTACTGCCGCAAGCGTCGGCAGGTCCCCGTCGTCCCAAAGGCGGGCCTCGTTTGCGGGCGTCAGATCGGAGGTCGGGTGGATTTCCGCCTCCTGCGTCGAAACGACCGCCCAGCCTCCCTCCGCCTTGATCCCGCGAAGATGGGCCTCGGCGTTGGGATAGCGATAACCCATCCCCGAACAGTGCGGCACTTGATAGAATCTGTTGCGGGCCGTCAGCGGTCCGATCCGGACGGGTTCGAAGAGGATATCAAACCGGGGGTCGCGTTTCATGGTGTTCCCTTATTGGTTGTGAAGATGCTCGCCCTAAACGAAAAGGTGGCCCCGAGCACAGGCAGGATATCGCGTTGCTTGTTCCATGCAAGCAAAAAATTATACGATCGTATAATATCTTATAACCTATTGATGAAATGGCCGATCCATGTCGGTTCCGCCGTCCAGACGGTGCGGCCGGGCGATGCGAGAAAGCCGATCACCGCACCGCCCGGCCTCCTCGCAGATCTTTTCGAGGCGCAGCCGGAGCCGGAGACGCGCGTTTGACACGATGCGGCTGAGATCGTGTAGGTGAGGCCAAGGCGGCCATATGCCTGTATAACAAGCTTGAAATACCCGCTCGTTCATCTATGAGGAGGTGAAACATAAAATATATCAATGGCATCGTTACCCATGGCTCGCCAGCGTGAGGATACCGGTTTGACGAAAAACGATCCGACGAAATCCCGGGCGCGCTTCCGTCGTGAGACCCCTGACGATCGTCGTCGACAGCTGGGCGAAGCGGCGCTGCGCTGCATTGTCAAGCATGGAAACGCCGGTGTTTCCGTGCGCCAGATCGCTGCCGAAGCCGGCGTCACTCAAGGATTGATCACGCATCATTTTGGCGAGCTGAACGAACTTGTCATCTATGCCTTCGACATTATGGCGAGTGAGATGCTGCAGGGATTGATGAACGTCGTCGATCAGGCGGATCCTACGCCGCAAGGCCGCCTGAACGCATTCATAGAAGCATCGTTCTCGTCGATGCTGTTCGATCGTGATGTTCTCGGCGTATGGGTCGTTTTCTGGGGGCTCATCCTGCATTCTCCCAAGCTAAGTCTCTCGCAGCAGCGAGAGTTCTCCGGCTACGTGAAGGCGGTCGAAGCTCTCTTGAAGGACCTTGCGGATGACGAGGAAATTGCCGTTGGAGACATGCGGCTTGCAGCGCTTTCCTTCAGCGCGTTGCTGGACGGCCTGTGGCTGGCGTGGTGCTTGAACCCGACGACTTTCAAGCCCGAGGAAGGCGTTCAGTTGTGTCACAACTGGATCAAGGGATTGCGGCTAGGCGCCTACGCATAGCGCGTGCCAGCTCCGCCACATCGCTTCCATGAACTTGGACGCTTGGTGCTGAGCCGAAGAGCGCCCAGGCGGAAGCCGAGCGACGCCACAGATCCAGACAGGATCGAGCCGATCTGGTTGCGACGCCGACGGACCTGTCATGGCCACCCCACCATCGTGAGGTGGCCCGCGTTGCCCGAAGTCCTACTTGTAGAAGCGTTCCGGCCTGAACTGGGCGAAAAGAGGGTGGCGCTTGCCCGTGGCGATTTCGTCGGCAAGGAGTTCGCCTGCGATCAGCCCAAGGGTCGCGCCGCTATGGCTGAACGCGACGAAATACCCTGGGATGGAACGCAGTTCACCAAAGACGGGTTCGCCGTCGCCTGGGATCGGCTTCAGGCCGACACCGAAATCGTTCAGCTCCAGTTTTGGATGCCCCTCGAGAACCTTCGACGCCTCCTCAAGCAATCCGTCCAGAGTGCTTTGACGGATGTCGTAGCTGCCGTCTTCCTTGACGCCCACTTCTTCCTCGGACCATGCCGAGTCAAGTGCAAACGCACCGTCCGGCGTCGGCCTGATTGCGACACGAGGGGTGTTGAGGACCGCCTTTAGCGGGTGTTCAAGAGGCTTTGTGCGGACAAGCAGCGCGACCGGCGTCTGATCGCCGATGTGAATTCCCGCCTCTTGCACGATGGCAGGCACTTCTCCGCCCGCGGCAAGCAGAACCGCATCCGCCGGCCATGTCTTTCCGTCGGCGGTCCTTACGCCGATTGCCCGACCATTTTCGACCTCAACCGTCGCCCGTCCGGCACCCGTTTCGATCGTGCCGCCGAGCGACTGGAATTCCCCGGCAAGGACCGCGATCAGGGATGGCAGGTCGACCCAGCCTTCACCGGGATTGAAGATGGCGCCCTGCGGCGTGATCCGGGCGCCGTCGATGCCGGGAACGGTCGCGGCGACTGTGTCGGCGTCGACTGATATGGCGTGGTATCCGAGCTCGCGCTCATAGTCGAACACGGCGGCGATCTGATTGGCGCCGTCGTCGGCGTCCCAGGTCAGGCCGCCATCGAAGCGCAGCCATTTTGCGTCGGGATATTCGTGCGAGAGCGTCCGGTAGCGATCGATGCCGGCGAGGCGCAGCCGATGATAGGCGTCGGAGCGCATTCTCGATGAGTTCAGCCATGCCAGGGAGCGCCCGGAAGCCCCGTTGGCGAGAGGGCCGTCATTGATCAGCGTCGTCTTGATGCCGAGCCTGGCGAGATGAACCGCCGTCGACATTCCGAAAATACCGCCACCGACGACGATCACATTCTCTGGTTTCTTTCGTTCGCTCATCTTCATGGTCCTGGTTTGCATGATGGTTGTCAGGGTTGTTCGAAACGGCCGCAGTGCCCCGCGCGGAAAAGCGCGTCGATGACCTCCACGCCGCCGCTGGGCGGATCGCGCCCCTCATCGCTGGTGATGCGGCTGCCTGGGCTCAAAGTCTGGGGAGCGATCCTGGCGGTGCTGAGAATTCCCCAGCGGAGCGTCTTTTCCATTTGCAGATTTCCTTGCCGCTTTTCCCTCGATCACAGAACTTCCGCCAGGAAGCGGCGAAGCCGATCGCTTTTCGGGGCGTCGAAAATCTCCGTCGGCGATCCGACTTCGACGATGCGGCCTTCGTCCATGAAGACGACCTGGTCGGCCACCCGCCTGGCAAACCCCATCTCATGCGTGACGACCGCCATCGTCATCCCCTGCCGGCCGAGATCGGCCATCAGGTCGAGCACGCCCTTGACGAGTTCCGGATCGAGCGCGCTCGTGACCTCGTCGAAGAGAATGACTTCGGGATCCATGGCCAGAGCCCGGGCAATGGCCACGCGTTGCTGCTGGCCGCCGGACAGGCCGGCCGGACGATGATCCTTCCGGCCGATCAGGCCGACTTCGCCAAGCCTAGCCTCGCCGATACGCCGGGCCTCGCTGCGGGACATGCCCTTGATCTTGCGCAACGACAGCATGACGTTCTCAAGCGCGGTATGGTCGGGGAAGAGGTTGAAATGTTGAAACACCATGCCGACGCGCCGACGGAGCGCTTCCGGCTTCATGGTCAGGATGCTTTCGCCATCGAGAAGGATGTCGCCGCCCTTTGGCTCGACCAGCCTGTTCAGGCATCGCAGCAGCGTCGATTTCCCCGATCCGGAAGGCCCGATGATGCAGGTCACCGAACCTCGCGGGATTGCCAGGTCGACGCCCTTCAGCACGTCGAGGTGACCGTAGCTCATACTGAGGCCACGGATATCGAGCGAGCCGCCGGCAACCTTTTTGCCCGCTTCGGAAACGGCCGGCGGCGTCTTGGCCGCCTTCAGCTCGCTGACTTCCACGAGACCGCTCGCCGCGCCCGTCGAATGTCCCTGCTTGCCCATGCGAAGGCGTTGATCGATGTAGTTGACGAGGTGCGTCAATGGAACGGTGATGACGAGATAGAAGATGCCCGCAAGCAGGAGCGGAGAAAGATTGCCGGTGACGACGGCCTGATCCTGTCCGACGCGAAAGATCTCGCGTTCCGAGGCCAGAAGCCCGAGGAAGTAGACAAGGCTCGAATCCTTGACGTTGCCGATGAACTGGTTCACCAGGGCGGGAAGGACGCGCCTGATCCCCTGCGGAATGACGATCAGGCGCATTCCCTGGCCGTAGCTCATGCTCAGCGCCCGGCACGCTTCCATCTGTCCGCGCTCGACGCTTTGGATGCCCGCGCGAAAAATTTCGCCGATATAGGCGCCGGCGATCAGGCTCAGCGCAATGATGCCGAGCGGAAATGGAGACGGGCCGAACAGTTCGCGGCCGATACGGGCGAATCCCTGGCCGATGATCAGAATGGTCACGATCGCGGGCAGTCCGCGAAAGATATCCGTGTAGATGCGTGCGGGCAGTCGCAGCCAGCGGGATTGCGATATGCCCATGACCGCCAGGATCATGCCGATCACGACGCCTAAAATCGTCGAGGCTGCGGCCAGAATAAGCGTGTTCTTCAGGCCGACGGTGATCATGCTTGGCAGCACTTCCGCCATGGCGTCCCAATCGAGGAAGCTGCGGCGAAGATTTTCGAGCCAGTCCATCCAATTCCCCATGAGTTATCGCGCGGCGGTTGGCCGCGTCATCCTGCCTTATGCTCCGGCGGGACAGGTTTTCGGCCGCCCGCTTGCGCGGGCGGCTCTACCGGTCACTTCTTGGGAAGATACTGGTCCGGCATGGGCGAGCCGGGGAACCACTTTTCGTAGAGCGTTTTCCAGGTGCCGTCCTGCATGGCTTCGTGTAGCCCCTTGTTCAGAGCTTCCCGGAACGCATCGTTGCCCTTCCTTACGACGAAGCCGGCCGGGGCGTCGAATGACGGGATATTCACCGCGATCTTGAGGGTCGGATAGCGTTCGCCGTACTGCTTGGCGGCTTCGTAGTCGAGGAAGTGGGCATCCACCGTTCCATTGTTCAGAGCGGCTACGGCTGAATTGTTGTCAGGGAATTTGACGAGGTCGGTGCCGGTGAAGTTCTTGGTCGCATAGGCCTCCTGCAGCGTACCCTGCACGACGCCCAGACGCTTGCCTTTCAGTGTGGCGGCATCCTTTATGCTGCCATCGGCGGTCAGGACGGAGAGATAGCCGGCCAGATAGCCGTCAGAGAAATCGACGGTCTTCTTGCGCGCCTCGGTCGTGCCGATCGCGGCGACGGCAACGTCGAATCTCTGGTTGGCGACGGAGGGCAGCAGCGCGGAGAATTCCTGGCCGGTAAACGTCACCTTCTCCTTGGGGAAACCGATCCGCGAGGCCACATTCAGGAACAGTTCTATGTCGAACCCCGTGAACTGTCCGTCCGCGGTCGTAAATGTGTAGGGCTTCGCGTCCCCCATCGTTCCGACGCTGATCACGCCGGGATCGATGAGGCCATACGGATTGTCGGCGGCGATCGCCGATCCGGAGGCCGCGGCAAGGAGTAGGCATGCGGCAATGCCGGCCCGAACCGGGGTCGTGACGGCCGCCCATAGGCTCTGTTTAAACATTGTCATTCTCCGCTCTGAAAGTTGCTCTTATTGGCACTTCAATCGATTTTGATCGCCGACAGGAATCGGCGATTTCTGGTAAAGATACCGGTCTCATTTAAAAAGAGACCGGTCTCACATCGAATTTGATATAGGTCAATTGACGACCCGTCAATAACTCTTGTAGTCGTGGTGCATGAAAGATTTCGCCCCTTCGAAGCGGCCCGTTACCGTCGCAGACGTCGCCAAAAGCGCAAAAGTATCCAAAGCCACCGCGGCTCGCGTTCTGGGGGGCTATGGCACCGTCAGCGACAAGGTTCGAAGCCAGGTTACGGCTGCCGCAGCGGTGCTGGGGTACAGGCCGAACGAGCTTGCCCGGAGCATGACGACCGGCCGTTCGGGCACGATCGGCGTCGTCGTCGGCGACATCGAGAACGCCTTCTTCAGCCTGGCGGTCCGCGGCATCAGCGACGTCGCGCGAACCGCGGGCTTCAATGTCATCATCGCGAATTCAGGGGAAGAGCTTTCGGCGGAGAAGGCCGCCATCGACCTCCTCATCGGAAGACGCGTGGACGGTCTGATCGTGACCCCCTCCGATTGCGGTGCGTCTGAGCATCTCAGCGATGCAGTCGGCGTGGGGGTTCCGCTGATTCTGTTCGACCGTGCGATCCCGGCGCTGCAGGTCGATGCCGTGACGGGGGCAGACCGCGACGCGGCCATGATGGCGACCCGTCATCTCCAGAGTTTCGGACATCGGCATATTGCCTACGTCACCGCTCGGGAAGGCGAGGTCGGGGAATATTTCACCGACGAGAGCCAGCTTCCCGCGACTTCGGTCCTTCGCCGCGTCGAAGGATTTCTTGCCGCACAGTCGGCCAACGGCGTGCAGGATGCCCACCGCCTCGTTCGGCTGGGAGCCGTCGACCAGGACCATACGGACGCGGTCGTCGCTCACCTTCTCGGCGGCACGCCGAGGCCGAGCGCGATCATCGCCTCGGATAGCGTCGTCGGCCTCGAGGTGTTTCGCTCGCTGCAGACACGCGGTTTGTCGGTTCCCCGCGATATATCGATAATTTCATTCTTCAACGCAGACTGGACGACAGTCACCACGCCACCCATAACCGTGGTGGACCAGCCGGTATATGAGATGGGAAGACGCGCAGCGGAACGGCTGATCGCCCGGATCGACGGAGGGGCTGAAGCCAGCCAGCATTTTACCATTCAGACGACGTTGATTTCACGCGGCTCGGTCGGGCAGGCAAGCTGAGACCATCCGGCGGGTTGCGGCTTCGCTCAACCGGCACCGGGTTCCCGCTTTTGCCGTGGCCATGGCCTATGCCAACTTGGGGGTCAGCATCTCGAACCTGTCGCGGATCGTCGAACAGGTATCGCCGCCCAGCCGCGCGATGGAGTCGATGATGTTTGGATCGACATGCAAGCCCTCGTCCACCGCGCCTTCATGATAATGCGCAAAGACGATCTCGCCCATGATGATCTGGCGCGATTTGCCCAGCTCCAGCGTGATATGCCTGCGGCATTCGAATGCGGCGGGGGCCTCCTTTATCCAGGGTGACGCAACCATTTTTCCGGGCAGGGCCGTCAGGCCCGCCTCCGCCATCTCGTCGACGCCTCTCGGGTATTTCGCGCCGCAGACGTGCATTGCCTCGGCTATGGCATGCGAGACGATATTGACGGTGAAGACCTCCGTCATCCGGATGTTGTGACCGGTATCCTTGAAGGACATGTCCGGCTTGTTTTCGACTCCGATCGCCACGATCGGCGGATCGGCGGAAAGGCAGTTGAAGAAGCTGAAAGGAGCCGCGTTGTATCGGCCGTGTTCATCGACCGTCGTCACCAGCGCGATCGGCCGCGGGATGATCGTGCCGATCATCAGCTTATAGCGTTCATGCGCGGTAAGCCTGGTGAAATCGAAGGCGGTCCTGTCGCTCGGAGCGGCTCGGTTCTCATTCATATGGATAGCGTTGTTGTTCATTTGACACCAAAAACTGCTTCGTCGCCGCTCAGGGATTCAAATCCGCTGGCGGTCAGTACGCATGGCATGCTGGCGCCGACGCAACCGACGCCATCCTCGTAGAGGCAGGGGGTCACATGGAAGCACATGCCTTCCTCGAGAACGGCATCGAAATCGCGGCGGATCGCCATGACGTCGTCCTCGCCCCAGCCAGGCGGAAACGAGCCGCCGATGCTGTAGGCCGGGCGCGTGACCATCCATTCGGCAAAGCCACGGCGTTCGATCACGCCTTCGAACAGACGGGCGGCTTCGTGCGCCGTCATTCCGGGGCGAACATGGGCGAAGCCTTCGTCGAGGGCTTCCTTGCACACATCGAACATGCGGCGAACCCGGTCGGACGGCGCTCCGATCGAGTAGAAGCGGAAGATCGGCGTATGATAGTCGAAGACGGAGGCGGCAGGCTCGATATTGACCAGTTCCCCGCGCGCAATGGGTGCCCCGCACCAGGTGACATGGGCGCGAGCCGTGCGCGGGCCTGCGCAGACATTCGCCATCTTTGCCGGCCGGTGGCTGCCGTTGGCGAGCATGCTGTTGGTGACGACTGCAGCAAGCTGCGCATCGGTCATTCCTTCATGCAGTGCCTCGAAGCCATCCCGGCACGATTGCGCGGCGATCTGGCCTGCGCGCCGCAGAAGTTCGATTTCGGCGGGGCTTTTGACGCGGCGCAGCTGTTCGACAAGCCCGGAAGCGTTGAGGATAGCCCCATTCTTCGGACCAACGAAGCCGCGCAGAGCCGTCTGCACGGTCCCGTATTCGACCGCGATGACGGCTTTGCCGGGCACGAAATCGGCGAGCGTGCGATCGAGGACGGTCGAATAGTCCTGGCCGTCCCGCACGCCGACGCCTTCATCCGCCCAGATCTTGCCCTTGAGGGCCCTGATATTGCTGAGTTCCGTCAGGCGCATCACCCAGATCGCCTTGCCGTCGGCTCGAACGATCAGGGAGGTTGCGCCATGGGCGAGCGATCCGAACCCGGTGAGGTAATACATATTCTCGGTCGAGTTCAGCACACAGGCATCGATGCCATGCTCGGCCATGAGTTTTCGCAGCGCGTCCCTGCGTGCCAGGTACTCATTCGGTTGGAAAGGCAAGCGGTCGAAGTCGGTCGGCATGTTTCTGCTCGCTGTTGGATGGTCGATCTGATGGCGGCCGGCGTCAGGCCGGCAGTCCTCGGCGTTGCATCAGTCGCTTTTCTTGACGTTCCAGAACACCGGAACATCCTGCGTCGTCAGCACACCGGAAAGCTTGTTCGAATACGCCACGAAGGTATTCCACTGGCCGAGCGGGATGTGATGCCCGGTTTCGAAGGCGCGTTTGGAATATTCCGCCGCGACGGCCTTCTGTGCGTCGATGCCGTCGGCAAGGGCCCATTTCAGGCGCAGATCTTCAAGCGTCTTGTCGCAAGGCCAGCCGAAAATGCCCTTCTCGCAGGCGGCGGAGAAGGTGATGCTCCAGACCGGATTGGCGACGACCTGTCCGCCGACATAGGAATGAAGGAGGTTCCAGCCGCCCTTGTCCGTCGGCTCGGTGGAGTTCCGGCGCTTCAACACGGTCGCCCAGTCCATGGCCTGCACGTCGACCGTCAGGCCGATATCGCGCATTGCCTGCACCGTCACGACCGTTTCCGGATGCACGATGCTCTCGTCGGTCGGGTCGAGGATCACGATCGGCTTGGAAAAGTCCCAGCCGGCTTCCTTGAAAAGCGCCTTGGCCTTCTCGGGATCGGGCGCCTTGAGGGAATCGAGCCCGGCCTCGGTCTCCATCGGGCTGCCGCATATGAAGAAGGAGGCACAGGTCTTGTAGTAATCCGGATTGCCGTTGACCGCCTGGAGGTAGGCCTGCTGGTTGGTCAGGTAGAACATCGCCTGCCGGGCTTTCGGATTGTCGAAGGGCGGCTGCGTGTGGTTGAAGAAAAGCGTGCCCTGCGTGCCGGTCTCGTTGATGACCTGGGTTTTCAGGTTGCCGGCGGCTTCGATGATCGGAAGAAGATCCAGCGAAGGGTTCTGCCAAAAATCGATCTCGCCGCTCATCAGGGCTGACAGGGCCGTCTGCTGATCCTTGATGATATCCCATTCGACCCGGTCGAACTGCGCGACCTTGCCGCCGGCCAGGCCGCTGGCGGGTTCCGGCCTGGGAACATAGTCGGCGAACTTCTCGTAGACGATCTTGCTGCCGGGGATCCACTGGGCCTTGTCGAACTTGTAGGGGCCTGAGCCAATATATTCGGTGATTTCCTTGTAGGGATCGGTCTCGGCGATGCGCTTCGGCATCATGAAGGGGACGTTCGAGGCCACCTTGCTCAGAGATTCCAGGACGATGCCGTAGGGCTCCTTGAATTCCAGCTCGAAGGTCTTGTCGTCGATGACCCGCATTTCCTTCAGCTCGCGCGCCATCAGCTGCCCGGCGGCATCGCGCGCCTGCCAGCGCTTCAGCGACGCGACGCAATCCTCGGCCTTGACCGGCTGGCCGTCATGCCATTTCAGCCCGTCGCGCAGCGTGAAGCGATACGTCTTCTTATCCGCCGATAGCTGCATGTCCTGGACCATTTCGGGCTGCGGCTTGAAATGTTCATCGAGCGCGTAGAGCGTGTCGTAAATCATGAAGCCGTGCATCTTCACGATATCGGCCGTCGACCCCATGGGATCGAGAACCTGAAGGTCGGCGCTTGGAACGATCCGGAGTGTGGTTTCCGCCCAGGCGGCACCGGCGCCGAGGCTTGACAGCAGGAATGCCGAGGCAAGCAAAGTCCTGCATGAGGCCTTTATCGAGTTGATCATTGTCATTCCCCTTTTTGTTCAGGTCGTTTTCTCAGGCCGGAAGCTTCTGCTCCGCCCTGCCGGGTATCGAGGCAAGAAGTTCGCGCGTGTATCGATGCGCGGGAGCGGCAAAGATGGAGGAGACGGATCCCTGCTCGACGATTTCGCCGCGATGCATCACGATCAGCCGATCGCAGATCTGGGCCGCCACCCGCAGATCATGGGTGATGAAAAGGATCGCCAGATCGAAGCGCTTCTGGATATCGTCGATCAGGCGCAGGACCTGCGCCTGAACGGAGACATCGAGCGCCGACACCGCCTCGTCCGCCACCAGAATGTCGGGTTCCATGGCAAGCGCCCGCGCAATCGAAATACGCTGCCGCTGGCCTCCGGAGAACTGATGCGGAAAGCGATCCACCGCGTGCGGCTCCAGCCCGACGAGCTGCATGAGTTCGCGTGCGCGATCCAGCGCTTCGGCCTGGCTTCGTCCGAAGTTCATCGGCCCCTCGATGATCGATTGGCCGACAGTGCGCCGCGGGTTGAGCGACCTGTACGGATCCTGGAAGATCATCTGCATGCGCTGACGCAAAGTGCGGTCGCCCTGGACCTGCGGCAATTCCACGGTGCCGGATGAAGGCTCGATCAACTGCATGATGCAACGCGCAAGCGTCGACTTGCCGGAGCCGGATTCGCCGATGATGCCGAGCGTTTCCCCGCGTCGAACGGAAAGGGAGGCTCCCTGAAGGGCATGGACGGTTCGGGCTTTGCGAAACAGGCCGCCGCTTCGATATGTCTTCGTGAGCGCCTCGGCCTTGAGAGCGACGGCGCCGGTGACGACATGCCCGTTTCGCTTCGGTTCGAGCGTGGGAACCGAGGCAATCAGCATGCGCGTATAGTCGGAGGCCGGCGCATCGAGCACCTGGTTGACCGCGCCCTGCTCGATCATCTTGCCGGCTCTCATGACAACCACACGGTCGGCGATTTCGCGGACGACGCCGATGTCGTGCGTGATGAACAGCACACCCATGCCGCGCTGGCGCTGAAGGTCGCGGATTTGCGCCAGAATTTGCGCCTGCGTCGTCACGTCGAGCGCCGTCGTCGGTTCGTCCGCGATCAGCAATTTCGGTTGGAGGATCAATGCGGCTGCGATGAGAACGCGCTGCCGCTGGCCGCCGGAGAGCTGATGCGGAAAGGCGTGATACAGGCTTTCCGGCTCCGGCAGGTGAACTTCCGCCATGGCGGCCAGAACCTTCTCGAAGCGTTCCCTGGACGATAGCGACAGATGGGTCCTCAGAACCTCGTCGATTTGCTTGCCCACGCTCTGAACGGGATTGAGCGCCGTCGTCGGCTCCTGAAAGATCATGCCGATGCTGCGCCCGCGCAGCTCCCGCATTTCGGCGGGAGTTGCCCTGGTGATGTCCTCGCCTTCGAACAGGATGCGTCCGGCGGGCTTCGGGAAGACCTTCGGCAACAGCCCCATGATGGATTGTGCCGTCACCGACTTTCCGGACCCCGACTCTCCAACGACGCAGACGATTTCGCCGGCGGCGACCGAGAAGGAGACGTGATCGACGGCAAAGCCGCGATCGCCGCTGCCGGGAAGGGAAATGGCGAGGTTTTCGACCTCGATGACTGGTGGGGTCATTTTCATCGAAATTCCCTCACATCCGTTTTGCGATCCGGGGATCGAGCGTATCGCGCAGCCCATCTCCGAGCAGGTTGATACCAAGCACCGTGAGAGCCAGGAAAAGGCTCGGCAGGAAGACCAGGCGGGGAGCGACCTGGAAAAAGGTGCGGCCTTCGGAAATCATGTTGCCCCAGCTTGGAATTTCCGGCGGCGATCCCGTCCCGAGGAAACTCAGTCCCGCCTCGATCAGAATGGCCGAGGCGCAAATGTAGGTGCCGAGCACCATCAAGGGTGCGTAGGCGCTGGGCAGGATATGGCGCACGAGGATCTTCGGGGTCGGCGTGCCGACGGAGATGGCCGCCTCGATGAACGGCTCCTCGCGCACGGTCAACACGACGCTGCGGACCAGCCGGACGACGCGCGGGATCTCGGGGATCGTCAGCGCGGCGACGACGCTTGCGATGCCGGCGTGGGTCAGCGAGACGAGAGCGATGGCCAGCAGGAATGTGGGAATTGCCATCAGGCCATCCATGATGCGCATCACCACGGCGTCCACCCAGCGGAAATAGCCCGTCACCAACCCGATCGTGACGCCGGCAGTCAGCGCCACCGTCGCGACGCAAAGCCCGATGAGGATCGAGCTGCGCGCACCGTAGACCGCACGGCTGTAGACGTCGCGCCCGAACAGGTCCGTTCCGAACCAGGCGAGGGCTGAGGGCGGCTTCAGCCTCATGCCCGGCGCGATCCGCGTGGGATCGACGGTTCCGAGGAGGGGAGCAAGGATCGCGGCGATGACGATCGCCGCAACGAGCAATCCGCCGATGAGGATGGACGGATGGGATAGAGGCGCCGGAAGCCAGGGCTTTCGGGAGACCGGGGCGACGGAAGACGAAGCAGGGCTGTTCATCAGTAGCGTACTCGCGGGTCGAGGAAGGCATAGCCGATATCGATCGCCAGATTGACGAGGACATAGACGCCGGAAAATACGAGGATGACCCCCTGGATGACGGGATAGTCGCGCTTCAATATCGCATCCACGACAAGGCGGCCGACACCGGGAATGTTGAAGACAGTCTCGATCACCACCACGCCGCTGATCAGAAGCGCAACGCCGATGCCGATGACGGTCAGGATCGGTATTGCCGAGTTGCGCAGGGCGTGCCGTGTCACGACGATCCGTTCCTTCACACCCTTGGCCCGCGCGGTTCGGATGAAATCCTCACCCATCATTTCCAGAACGCTTGCGCGCGTGATGCGTGCGATCAGCACGAGATAGGCAAGACCCAGCGTCATGGTGGGCAGCGCGATATTGGAGAGGAAAGGGAAGATCCCCTGCCGGATGCTGGTGAACCCCTGCACCGGCAACACATGCAGCTGCAGCGAGAAGACATAGATGAGGCAGTAGCCCAGCACGAAGACCGGGATCGAAAACCCGAGGACGGAGATGAGCATCAACGCCCGATCCAGCCAGCTTCCAGCCGTGGCACCGGCTATCGTGCCGAGAGGAACCGCAATCAGGATCGAAAAGAAGATCGTCGTCAGGGCAAGCGAGGCCGTGGGTTCGAGGCGCTGCAAGATAAGATCGGTGACGGGAATGTTCGAGAAGATCGACACGCCAAGATCACCGCGCAAAAGCGAGCCGACCCAAAGGATAAACTGGGTCAACAGTGGCTGGTCCAGTCCGAGGGTCGCGCGGATTCTCTCGATCGTCGCTGCATCGGCGTTGTCGCCCGCGATGACGACGGCGGGATCTCCCGGGCTGAGTCGCAACAGCAGAAAAACGACGATGGAGACGATCAGAATCACTGGAATCAGGCTCAGGATTCTCTTGGCGATGAACGATAGCATGCAATAGTTCCCGCTTCTTCTGATTTATTATTGTATGCAATTTGTGTTATTTTATGCATGCAATCTCTGTTTCGTAAAGTGCCATTCGCAGTTCCGCGAAAATAAAGCGGCAAATACCAACCGAAACGGCGGGTCAAAAAAGGCTGGACACACACAATGGTCGTATGCAATTCGAGGAGGAGCCCAGAGGTTGGAGATCCGGAATGGCAGACAAAGCGAGCGATGCTGGCGGTGGCCGCTCCCAGGCTGTTCACCGCGCGTTGAAGCGAGCGATTATCGACCAGGCATTGCCGCCGGGGTCGAAGTTGCCGGAAGATTCGATCGGTGAGCGAATGGGTGTCAGCCGGACCCTCGTCCGCGAAGCGCTGGTTCGCCTGAGCCAGGAAGGGCTGGTCGAGTTGCGCCCGAACAAGGGAGCGGCGGTTGCCCGGCCCAGCCTGGAGGAGGGCCGCGATCTGTTCCTGACGCGCATGGCGCTGGAACGGCTGGTGGTGGAAACGCTTTCAGGCAATTTGACGCGGGATCAAATCGACACGCTTTCGGCTCACATAGAGGCAGAGGATTCCGCCCGAGCGCAGCATGCCACATCGATCCGCCTGGCGGGTGAATTCCACACGCTTCTTGCGCAGATGACGAACAATTCCAGCCTCATTCGTTACGTGAACGAACTGGTCGGGCGCAGTTCGCTGATCCTTGCGCTTTACGGAAGACCGCATTCCTCCGAGTGTGCGGTATCGGAGCATCGGGATCTGCTGGACAAGCTGATTGCCGGCGACACGGCCGAGGCAACCGCTCTCATGACCCATCATCTCGATTCCATAACCACCCGCGCCGTCCTGCCCAAACAGGATGATATCAGGGATGTGCTTTCCGCCTATGCCACGGCGGAAGGTCTGGGTTAGGCAATGGTGCAGTCCGGGTGGGCGCTTTGCCGATGCCCGCCGGTCGACGGCGGAGTTCGGCCATTCGCGCACGCCGCCACGGTCCGATCCGTCATCGCAGCGGGCCGATGTCGAGACGGCGATTAAGCCGGGCTGACCGTTCCTAGTCGTGCGTCGTCCTGAAATAGGGCTCCAGAAACCGGCTGTAGCTGCCCATCAATGCGCTGAAGGCGAAATAGACGGCGGCTGCGAAGAGGTAGCCCTCCAGGACCGCAATGCCTTGCCAGGCAGGGTCGCGCATCGCAGACCGCACCGTATCGAGAAAATCGAGAAGACCGACGATGGTCACAAGCGTCGTGTCCTGGAAAAAGCCGATGAACAGGCCGACCAGCGGCGGGATGACTTTCTTCATGGCTTGTGGAAGTACGATCTTGTACATGACCAGCCAATAATGCAGACCCAGGGACGATCCGGCCTCGCTCTGCCCCCTCGGTATATCCTGCAGGCCGCCACGGACGATTTCGGCGATATAGGCGGCCGCGAAAATGATGATCGCAACCTGCGCCCGGACCAGTTTGTCGATCGTGATGCCGTCCGGCATGAACAGGGGCAGCATCACCGTGGCCATGAACAGGATGCTGATCAGCGGAACGCCGCGCACGATCTCGATGAAACTGATCGCGAGGATGCGGATGATCGGCAGATCGGATATGCGGGAGAGCGCCAGGAGGATTCCCAAGGGCAGAGCGCAGGCCAGCCCGACGAAGGAGAGCAGGAACGAGAGCGGCAGGCCTCCCCATTGGCTGGTCGGCACGGGCATCAGGCCGAAAAAACCTCCTGCCATGAGAATATAAAGCACCGGCATCAGCACCAGTAACCACGCGCCAAGCAGGGCCCGCCCCCATAGCCGCGGCAGCATCGACACCAGGGCGGCGCCGACGAACAGGATCAATGCCAGAAGCGGCCGCCACTGCTCTTCAAAGGGATAGAAACCGAACAGCATATAGCGCAGCTTGGCGGCAAGAAACGGCCAGCACGCACCCGCGGCGCTTTTGCAGTCGGCCGGCGTTCCGGCGAATGTGGCGTTTACAAGCAGCCAATCGATCACCAGCCTTCCCAGTGTGAACAAGGCGCCGGCGCAGACAAGCGTAACCACGGTGTTGCTGGGTGTCCCGAACCATGTCCGTATCCACTGGGCCTGCCGTCTGGGTGGCCGTTCCGATGCAACGGCAGTCAATTGCAGATCCATATCGGCCATCGTCAGCGCTCCCTCAACGCGATGCGGGCATTGGACCAATTCATGAGAAGTGAGATCACAATGGAAAGGCCGAGATATACCGCCATGAACACCGCTATCGTTTCCATGGCCTGTCCGGTTTGGTTCATGATGGTATTCGACACCATGACAAGATCGGGATAGCCGATAGCGATCGCCAGCGAGCTATTCTTGAAGACGGTCAGATATATGTTCGTGAGCGGCGGGATCATGATCCGCAACGCCTGCGGCAACACGACCAAACGCATTGCACGGCCGCGTGAAAGGCCCAGCGCCATCGAGGCTTCCCATTGCCCCTTGCCGATGGCTTGAATTCCGGCCCGTACGATCTCGGCTACGTTTGCCGACACGTTGAGCGCGAGGCCGAAGAGAAGCGCCACGAATTCAGGCCGGATCTGCAGGCCGCCGCTCAGGCGGAAGCGACCTGGCTGGGGATTGTCCCAGCTCAAGTTGACTCCGTATACAAGCCAGACCAGCAGGAGCGGAGCGACGGCAACGGCAACGGCAATTGTGCCGCCATAATTGGGTTGTCCGTGAGCGAGACGGCGATGCAATGCAATACGATGGACGAGAACGGCTGCCATCAGCCCGATGACAATCGCAGCCAATGGAAGAGCAAAGCCATCCACAGCCGAGACGGCGGGAACGGCAAGCCCGCTGTTGGAAAGATAGACATGCGGAGCTATTTCCAGCGCCGCACGAACCGGTGGTAACACGTTTATGACCAACGCATACCAGAAGAGCAGATACAGCAACAAAGGAACGTTGCGCAGCAGCTCGACATAGACAAGCATCAAGCGCTGCAGCAATGGATTGCGCGACATTCGCCCGATACCAACGAGCAAGCCGATGAAGGTGCCGAATAGTGCCGATAACAGCGAGACTTTCACGGTATTGGCGATGCCGACCAGCAAGGCACGCGCGACAGTGTCGCTCGGCTGGTAGTCGATCGCCGCTTCGCTGATGACGAAGCCTGCCTGTCTTGACAGATAGCCGAAGCCCGTCGCGATATCCTGCTTGGCCAAATTCTGGCTCGCCGTCGTGAACATGGACCAGGCGAGTGCGGCGACGAGCGCGACCACCAGGCACTGATAGAACAGCGCGCGATACCGCACGTCATGAAGCAAGGTCATGCATTCTTCCGAAAATTCGAGGGCCAGGGATGTCCCGTATTCGGAATGCCGAATACGGGACCGGTTTCCTTAGCGGAAAGGCGGGGCATACAGCAGGCCCCCGGCATTCCATGGCGTATTCGGACCGCGCGTCAGGCCCAGGCGGGTCCTTTCGCCGAGATTGCGGTCGAAGATCTCACCGTAGTTCCCGACCGACTTGATGATGTTATAGCCCCACTTCTTGTCCAGCTTCAGCATCGGGCCGAGCTCGTCCGTCGCGCCGAGCATGCGCTGGGTTTCCTGGTCGTCGCTTTTCAGCTTTTCGTCGACGTTGCCCTGGCTGATGCCCTTCTCTTCGGCAGCCATCAGCATCCAGATGGACCAGGATACGATGTCCCGCCAGTTGGAATCGTTCTGCCGAACTGCCGGCGCGAGCGGTTCCTTCGAAATGGTTTCGGGAAGAACCACGTAGTCGTCGGGGTTGTTGGCAACCGCTCGGATCGAGGCTAGGTCGGAACGATCGGAGGAAATGGCCTCGCAACGGCCGCTGAAGAAGGCGGCGCGATTTTCGTCAGGGCTCTCGAATACCACCATTTCGAACTTGGCACCCTGGGCTGCAAAGAAATCGCTGAGATTTTGAGCCGTGGTCGTTCCGGGCAGGGTGCAGATCGCGGCGTCTTTCAGCTCCTTGGCGCTGGTGATCCCCAGTGATTTCGGAACCATCAGTCCCTGGCCGTCGAAAAAGACGTAAGGGCCGAAATCGAGGCCGAGCGAGGCATCGCGGGAAAAGGTCAGCGTCGTCTGCCGGGACAGGATGTCGATCTCGCCGGACTGAAGCGCCTGGAAGCGAGTATTGATGTTGGTCGGAACAAACTCCACTTTTTCGCCATCGCCAAACACCGCGGCAGCGACCGCGCGGCAGATATCGGCATCGAAGCCTTCCATCCGCCCCTTGTCGTCCGGTGCCGCGAAGCCAGGGTTGGCAAGCGATACGCCGCATACCACCTTGCCGCGCTGCCTTACCGTATCGAGCGTGTCGGCCCGGGAAATCGTCGGAGTCAACATGCCCAGCGTGGCGAACGCGCAAGCGACGCCAGCCCACAAGATCCCATATTTCATAAATTTCCTCCCCATTTTCAGATATGCGCGACGCCATGCTCCCCCGCATGGTTAAACTTCGCACACATTGGTTGTATACAATGAAAGTATACGTAATACAACATCGCGTTTTGAAGCCGCGCTGATATTCTTGTAAAGGTTGGGCACGGCAGTGATTCTGTTGCCGCCGATGCCGGGGTGGGGAATTGACAGACGTGGAAAAAAAGCCGAGCCGCGCCAATTTTGTGTACAACGCGTTGCGCGAGGCCATTCTCGAGCAGGCCCTCAAGCCGGGAACAAAATTGGCCGAGGACGTCATCGCGGAGCAGTTCGAAGTCAGCCGCACGAGTGTCAGGGCCGCACTTCAGCAGTTGCGTGGCGATGGGCTCGTGGACATAGAGGCCAATAAGGGCGCATCCGTTGCCGCGCCGTCGGCAGAAGAGGCGCGGGACATATTTTCGCTGCGGCGCATGCTGGAAGCCGAAGTCGTTCGCAGGCTTGCCGGACAGCTCAGCAAGAAGGAATGCGACCGGCTTCGTGCCCACGTTCGATCCGAGCAGCAGGCGAAATCCAGTAATTCGTCTCTGTCCATTCGTTTGACGGGTGAGTTTCACATACTTCTGGCGGAACTCACGGGCTCGCCGTCGTTGACCCGCTTCGTGCGCGAGGTGGTTTCACGCTGTTCCCTCATTCTTGCCCGCTTTGCCCGCAACCATTCAACGGAATGCGCTGTGGACGAGCATGAACGCATCATCACGGCCCTCATGTCCGGGGATGGCAAGGCGGCCGAGGAATTGCTGCTCCATCATCTGGATTCCGTGGCGGAGCGCGCCGATCTGCGGGAAGTCCCTTCGGACAGCAACATGGTCGATATTCTCAAGCACTACGCCTTGAGACGGTCGTCATAGCAGCCGTCGCAGCGATGGAGTAAAAGTAGGGCAGGCACTGGCGGCTAAGCCGCTTTGCAGCCTTCCGGAGTTTCTATCCAGTGATCCAGGCAAATCTGCCGGTGGGGCAATCCTTTCCGCAAATGAATGGTGTTTTACGTATTCGCGTAGAGGATCTTAAGGAAATCATAGCTAATGGACCTGGGTGCAATTGATCCAGCGGTTTTGCTATGCGCATTGTTCTGATCAAAGCCGTTTTGACCGGCTTCCTATCCCTCGCGGCGTCCCTGGCGATCTGCTTCAGCATCGTTCCGGCTCTCGGCGGCCAGGTTGACGGCCTTGGGTTGATGATGGCCATCCTTTGCCCGTTGACCATAGCGATCCCCGTTTCCGCCTTCCATTTTCGTCAGTCGGAAAAGCTTCGGAGAGCCGAAGCGCGGGCAGCAGATGCGCTCTTGCGGCTTGCCAGCGCCTATGAGGAGCTACGGCTGCAGTCACGGCGCGACGGGCTGACGAATGTTCTCAATCGCCAGGCCTTTCAGGAGGATCTGGACGGCTTCGGCAAATCGGGCATGTCGGGAGGTTTGTTGTTTCTCGATCTCGACCATTTCAAGTCGATCAACGATCGATACGGGCACGCGGCCGGCGATGAGGTTCTGCGCTGTGCAGGCCAGGTGCTGAATGCTCATTGCGGCCGCGACGACCTCGCGGGTCGCCTGGGAGGCGAGGAGTTTGTGCTTTTCTTTGGCGGACTGTCGGCCGAAGACATGCCCGAACGCTCCGAGGCGATCAGGCTGGCCATCGCGCATCTGGACGTTCGCGTGTCTTCCGGAGCGATCGTGCGCGTTTCCGTAAGCATCGGCGCGGTATGGTGCGAAGCAGGCTTCGATGCCGAAAAGTGTCTCGATGCCGCGGACAGGAATCTCTATGCGGCGAAGGCAAACGGCAGGAATATGGTTGCATTTGCCGCTTCCGACGCGTGATAGGGACCGGTGAAACTCAATCTGAAGGGCTCCTGAGCCTTTCCGCTTTTCTTCGAACCGCGAAAACGCTCCATCCTTTTGTTTTCACGCAATGCCGGACGGAAAACCGTTATGCACCTTTCCTGGAATTGATCGAGGACATCGAGCGTGGAGAGGCCGGCTTCCTGGTGAATGGCGCTACGCGATGCATTTCGGATCGCGTATCGCGACCTCTTTCGTCATCGGCAGCGCCTTTTCGTAGGTGTGTGGGGCCAGCCGATACGTCAGTACCATGACGATCATCACGTTTGTCAGGTGGAGCATCCAGCCAGCCTGATAGCCGCCTGTCAGATCATGCAGAACTGCGACGATCCATGGCGGAATAGCCGCGATCAGGAAGCCGCCGCCCTGCATCAGGGCCGACAAGGCCCCGGCGTGCGCGGGGACCGCCAGATGGTCTAGCGCCACCACCATCGACAACGCGAAACAACCGCCGAGCCCGGCGCCGATCAATGCGGCCCAGACCGAGGGCGCAAGCTGTGGCCAGAACCCCAGGCCTGCAAAGCCCGCCGCTTGAAACAGGAGCGTCAGCCATACCCACTTTCTGCGATCGCCGTCCCGGCCGATCAGCATGGGAAAGAACAGCGCCGACGCGGCCTGGCATACGGCCATGACTGCGAGCAGGCTTCCGCTTGCGGGGCCGCTCCATCCTTGTGCCTGATAAGACGGCGCCAGCCATGCGACGGCGGAAGAATAACCACCGTTGACGAGCCCGAAACAGGCCATCAGGAGCCAGGTGCGCGGGCGCCTCAGCAATCTTGATGCGACATTCCCGGCCGGCCCGGATTGGTCATCCGATGGAAGATAGACCCAGGCGAGAAAGACGGCGACCACGGCGGGGATGGCAAGCCACGCGAGGCCCATGTGCCAGTCGCCTGTCGTGTCGGCGATGAGCGGCGAGACTTTTGCCCCGAATGCGCCGCCGCCCATCAGCATCGAGGAGTAGAGGCCCATGACGCGAGCGGCGTTTGCCGGAAACATGCGTTTTATGACGCCCGGGAATACAGCCTGCACGATTGCGACGCCGAAACCGATCACCGCCGCCGTTGCCACCAGCGCCCAGCCCGAGTTGGAAAAGAGACGCAGGACCGATCCCGTTCCCAGCACGGCAAGCGCCGCGATTATCGACCGGCGTGCGCCTATTCCGCTTTGAAGCGAGGGGCCGACGAAGGCGACGAGCCCCATCAGGATCATCGGCACAAGCGTCAGAAGGGACATGCCCTGCAGCCCAAGGCCGGTTTCCGCCCGGATATCGGCGGCAAGCGGCCCGATGCTGGTGATAAAAGGCCTCAAGTTGAGTCCGATGATCGCAACGGCCAGCAGAAGCGGGCCCGTGGAAGTTGGCAGGGTGGTCTTTTCCATAATTTAAGCTCGGGTTTCCTGCCGGCGCTTCCAGTCGGCGTAGAGGTCGGGCCGTGATTTCAGGCGAACCGCGACATGGTCGATTTTCATCGACTGCTCGGCGAAGGGCTTGGCCAGATCCTCGTAGATCGCTGCGGTCGAAAGGCCAAACGGCGCGCCGTCGTCATTGGAGTAGGCATAAACGACCCGATCTATGCCCGCCAGCCGCATCGCCGCCATGCACATGGGGCAGGGGTGGCCGCTGGCATAGACGGTACATCCCTTGAGGCTGGCTGACTGGAGCTTCCGGCTGGCGAGACGGATGGCGGTCATCTCCGCGTGAGCCGTCGGATCGTTGGTGCTGAGGATTTCGTTGACGCCGGTTGCGATGACGTTGTCGTCTTTAACGACGAGAGCTCCGAACGGACGACCGCCCTGTTCGGAATTCGAGTAGGCGAGTTCGATCGCTTCGCAAAGGAATGGCGATTCCTTGTTCATGGTGGTCTCTTTATCTTGCGCCGGCTTTGAGGAGAATGTCGGCGATTGTCGCGTAGCCGCGGCTGCGGGCGAGCTGGAGAGGCGTCGCTCCTTCACCGTCGGCAAGATTGACGTCGGCCTTCGCATCGATCAGGGCTTGAACGATCTGCTGATGCCGCTCTCCGCCATCGCTCAAGATGATGGCCTCGATCAGGGCGGTCCAGGCGAGGTTGTTGACGTGGTCCACATCGACGCCCGCTTCGATCAACGTTCGAACCGTCTCGACATGCCCGCGTTCCGAAGCCGGGATGAGGGCTGTGCCGCCGAACCGGTTCGTGCTTTTGAGATCCGCACCATGGCCAAGCGTCATCTTCAGGATTTCAAGATGGCCGCGCGCTCCGGCATACAGATAGGGGCTGTCCAGGATCATGTCCTTGGCGTTCACGTCCGCGCCGGCCTCGATCAATGCCTTGGCCGCCTTCATGTTGTTTTTATGTGTTGCGACCAGCAGCGGGGTTTCGCCCGATTTGTTTCGCGCATCGATATCCACGCCGCCGGCAAGAAGTGTCCGGATCTCGCCGATATCATCGCTGGAAGCCGCCGCAAATAGCTTTGCCTCGCTCATTGTCCGTTCCGATGCAAAAAGCGGAGTAACGATAAATGTCATGAAGACCATAACGCTGATGGCGAGTCTTCTTCGCACCTATCATCTCCTCCTGTTTTCAATAGTGTTTAGGGGGCGGCGGCCGATACGCCGCTTCAACGTGCCTTTGGGCTTATCGACTGCCGCGATTGCCAGAACCTCGGCAAAGCCGCATTGCGCAGGCGGCAGGAAACATCGGTTTCGTCATCACAACTCTCTTGATTGTCATGTTTGCGTGCGGCCCGATTGTCCTTAACAGATAGTCCGGCTCGAGGGGCTGGACTCGCCTGGTCGCAGCTGGGCGGCGCGGGAGCCGGCTCGAATGTAGGTGAAATTGCCGACATTCTGAAATTAAATGTTTCCATAGATCATATTCATATTGTGCATGATACAAGGATAGGATGTGGATGTGAAAAGTTCGGATAGCATGTCGCAACCCGATCATTTGAAGGTCTGATGGATCATGTTGGATCAACGCCTGTTGCGTGCCTTTGTCACCATAGCGGATACCGGAAGCTTCACCGCCGCCGCCGAGCGGCTGCATATGACCCAATCGACGATCAGCCAGCAGCTTGGCCGTCTCGAGCAGGCGGTCGACCGCGTCCTTATCGATCGAACGGATCGCCCCGTCAGGGCGACGGAGGCAGGCGAGCGGCTTCTAGGCTACGCCCGGCGCATTCTCTCGTTGCAACACGAGGCTGAAACGCTGCTTGCCGATCCTGCCGGCACGGCCGCTATTCGTATTGGACTTCCAGACGACATCGTCACCTTGCCGATGAGCGAAACCTTCGCGTCCTTTTCGGAAGCGCATCGCGAGATCCGCCTCGATGTGACGACCGGTCTCAGCCGTGATCTTACCAGACGCTTTCGCACTGGCGAGTTCGACATCGTGGTCGTCAAGGAGACGACGGCAAGCGCCGATCATCGGGCGAGCTTTCCGGAGGCCGTGGGCTGGTTTGAAAGTGCAAAATCGCCCCGCATCTGGGTCGATCCCATTCCACTGGTCGCTTTTTCCGTGGGTGGTCTCTATCGTGAAACGATGTTCGAGCGTCTGGAACGTGAACGCCGCCGCTTCTATGTCGCCTTTACCAGTACAAGCCTCAATAGCGTGCTGGTTGCCGTCGAAGCCGGCCTTGGCATCTCCCTGATTCCGATCAGCACGGTCAAGGACTATGATATCCGGCCGGCGGGGTTTCTGGGTATGGAGACGGCAATGGTCACGTCGATCTACTCCTGGGAGAAGACCGGCCGCGTTGCCGAGCTTGTCGAGCTCATGTCCGCGGTCCTGGCCGAGCGTTATCAACTCTCCGCACGATCATGATCGCAGACGGATGAAAAGCCGGAGCATGGCTCCGGCTTTCTGTGTATTTTATCGTCGCGTCGATGCTTAGTTGTTCAAGGCGCCGCCGATGATCGCACCGAGTGCAAATGCGGCTGCAGGATACCAGAGGCCGTCGCTGTGGCGACGATAGCCGGGCCGCCGATCGCGGTAACCCTGATAGCCGTGATAGTAACCGCGCACGTCCTTGCCGCGATGCGGTCCCCATCCGGGACGTCCGGGTCCGTGCGGGGGAGCGTTGCGATGCACGTCTCCATGACGGTCATGGTGGCGACGGGGCCATTCCTGCGCATTGGCAAGAGGCGCTGCGAGCGTTGCAGCGGCAACGACGGCAATGAAAATCTTCTTCATCGGTACTTCCTTGTTATTGGCAAGGCGACCTTAGTAATCATAAGGTGAACGAGGAGTAAAATTTCTCCCTTAAATGTTGCGCCTGAAGGATCCCACGCCTTCTATGTGTGTCTCCAAATCGGGTCGTCGGGCTGGATGACGAGCGCCGATGTTCGCCTGTGGCGCGAGCGCAGAAAACATAGAAGCATCCTTGCACGCTCGATATAGCCGGCTGTTGGGATTATTTCAGTCTTCGTATCCTTCCCGTTGCGGTGTCTCAATCATGGGCATGGCTCGCAGGCGGATCGAGGCGGCGCTTCAACCCGCGTGTCGCGAAATCGAGAAAGACCCTTACCTTCTGCGGAACCAGCCCGCGTGACGGGTAAAGAATGCTGATGGGCCAGGGGTCTTGTTCGGCCTCGTCGAGCACCGTTTTCAAGAGCCCTTGCGCGACGAGATCCTGAACCTGGTACGAGAGCACGCGAACCAGGCCGAGCCCGGCGACGGCGGCATCTATGGCGGCCTCGGCGGTGTTGACGGCGAGGCGCGAATGGATTGCCACATTCTCTTCGGATCGGTCCTTTCGAAAGGACCATGACTGCGTCGACATCAAACCTTCGAAGCTGACGCAGACATGTTGTTGCAGATCATCCGGTTTCTGGGGACTGCCATGCTCCATCAAATAGCCGGGGCTGGCGCAGATGACGCGCCTGGTGGTTCCGATATTGCGTGACAGAAGACTGCTGTCGGGTGGTTTGCCGATGCGCACCGCCAGGTCCACATGCTCCTCGGGAAGATCGAAAAGCCGGTCCGACTGGATCAGACGAACGTCGATCTCGGGATAAGTCTTCAAAAATTCGACAATGACGGGAAGGAGATGCAGCCGGCCGAAGACAAGCGGCGCCGTGACGACGAGATTGCCCTTCGGCGCACGAAACTCGCCGGACGCCAGACGCTCGGCTTCCGTTACATCCTCCAGGATGCGGCGGCATGCGGACGTGTAGTCCCTTCCGGTTTCCGTCAGGATCAGGCCGCGTCCCGCGCGCTGGAAAAGGCGTGTTCCCAGATGTGCCTCAAGTTCCGAAATCTTGCGGCTGACGGTGGCAAGCGGAAGATCAAGTCTGCGCGACGCTGCCGAGAGACTGCCCTCATCGGCGACGGATACGAGGATCGACATGGCTTCGAGGCGGTCTGGCATGATTTCCATAAAATGAGAGGATCATTCCCATTTATAGCCGATAGTCGCGGAATTCGAAAGTATCTAACTTTTGTCGCGGGTCACGAAGAAAGGAAATCCCATGTCCCGCATTGCCATTCCCGCCTCTATCGAAGCGGCACCGTCGGCATCACGGCCCCTGCTGAACGCCGTCAAGCAACAACTCGGCGTCGCGCCGAATCTCTTTCGCCTGATGGCGGTGAGTCCCCAGTCGCTGGAAGGCCACCTTGGTCTTTTCGGGGCGCTTTCTAAGGGCAAGCTCTCGGTCCAGACACGGAACCGCATAGCGCTGGCGGTCGCCGAGGTTAACGGTTGCGACTATTGCCTTTCGGCACATAGCTATCTCGGTGAGACCCTGGCCAAACTAAGCGCATCCGAAATGGAAGCAAATCGGCAGGGACGGTCCACCGATCCGAAGGCCGAGGCCGCGATCATCTTCGCGGTCAAGGTTGCGCGCGAGCGCGGCGGCGTCACACAGGACGACGTGGAGGCCGTCAGGGCTGCGGGCTACGATGACGCCCAGATCATCGAGATCGTGCTGCATGTCGCCCTGAATACATGGACAAACTACATCAACAAGGTCGCCGACACGGACATCGACTTTCCGATTGTCAGGGCTGGAAAAGCCGTCTGATGCAGGCCGGCCGCTCGTTTGTGCGGCCGGCATATCTCTGTGATCGACAACAAGCCCCGCCCAATCAGGTGAGACCATGTCCGAGACGAATTCTGGCCATGCCAGCGATATAGCGTTCAGTCCAATAGTGAAGGCGATCCAGGTTCGCAAAGGATCCCGGCGAGCCTATGAACGAATGGAGACGGGAGGTTCGTGGCAGACCGCAATCTCGACGGACCTGAAGGCCTTCATCGAAAGCCGGACGACGGCTTTCCTGGCGACGGCGAATGCCGAAGGCCAGCCCTATGTTCAACACCGTGGCGGGCCGCCGGGTTTCCTGAGGGTTCTCGACACCCAGACGATCGCGTTCGTCGATTTTGCCGGAAACCGCCAGTACATCACGCAGGGGAACCTGGAAGAGAATCCGAAGGCCCATCTTTTCCTCATCGACTATGCCTATCGCCAGCGCGTCAAGATCTGGGGAAAGGCAAGGGTGGTCGAAGGGGACGAAGCGCTGGCCGGGCGGCTGTTTCCGGAGGGGTACAAGGCGCGCGTCGAGCAGGTGATCCTGTTCGACGTGGCGGCTTGGGATGCCAACTGTCCCCAGCACATTCCGCAGATGTTCGAGGCAGCGGCGGTCCAGGCGGCGTTGGCCGAGAAAGACGGCGTGATTGCCAGGCTCGAACAGCAGATCCATCAGCTGGAGCTTGAGCGCAATCGCGCTGCTTCCGCCCAGCAATAAAAGATAGCGCGTCGGCGACTTGGAGGCCATCGATGCCGGGGGCTACGGGCTGCCGATGAAATCCCTGAGCACCACGGCGTTATTGTGCTCGGTGTCCTTGGCGCCGTAAAGAAGCGTTGCCGTCGATCCGCCGATCTTTCGCCTGAGTTCATCGACGGCCACCGGATTGCTCTGGAGTTCGGCAAGGTAGCGCTGGCGAAACGCGTCCCACCTGTCGGGATCGTGACCGAACCAGCGCCGAAGCTCGGCACTGGGCGCTATCTCCTTCAGCCAGAGGTCGATATGCGCTTCCTTCTTGCTGACGCCGCGGGGCCATAGCCGATCGACAAGGATGCGCGTTCCGTCTTCCTCGGCTGCGGGTTCGTAGATTCGTTTGATCTGCAATGTCATGTCCAAGCTTTCGCCTTCAATGCATACCGAACCATCGGCTTCCTCAATCAGATGTCTCTCGCTCGAAGCCTTTCAAGATGACCTGTATCGGGCGTCATGCTCTTGTGGATCGTGACCTGACAATACAGGCTGAACAAGCAAATTTCACCTCGGCCTCGGTGCTGACGGCGCCGAGGCTATTCCATTGAACGGATATCGACGGCGTCGGCCCTGCTAGTATTGGGCGCTCTTCTTGCGCGCGCCCTCCATGCGGCGTTCCCACAGGACGAGCAGCAGGCTCGAGGCGATGATGAGAAGTGCGCCGACGAAGACATTCGCGGCCGGAATCTCGGCCCAGATCAAGTACCCGTAAATGAAGGCCCATACGAGGCCGCTATATTCGATCGGCGCAAGCGTGGAAGCGGGGGCGTATCGGAAACCTTCGTAGAGCAGGAATTGCCCGATGGTCGAGATGACGCCAAGCCCCAGCATGAGCGCCCAGCCGCTAGCATCAGGCGTTTTCCATATCCACGGAAATGACAGCGCGCAGGCTATCCCGAACAGCAGGCTCGTGGCGTACATCTGGGTGAGCGTCGTCTCGCTTCGGCTGACGAGGCGGATGAGGATCGTGCTCCACGCCCAGCAGAAACCCGCAACCACACACATCAGGGCGGGCACGAGGTTTGGAGAATGACTGGGATTTGCCGCGATCGCGACACCGATGAAGCCGCCTATGCAGGCGATCCAGCGACCCGCACCTATCTTCTCCTTGAGGATGAAGATTGACAGCACCATGACGATAATGGGCGCCGAGAAATAAAGCGTCGTGAGTTCGGCCAGACCCAAATGGCGGGCCGCGTTGTAGAACAGGAGCCAGGCGAGCAGCATCAATGCAGCGCGCAGAACGACCGTGCCCCGATATGGGCTCTGGAAGATCGACGGGTGGCGCCGGTAGCGCACGAGCACGCCGGCGACCACGACGATGACGAGGCTGCGCATGAAAAGGATCTGCGGCACTTCATAGCTGGCGACAAGCCACTTCACCATCGCATCCTGCAGCGCGAAGCAGGCATAGCCGGCGCAGGCGAGCGCGATGCCGGCAATCGGGCCCTTCTCGGGTTTTCCGGAAATCATGGAGCCTCGCAATGATGCTTCGAATCGATATTCCCAACTGCATTGCAGGAAGCGGCGGGCGGCGCAACCGGTCGCAGGCGCCGCCTGAAGCGGCCGTGTCCCGGTTTCCGAACCTGTGCCGCTCCTGCAACAGGCTACATCTTAAAGTCTCTGCCTGCGACTAAACTCAACCTGTGTACATCCTTTCGCCTTTTTCTCGCAGTCGGTCCTCTCCGCGACTGAAAACTAACGAACGAGGTTGGAGAATAGGATTGAGAAACTGGAAGATGACGTGGGTGTTTGTGGCTGTTGCATTGTTCATGCTTGGGGCGTGTTCAACCAAAGCTGAAGATATCGAGCTCTCCAGCAGCAGTGTGACCGTATCTTCGGCCGTATCCGATACGCCGAGCCTGATAACGACCGCGGACGAAGGCGACGACCCGGCATATTTATATCGCGAAATGATCGACGCGGGATTCAGAATTCCAGCTGTCGATGTCGCAAAGATGAATCCTGACCATATTCGCCGGGAGGTCGACTTCGAAACGAGCGAGCCGCCGGGCACCATCGTCGTCGACCAGCGGGCACGCTTCCTCTATTTCGTCAGGCCGGGCGGCAGGGCCATTCGCTATGCGGTGGGCGTCGGGCCCATGAGCCGGAGTTTTCGCGGGACCGCGACAATCGCGCTCAAGCGCACCTGGCCGCGCTGGGTTCCAACGGCCAACATGATCCGACGCAGCCCGGAGCACTACGGGCGCTTCAAAGATGGTGTGGACGGAGGTCCTGGCAACCCTCTCGGCGCGCGCGCTCTTTACATATACAAGGATGGGCAGGACACCTACTATCGCGTGCATGGAACCAATGCACCGTCGTCGATCGGCAAGGCGGTTTCCGCCGGTTGCATCCGTCTCCTCGCACAGGATATCATCGATCTCTATGGCCGTGTGAGCACCGGCTCCCGTATCGTCGTGCAATAGGGCAGGCGTATCTGGCCCGACGACGCTCAGGTGTCGAGGGGGACGACATCGGCGACCCCGATCGAGCGTCTTCCGGCCGGAGATGGCAAGCGTTCAAATGCCATTCGCAACAAGACGGTGTTCGAGGGACAGCCTCTTGCTATCCGGAACAAAGGAACCGGCGGCCCGGCTCGCTTGAGGTTGTCCTCGTGGCAAGATCGCCGCCGCCGGCGGGCGGCGAAGAGGCCGTTTTGATGGGCTGGCGCGCTGCTGATCGGGCCATATAGAGCGCCGATACCGCACGGTCCTTTGCCGTCAAGAACTTCCTTTATATTTCAATGTGTTGCAAACATTATGATAGGCCGGATCGCGAGCATTTCCATGCTGTCTCCGGTAGATAAATCGGAGCTATTCTGCCTCAAGAACCGTTTTTTAATCATAAGTTGCTATGAATTTAAAGTTGAGGCCCGAAAAGGCTGCGCGAATTCGGATTTTTGACTGGCGATTGGAAGTTTTACCTTGAATTAAATGGAATTTCAGCACGAATTGGGAGGGGTGAATGCTGTTTGGATCAACGACAAGTCGTAATTTGTTCTCTATCGCTGCTTGCGGCGTCGTGGCGGTCGTCGCCGCTTCCGGTGTTCTGTTCTATCGTTCCTACACCGATGTTCGTACCGGCAGCATCGAGCAGATGCGCGGCATCGCGAGAGCGGAGGCCCTCAAGGTCGAGAGGGATATCGGCGGCAAGGTGCGCATCGCCGACAGCCTGGATACCGTCCTGGCGACGATGAAACAGATTGGTGACGCCGATCGCGCCAAAGCCGACAAGATCCTGCTCAATATCCTGCAGGCCAATCCCGAAATTCTTGGAACCTGGACGGGTTGGGAGCCGAACGCGTTCGATGGCAAGGACAAGGATTTCGTCGGCAAGGAAGGGCACGACCAGACGGGTCGCTACATACCGTACTGGGTTCGCAGCGGCGGTCAGATTACGCACACGGCGCTGGCAGACTACACTGTTTCAGGCGCGGGCGATTACTACCAGATCCCGTTCAACCAACGCAAAACGATCATTCTCGAGCCCTATTCCTATGCGGTGGATGGCAAGGATGTCCTGATGACCTCCGTTGCCGAGCCGATCATTGTCGATGGCAAGCCGGTCGGCGTTGCCGGGCTCGATCTATCGCTTCAGGATACCAATAAGGCGTTTTCCGCCATCCGCCCGATGGGAAGCGGTTTTGTCGGACTGGTGACCGGCGCCGGCAAGATCGTCAGCCATCCCGACGCGGGGCTGATCGGAAAAAGCCTCTCGCAAAGCGGTGCCGAAACCGCCGGATGGGACGGCTTGATTGCCAAGCCGGGCATCGAGCAGGAAATCACGAGCCAGGATGGCACGGCATCGCTTGCCGTCGCCGTTCCCGTCAAACTGGTCGAGGGATCGGATTGGTTCGCCATCATCTCCGTGCCGAAGGCAACGCTGTTTGCGCAGCTCTACAGAATGATCTGGGATGCGGTCGCGACGACGGTGGCAGCGGCGTTGCTGCTCGGTTTCGCGGGGTGGCTGATCGCACGGCGCTTCATCGGCCGCATCTCCAATGTCATCGGCGAGACCGCGGAGCTTGCCGCGGGTAGGCTCGATGTGCGGTTCAAGGACATTGGCGCAAAGGACGAGCTTGGCGATCTGTCGCAATCGTTGAATCTTCTTCTGGAAAGCAATCGCGAGAGAGCGCGTTTGGAGGCGGAGGCGCATGCCGGCCGCGCGCAGCAGGAGGCCGAACGCGTCGAGCGTGCGCGGGTCCACCAGGCGCAGGAGGCCGATGTCAAGTTCGCCGTCGGCGAACTGGCGGTGGGTCTGGCGAAACTTGCCGACGGCGACATGACGACTACACTCGAGCAGCCTTTCACGGCTGCCCTGGACGAGACGCGGACGAATTTCAACGCATCGGTGGCCAAGCTTCGCTCCGCCATGCTTTCATTCAACCAGAATGCCTCCGTGATACAAAGCGGTGCCGACGAAATCCGTTCGGCGGCCGACGATCTCGCACGCCGGACGGAGCAGCAGGCGGCATCGGTGGAGGAAACTGCCGCGGCACTCGAACAGATCACGACTTCGGTAAAGGATTCCACCAATCGAGCCGAAGAGGCAGGCTCGATGGTTGCCCGTACCAAGCAGAACGCCGAGCGGTCGGGCGAGATCGTCCGGCGTGCGGTCGAGGCAATGCATGACATCGAGGGCTCGTCGAAATCCATCTCGAACATCATCGTCGTCATCGACGAGATTGCCTTCCAGACCAACCTGCTTGCACTCAACGCCGGCGTCGAGGCTGCCCGCGCGGGTGAGGCGGGCAAGGGTTTTGCCGTGGTGGCGCAGGAAGTTCGCGAACTGGCGCAGCGTTCTGCCGGTGCCGCCAAGGAGATAAAGGCCTTGATCAGCTCGTCGGGCGATCAGGTCCGGCACGGCGTCGCGCTGGTGACCGAGACCGGCGATGCCTTGCAGGGCATCGTCCAGGAAGTGCAGCAGATCGACCGCAACGTGCATGCGATCGTTCAATCGGCTCGCGAACAATCTACCGGGCTTCAGGAAATCAATACGGCCGTCAACCAGATGGACCAGTCGACCCAGAAGAATGCGGCGATGGTGGAAGAATCGAATGCCGCCTCGCACACGCTTGCGACGGAAGTTTCTGCTCTTTCGCAACGACTGGCGCAGTTCCGCCTGACCGGTTCGCCGGCCAGCGCGCCGGCTGCGATCCACACGCGGCGTCCGGTCCAGCGCCGCGTGCAATCCGGACAGAAATTCGCATCTCTGGAAACCTCCAGGCCGGTCGCATCGCCGGCCCGCTCCTTGAATTCCAAACTGGCCGCCGCATTTGGCGGCAGCTCGGCATCCGCCGCCGCTGCAGTCGAAGGCGAGTGGGAGGAATTCTAAATCGGCATGATCGGACGGCATGCGCCGGGCATTTCCCGCGCATGCCGCCGTCAGACAACCACTCGCTCGGGGTTCTCTTGCGTCTTTCGGGAACGCAGGATTTCACGATTACGCTCGCATCGCTAGCGTGAACGGTGTCGGCGAGCATGGTGAGCGTCAGCGCCATGTCCTGCAGGCCCCTGGTCTTCTTCTTAAGCGTTTCGATGTGGCCCTGCGCCGGGCGTTCGATCTCGGCGACCGAAAACTGGATGTTGCCGTCCGTGGTCGCATACGCGCGACGAGTGTGAGGGACGCTTTCACTGGCGGCGGGTTGATGTTCGGGTCTTGCGCAAACAGCAAGTTGCGCGCTTTTATGTCAGCGCGTCCTACTGCAAAAAGCGCTCGCAACGGCCATGGAGGTGAGGTCGGATGTGATCACGCGGTGGATGCCAATTTGTTTCGGCGGTGGCGTTCAAGGGGAGGATTCAATGGCCACTACTCATCAGACGCTCTATCGCGAACGCCTGCGTTCCGCACATGAGGCCGTTGCCCTGATACCATCCGGCGCCAAGATCGCCATGCCGATCGCCGCCGGCCAACCGCCGGCCGTTCTTGCGGCGCTCGCGGAGCGCGCCAGGGCGGGGTCCGTGAGGGACCTCCGGCTCTACTATCTGCTCTGCACAGGCATAGCCGGCACCAGCGTGTTCGATTTCGACCTGCGCGACCGCATCATTCCCATGAGTTATTTTCACGGAGGGGTGGAGCGCGCCCTCGACAAGAGGCGGATGACGGAGATGTTGCCCGCCGTCGACCTTGTGCCGTGCCATTTCAGCCAGGTGCCGCGCTCTCTGGTCGAGCATGTCGGCGTGGACACGCTGATTGCCACAGTCTCGCCCATGGATGCGGACGGGAATTTCAGCCTTGGCGCCAGTACCGATTATTCCCTTGCGGTATCCCGCAAGCCTGGCACGAGGCTGATCCTCGAGGTCAACCCCAACATGCCCTATGTGCGCGGCAATTGCATGATCCCGGTGTCGAGCGTCGCGGCAGTGGTCGAGAATGACGTCAGCCTGCCGGCGCTCGCTCCTGCGCCGCGCTCGGATGTCGATGATGCCATCGGTGCGATCATCGCCGGCCTGGTGGACGATGGCGATTGCTTGCAGATGGGTATCGGCGCGCTGCCCGACGCCGTTTGCGCCGGCCTTTCGCAACATCGTCACCTCAGCATCCATACCGAGATGATGACGTCAGGGCTTGCCGCCCTGGTCAAGGCGGGTGTGGTCGACAACAGCCGCAAGCAGACCCATGTCGGGCGATCGATCTTCACCTTCGCGCTGGGAGACAAGCCGCTTTACGATTTCCTGAACAATAATCCGGATATTGAAGCGCATCCGGTGGAATATGTGAACAATCCCTTTGTCATCGCGCAGAACTACCGCGCGGTGTCGGTCAACGCCACGCTGCAGATCGATCTCAACGGTGCGTGCAATTCCGAATTCGTCAACGGAAGGCAGTTTAGCGCATCGGGCGGTCAGGTGGATTTCGTGCGCGGCGCATATGCTTCGCGCGGCGGACGCTCGATCATTGCCTGCCATGCGACGGCGGCGAAAGGAACGCTTTCACGGATCGTTCCCACATTGACGGGCCCGGTGACGACATCACGCAATGATATCCATATCGTTGTCACGGAATATGGTTGGGCCAATCTCAAGGGTAAATCCGTCGCCGAGCGGGCCAAGGCGCTCATTGGGCTGGCTCATCCTGATTTTCGCGAGGAGCTGGATCGGTCAGCCCACCAGGCGGGGTTGTACGCACCGGCCTGACGAATCGAGGTTCTCAGCAAAGAGCTTGGGCTCTCTGAAAGCGCTGCATCCGTTGCTGCCGAAACATCATCGCTGGCGGCAAATCGTTCGGATGCTTCGATATGTCCGAGGCATTTCTCTGAAAATCGCGATAGCTTCCAGGCCGTGGACATGAAGAAAGAAAAATGCTGCCGTCCGGCTATCGTCGCCGGGCGGTTGATTGCAGCTTAGAGGTTGGAATGCGAAATACCGAGGAAGCCGAACACTGGATCGCGACACCAAAGGGAGATTTGTTTGCCAAGTCATGGACGCCCCGTTCGGAGAGCGGCGGTGTGCCCGTTATTCTGCATCACGATTCGCTTGGGTGCGTCACGCTCTGGAGAGATTTTCCGGCATTGCTGGCGACGACTCTCCAGCGGCGGGTGATCGCTTATGACAGGCTTGGCTTCGGTCAGTCGGCTGCACGCCATGACAGGCTCGATTTGAATTTCCTGCGCGACGAGGCGGTCCATCAGCTTCCGTTCGTTCTGGACAGCCTTGTGATCGACCGCTTCGTGGCATGTGGGCATAGCGTCGGCGGCGGTATGGCTGTCGAGACCGGCGCCTTCTTTGCGCAGAGATGCGAAGCCATCGTCACCATTGCGGCGCAGGCCTTCGTCGAAGACCGGACGGTCGACGGCATCAAGGCGGCCCAAGAGGCCTTCGCCGCGCCGGGAGCCCTGGACCGGCTCACCCGCTACCATGGCGAAAAAGCCGATTGGGTTCTCAAGGCGTGGATCGAGACCTGGCTGTCTCCCGCGTTCGAATCCTGGAGCCTGGAGCCGACGCTCGCCAAGATCAGTCGTCCCGTTCTGGCGATCCACGGGGATCGGGACGAATACGGTTCGCTTGCCCATCCCCGCAGGATTGCCCGCGGCCGCGGTGTCTGCCGTATCCTGCCGGATATCGGACACACGCCGCACCGGGAATGCCCGGATCTGCTTGCCGATGAGATAGCCGGATGGCTGACGAGGTTGAAAGGCTCCGGCACGGCGGCGTAGCTATGCCGGTCTTTAACGCGCCCGTGAACGTAGAGAGCGGACGCCGGATGGTCGTCATAGCCGGGGCGTGAATGTCACTTCGGCGCTTTCTTCTTGAATTCCTCGTAGTACTCATCCGCCAGCTTGCGGAGCGACCGGCCGATTGCCGCATATTCGTATTCATTGAGGTTCGCGAGCGAAGCACGCCCGGAGGGTTGCTGGGTGCCGAAACCGCGGCCGGGAAGCAAGACGATACCGGTCTCGTCGGCAATGCGGAACAGCAGCTCGTTGGCCGAGAACTTCTTCTTGACCCATTTTGCGAACTCCGCTCCGTAGAGTTTGAGGGAGATGTCCTCGAGGTCGAGAAGCGTGTAGTAATCGACAGAATTCGGATTGTCGGTCACGGAAACGCCGAGCTCGCGATAAAGCGCGGCCTCGCGCTTGCGGATGATCTTCTTCAGCGTCGATTTGTAGATGTCGTTCTCGTCTATGAGCGCAAACAACGAGAACAGCACCATCTGGACCTGCTGCGGCGTCGACAGGCCGGCGGTGTGGTTCAGCGCGACCGTGCGGCTGTCCGCGACCAGGCGGTCAATGAACTTCAGCTTTTCGACATTCGGCAGCAATGAGCCATAACGCCTGTCGAGCGCCGTCTTGGTCGCCTTCGGCAAGGCATGAAGCTTGTCATCCAGAACGTTGTTGTGGTGGGTGGCGACGACGCCGAGGCGCCAGCCAGTGGCGCCGAAATATTTCGAGAAGGAGTAGACGAGAATCGTGTTGTTTGGGCAGGTCGCAAACAGCGAGCGGAAATTATCGGCGAAGGTGCCGTAAACATCGTCCGTCAGGATGATCAGGTCCCGCCTGTGGTTCTTGACGATATCCGCAATCCTGTCGAGGCTGCGATCGTCAAGCTTTACCGATGGCGGGTTGCTGGGATTGATGCAGAAGAACACCTTGATGTTCGGGTCCTTCAGCTTGTCGAGCTCCTCGTCGGTATATTGCCATTCTTGTTTCGGATCGGCGTTGATCGCGACTTCGACAAGGCCGTATTCGTCGAGCTCGGGGATCTCGATATAGGGCGTGAACACCGGCATGCCGATGGCGACCTTGTCGCCCTTGCTGACGATGCCGTTCTGCTTCAACGTGTTGAAGATATAGGTCATGGCGGCGGTTCCGCCCTCGACCGCGAAGAGATCGATGCTGTCGCCCGTCAGCGAGCCGCCGATCATCTCCTTGACGATGTATTCCCGGACGATCTGCTCGCTGATCTTCAGCATGCGCGGCGGAACGGGATAGTTGCAGCCGAGAATGCCCTCGACCATTTCATGCAGGAACTGCGAGCCGGAGAGACCCAACTGGTCGCGGACATAGCTCAGCGCGCGTTGGAGAAAGGCCACGCCGGCCTGATCTCGATTTTCGCTGGTAAAGCGCTCGAAGCGCGCCTCGATGCCCTCTATATTGGGCAGGCCGCCGATCCATTTCTGCATGTAGGAATAGGAAAGCTCGGATTCCGCGGCGGCAAAGAGGCCGAGCCGGAAGAAGGCGCGGCGCGGCAAGGTCGCCATGAAATTCGGATTGCCGCGGCCGGCATTCAGCATGATGCGGTTTTCTTTGGCCGAAGCCAGTTTTATGAGTTCGTCCTTGAGTTCGAAAGGGCTCAGCTTCGCAAACTTGCTGTAGTCGGTCATGGTTCTCTCCTTGCTCGGTCGAGCATGTCAGACGAAGGCGACGACGAGGGGGCCAAGCAGGGTCAGGAAGACGTTGGCCAGAGCATAGGTTATGGCGAAAGGGGTCGTGGGAACGCTGTTGCCGGCCTTGTCGAGGATTTCGCCGAAGGCCGGATTGGCGCTGCGCGATCCGGAAAGCGCACCGGCAAAGATAGCGGTGTTATCGTACCGCAGAACGTAGCGGCCGAAGAGCATGGTGATGATCAGCGGCAGGATGGTGACGACGACGCCGATCAGGAACAGCGAAATGCCGCTTTCCGCGATCGTGTGCACCGCCTGCTGGCCGGACTGCAGTCCCACGACGGCGACGAAACCGGCAAGGCCGAGATCGCGAAGCAGCGTGGAGGCGCTCGTCGGCATGTTGCCGATCGCCATGTTGCGGCTGCGGTACCAGCCGAAGACCAGGCCTGCCAAGAGCGCGCCGCCGCCGCTGCCGAGCGTCAGCGGAATGGAGCCGATGCGCAAAACGAGCAGGCCGACGAGCAGGCCGATGACGATCCCCAGCCCATGGAACACGAAGTCCGTCTTGTCGCTGGGAACGATGACGGTGCCGACCTGCTTCGCGATGCGCTGGAGGTCTTCGCGAAGGCCGTGGATCGTCACGACGTCACCGGCGGCGATGCGGGTATCGGCAAGCAGAGTGAGCGGGCTTCCGCCGCGCTTGACCTGGAGGACGAAGACGCCGTGACGCAGGTCCTTGGTCGCCTCGATGATCTCGGCGACCGTATGGCCTGCATAATCCTTGTTGGCGATCACGACGTCCTGTGTCGTGACAACCATGTCCATCCCTTCCGAGGACTGCAATTCCGGTCCTATGGTTGCCGCCAGCGCGACCACGCCGGCGCGTCGGCCGACGACGAGCACGATATCATCGGTCTGCAGTTGCAGGCTCGGTTCGACCCCGATGATGGTGCCTGCGCGCTTCACGCGTTCGATGGCAACGGCGCCTCCGTCTCCCGCGCCGGCCTCTATCTCGGCAATCGAGCGCCCGGCGGCCTGGCGAACCTGAAACAGGCGGCCGACGAGATCCGGCAGTGCCGCGGCCTCGCCGGGTCCATAGAGTTTGGCGCCAGCCAGGAGCGCTGCCTCCGCCTTGATCGCGTCGTCGCGGATGCTGCGGCCCATGAACCAGGGAAGGATGTTGACGCAGACGATGATCGCGCCGAAAGAGCCGAAAATATAGGTGACGGCGTAACCGATCGCGACATTGGCCTGCAGGCGCTGCGTCTCGTCCGCGGCAAGGCCGAGCTTGCCGATCGCGGAACTTGCCGTGCCGATGATTGCCGATTGCGTCAATCCGCCGGCGGCAACACCTGCGGCCAGTCCCTTATCGAGCCCGAACGCCTTGGACAGCACGATGACGGTCAAAAGCCCGCTGATCGCGAGCACGACCGCCATCAGAATCTCACGGATCGACTGGCGCCCGAGCGAACGGAAGAATTGCGGCCCGCTTTCGAAGCCGACGGCGTAGATGAACAAGGCGAACAGGACCGCCTTGATGCCGTTGTCGATGGTGATGCCGATCTGGCTGAGGGCGACGGCAACCAAGAGTGACCCGGCGACGCCGCCGAGTTGAAATTTTCCGAACTGGAACTTGCCGATCCAATATCCGATGGCCAGCGATAAAAAAAGAGCGATCTCAGGGGCTTGGTGAAAAATAGACTGTAGAAACGCCATAGGTGCTCCGCTTACAAGTCTTTTCGCTTTCGCCCGCGGATTAGAAGCAAGGGTTGCATTGCCTGTCAAGCAAGACTTTTAGGAAAAGCTTAATAAGGGCGCAATGGGGATGGGTGGGGGAGGCCGCACCCATCCCAAGATGAAGCGCCGCCATGGATTCACCCGTCGCGCACGCTTGAATATTTCCGATGTGCTGGCCGTTTCCCATGGGAAATATGGTCTGTGCCGCCTCTCCGGGCATCAACCTGGAGTGAGGACGACTTTCCCGGTGGATGCGCGGGATTCGATCAGCCGATGCGCGTCGCCCGCGCGCTCCAATGGAAAACGTCCGCCGATGACCGGCGTCAGTCGACCCGCGGCGATCAGATCGAACAGCTCCGCGAGATCCCGACGCAGGTCGCTTGCCTGCACCAGCGGCAGCAGCGCCAGACCTTCGATCGCCTGGCTCTTTGCAAGCAGGCCGTTGATCGTCTCGTTGTCCAGGCTGAACCTGCCGAGAGCGCCGAAGAGCAATGTTCCCGTCGGTGCGAGCACGCTGGCAAGAGTATTTGTCAGCGCGCCGCCGACGAAGTCGTAGACGATGTCGATGCGGGACTCGGGTCCCGTTTCCGGCCATCGGGACAGCCATTTCCCGTCCCGATGGTCGATCGCCATGTCGGCACCGAGCGACAAGGCGAGTTCCAGCTTTTCGTCCGAGCCCGCCAGCGCGACGACATGTACCGCACCGGCGATCCTGGCGAGCTGAATGAGCAGCGTTCCCACCCCGCCGCCGGCTGCCGTGACCAGCACCGACTTGCCGCGTGGCGATGTGCGCCGGACGGCGTAAAGCGCGGTCAATCCCTGAACGAGGCAGGCGACCCCGGCATCGAACGAAATCGCATCGGGAAGCGGGATCACGGCGGCGGCCTTGACCACGATATAGTCCGCATATCCACCGTCGCGGCCGATCGCGAAAAGCGGCACGACGACACGGCTGCCTGTTTCGATATCGACGTCGCGGCCGGCCGCCTCGATCGTCCCTGCGACCTCGACCCCGAAGGTCATCGGCAATTGCGGCGTGACGGCATAACGATCCTGTCGCATCAGCACCTCGAAGAAATTCACCCCGGACGCATGAACCCGCACGAGAACCTCGTCCGCGTCGATTTCGGGTCGCGGAACGTCCAGTATCCGAAAGACATCAGGGCTGCCGAATTGATCGATGCGCGCAATTTTCATCACCATTCTCCTGTATTTTCTGCTCACAGGAGCATATTTTTATCTGTAAGGTGGCATGGAGCTCTACAGACAGATTTCTCCCATACGCACCAAAAGGTAAGCATGACCAAGCTATTGAAAAGATTGCCGGTGCTGCCGATCGAACGTGCCATCCGGACGATATCGGGCCGATGGAAAGCGGTCATTCTCTATCATCTTCTCGATGGGCCGAAGCGGCTGTCCGAACTGAACCGGCTCGTTCCGTCCGTGACCCAGAAAGTTCTGGTGCAGCAGCTTCGGGAGATGGAAGCGCATGGATTGGTAAGCCGGGAAGTCTTCCGGCAGGTCCCCCCTCGGGTGGACTATTCGGCGACCCCCCTCGGCCTCAGCCTCGAACCTGTGATGCTGGCGCTTTGCGATTGGGGGCAGCGCCATGCCGAAGCGCTCGACGAAGTCGACGCCATCGCAGACTGTATCGTTCGTCCGGTCAATACCTGAGTTGCGGGCTTGCGCCGGCCGTGCAACGGACATCCATGCGATCGCTTCGATTCTCCGGTACAACCCCGGAGTTGCGATCGATCGGGCGACGGGCGTTCAGCGAATGAGCGTAAACAGCTCCATCGGCTCGGCGAAGCCCTTCAAGCGGTGCGATCCGATCGAGGCGGCGTCTTTGATTTCGGCTTGCCGATGGAAGGCGTCGGATAGGAGAAGCGCTTCGCCTCTCTCGCTGCAGACGCTCTGGATGCGGCTGACGACATTGACGTCGGGGCCGATCAGCGTGAAGTCCAGGCGGTTGCCGGAGCCGACATTGCCATAGCTGACCTCGCCATAATGCAGCGCGATGCCGACCTTGATGCCGATGCCGTCATACTGGAAGCCATCCACCTCGTCGAGGATCGTCTTTGCCGCGCTCAATGCGGCATTGCAGGCTCCCGCCGCGTCGATGCCCGGGAAGAAGGCGAGAACGGCGTCGCCCATGAATTTCAGCACCTCGCCGCCCTCGCGGCTGATTGCCGGTACGACCTTGTCGAAGTAGGCGTTCAGGAGGCCGAGGACGGTGGCTCCCGCAAGCCGGTTGGAAAGCTCGGTGAAACCGCGCAGGTCGCAGAGCAGAAGGGCCGCCTCCATGGATTCGATCTCTCCGCGGCGGATGTGCCCGGCAAGGATCCGGCTTGCCGTCATGGGGCCGATATAGGTGTCGAGCAGGCTGAGCTCGCATTGCCGCAGGACCCGCAGCTCGCAGGTATTGCGCAGCGCCGGCAGGATGCGCTCGAGCACTTCCTGTTCGACCGGCGTGAAGCCGCCGGGGCGATGCGTGCCGAAGACGGCCGTGCTGATCGGCCCGTCCGCGTTGCAGAGTGGCGCTATCATCAGTTGCACCAGCCCGCGGCCGGAAAAGATGTCGATGTGCTGCCACGGGCCGTACGGGCTCTCGCCGGGACCGACGATCAACGGTTCCCGCATTCCCTGCGCCTTGAGCAGCGGCGTATTGGCGAAAGCCAGGCGCGTGCCATGTTCACGGTCATGTATTTCCACCGGCTCGCCCGGCGCCCAGGCAAAGGTGCGCCCGACGAATTCGGGATGCAGCGTCGTCAGGTGCAGGCTCAATCGGTCGACGGGAAGCCCGAGCGCCTGCAGGCGGCGTCCAAGCCCGGCAACCAGGCTCGCTTCGTCGAGAGCGTGGCATTCGTCACCCGTCAGCCATTCGACGAGGCTCAAGGTCGCTGCGGTGTTCATGCCGTCGCGCGCGGATCTGGAATTCACACTTACGATCTTGGGCATATCGTGCAGCAATGTCATGACGTTCTCCTTCTCTTCGAGGCGCGGCACGTCAGTGAGCGGCGCCGCCGGAGAGGTGAGCGGGTTTTTTGAGGATCAGGCTTGAGGAGAGCGCGATGATGAGGGCGATGGCGATGAGGAAGAAGGTATCGCTGAATGCCATGATGTTTGCCTGCTTGCGCAGGCTTGCCGCGACGGCGACGATGGCCTTGTGGGAGGCGAGGGCCTGGT
>NZ_JBNWDS010000010.1:0-226456 GCF_053521765.1 Rhizobium sp. A37_96 | reverse complement strand
CCTTGATGGCGGTAGCGCCAAGCTCATGAGCCGGAACAGTCGCAAAGGCCCCGTTGAAGGAGCCGACCGCCGTACGGGCGGCGCTGGCGACGACGATGGATGGATTGCTCATGGATGCCTCCTCACAAGATGAACATGTATATGAGGCGAAACTGTCAAAGCTTTGCGTCCGAGTCAAACAGCAAGAATTCCCGGAGCATAGATTTCACAAGGCTGTCACCGCCTTCAAAAAAATCCAATCAAAGGAAAGGGCTTGCCGCATCGCACAAAGCGATTGTCACCAAGCTTCTTTTGCGTCTACACTCCGAGGTGGAGGAGTTTCCATACAATCAGACGGGGCCAGGAGACTGATAATGGCAAAGAATGAGGGCCAGATCGTAATCAAGAAATACGCCAATCGCCGCCTATACAACACTGGCACCAGCACCTACGTGACGCTGGACGACCTGGCGGAGATGGTCAAGAAGGGTGAGGAGTTTACCGTCCAGGACGCCAAGAGCGGTGAGGATATTACGCATTCTGTCCTGACGCAGATCATTTTCGAACAGGAATCGAAGACCGGCAACACGTTGCTGCCGATTTCATTCCTGCGGCAGCTCATCGGCTATTACGGCGACCAGATGCAGATGGTCGTGCCGAGCTTCCTTGAACACTCGATGCGTTCTTTCACGGAACAACAGACCCAGATGCGCGAGCAGATCAATCGCGCCTTCGGCGAAACGCCTCTCGGCAAGAACCTGCAGTTGCCCATGCAGATGGTCGAGGAACAGGTCCGCCGCAATACGGAAATGTTCCAGCAGGCGATGCAGATGTTCTCGCCCTTCATGAAGCCGCCGGTCAAGGAAGGCCGCAAGGCCGAGGCAAAGGATATCGACGAGCTGAAGGAACAGCTCCGCGCCATGCAGAGCAAACTGGACAGCCTTTGATGCAAGGCAATGTGCTTGTGAATTCGTGGAGAGTTTTCACCCGCCTCTGTCACTAACGTGACATCTCCCCCACAAGGGGGAGATTGTTAATCTCGCAGACTCCTCCCACCTCAAGCGAATATCCAATCCGCGGAAACCGCGGTCTATCGCTTAGGCGATAATGGCCGGCATACCCCAACAATCTCCCCTTGCGGGAGAGAGGTCTCGAAAAGGACAGAGAGGGTATCGGCAGCGCGGCACGCAAACAGCTGCTTCCCCCACAAGCACATGTCGATCAAAACGAAAAAAGGCCGGCAAAGCGCCAGCCTTTTTATTCATGCCATCGAGGCAGCGCTAAAATTATGCGCTTTCCTTCGGCGTCAGAACCTGACGGCCGCGATACATGCCGGTCTTCAGGTCGATGTGGTGCGGACGGCGCAGTTCGCCGGAGTTCTTGTCTTCGACGTAGGTCGAAGCCTTCAGGGCGTCAGCAGAGCGGCGCATACCGCGCTTGGACGGGCTCGTTTTTCTCTTCGGTACAGCCATTCTCGTTACTCCATGTACGGACGAAACATATCCACGGCCAGCAAGGCGGCCGAAAAAGACATGCATCAATTTCGGAAATTGGGCCGGCTTATACATGGCTTGCCGGGCTTTGACCAGTCCCTTCCAGCATTTTTTGCCCGTAGCGGCGGATTCCCGAATATTCGACCCCGAACGGTGATCAAGCTTCGTCCTCTCCGACGATCCAGGGTTCGTGCAGCGCGGCATCTTCCCACGCCCTCCAGGCCGGCAGCGCCTTCATGGTCGCCATATATTCCAGCGTGTCGGCCGCAACCGGAATGTCGTATCGCTCCAGACGGCTGACGACAGGCGCAAACATCGCGTCCGCGCCGGAAAACGCGCCGAACAGGAACGGACCGCCGGATCGCGACCGAGCCTCACGCCAGATGGTTTCGATACGCGCCACATCCGCCATGACGTCTTCGGAGAGATCGAGGCGGCGAACCGGGCGGCGCATGTTCATCGGGCAGGCGCTGCGCAGCGCGACGAAACCGGAAAGCATCTCCATGCTATAGGACCGCGCCAGCGCGCGGGCCTGCCGATCGTCGGGCAGAAGCCCGGCATCCGGGAACAGCTCGGCCGCATATTCGATAATGGCGAGCGATTCCCAGACCCTGAAACCGTCATGGACCAGCATCGGCACCCTGCCTGTCGGCGACACTTCGCGAATGCGCGGATTGCCGCCCGGAAAATCGAAGGGGATCAGAACCTCTTCGAAGGCGATGCCGCAACCCGTAAGCGCGATCCATGGCCGAAACGACCAGGAAGAATAATTCTTGTTGCCGATATAGAGGGTCAGCTTGTCCATGACGCGTGTGTTTCCTTTCTACGTTCGGAACTCGAAGACGAAGAGTTCCTCGAAATGGTTCATGTCGTCGAAGGCGCAGAAGGCCGGCGGCCGCAGCTCGAGAACAGGCTGTTCGGCGCGAAGTTCGGCAGCGGCCTCGTCCAGCATTGCCTGCCAGCGCGGCAGGGCCTCGTCGGCCAGCCGCTCGATGGCATAGGCAAACGTGATGTGAAACGGATAGGCCTCATGATCGGGGTGGCGATAGCCGAGAAGATCCGCCAGGGCATTGCGCCACTCGCGCATCGTCCTGCGGTCCGCTTCGGTTACACCGTCGACCAGCAGGCCGCTGGGCCGCGCCTTCGTCACCGCGACCTTGAACGGATCGCGCATCGAAAAGGCCTTGAGGCGCTCCCCCATGATCTCCGTCATCTCGTCGATCGGCGTATCGAGCGCCATGTCCGCGGGCCAGTGGGGTCGCGTGCGGCGATACTCGATGATGCCCTGGAACAATGTCATGTGCAGGCTGGAGATGGGCGTGAAGACGAATTGTCTGGCCTCCGGCATGTCGAGATATTTCTGCCGGGCCGCAACGATGGCGCGCTGGGTCTGCGAACCCTCCGCCACATGGCAGACGATCGTGTTGCCGGGCTCATGCAGGAAGACGCCGGAGTGATCGTAGCGCGTGCCGAAATGGCGCGGCGGCTGCGGATGCAGGCTTTTGGCATACTCGAGCAGTTCTGGGGAGAAGGCGTTGAAATCCATGGAGCAGGTCCGATCTTCGTTGGCAGATCACCCGCCCTTACTTCATGGCCAAGAATGCCAGATGACGATCAGCCGGTCGAACGACAAGTTATGATCTCAGTCATAAAGGCATTTGATGTATGCATCCGCATTCCGGGCGCGGCGCTGAATCAGCGAGGCAAGCTGGCCGAGGCCCCGCCCCGGCTTGCTCGCCACCCGATCGATCGGGTTGGGAAGCGAGACGGCAAGAAGGGCTGCCTGACGGGCCGAAAGTTTGGAGGCCGGCACCTTGAAATGGTAGCGCGCCGCCGCCTCGATGCCGTAGATGCCCGGCCCCCATTCGGCGACATTGAGGTAGATTTCCATCATGCGGCGCTTCGACCAGACAAAGGAGGCGGAAACCGCAAGCGGCAGTTCCAGGGTCTTGCGCACGAAGGAGCGGCTGTTCCAGAGAAACAGGTTCTTCACCGTCTGCATCGGGATCGTGCTGCCGCCGCGCGTGGACTTGCCGTGCAGCGTCTCCTGAACGAGCATCCGCATCTCGCCCCAATCGACGCCGCCGTGGTAGCAGAATTGCCCGTCCTCGGAGACCATCACCGATTTCACCAGCACCGGCGCGATATGGTCGAGCGGAACCCAGCGCCGGTCATAGCCCTGAAAGGTAACGGCATCGCCGATCATCAGCGTCGAGACAGGGTGGATGAACGGCAGCAGATAGACGAAGATGAAGAAATAAGGCAGCAGCAGGACGCCGATCAGCACGAGGACGATGCGTTGCCAGAGCGGCCTTGTCTTGAAGCGCGCAAGCAGGCCGGACCGTCGCGGCACCTCGGCTTCCTCCTCATTGTCCGTCGATATGTCCAATTGCCTGAGGTCCACGATGGCTCCATCCCGGAACGCCTTGGCTGCAACCGGGAAACGCTCTGCTGTTGCATTCGTCATACCGCCTACACGGAGCGATGACCAGAGTGCGGCGTCATTCCCCACGCGGCTGTTGACAATTCTCGTTGCCAGCAACCGCCTCTCATGCCAAACAGCGGCCATGGACAGCACCCATTCCTCATTCGAACAGCGCCTCAGGGACAACGCCGGCAAGATCGAAGCCATGTTGAACCGGCTTCTCGGCGACACCGCCCTCAGCGACGAGATCGCCCGCCCGGCCCGGCTGCTGCACGCCATGCGTCACGGCGTCCTGAACGGCGGCAAGCGGCTGCGCCCTTTCCTCGTCATGGAATCGGCGGCCCTTCTCGGCGGCGATGCGGAAGCGGCCCTTCGGATCGGCGCCGCGCTCGAATGCGTGCATTGCTACTCGCTCGTCCATGACGACCTGCCCGCCATGGACGACGACGACCTGCGCCGTGGCCAGCCGACGGTGCATATCGCCTTCGACTACGCAACGGCGATCCTGGCAGGCGACAGCCTGCTGACCTACGCCTTCGACATCATCGCCGCCCCCGAAACGGAGCTGCCGGCGGACCGGAAAATGGCGCTCGTTCTGGCGCTCGCGCGGGCAGCCGGCATCGGCGGCATGGCCGGCGGCCAGGCCCTCGACCTTGCGGCGGAGAAAGAGACGCCGGACGAAAGCGGCATCACCACGCTGCAGGCGATGAAGACAGGCGCGCTGATCCGCTTTGCCTGCGAGGCCGGCGCCATCGTCGCCGGCGCCCCGACCGAAGACCGAAAGCGCCTTCGAACGTTCGGCGAAAAGATAGGTCTTGCCTTCCAGCTTGCAGACGATCTTCTCGACCTCACCGCCGATGCCGCCACCATGGGCAAGGCAACCGGCAAGGATGCCGCACGCGGCAAGGGCACGCTGGTCGCCCTGCACGGACAGGAATGGGCGGAAACAACGCTCGCAAGGCTGGTGAGCGAAGCGGCAGACCTGCTATCCGTCTATGGCGACAAGGCGACCGTCCTCACGCAAACCGCCCGCTTCGTCGCAAACCGCAAGAACTGACCCCGGTGCATTGGTAGGGCGTTGCCTGACCTCGGGCGAGCCCGAGGCCACCATGCTCGCAGGTTCGGATGCGGCGAAGGCGATCCGGCCGCAATAACGGCTCATCCATTCAGCGACCGAATGTCACCATAACAAGAATCCATGCGTTGCCGGGTGATTTCCGCTGCATTTTGTGACACATTCCCATTCCGAAGTTGGCCCGTAGACGCAGAATTGTTCGCGCCGGCCGACGCTTCGGGAAATCTCTCCATGCACGAAACGCTTGCCTACCTGCCGCAGATCCTGCCGGCCTATATCGCGTACATTGTCGCTGTCGTCAGCCCGGGCCCCGCCATCATGGCGATCATCGGCACATCGATGACCCACGGCCGCAAGGCCGGCATGACCCTCTCGCTTGGGATCTTCGGCGGTTCGCTGACCTGGGCCTTCGCCGCCGCAGCCGGCCTTGCCACGCTGCTGCAAACCTATGCCATGGCGCTGGAGCTGCTGAAGATCTTCGGCGGCATCTACCTGCTCTATCTCGCCTACAAGGCGTTTCGCGCCGTGCGGACCAACGGCGAGATGCCGACCGCGGCCGAAGGGCCGAAAACGCCCGGCTTCAAATCGCTGATCCTGCGCGGCTACGGCATCCACGTCACCAATCCGAAAGCCATCTTCGCCTGGCTCGCCATCATCGCGCTCGGCATGCCGCAGGGCGCGCCGGCTTCCGTGGCGATGCTGATCATCGCCGTCTGCGGCGTGACCGGTTTCGTGGTGTTCATGGGCTATGCGATCCTGTTTTCGACGCCGCATGCGCTGAGGATCTATCGCAATGCCCGCCGTTGGATCGAGGGCGCCATGGCCGGCTTCTACTGCTTCGCCGGCATCAAGCTGCTGACGAGCAATATCTGATCCGGCTCAAGCGGCCGGATCACTCCGCCGCGACGCTCTTCTGGCCGAAGCGCTTCTCGATGTAGTCCGTCACCAGCGCCTCGAAATCGGAGGCGATGTTCGGGCCGCGCAGCGTCATGGCCTTCTGGCCGTCGATGAAGACCGGCGCGGCCGGCGTTTCGCCGGTGCCGGGCAGAGAAATGCCGATATCGGCATGCTTGCTTTCGCCGGGACCGTTGACGATGCAGCCCATGACGGCGACGTTCAGCGCCTCGACGCCCGGATATTTCTCGCGCCAGACCGGCATGTTCTTGCGGATGTCGTTCTGGATGTTCTGCGCCAGTTCCTGGAACACGGTCGACGTCGTCCGGCCGCAGCCGGGACAAGCCGCGACGACCGGAATGAATTGACGGAAGCCCATGACCTGCAGCAGCTCCTGCGCCACCTGCACTTCGCGGGTGCGGTCGCCGTTCGGCTCCGGCGTCAAGGAAACGCGGATGGTGTCACCGATACCGTGCTGCAGCACATAGCCCATGGCGGCCGACGAGGCGACGATGCCCTTGGAGCCCATGCCAGCCTCGGTCAGGCCCAGATGCAGGGCGTGGTCGGAACGCTCCGACAGCATGGAATAGACGGCGATCAGATCCTGCACCTGGCTGACCTTGGCCGACAGGATGATGCGGTTGCGCGGCAGGCCGATGTCTTCGGCGAGATCGGCCGAGATCAGCGCCGACTGCACGATGGTCTCGCGCGTCACCTGCCGGGCCGACAGCGGCGAGCCCTCGGCGGCATTCTTGTCCATCAGCGCGGTCAGGAGATCCTGGTCGAGCGAACCCCAGTTGACGCCGATGCGCACCGGCTTGTCGTAGCGGATCGCCATCTCGATGATCTCGGCGAACTGCTTGTCCTTCTTGTCCTTGAAGCCGACATTGCCGGGATTGATGCGGTATTTCGCCAGCGCCTCGGCGCAGGCCGGATGATCGGCGAGCAGCTTGTGGCCGATATAATGGAAATCGCCGATCAGCGGCACGTCCATGCCGAGCCGCAGCAGACGCTCGCGGATTTTCGGCACGGCGGCAGCGCTCTCGTCGCGATCGACGGTGATGCGCACCAGCTCCGAGCCGGCTTTGAAAAGGGCCGCCACCTGCGCCACGGTCGAATCGATATCGGCGGTGTCGGTGTTGGTCATGGACTGCACGACGACGGGCGCCCCGCCGCCGACGATCACGCCGCCGACATCGACGGCAACGGAGGAACGGCGCGGTTTCGGGTCGAAATCACTGGCTGACGACATGGAAAGCTCTCGCAGGCCTTTGCAATTGGTGCCTTTCAGGTGGATCACGAAACGGTCGTTGTCAACCGCTCCGGACATCTCTTTTGATCGGACGGGATCTACCCGTTACCGAGCAAAAGCGACGAAATTAATGCTTGCTCTCGCCGATGCCATCAGCGTAGCGCGCCAGGGACGACAAGGCCAGCACGACAAGCAGCAGCACCGGCAACGCCGTCAGCACCGGCGAAAAGCCGACATGCTCGGCGGCAAAGCCGATGGCGGACGGCGCGACCAGCATGCCGGAATAGCCGAGCGTCGTGACGACCGAAATGCCGATACCGGGCTGCAGCCCGGGAATGTTGCCGGCGGCGGAAAAGGCGATCGGCACCATGTTGGAAATGCCGATGCCGCAGAGCGCGAAGCCGAGGATGGCGATCTCCGCATTCGGCGCCAAAGCTGCCGTCAGCATGCCGACGATGGCAAAGACCGTGCAGACGCGCAGCGTGCGCACGGCACCCAGCCAGTCGCGGACGAAATCGCCGGCAAAGCGCATCGTCGCCATGGTGGCCGAAAAGGCGGCGAAACCGAAGCCGGAGAGCGCCACCGATGCGCCCTTTTCCTGGCCGAGATAGAGCGCGCTCCAATCCAGCACCGCGCCTTCCGGCACCATGCAGAACAGCGCGACGATGCCGAGCAGCCAGGGCAGCGGGATCATCGGCAGCTTTGCCTTCGGCTTGGCCTCGTCGGGATGCGGCTGATCGCCCAGAACCATCGGCCAGGCGACGACCAGAAAAAGAACGGCGAGAACGGTCGACGCCTCGGCATGGCCGAGAACGCCCCAGCGCGAGATCAGCAGCCCGCCGATCGCCGAGCCCAGCAGGCCGCCCAGGCTCCAGAAGGCATGGCAGGAAGACATGATCGCCCGGCGCATGGATTTTTCGACCGAAACGGCATTGGCGTTCATCGCCACGTCCATGGCGCCGATGAAGCCGCCGAAGAGGAACAATACAACGGCCGCGGTCCACACGTTCGGCGCCAGCGTAAGGGCGAGAATCATCGGCAGCAGCAGCACCGCAAAACAGCGCACCACGATGCGCGAGCCGCGCACGGCGATCTGCGCGCCGGCAAGCGGCATCATCACGAGCGACCCGACGCCGAAAACGAGGATCATCAGGCCGAGCTCGAATTTCGTGAGGTGCAGGCGCTCGGCGAACTCCGGAATTTTCGGCGCCCAGCAGCCGACCATGAAGCCGTTGAGCAAGAACAGCAGAGATACGGCCGCGCGCGGTTTTGTGAAAAATCCGCTCCTTCGCGCCTCAAGACCCTCCATTCTCGTCATCTCGTCCATGAAAATTCCTCCAAATCAGCACCGCAGTCTATTTAAATCGATTGAAATCTCAACGATCGAAAAGAGCGGAAACAGTCACATTTCGTCTCTGTCTGTTAAAGCGGAGGCAAAGACGCCACAACCCCGAATAAATAATTCGTGACCGTACGGCATCGGCAAAAACCGCTATTGACGGCGAAAAAGTAGGCTCCTATCCGTTGAGACTTGAAAGATTATTCGGCCGGCCCGCGTCGGGGCCATCCTCTGGTGCTCCCGTGAAAAATTCCATCAGCTATGGCATCCTGCTTACGGTGTTTGCCTACATGCTGTTCACCGCCCACGATTCGGCGGTGAAGCTGCTCGTCGCCTCCATTTCCGTCTGGCAGGTCCTGTTCATACGAAGCTGCACCATCCTTGCCGGCTGCTTCGTCTTCGAAGGACCCTCGCTCGTCCACAAGGTGGCGCGCTCGCCGATCCTCAAGCCGATGATCGTGCGCAGCATCATCATCCTGATCGCGTGGATTTCCTATTATTCGGCAGCCTCCTACCTGCAGCTCGCCGAAGTGACGACGCTCTACTACGCGGCGCCGATCGTCGGCACGATCCTTGCGACCATCGTATTGCGCGAAAAGGTCACCTTCGCCCGCTGGATGGCCGTCGGCGTCGGCTTCTGCGGCGTCGTGATCGCCTCCAATCCGGTGGGCCTGTCGATCTCCTGGCCGGTTTACCTGGCGCTGCAAGCCGCCGTCCTCTGGGCAAGCGGCATGGTGCTCCTGCGCAAGACAGCGCTGCACGAGAAGAGCCATATCCAGATGGCCGTCTCCAACATCATGTTCATCATCCTGACCGCCGGCATGGCGATTGCCCACTGGCAGACGCCGACGCTCTTCCAGATCGTGCTGCTTGCCCTGACCGGCATCATCGCCGGCGCCGGCCAGCTCGCTCTCTTCGAAGGCATGCGCCAGGCCCCGGTCTCCGTATTGGCGCCGTTCGAATATACCTCGCTCGTCTGGGCCTTCCTGCTCGGCTACCTGATCTGGGGCGACATCCCCGGCGCCAACACCTTCATCGGCGCCATCCTGATCCTCAGCGCCGGGTTCATCATCATTATCAGCGAACGGATGAAGCGACGCGCCGCGGCGGCTTGAGGCAGAGCGCTGGACGGTGGTTGTCGGTCGCGTTACGTGCCGTCGTTATCGATTAGCCGTGCGCGCGGTTCGATAGCAATTTCCGTCCCGGTCGAACGGCAACTTCGCGCCAAAAAAGTGGGCATCCTTCCAAGCGTTCATGAATGTCGAGTCTCAACCTTCTTTGCGGACAAAAGGGCAAGCGCTGCCGTTTCACCTGAATCAGACATTCCAATCCGCGTAGGTGAGCGCGGCTTCGTGACAAAAGCAGTCACTTCCGTTTACGGCGATTGACCAACTCCGATAACAAAATCGGCCCAGTGCTGTTAGGGGCGAAAAATCAGGATAACACCATTTCCTGCAGCCACGCGGACGGTGGCATCGCCGCGAAGTCCCTATCAAATAGCCAATCTACCTTCTTGACGTTGGCGCTTGAGATCACGGCAACGTCCCTACTATTATCGGAGCCAGAAAGACCTTCCAGGCCCCGTATCCGGCAATAATAATGCCTGCAACGAAAGCCACCGCAAATGTCAGGAGATATGCTGATTTATATCGAACTTCGCCGGACTTACGTTCCGCAGCAAGGAGCGGAGGGCATAATGATGCCTCCAATCCGAGCTCGTGCCAAAAATAAATATAAGTGCGCTCCCCAATTTCGACCAAAGTTCGCGAACGCTTATCAAGCATCCAAAATAATATGGAAAAGAAAGCCATCAGCACACCAAGGGGCATAAGTGGTATAAAGATTTTATACTGCAATAAGAATCCGGAGCAAGAAATCACTCCCGCACAGACGAGAAAGAACATCTTGAACACGTCCTGCCGCTGACTGGCGTGATATTCAAACCAATGACTGGCGTACTCTAGTCCGATTTGGCTTGGAGAAGTGCTCATAGAGACGCCTCCGGAAGCGGCGTCTTCCTGATGAGCTGAAGAGCGAAATGTGCAGAAGCCTCGCAACATTTATAGCGAACCGCATCGCTTTTCGATGAATCCCCAAAATCACTAACAGCTTTGATAACGAGAAAATCGGTTCTCCCTGTACTGTAAAGGGCTCCAACTGCTCCAGCTGCTTCCATTTCCACCCCAATTACGGGCCATGTTTTCCAAAGCTGCTCAAAAGACTTGTCGTCAGCAAAGACAATGGGTCCCGACGCAAGATTTCCGGATCTAACAGCCCCGATCTCTTGTGGTAAATAAGATGGCGGCCATTTGTAGGACTTGAAACGCTTGGCCGCATTATTGAGCCAAGGGCTTGTTGGGAACGCCGTGGGTCGATTCTCGACCCCATCATTAGTAAATTTTGCCAAAGAATAATCGATAACCTGATCGGCTATTATGATGTCACCAAGGTTGACTTTACCTTTCCGACCCGCGCAGATTCCAATTAGTATATAGTTTTTAACTTTAAATCTTTGGTTTATATGATGTACTAGGTTTTGGACGGATGAGGAGCCCACCTTTTCCGGGGTACACAAAAGTATTTTTGCGATACGGCCTGCCTTAGAAACGGCAACGGAAGCTGCATAAAGTGTGAAAGGCGAGTTTGCCGTAGAGGGTAGTTGTCGGACTTTTGATTTAGGCAATGCGCGCATAAAAGCTTCCAGTTCCTCATCAAGCGCGGCGAGGATTGCAAAATCATACTCGGAGCTTTCGTTCGGCAGCGTTACCTTCTTTTTGGTAGCAGCCACAGAAGGAGTGGAATCGTCCATAACGCTGCGAGCTTCTTTGTGAGCGAGGTAGTGTTTCAAAAATGGCATAGAAAGTGTCGGTGGATGTCCGGTAACAAGTCCGTAACCCCTAAGATGATTTGCGAGATCTGGATTGTCCATCTCCATGGATTCATAGAAATCTACTTCGCCATGAGATAACATTCGTAACATGTCATACTCGTCAGGATAAAAATCCTTCAATGTTTGCAAAACGTAACTTGCCCAATAATGTAGTTGCGGACGAGCAGTTCTTATCTGATCGGTCGCGGTATCTACATCGATTGTGAACGGCCAAGAAACTCTCTCTCGTTGAAGCTTGTTGAAAAGCTCGGAACAGAACTGCCGCATAAGGAGGGGATGTCCGCCATACTCGCGGTGAATCTGAGCCATTGCTTCCGGTTTAAACATTATGCCCATATAAAGCCCCAGCCTAGAAACCATGAGGCTGGCCTCTTCTAGAGTGAACATAGGAACGCTCAGGATACTCATGCCATTGAAAACGGGATTGGGTACACCATTCAAATGGGCAGACTCGAGTGCACGCGCGTTAATGCCGCAAACAACTATCGAGAACTTCGTAATTTCGCGGGTAAGCGCACGAAGGTGATCCATCAAGAAGAAGTAGTCTGAGTTCCAGTGTGGCGCTTTCGCCGTACCTGGGACGATGTGTTCGATCTCATCAAAGGCAATCACCAGGTTTTGACCTACGTTGGCATTGAGAAATTTTTGGACAGTAGTTTTAAATAGACTTGAGGCATTGTGTTCGTCGAAACGCTCCCGAATGGCGTTCGGATCAATCAATGCCGCAAGTTGAGATAAAACGATATACCATCGCGCCTGGGCACGCGCCGGATCATCCAGAGAGTAGAGTAGAATTTTTCCAATTTTTCTGTCGCGAAACGATCTCTCTAGGGAAAAAAGGATTGATGTCTTCCCTACACGACGAAGTCCAAACAGCCCTATATTTTGCCCTTCGCGCGTAGCGCCAAGCGCTTGCGTCAGCAGCCGCTGTCTTCCAAAAAACATCTGATCCGATTTGATAGGATCAGTATTATCATAGTAATTTTTAATTCCGATTGAATTGAAAAGCGTGTGCTTTACGTGGGCAGAGCGACCAGAACTATTAATAGAAAAAGGGACATAAATAAAGGATTCTGTGGCAAACATGGTGAGGTAGTCTGTAGCCGCCACCGCATTTTTTCCAGATGAGGCAATAAAAACAAATCTTGGATCTAAATTGCTTTTAGCTTGTTTGTGCGATTTGTATTCTCTAGAGACGATATCGTTTAGATCGATTTTAAGATACGATTCGACAAAATATATAGCGAGTATGGGCTGAGATAACCCAAACATAATTTCAATTTCTTTCTTCGGTTTAAGAACACATACAGCAAACAGGCTTTTGTTCGCCACCGGAGCTTTCAGAAATTCGATTTCAAAATCAGTTACAAACGTTAGAGCGAAATTTTTTAGGCCGACAAGTGATGAAAGTGAATCAGCCGTGATTCCAGTTACAAGTGATGACATCAATCCCCCTATTATTTCCGCGTAACGTATAACGGAGATGGTATTTTGCAACCGAATTTCGGCCCGAGATTGTTGCAATCGTCGTAGCTGACCAGCGACAAGGAACGTACGCTTCTTGGAAAGATGCACCTGTCACCCATGCGCAGCGCCAACCTCACATTTATATCTGGCTACGCAGAGTCGGTTCCTGACGGAAATTAATATCTCGAAGCAGTGGATTGGGTTACACGAGCACTCTGCTCGTCCGCTTCGGGCCGAAAGCGCAAGTGTCGTTGGTTTGCGAACACAGCGAAGTACAGCGGCGGCGCCCGCTGCGGTCTTGTCTTCATGCCAAAATCACCGCCCCTTCCATTCTTTGAGAAAAATATTCGCAATTGCCTTTTTTTCTCGCAGTTTTCTACGCTTCCGCGATCCAATTTTTCTGCGATGTATGCGACATTGAATGAAACCGCTCCAGGAACGGAAGAAAACGATGAACTGGTTGAAGACTGCCGCTGCTGCCGCGCTCGTACAGGCCGCGCTCCTCCTGCCCGCCCATGCCGGCGATAACCTCAAGGCGATCCAGGCCGCCGGCGTGCTGAAGGTCGGCACGGAAGGCACCTATGCGCCGTTCACCTATCATGACGAGAGCAACAAGCTCACCGGCTTCGACGTCGAGATCGCCGAGGCGATCGCCGCCAAGCTCGGCGTCAAGGCGCAGTTCCTGGAAGGCAAGTGGGACGGCCTGATCGCCGGTCTCGACGCCAACCGCTACGACACCGTCATCAACGAAGTCGGCATCACCGACGCCCGCAAGCAGAAATATGATTTCTCCGATCCCTACATCGCCTCCAAGGCCGTGCTGATCGTCAAGGAAAACAACACCGACATCAAGGATTTCCCCGATCTCAAGGGCAAGAAATCCGCACAGTCGCTGACCAGCAACTTCGGCAAGCTCGCCGAGAAGTCTGGCGCCGAGCTCGTCGGCACCGATGGCTTCGACCAGTCGATCCAGCTCGTGCTGACCGGCCGCGCCGATGCCACCATCAACGACAGCCTCTCCTTCCTCGACTTCAAGAAGCACAAGCCCGATGCCCCGGTGAAGATCGTCGCCCAGGAAGCCAATGCCGATTATTCCGCCGTCATCATCCGCAAGGGCGAGCCGGAACTGCTGGCCGCCGTCAACAAGGCGCTGGCCGATATCAAGGCCGACGGCACCTATGACAAGATCTCCAAGAAATATTTCGGACAGGATGTTTCGAAGTAAGAAGGCATAGGCAGAAACGTCAATTTGTGAAAAAGATGCGTCCGGGGTCACTTCCGGACGCATTCTCTTATGGAAAGGCTTCTCCTTGGAGCATTGGTTGCAACTGATGTGGGAGTCACTGGGCACGCTGCTTTGGGCAGGGCTCGTCTTCACCATCCCGCTTACCTTGATTACCTTCGTCCTCGGCCTGTTGCTCGGCCTGCTCACCGCCGTCACGCGCCTGTTCGGGCCGCGGCCGCTGGTGGCCGTTGCGCGCTTCTATGTCTGGGTGATCCGCGGCACGCCGCTGCTGGTGCAGCTCTTCGTCATCTTCTACGGCCTGCCGAGCCTCGGCATCTTGCTGGATGCCTTCCCGGCCGCCGTCATCGGCTTCACGCTCAGCGTCGGCGCCTACACCTCCGAGATCATCCGGGCCGTCATCTCCTCCGTGCCGAAGGGCCAGTGGGAGGCCGCCTATTCGATCGGCATGAACTGGCGCCAGGCCATGAGCCGCACCATCCTGCCGCAGGCGGCGCGCGTGGCCGTGCCGCCGCTGTCGAACACCTTCATCTCGCTCGTCAAGGACACCTCGCTTGCCGCCGCCATCACCGTGCCGGAGCTGTTCCAGGCGGCGCAGCGCATCGTGGCGACGACCTACGAGCCGCTGATCCTCTATATCGAAGCCGCCATCATCTATCTCGTGCTCAGCACGTTCCTTTCAACGCTGCAGGGCTACCTCGAACGCCATTTCGCTCGCTCCGGCGGTACGCTGGAGGCACAGACATGATCGAGCTGTCGCATATCGAAAAACGCTTCGGCGACAATGTCATCCTCAAGGATATCAGCCTCCTCATTCCGGAGGGCACGGTGACAGCGCTTGTGGGACCTTCAGGCGGCGGCAAGAGCACGCTTTTGCGCTGCATCAACCTGCTGGAGATCCCGACCGCCGGAACGATCAGCATCGGCGGCGAGACGGCCACCTTCCAGCCGGGCAAGAAGCCGACCTGGCAGGACATCCAGAAGATCCGCCGCCAGACGGGCATGGTCTTCCAGAATTTCCAGCTCTTCCCGCATCAGACCGCCATCGGCAACGTCATGGAAGGGCTGACGACCGTGCTGCGCTGGCCGCAAGACAAAGCCCGCGCCCGTGCCGTCGAACTGCTGACCAAGGTCGGCATGGCGCACAAGATGGATGCCTGGCCCTCGACGCTGTCAGGCGGCCAGCAGCAGCGCGTCGCCATCGCCCGGGCGCTCGCGCCCTCGCCGCGCGTGCTGCTCTGCGACGAACCGACCTCGGCGCTCGATCCGGAACTGGCGGCCGAAGTGGTCGATGTCCTCGGCAAGCTTGCCAACGAAGGCACGACCATGGTCATGGCGACGCACGACCTGCGCCTTGCCTCGAAGATCGCCAACAATGTGGTGTTCCTCGAGGCCGGCAACATCGTCGAAACCGGCTCCTCGCGCAGCATCTTCGGCTCTCCGGCGCAGGAGCGGACAAGGCAGTTCATCTCGACGCTGAATGCCGGCCATAGCTACGACATATAAGAGGCCCTGCGCCTAAAGCGCAGACAAGCCCGTTTGCCCTGCCGGCGGACCGCGCATTGACGATGCGCGGCTTTCCGTTTAGCTCTTATGCCATGAACACGGCTTTGGTTCTCGCAGTGGTAGGAAGGCGCATGGGCAGGATGGTGTAACCATCCGGCGAAAGCACCCATGCGCGGTAAGCAGGCTCCTGACGGGGCCTTTTTTATTGCCCTCATTCCGGGCGGCACCCGTCAGATCTCCCTCGACTTCCCACCACACGACGGACAAGGCCATGACGCGCACCGAAAGCCGCATCGAACGTTCAACCACGCAAGCAATCGAAGACCCGACGACAGGGACAGCGGCCCGACAACCGCGGCTGGCGACCCTCATCCTGCTTTCTGCCGTTGCCGTGCTGCCGGTCAACATGATCCTGCCGTCGCTGCCGAAGATCGCCGCGGCATTTCACGCCGATTTCGCCCTTGTGAACCTGTCGGTCGCCGGTTTTTCCATCGTCACCGCGTTTCTGGAGGCGATCGGCGGCGCGATATCGGACCGGTTCGGCCGCAGGCCGGTCGTCCTGACGGCGCTCTCCATCTTCATCGTCGCATCGATCGGCTGCGTTCTCGCGCCCGATATCGGCACCTTCCTCGTCTTTCGCTCGATGCAGGCGTGCATCGGGCCGTGCTATTCCGTCGCTCTCGTCGTCATCAAGGAAACATCGGGGGAACGCGAAGCCGCGAGCAAATTCGGCTATCTCGCCATGGGATGGGCGCTCGCGCCCATGGTCGGCCCGCTGTTCGGCGGGACGTTGGACGAGCTTTTCGGCTGGCGCGCAAGCTTTGTCGTGCTTGCGGTCCTCGGCATTGCCGCCTTCGCTCTGTCCATGCGCGAATTGAAGGGATCGAGAGCGCCGTCGCCGCGGACGGGCAGGAACTACCTTGCCTCCTATCGGCTGCTTTTGTGTTCGCCGCGATTCTGGGCCTATGCCCTTTGCATGGCCTGCTCCATGGGAGTGCTCTACATTTTCCTGGGAGGAGCGCCGCTCACTGTCGGCGATGCGCTCGGCGGCTCGAGCGCCAGGCTTGGCTTCTACATGGGCCTGGTTCCCGCCGGCTTCATCCTGGGCAGTTACCTGGCCGGCCGCTACGGCGCGCGGATCCCGCTCGGCAGGATACTGGTCGTCGCGCGGCTTCTGACCTGCATCGGGCTCGCCTTCGGCCTCGCCCTGTCGCTATCGGGCATGACGCAGATACTGGCACTCTTCGGCCCCTGCATCTTCGTCGGTCTCGGCAACGGCCTGACCATGCCGGCCGCCAACAGCGGCGCGATGTCGGTACGGTCGGATCTCGTCGGCACGGCCGCGGGACTCGCCGCTGCCCTTCGAATCGCGGGCGGCGCGCTCATCGGCTCCATCGCAGGGCTGTTCCTTGCACGGTCGGCAACGATCCACACGCTGTTCGTCCTGATGCTGGTATCGGCGATGCTCGCACTGCTGGCGGCGCTTTGGGCCGCCGTTATCGAGAGGCGGGCATGCTGAGAGGGAGGCTTTCGCGCTGTTATTCGATACGCTTGCTCATGTGGACGAGAAAACCGTCCTTGAGCGGTTCTTCGCGATCGATCGCATAGCCATTCCTCAGATAAAGCTGCACATTCTCGGCAAAGCGCTTGTTCGTGTAGAGCCGAAGGTCCTTGACACCGAGCGAGGCGGCAACCTGCTCGGCATGGACAAGCAACTTCCTGCCGATGCCCTGGCCCTGATGCCGAGGCGATACGGCAATATTCTCGATCAACAGGTGGTCCGCGCCCGGCACCATCTCGATCAGCGCCACAAGCTCGCCTTCGGCCTCCACGAGGTCGATGCGATGCTTACGCACGGCCTCGGCATAGTCCGCCATCATCGGCAGCGGTTCGCGACCGATAAGGGGCACCCATTTACCGTAGGCCTCGCGCGTCAAGGCACGAATGCCGTCGACATCGGCATTGGTCGCCGCGCGCAGGGAAACCGCTCCCGCCACCTCTCCACCTCCATGGATCCGGCCTTGGCCGCGGCCCGACGTAAAAAAAGCGGAAGCTTTCCATTGGCGGCCAGCTTCGCCGGCCGCCTCTCGCATCTCAATTACGCGCCATAGACGACGAGCAGATCCTTGGCATCGATCTGATCGCCGGCGCGCACGAGCACTTCGGAGATCGTGCCGTCCTTTTCGGCGTGCAGCGCGGTCTCCATCTTCATCGCCTCGATCGAAACCAGCACGTCGCCGGCCTTGATCGCCTGGCCGGGCGAGATGAAGACCGTGGAGATGACGCCCGGCATCGGCGCGCCGACATGGGCGACATTGCCGCTCTCGGCCTTGCGGCGCACCGCGCTGCCGGAAGCGCCATGGGCACGATCCGGCACCTTGATGCGGCGCGGCTGGCCGTTGAGTTCGAAGAACACCGTCACCATGCCCTTGTCGTCGGTCGCCGTCATCGCCTGGTTGACGATGACGAGCGTCTTGCCCTTCTCGATTTCGGCAAACAGCTCGTCGCCTTCCTTCAGCCCGTAGAAGTAGGCCGGCGTCGGCAGCACCGAGACGGGGCCGTAGGTGTCGGCCGCCAGCGCATAGTCGGTGAAAACCTTCGGATACATCAGGTAGGAGGCGAATTCGAAATCGTCGACCTGGCGCTCCAGCTTGGTCTCGATCGCCTTGCGCTCGGCATCGAGATCGGCCTCGGCCAGCAGCGAGCCGGGACGGACGGTGTAGGGCTTGTCGCCCTTCAGAGCCTTCTTCTGCAGGGCTTGCGGCCACCCGGCGGGCGGCTGGCCGAGATCGCCCTTCAGCATGGAGACGACCGAGTCCGGGAAGGCGATGTCCCTGGCCGGGTTCTCGACGTCGGCAACGGTCAGATCCTGGCTCACCATCATCAGCGCCATGTCGCCGACGACCTTGGAGGACGGCGTCACCTTGACGATATCGCCGAACATCTGGTTGGCATCGGCATAGGCCTGCGCCACCTGATGCCAGCGGGTCTCAAGCCCGAGCGAACGGGCCTGTTCCTTGAGATTGGTGAACTGGCCGCCCGGCATTTCATGCAGGTAGACTTCCGAAGCCGGTCCCTTGAGATCGCTTTCGAAGGCGGCGTACTGGTGGCGGACCGCTTCCCAGTAGAAGGAGATGCGGCGGATCCATTCGGGATCGAGGCCCGGATCGCGCTCCGAGCCCTTCAGCGCCTCGACGATCGAGCCCAGGCATGGCTGCGAGGTATTGCCCGACAGCGCATCCATCGCCGCATCGACCGCGTCGACACCGGCATCGACTGCGGCCAGTACCGTGGCGGCCGCAATGCCTGACGTGTCATGCGTGTGGAAGTGGATCGGCAGGCCCGTCGCCTCGCGCAGCGCCTTGAACAGCACCTTGGCCGCGGCCGGCTTCAGCAGCCCGGCCATGTCCTTCAGCGCGATGATATGGGCACCGGCCTTTTCCAGCTCGACGGCAAGATTGGTATAATATTTCAGATCGTATTTCGGGCGGGCGGAGTTGAGGATATCGCCCGTGTAGCAGATCGCCGCCTCGCAGAGCTTGTTCTCCTCGGCGACGGCATCCATCGACACGCGCATGTTCTCGACCCAGTTCAGGCAGTCGAAGACGCGGAACAGATCGACGCCGCCCTTGGCCGCCTGGCGGACGAAGTATTTCACGACGTTGTCGGGATAGTTGGTGTAGCCGACGCCGTTGGCGCCGCGCAAAAGCATCTGCAGCAAAAGGTTCGGCGCGGCTTCGCGGATCAGCGACAGGCGCTCCCACGGGTCTTCGGTGAGGAAGCGCATGGACACGTCGAAGGTAGCGCCGCCCCAGCATTCCAGCGACAGAAGCTGCGGCAGGGCGCGCGCATAGGTGCCGGCCACGCCGGCGATGTCGTGGGTACGCATGCGGGTCGCGAGCAGCGATTGATGCCCGTCGCGCATCGTCGTGTCGGTCATCAGGACGCGCTTCTCGCCGCGCATCCACTCGGCGAATTTCTGCGGACCGAGCTTGTCCAGCAATTGCTTGGTGCCGTCCGGAATGGCGCTGTCGATATAGGGCAGCACAGGGTTGGCGGCCTTGGGCGAGGGCGCGGGACGGCCGCGGGTCTCCGGGTGGCCGTTGACGGTGACATCGGCGAGATAGGTTAGCAGCTTGGTGGCGCGGTCCTGGCGCTTGACCTGCTGGAACAGTTCCGGCGTCGTATCGATAAACCGCGTCGTGTAGCTGTTGTCGCGGAATTTCGGGTGGGTGATGATCGCTTCGAGGAAGGTCAGGTTCGTCGCGACGCCGCGGATGCGGAATTCGCGCAGGGCGCGATACATGCGGGCGATCGCCTCCTGCGGGTTCGGCGCCCAGGCCGTCACCTTCACCAGCAGCGGATCGTAGTAACGGGTGATGATCGCACCGCTGTAGGAGGTGCCGCCGTCGAGACGGATGCCGAAACCGGAAGCCGAGCGATAGGCGGTGATGCGGCCATAGTCGGGGATGAAATTGTGTTCCGGATCCTCGGTGGTCACGCGGCACTGCAGGGCATGGCCGTTGAGACGGATGTCCTCCTGCTTCGGAACGCCCGATTCCGGCGTGCCGATGGCAAAGCCGTCGAGGATATGGATCTGCGCCTTGACGATATCGATGCCGGTGACGACTTCCGTCACCGTATGCTCGACCTGGATGCGCGGATTGACCTCGATGAAGTAGAATTTGCCGGTGTCGGCATCCATCAGATATTCGACGGTGCCGGCGCCGACATAGTTCGTCGCCTTGGCGATCTTCAGCGAATAGGCGGCCAGTTCCTGGCGCTGCGCCTCGCTGAGATAGGGCGCGGGCGCGCGCTCGACGACCTTCTGGTTACGGCGCTGAACCGAACAGTCGCGCTCAAAGAGATGAACGACATTGCCGTGCGTGTCGCCGAGGACCTGGCTTTCGACGTGGCGGGCGCGCTCGACCAGCTTTTCGAGATAGACTTCGTCCTTGCCGAAGGCGGCTTTCGCCTCGCGCTTGGCTTCCGTCACTTCCTTGGCGAGATCAGCCTCGGAGCGGATGGCGCGCATGCCGCGGCCGCCGCCGCCCCAGGAGGCCTTGAGCATGACCGGATAGCCGATTTCCTCGGCCATGCGGGCAACTTCCGCCATATCGTCCGGCAGCGGCTCGGTTGCCGGCACGACGGGCACGCCGACCGAGATCGCCAGATTGCGCGCCGCGACCTTGTTGCCGAGCTGGCGCATCGTGTCGGCCCTCGGGCCGATGAAGATGATGCCGGCGGCATCGCAGGCATCGACGAATTCCGGGCTTTCCGACAGCAGGCCGTAGCCCGGATGGATGGCATCGGCACCGGAGAGCTTGGCGACGCGGATGATCTCTTCGATCGACAGATAGCTCTCGATCGGCCCGAGATCGCGGGCAAGGTGCGGCCCGCGGCCGACCTGATAGCTCTCGTCCGCCTTGAAGCGATGCAGCGCCAGTTTGTCTTCCTCGGCCCAGATGGCGACCGTTTTTATCCCAAGCTCGTTAGCGGCGCGGAACACGCGGATAGCGATTTCGGAACGGTTGGCGACCAGGATCTTGGAAATAGGCAATGCGCTCTCCTCACGACATCGAAACGGGCAATGCTGCACCCGCGAAGAGAATTCTTAACTTCTTGTCACAGGAAGTTCAATTTCCCCAGGGCGTCGGACATCAAAATAGTTACCGCTACGGAATAAGTCCGTTTCTGAAAGCGATGGCAACGATGTGCTGCCGGTTCTTGGCCTTCAGCTTGTCCTGGATGCTGTTCATGTACCAGTCGACGGTATGATTGGAGATTGCCAGCAGCCGGCTGATCTCGATCGACGTCATGCCGTCGGCGAGATGGTTCAGCACCTCCATCTCGCGTTTCGTCAGCTTCACATCGGCTTTTCCGGGCTCCTCGAAGGATTGCGCCTCGTCGTTCAGCTCCAGAAGCCGCCAGAAGGCCTTTCTGGCAACCGCATCGAAGAGGGAAAGCTCCGTCGGCGAAAGATCGACCGCCTCGCCGCCGATCGTCATGCTTCCGAGCAGGCCGCTGCGCCCATGGATCGGAAAAATATAGCCATCGACAAGCCCGTTGGCGCGGGCATCCGCCATCATCTGTTCCATCCGCCGCTGGAGCGGGTCTGTCTTCAGCGCCGCGACGGCATCGCGCCAGCGAAAAGGGCGCTGCGCCCGGGTGGCATAGCGCGCGACCGGATCGACCAGCATGTACCGCTTGCGAACGTAGGTCAGCGGCCATTGATCCGGCCACCGTCCCGCCAGCATGAAGTTGGTGACATCGACATTCGGCCGCGTCTGTTTCAAGAGGCCGTAGAAATCGAACTTATAGGAACGGAGCACGAGCTCGAGCTCAGTGACGACATTCCTGGCAAGCTTGCACTCCTCGATGACCACAAGCAATTGTAATAGCGAATGGATATTCACATCTACCCCTCGGCTTTTCAGCCTGACTTATTGGCGGACGAGCATTGTAAACCATGCCCGCTCGGCCCCACAGCGCGCGCTCAATTGCCGGCAACATACTCGGGACGGTACAAAATTGAACGCCCTTAGAGAATTTTTTACCATTCACCCGCGAATGGCGATCTCTGCGTAGCTCGATTAAGAGCGGACAATGCCGCGGCAGGTTCGTCCTCAAATTGTCACATTTCTGCGGCGACCGATAGCACCCTCCTCGTCTCATCGCGCGCGCCGCGCGAAAAATTCCCTTAAGAAAACAGCTGTAGATTCCGTTAATCGCCGGTTCAGGTAGCAATCTGTAGCATCCGAGCATTCCGAAGTTTTGCTGATGCACAGAGGGTGCCAGACGTGTCGCTGTTCAAAGTCTATGCCAGAGCCCTGAAGTATCTTGGCGCGTATCGATACCGCGTATGGATGGTCGTGATCGCGAACATCGCGCTTGCGATGACCACCATCTACGAGCCGGTTCTGTTCGGTCGCATCTTCGACGCCATTGCCAAGAAGGACCCGGTCGCTCCGACCATGATGCTGTGGGCCGGCTTTGCCGTCTTCAGCGCCGTGGCCTTCATCGTGGTGTCGCGCGAGGCCGACCGCCTTGCGCATGGCCGGCGCGCATCCCTGCTCACCGAAGCATTCGGCCGCATCATTTCCATGCCGCTGTCCTGGCATAGCCAGCGCGGCACGGCCAGCGCGCTGAACACGCTACTGCGCGCCTGCGAAGCGCTGTTCGGCCTGTGGCTGGAGTTCATGCGCAACCACCTGTCGACCGCCGTCGCCCTCGTCATCATGATCCCGACCGCCATGGCCATGGACCTGCGCCTGTCCGCAGTCCTCATCCTGCTCGGCGTCTTCTACTGGTTCATCGGCCGTCTGGTCATGAGCCGCACGAAGGATGGCCAGACCTCGGTCGAAAGCCACTACAACACCGTCTTCTCGCATGTCAGCGACTCGATCAGCAACGTCTCGGTGCTGCACAGCTACAACCGCATCGAAGCGGAAACCAAGGCGCTGAAGTCGTTCACCGAGCGGCTGCTGGCTGCCCAGTACCCGGTTCTCGACTGGTGGGCCCTGGCCGGCGCCCTGAACCGCACGGCCTCGACCGTCGCGATGATGGCGATCCTGATGATCGGCACCGTCCTCGTTCAGGACGGCAGCCTGAGCCTTGGCGCGCTGATCACCTTCATCGCCTTTGCGAACGTGCTGATCGGCCGCCTGGAGCAACTGCGCAACTTCGCCAACCAAATTTTCGAGGCCCGCGCCAAGCTCGAGGACTTCTACACGCTGGAAGATTCAGTTCGCGACCGCGAAGAGCCGGCCGGCCTCGCCGAAATCAAGGACGTCAAGGGCGAAGTGGAATTCCGCGACGTATCCTTCGGCTTCGCCAACAGCTCGCAGGGCCTGCACGGCATCTCCTTCAAGGTGAAGGCAGGCCAGACCGTCGCCATCGTCGGCCCGACCGGCGCCGGCAAGACGACGCTGGTCAACCTGCTGCAACGTGTCTTCGACCCCCAGAAGGGCCAGATCCTCATCGACGGTCAGGACATCACCAAGGTCACGCGCAAGTCGCTGCGCCGCTACATCGCCACCGTCTTCCAGGACGCAGGCTTGCTGAACCGCTCGATCAGCGACAACATCCGCCTCGGCCGCGAAGGTGCGACCCAGGAAGAAATGATCCGTGCCGCCCAGGCCGCCGCCGCCAACGACTTCATCGAAAACCGTGAAAGCGGCTACGATACCCGCGTCGGCGAGCGTGGCAACAAGCTCTCGGGCGGCGAGCGCCAGCGCATCGCGATTGCCCGCGCCATCCTCAAGGATGCGCCGATCCTCGTGCTCGACGAGGCAACCAGCGCTCTCGACGTGGAAACGGAAAACCGGGTCAAGGCGGCAATCGACAACCTGCGCCAGAACCGCACGACCTTCATCATTGCGCACCGCCTGTCGACGGTACGCGAGGCCGATATCGTCCTCTTCCTCGACAACGGTCGCATCATCGAGAACGGCAGCTTCAACGAGCTCAGCCAGAGCAACGGCCGCTTCGCCGCCCTGCTGCGTGCCAGCGGCATCCTGACGGACGAGGAAGTCCGCAAGGCACACACGACGGAACACGAAGCCGCCTGATTTCGCAAGCGGCCCAAGATCGAAGCCGGGAGAGCACCGCTCTCCCGGCTTTTTGCTGCGTGGCTTCCTGCCTGACGGAGTTTGTCAGACAAGCGTGATGCCACCGCAGCCCCGTCTCTGGCTCCTCACCCAGACTCTTTACCCGCGAACGGCAAGGCTGCCGCATATGGGCCGGTCGATGCGGCATATACCTTCTCCCCTCGGGGAGAAGGTGGCCCGAAGGGTCGGATGAGGGGGGTGTTTGCCTCAGACCCATCAGCTTCGTGCCCTTGGCAGCCCCCTCATCCGCCTGCGGCACCTTCTCCCCGAGGGGGAGAAGGAGTTGCGCGGCAGCCATCCCGTCTCATAGGCGATAGCTCTGGCAGGTGCGGGGAGAGGGAGTTTACCGCGCAAAATCAGGACCTTTCTTTGCAGGTGCCGCAAGCACGGAACAGGTCCCCTCCCCCCGTTTCAACGGGGAGAGGGTTAGGGTGAGGGGCAATGCCCGGGAGGAATGCACCCGGAAAACACAGACGAACCAAAAACAAAGAAAGGCCCGGCGGGAAAACCGGGCCTTTCCGCTTTTCTGATCGGAGGTCAATTCGGCTGGATGCCACCAGGAGTTAACATCGGCACCCAACCGGGATCGGATCAGAATTTGCGCTCGAAGCGGAGTACGCCGGCCCACTGGTCGCGGTCGGCGGCATCCCAATTGGTGTAGGAAACTTCCGGCTCGACCAGCAGATCCTTGACCGGACGCCAGGCGACGTTGGCGGTGGCGGCGAAGATCTTCGAATCGGTATAGGCAACCTGGGCATTGGCCTGCAGCTTCGGGGTCAGCTGATAGCTGGCACCCGTCCAGAAGGCCCAGTCGCCCCAGCCGCAATCCTTGCCGTCGGTCGGGCAGGCGGCACGGTTGCTGTTCAGGTAGGAACCGGCATACTTGTTCAGCTTGTCGCCGTCCGTATTCCAGCCGCCCATCAGGAAGGCTTTGAATGCACCGAAATCGGCGTCGATACGGGCCTTGACGGCACCTTCCTCGACGACGCTGTCATAGCCGCCGATAACGCGGAGGGTCCAGGCACCCGTCTTGTAGCCGGCGCCGAGAACAACGTCCGGAGCATAATGGTCACCCTTGCCGGTACGCCATGCGCCGCCGTAGGAAGACGTATCGCCCGAGGAATTGGAATCTTCGAGCGAGATGACGGCCGTGAAGCCATTGCCGGCATCGTATTTGTAGGTGAGCTGGTTCAGTTCCTTGGGGCCGTCATAGATGACGTCGTCGTTGATGACGTTGCCGGCATAGCCCATGAAATAGTTGTATTGCGAGTCGGCCTTGCCGACGAGGAAGCCGCCGAGGCTGATATTGGCCCAGAGCAGCTTGGTGCTGGTGGTGTTGCCGTCGTTCCAGTCCCAGCGGATGACTGTGTTGGTCTTTAGCGGACCGTATTCGGTGTCGGTCGCCGTGTCGACGGCCAGCTCCGCGCGGGTGTGCCACAGCGTACCGTTCTTGCTGCGGGCATTGTAGGCATCGTACCATTCGCCCTCGGTACGGACGCGGCCGCCGACCTTGAGGCAGGTTTCCGTGCCGGGAATAAAGAAATAGCCGGCGCCATAGGCGTCGCAAATGCGAACATATTGAAGCGGTTCCGGCTCGGCAGCCACGATGGCGTCAGCCGCCTGCGCCCCCGTTGCGGCTGCCAGCGCGGCGGCCGAACCGAGAAGAAGACTTCTGATATTCATAGATTACTCCAATCCAGTATAGATTGGGCATGAGTTATCGCGCCGAGAATTCGACGTCCCTACCCCATTCCCCACTTTGACAATCCCCACGAAGGCGCGGCCATCCGTGCGGATGCGCCGGCGACGCGATGCTGGCGCTCCCCGAGCGCCGTCACATCGACCATATAGCAATTAAATTTTGCACAACAAGATTTTGGGCACTTTAATATCTGCCGCAACGCAGCGTGATTATTTCGCGTTGCAGAAAAATCACGTCACACTTCCTTCGCGAAAGTGTCACAATAGAAAATTCCAGGAAAATCAAATAATTGAGCCGCGGATCGGCGCGCGGCTCGATGGAAGGTTCAACGATGCCTGCCGATATGGAGGGGCAGAGTGATGCGCTCCGCCGTGGCCTTCTGCGCGCGCTGGCCGGCAAGCTGCAGCCGCTTGTGCTCCAGGTGATAGGCATAGAGAAACTGCGCGGCGATGCCGATGACGACATAGATCGCGCCGACGGTCGGGCTCTTGTTGGTCACATAGAGCAAGACCTGACCGGCCATGGCCAGGATCGTACCCGCGACGAAGATGCTCAGTGAATGCCGCCCGAGGATCGTCAGCGGATGGTTGGCCGAGCGGCGCAGCTGCTGCGACAGCGAGGGGATGCTGATGATCAGATAGGCGAGCGCCAGCACATGCAGCAGCCGCGGCAGCGACAGGAAGGTCTTGTCGAAACCGGTGACGACGGTGGGCAGGCCGAGCATGGCGAGGTAGTCGCCAAGGATCCAGAGCTTGTCGGTGACCCAAATGAAGGAGACCAGCACGTAGGCCGAAGCCAGCGCAATCAGCACCGGATGAACGGGAATGCGCCCGCCACGCTTGACATGCATGGTGCCGATGAAGCCGATGACGAACAGGAGCTGCCAGGAGAGCGGATTGAGGAACCAGAACCCCTCCAGCAGTGTCGTATGCGGCGCGATGTAGTAGATGCCGGATACCAGCCACACGCCGGCCGAAATCAGCAGCAGAAGCGGGGGGCTTTTCGCCTCCAGCGCCATGATCAGCGGCAGCATCAGGAAGAGGGCGCCGTACATCGGCAGAATGTTGTTGTAGCCGATCTGATGCCCGAGCGTCAGCAATGCGGGAATGCCGCGTGCCGGGTCCATCAGCAAAGCGAGGATGTTCACTTCGCAGAGCAGGCCCTTCTGGTGAAAGATCCATGCGCCGGAAATGAACAGCACCAGCGTCACGAAGGTCGTGATCATGTGTGCGTTGTAGAGGGTAAAGGCGCGTTTGACCGCCTTCAGCATCGTTGCCAGCCGGTTGCCGGGAAGAAATTTCGTACCGTAGGCGAGGCCGACGGAAATGCCGGAGATCAGGACGAACGCCTCGGCTCCATCGGAAAATCCGAAATTCTTCGAGGTAAACTGCTCGAAGATCTGGCCGGGCACATGATTGATGAAGATCATCAGCAAAGCGAGGGCCCTGAGGACATCCAGTCGGGTATCCCGCGGTGCCGCCGGCTTCGGCAAGCCCACCTGCTTCACCGTTGTCGGCTCGATTTTCGCCCTGGAGTTCATGAACATCTCCTGTTCCGACAATCAAATGCAGTCGGGGCCAAAGAGTTCCCTCTTGGCCCCGATCGCTGACGTAAAACAGTGCAGGAAACGCTACTGTCCGATCGGATGGCCCTCTTCGGGATGGGCGATCGCCCTGTCATTAATCGTGACCGAGTATCCCGTCGCATCGGGCGCTTTTGAGACGGAAATACGGTAATTTCCGCTCGGCAGCTCGAGATCCGCCGCAAAGCCATCCCAGTTCGAAGGCAGTGCCGGCTTGACGAAAAGTCGGCCGTTCTTCACGCGGATACCGAGAATACCTTCGACAGCGACGCGATACAGCCAGCCTGCGGATCCCGTATACCAGGTCCAGCCGCCACGGCCGGTCAATTGTCCTTCGCCGTAAATATCAGCCGCGACCACATAGGGCTCTACACGATAGGTATCGGCCTGATCACGATCGCGTGCATGGTTGACCGGGTTGAGCATGTCGAAGCAATGCCAGGCATCGTCGCCACGATTCATCTCTGCCAGCGCCATGACGACCCAGGTCGCGGCATGGGTATACTGGCCGCCATTTTCGCGGACGCCCGGCGGATAGGACTTGATGTAGCCCGGATCGCGCGCCGACTTGGCGAAGGGCGGGGTGAAGAGCCGGATGATGCGGTTTTCATCGTCCACCAGCTTGTCGAGAACGGCATTCATCGCCTTCTCGCCACGCGCCCTGTCGCCTTCGCCGGAGAGAATGTTCCAGGACTGCGCGATCGAATCGATCTGGCATTCGAAATTCTCGCTGGAGCCGAGCGGGCTGCCGTCGTCGAAGTAGCCGCGACGATAGTGGCCGCCGTCCCACCCGGCCGTCTCCAGCGCCTTGCGCAGTTCCGGCAGGTGATCCGCCCAGCGCTTGACGCGCTCCTTGTCGCCGCGCGCTTCGGCATAAGGCACGAAGGCGGTGAGCATGCCGGCCAGGAACCAGCCGAGCCAGACGCTCTCGCCACGGCCCTGCACGCCGACGCGGTTCATGCCGTCATTCCAGTCGCCGCCGAGGATCAGCGGCAGGCCGTTGCCGCCCTTGCGCTTGACCGCGAGATCGAGGGCGATGGCCGCATGCTCGTAGACGCTGACCTTATCCTGCGACACGGTCGGCTGATAGAAGACGTCATGCGTGCCGGGCATCAATGCCGCACCTTCGACGAAGGCAAGCTCCTCGTCGAGGATCGATTTGTCGCCCGTCACCGTGCAATACTGATCGATGGCATAGGCGAGCCAGACGACATCGTCGGAGATGGACGTACGCACACCGGCGCCGCTGCCCGGCAGCCACCAATGCTGCACGTCGCCCTCGCGGAACTGACGCTGCGCCGCATTGAGGATCTGGTTGCGGGCAAGCTCCGGCTTGTGCATCAGGAAGGCCAGCGTATCCTGCAGCTGGTCGCGGAAGCCGAAGGCACCCGACGACTGATAGAAGGCCGTGCGCGCCATGATGCGGCAACCCAGGCTCTGATACGGCAGCCAGGCATTGATCATGTTGTTCATCGCCTTGTCCGGCGTCGAGATTTTCACATGACCGGTGAAGCCGTTCCAGAACTCCCGGTTCTCCGAAAGCACGGCCTCGAAATCCGCCTTGCGGATCTCGGAAACCAGCACACGGGCTTCTTCGACCGTGGCGGTATCGCCCATATAGAAGCAGATTTCCTTCTGCTCGCCGGCCGCGATCGTCACATCGAAGGCCAGTGCGCCGCAAGGATCACCGTCCAGATCGGCGGAGTTGGAGAGCGCGGCAGCGGCAACGACGGCTTCCGGCATCTGGATCGTGCCGTGGCGGCCGATGAACTCGCGACGGCTTGCCGAGAAGCTCGAATGCGTCTCGCTCGCCGCCATGAAGGCGGTCCGCTTGAAGTAGTCGATGCTGTATGGGTTGTTGGCAAACAGCGCCCCCGTCTCCTCATCCAGCGTCGACAGGATGAAGGGCCTGGTCTTGTTCTGATTGATGCCGAGCACCCATTCCGCATAATTATAGATCCGCAACCGCCGGCTACCGGCGCCGTTGTTGCTGAGCCGCAGGCGGAAGAGCTTGACCGGGCGCTCGCGATCGACGGTCTGCGTCAACTCCAGCGCCACGCCGTCCTCTTCGCTCGAGAAGACGGAGTAGCCGAGACCGTGACGGGCCTCGAAACGGACCTTCGCGTTGCGCGACAGGCCGGCATAGGGCGTCATGACCTTGTTGCCGTCGAGATCGGCCACATAGAGCGCCTCCCCCGGACGGTTGACGACCATGTCGTTGGTCCACGGCGTCAGCTGGTAGTCGCGCGAATTGTGGCTCCAGGTGAAACCGCCGCCTTCGGCGGGGACATGGAAGCCGAAGCGCTCGTTCGAGATGACGTTGATCCACGGATGCGGCGTCGACTGGCCACCCGGAAGGCGGACGACATATTCGCGGCCGTCCTTGGAGAAGCCGCCATAGCCGTTCCAGAAATCGAGATCGTCCTGCGCCTCCAGTATGTCGGCCGCAAAGACCGATTCCTGCAATGCAGCAGGCACGGTGAGGCGATTGACCGGCGCCGGCCCGTCGGACTGGGCGGAGGCAAACAGCGTCGCCGCGCGTGCGATCTGGTCCACCAGCTTGCCGTTGCGGGCATGGAAGATCACCCGCGATGCGGCAAGGATCTCCTGGTAGGTCTCGTTCTCGATCAGGTCCTTGCGAACCGAGAAGATGTTCTGGCGCAGACCGTCGCCCTGATTGTGACGGACGTGCTCGACGAGCTTGTCCAGCTCGCGCTGCATGTCCTGAATATGGTCGACGGCGCGTTCGTTGACGATCACCAGATCGGCGTTGATGCCGCGCGAGCGCATATATTCCGCCGCCATCAGCGCTTCCCTGGCGATTTCGAGATCGACATCGTCGTTGATGCGCAGCGTGAAGATCGGGAAATCGCCCGAGATCGTCACCGGCCAGAGCGCGGACTGCGAATGCAGGCCGGCCTGCACGGTGGCGCCGTCGGCGCGCAGGTGCATGTCCGGATAGACGAGATAGCGTGCGAGTTTCTGGAACGCGGCCGCCTGCTGCGAGGTGACGCCGACATGGCGCATCTGCATCTGCGTACGGGTCCACGCCTGCGTGAGCTCGATCCCGAAAGTATCAGGATTGCGGTAGCGCTCGACGGCCTTGTCGACTTCCTCGCGGTTCGATGCGGCGATGGTCCAGAAGATCACGCTGACCTTCTTGCCCGCAGGAACGCGCACGACGCGGCGCAGCGACAGGCAGGCGTCCATGGTGAAGCCGTCCGTGCCGGAAAGGGTCGCCCCCGGATCGAATGCCGCGGCTTCCGCAAGCGTGCGGCCACGGCCGAGGAACTTGCGGCGATCGGTTTCGAACTCTGTCGGGCGTTCCGATCCGGCATTGTCGACCACCAGATGGGCGACCGACATATCCGGCTCGTTATAGTCGCGCTTATTGCGCTCGGCACGGATCACGTCGCCGCTATTGCCGATCTCGGTGCGCACGAACATGCGCGTGAAGACCGGGTGACCGGAATCGACGTCGTCGCTGGCAATTGCCGGCTCGAGATAGGAGGTTACTTCGATAAAGCGATCTTCCGCACCCATGTTGAGCAAGGTCACACGGCGGCCTTCGGCATCGTGCTCGGTTGCGACGATGCATTCGACGTCGCTGGTGAGATCGCCGACCGTCTTGCTGTATTCGGCCTTTTCATCGCTGAAGGAGACCTTGGCCTTCTCTCCTTCGATGCTGCGCGGCTCGGCGGTCGCCGACCACCACTGGCCGGAGGCCGTATCGCGCAGGAAGATGAAGGTGCCCCACCGGTCTTCCGTCGGGTCGGCGCGCCAGCGCGAGACCGTCAGGCCGTTCCAGCGCGAGTAACCGGCGCCGGTCGCGGTCAGCATGACCGAATAATGGCCGTTGGAAAGGAAGGCGAGCTCGCGATCCTGCGTGGCCGGATCGGCGATCTTGCGGATTTCCGGACGCAGCATGTCTTCCTGGATATTGGCCGGCTGGTCGCTCTCATGCTTGGCGGCCATGACCGGAATATCGCGGGGTGCCTTTTCCTGCAGCAGCAGTTCGGCCGCTTCGATCACCGGATCGGAATGGAAGAGCTCTCGCAGGCGGCCGTTGAAGGCGACGTTGGCGATCGCGGCGATCGACATGCCGTGATGGTGCGCATAGTAGTTGTAGACCACAGCGCATTTCTTGCCCTCGGGAACGCGCGTCGGCGTGAAGTCGACGGCATCGTGGAAGCCGTAGACGCCGAGTGCGCCCACCTTGCGCAGCTTCTGCAGATTTTCCAGCGCCGCGGCCGGGCGATACTGGCTGGCCAGGATCGAAGCGTAGGGAGCGATGACGGCATTCTGGCCGAGACCGCGCTTCAGGCCGAGGGAAGGCACGCCGAAATTGGTGTACTGGTAGTGCATGTAGTGGTCGCGGGCGTTGAAGGCCGCTTCCGAAATGCCCCAGGGGATATCGGAGCCCAGGCGCTTGGCGTAGTTCATCTGCTCCTGCACGACCAGATTGTTCGTCTGGTTGAGGATACCGCCCTGGCGCTCCTGCATGACGAGCGGCGGCATCAGATATTCGAACATCGAGCCGGACCAGGAGACCAGCGCACCGCGCGAGCCGACGGGCACGACCTGACGGCCCAGGCGATACCAGTGCTCGGTCGGCAGATCGCCCTTGGCGATGGCGAAAAGGCTGGTGAGGCGGGCTTCGGAGGCAAGAAGGTCGTAGCAGGCGGCGTCGAGCTCGTTGGTCTCGACGCGGAAGCCGATCGAGAGCAGGCGCCGTTCCGGACGATAGAGGAAGGCATATTCCATGCCGAAGGCGAGATTGCGCATCTCGTCCCGCAGCTTCGCCAGACGCTGGCGCAGCGAATCCACATTGGCGAGGTCGAAGATGCTGTCGGCGACATGGCCTTCGCAGACCTTCACGAGGGATTGCGACCAGGTGAGCACTTCGCCGCTCTGCGTCGACTTGACCTCATGGTCGAGATTTGCCGCCAGCTTCTGGATATCCTGCGCCAGCACCGAGAGGTTGATGACGCGGATGGAGGCGAACTCGTGCTCGCGCTTGACGGCGGCAAGTGCGCTCTGGAAACCGGCGATGCGCTCTTCCAGGCGGCGGCGCAGCGGGCGCACCGTCTTGCGGTCGTCCGGGAGCTCGGCAAGCGTTTCGGCGAGAATGCCGGCAACATCGCCGATACCGTCGAGATTGCCCTGCATATGCGCTGATGGTGCTTCCGCCCAGATGCGGCAGGCGGAGGAAACGGCGATCAGATGGCCGGCGAAGTTGCCGCTATCGACTGCCGAGATGTAACGCGCGCCCATCGGCTTCAGCGTATCCGTGTGATACCAGTTGCACAGGTGCCCACGGAATTTTTCGAGCTTCGCCACGGTCGCCATGGTCTTTTCCATGCGATCGATGGTTTCCTCGAACGAGGTCCAGCCGAAATGACGCGCCGAGATGACGGATAGCAGGTAGACGCCGATATTGGTCGGCGAGGTGCGCGAGGCGACGACGGCATTCGGGGTCTGCTGCACGTTGTCCGGCGGCAGGTGGTTCTGCTGTTCGACGACGAAGGTCTCGAAATAGCGCCAGGTGCGGCGGGCGATCTTGCGCAGCTCGAACGAAACGCTTTCCGGCACTTCGAGCCGGTCTTCGGTTTCGGCCGACTGGCTGACATACCAGGCGATCGCCGGCGACAGAACCCAGAGCAGCGCAAAGGGGATGCCGACGAAGAAGGCGTTGTCGCCGGAGAGCGACGCGAAGGCCAGAGCCAGCAGCGCCAGCACGGGCGCATGCCACATGACGCGATAGTGACCGAGGATCGTCGTCTGGGCTGCTGCCTGCGCGCTTGCGGCGGTCCGCCATTGCAGCATCAGCTTGCGGCTGACGAAGGCGCGGTAGAGCGAGCGGCCGATGGCATCGGCCATGATGCAGGCGCCGTCGGCGATGAAGACGATACGCAGCGCGACCTGCGCGTTGGCGGCGCGAATATCCGTCCACACCGTATAGAGATGGGCGCGGGCGACGATATCGCTGCTGCGCGGAATGATGCCGTTGATAAGAGACAGCGTCGGCGCGACGAACAGGCAGAAGATCAGCAGGATCTGCCAGATCAGGGCAGCGAACGGCCCCATGAAGTACCAGCCGAGGACGGAGGCGAAGAACCAGGCGATCGGCGTCAGCGAGCGGCGCAGATTGTCCATCATCTTCCAGCGGCCGAGACCGGTGACACCGCGCTTCGGATTGAAGAGATAGGGAAGCAACTGCCAGTCGCCGCGGGCCCAGCGATGCTGGCGCGAGACTTCCACTTCGTAGCGGATCGGGAAATCCTCGACCAGTTCGCAATCCGTGACCAGCGCGCAACGCGCCATCGAGCCTTCGAGCAGGTCATGGCTGAGAACGGCGTTTTCGTCGATCTTGCCCTTCAGCGACGCTTCGAAAGCGTCGATATGATAGAGGCCTTTGCCGGTAAACGTGCCTTCCTCGACCAGATCCTGGTAGACGTCGGAAACGGCAAACACATAGGGGTCGAGACCGCGATTGACCGAGAAGACGCGCTGGAACACCGACGCATCCTTGCCCGTGGTCAGCGACGGGGTCACGCGCGGCTGCAGCACGCCGTAGCCGCGCACGACGCGCTTGCTTTCGGGGTCGAAGACCGGGCGGTTGATCGGGTGATGCAGCTTGCCGACGAGCTTCGTCACCGTATCGCGCACCAGGCGCGTATCGGAATCGAGCGTCATGACATACTGCACGTCCTTCGGCACGATATTGGCGCCGGGCAGGAAGGTGGTGTCGCGGTCGCCGCGCAAAAGCAGGTTCAGCTCGTGCAGCTTGCCGCGCTTGCGCTCCCAGCCCATCCAGGCGCCTTCGGCCGGATTGTAGAGACGGCGACGATGCAGCAGATAGAAGCGCTGCGTGCCATCCTCATTGTAGCGGGCAGCCAGATTGGCCACTTCGCGGCGGGCATAGTCGAGGATTTCCAGATCGCGCTCGCTCTCCTCCTCCTGGCTGTCGGGCCAGTCGCTGAGCAGCGCGTAGTAGATTTCGCCGCCCGGGTTCGCGAGGTAATGGACTTCGAGATTGCGCACGAGTTCGTCGACGCTGTCGCGGTTGCCGATCAGCGTCGGCACGACGACCAGCGTGCGGGCCTCTTCCGGAATGCCATCCTTGAATTCGTAGCCGACCAGGCGTGCCGGCGTCAGATACATGGTGACGAAGAAGTTGAAGAGGCCGGTGGCGCCTTCCGACGCCGGCAGCGAGAACATCAGCAGGAGCAGAATGGTCTCGGCCCAGCCCATGCCGGCGTGCAGCATGAAGTAGCCGACGACGACCAGCGCCACGACAGTAAGGAACAGAACCGGCGCGGCGATCGACAGCCAGTTGAGCTTGCGCCACTGGCGCACGAAAGTCACGGACAGCGGCGCACGATAGCCGATGGCCTTTTCCAGCTTCTGCGTCTGCTGGCCCATGATGTAGTCGCCGATATTCGGCTCGCGCGGATCGCTCTCGGCCGATGTCCTGGCCGCTTCGGTCATCGCCATGGCGACCTGGGCGATCTCCATTTCGGTCTTGTCGGACCGGCGGGCAAGCTTTTCGATGCGGCGGCGATAGCTGTTGCGCGAGCCTGGATCGAGCTTGGCGTAGTCGGTCTCGTCCCAGAGCAGCTTGTCGACGGCGCTGACCTCTTCGACCCAGACGGACCAGTCGGTATCGTCGATCAGGCGCAAGCTCTTGATGATGTTGCCCATCGTCACGTTGCCCGACGAAAGGCGGTTGTGCTCGGCCATCATGACGCTTTCGGCGTCGGTGCCGGCCTCGGCGAGCCGCTTCTCCAGCCAGGTCACGGCAAGACCCGACGTATGCGAGCCGTCGCGAAGGCGGTAGAGGAACTGCGTGGCGAAGGTATTGTCCGAGGTATAGGGCTCGAGCGTCTTCAGGAACTCGGCGACCTTGGCATCGTCATTCAGGCGGATCAGCTCGTCGGCGGCGGCATTGGCCTTCTTGCGCGTGATGCGGCTCTGCTCGACGCGGCTCGAAATGCGGCGCAGGTTTTCGACGAGGATGTAGCGCACCAGCGAGGGCACGGCCCAAAGCTCGCCGATCTTCAGCATCTCCACCGACTGGAAGCCCTCGACCAAAGCCAGCAGGCCCTGGTTGGAAACCGTGCTGTGCGTGTGGGCGACGTAGAGCCAGGCCAGCGCCATGGTGCGCGGCATCACCATGCCGCCGATGGTCAGCGTCTGCAGCTGGTCGTAGAACTTCTTCGGAAAATCGCGGCGGACTTCCTGAATGGCCTCTTCGATGATGTAGTGGTTGTCGAGCAGCCATTCGGCCGCCGGCGTGATCGATTCGCCGGCATCGACATCGGCATTGGCCGAGCGATAGACGCGCAGGATCTCTTTCTCGTTCTCCTTGTGCCGGGCGAAGAAATCGAAGGGGGCAAAGCCCGGCAGCTTGGTGCTGGCGCCGTTGCGGGCGAAGGTCGCGCCGCATTCCCGTATCTGCTCGTTGGAGAAATACGAAGCGCGGATCGCATCGTTGTGATCGATCTGCTTGGCTTCAGAATCGCGCGGCGTAACGGTGGAGAGATTTTGAGATGTCATGGATTCGGGTTCTGGGTCCAAACAGAGTGAGTGGCATTATCGCCTTTATCGTTTTTGCCCTGCCTGACACAAGAATTCACGCATCTGGACCCTTTTGCTTCGCTTCCCGGCGGGCGAAGGGGGTGAATTCGAAGTGACAGCTTAGAACAAACATATAGAGGCGAAGATTTTCACGGGGCCGGTCTTAGGGATCATGGCGTCTTTGCCATCATCCCCGGTGGGTGTCCGTGAAACTGGATACGCGGCCAAATGGTTCCGGCAGCGATCCGCACACGTCAACGACAATCGATCAAGGTCATGAGGCATTCTCCTTCGGCTGATTGATCCCGTTTCGGAAATTCAGCATGGTTCGGCATATTGAACCCTCAATATCCCGCAGAAGATGAACTTAAACTGAACCCCCTCAAAAGATTCGCGAATTCCTTTCGAAACATCCCTTTTGCGGAGCGATGATCCATCCGAAACGAAGCCACATGCAAGCGCTCGCATGGGATGCATGCGCCGGCAAAGGCGGCCGCGCTCTCATGTCACGCCGTGCGGAAACGGCTATTTTTCAGTCCTGGAAAACGTGCAACGCACAAATCCGAATGGCTTCTTCACGCCGCCAAATCCTGACTGCGCCCAGCCGCCTCCCCGAAAGCCTCTTGTTTGCGTGAAGCTTACTGTTTTCACGCCGTATATGCCATCAGCCCGGCCAAATTTTCTTTGCCCGGCGAAATTCCGCCAACGAAATGGGAGAGGGATTGCCTTGAAGGGATCGCTGACGTTGGAGAGGACGAGCCAAACAGGCTTCCGACCCCCGGCCGGCCAAGCCTGTCACCATCCATATATCAGGAAATCGGCCGCATCGGCCAAGCGATCAGCGGCGGCACGGGATGCCGCCCCGCAAAACATCGTTTTCAGACAACGATGCCGCAAACGATGGCCGCGACGAACAGGAATGCAGCCGAAAACAGAGCGACGTGAACCGCGGTCTGTATCTTGTGCCGCGTCTTGGCGGCACGCTTGGAACCATCGAACTGATTCACATGCGTATTCGAAATACCCAAATTCGCCATGTGTTGCCTCCGTTCGTTTCTTATGTATTTCGCGGGCCAAGCCCAAAACGGATATTCATACATTTCCTATCAATTAGGTAGAGATGAATTTCCGTCCAGAACGCGACCCGAGAAAAATTAAACCACTGGATTTCGAGGACCCGAAAGATCGGCAATGCCAATTCAGCAAAGAATGCGGCGGGCCCAAATCAAGCTGCGCTCGATGGCGCTGGTATCGGCCGTCTGCTCTTCGGCAGGCCCGGCCTGGCGGCGGCAATTGTCTTCGGAAAGAGAGGCGGACCGTGCACCTTCCTGCTTCGCCGGAACCGGCGGATGAAGATAGCCCATGGTCATGCCACCCATGAAAAACATGCCTGCCTCCACTCGCGTGTGACCCGTGATCGGGATCACGAAAGTTAACTGCCATTAACGAGATCATGACAGAATTGCGGCAGGTGTCAATAGTCTATACGATTGGTCGTGTTTAGCCGGCCCATTCGTTAACGGGCCGGGAGCGCAAAAGTCGTCCGCTCAGGCGCGGACGAACCCCTTGCTGGCAACCATGAGATTGCGTGTGTAATCTTCCTTGACGTCGCCCGCCGCGAGCTCCCTCGCCGTCAGTCTCTCGACGACTGCGCCGTTGCGCATGACGGCCAGACGCTCGCACATATGGGTGACGACGCCGAGATCGTGGCTCACCATCACGAAGGTCAGATTGCGGTCCTTGCGCACCTGTTCGAGCAGGTTGAGCACCTCGGCCTGCACGGAGGCATCGAGTGCCGAGGTCGGTTCATCGAGCAGCAGGATGGACGGCTCGACGATCAGCGCACGGGCAATGGCGACGCGCTGGCGCTGGCCGCCGGAAAGCTGGTGCGGATAGCGGAAGCGGAAACCGGTGCCGAGGCCGACTTCATCGAGCGCACGGGCAATGCGCGTCTCGGTGTCGCCAATGCCGTGGATCGCCAGCGGCTCCAGCAGCAGCCGGTCGATCGTCTGACGCGGGTGCAGGGAACCGTAAGGATCCTGAAACACCATCTGCACCTGCCGATAGAAGGCCTTGCTGCGTCTTGCTCCCTTCAACTGCTCGCCACCGACGCGGATGGTGCCGTCGGTAACGGGCGCCAGACCCGCCACAGCGCGCAGCAGCGTCGACTTGCCGGAGCCGGACTCGCCGACCAGGCCGAAGGACTCCCCCTCGTTCACGTCGACGCCGACGGCATCGAGCGCATAATAGCCGTCATAGACGACGCTGAGGCCATGAACTGCAAGTGCTGTCGTCATGCCGCCCACTCCGGCTTGCGGTCGAGCACCGGCAGCGGATGCCGGTTCTCGCCGACGACAGGCATGCAATTCAGCAGGCCGCGCGTATACGGATGCTGGGCATTGTTCAATTCGGAAGCCTTGAGCTCTTCCACCACCTTGCCTGCATACATGACGATCACGCGATCGCAGAAGGACGAAACCAGCCGCAGATCGTGCGATACGAAAATCAACCCCATGCCGCGCTCCGAAACGAGCTTGTCCATGATCTTGAGCACATCGAGCTGGACCGTGACGTCGAGCGCCGATGTCGGCTCGTCGGCGATCAGCAGCTCAGGCCCGGCGATCAGCATCATCGCGATCATCACGCGCTGGCCCATGCCGCCGGAAACCTCGTGCGGGTGCAGGTCGTAGACACGGCCGGGATCGCGGATCTGCACGGCCTCCAGCATGGCCAAAGCACGTTCGCGCGCCTCCGCCCTGCCGACCTTCTCATGCGTGCGCAGCGTCTCGGTGATCTGCCGGCCGATGGGCATGACGGGATCGAGCGAGTATTTCGGATCCTGCAGCACCATGGCGATGCGCTTGCCGCGCAGCGACCGGCGTTCCCTGGCCGAGGTCGACAGCAGATCGATGCCGCTGAAATCAAGCCGGTCGGCCGTGACGATGCCATGCGGCGGCGTCAGGCCCATGATGGCGCGGCCGGTCTGCGACTTGCCGGAACCGCTTTCGCCGACGATGCCCAGCCGTTCGCGGCCGAGCGTGAACGACACGCCGCGCACGGCATCGATGACGCCCGTGCGCGTCGGATAGCGAACCTTGAGGTTCTCCACGGTCAAAAGCGTCGTCATTGCCCGCTCTCCTTCGGATCGAGCGCATCGCGCAGGCCGTCGCCGAGCAGGTTGAAACCGAGGCTGACGACGAGGATCGCGATGCCGGGCATGGCCGCCACCCACCACTGGTCGAGATAGTATTTGAAGCCGGTCGCGATCATCACGCCCCATTCGGGCAGCGGCGGCTGCGCGCCGAGGCCCAGGAAGCCGAGGCCGGCGGCCGTCAGGATCACGCCCGCCATGTCGAGCGTGACACGCACGATCACCGAGGAGATGCAGAGCGGCATGACATGACGGAAGATGATCCGCAACGACGACGCGCCCATGAGCTGCACGGCGGCGATATAGTCAGAACGCCGCACCGTCATCGTCTCGGCCCGCGCCAGGCGCGCATAGGGCGGCCAGGAGGTGACGGCGATGGCGATGATGGCGTTTTCGATGCCGGCCCCCAGCGCGCCGGCAAAGGCAAGCGCCAGCACCAGCTTCGGAAAGGCCAGGAAGATGTCGGTGACGCGCATCAGGATCGTATCGGTCCAGCCGCCGAGGTACCCGGACACCATGCCGATGATCAGCCCGATCGGCGCCGATATGATCGCCACCAGCACGACGATGTAGAGCGTCCAGCGCGAACCGTAGATGAGGCGGGACAGGATATCCCGCCCGAGGTCGTCGGTGCCGAGAAGGTAGCCCGGCGTGCCGGGCGGCTTCAGATAGGCGTTGGTCAGGTCGCCGATGACGGGCGAATGCGGAGCGATGACATCGGCCAGCGCCGCCACGAGCACGAGCGCGACGATGATCAAAAGCCCGATGACAGCCAGGCGATTGGCGGAGAACTGCCGCCAGGTGACGTAGGCACGCCCCAGTCTGGCCTGCCGGCGCGACTGCGGTCGGTCTGACAGCAGCCAGTCACGCCAGCCGGGTTGGGTGGTCTCAGCCGTCATTTACGTCGGGTCCTTGGGTCGAGGGTCCGATACAGAAGATCGGAAATGAGATTGATGCCGATGAAAACCGTGCCGACGACGATGGTGCCGCCGAGAACGGCGTTCATGTCGGCATTGCGCAGCGAGCTGGTGATATAGAAGCCGATGCCCGGCCAGGAGAACACGATTTCCGTCAGCACGGAGCCTTCAAGCAGACCGGCATAGGAGAGCGCGATCACCGTGATCAGCGGCACGGCGGCGCTGCGCAGGGCATGGCCCCAGATCACCCTCGTCTCCGAAAGCCCCTTGGCGCGAGCCGCGACGATATATTCCTGCCCCAGTTCGTTCAGCATGAAGCTGCGTGTCATGCGGCTGATATAGGCGAGTGAGAAGTAGCCGAGCAGCGAGGCCGGCAGGATGATGTGGCGGAAGACGTCCCAGAAGACATCCCACTGGCCCTGCAGCACGCTGTCGAGCAGGAAGAAGCCCGTGATCGGCGTGAAGGTATATTCGAAAGCGATATCGATGCGGCCGGGATAGGCCACCCAGTTCAGCTTCGCATAAAAGATGACGAGCGAAACCATCGCCAACCAGAAAACCGGCACGGAATAGCCGACGAGGCCGACGACACGGACGATCTGGTCGATGAAGCTGTTGCGGCGGACGGCGGCAAGAACACCGAAGGGAACGCCGAACACGGCGCCGATGATCGTGCCGACGGTGGCAAGCTCCATCGTCGCGGGAAAGACGCGCTTGATGTCATCCATGACCGGGTTGGTCGTCAGCACCGAAATGCCGAAATCGCCGCTCAGGGCGCTCAGCAGATAATAGTAGAACTGCAGATAGAGCGGCTGGTCGAGGTGCATCTCGCGCCGCAGACGTTCCAATACCTGCGTCGGCGCGTGATCGCCGGCGATCGCCAACGCCGGATCGATCGGAATGACGCGTCCGATGAAGAAGGTGACGGCCAGAAGGCCGAGATAGGTGGTGACTGCCACGACGAGGAATCGCAGCAGTCCCATAAGAAAAGGAGCGGCACGGCCCTTCTTGGGCCGCACCTGCATTTTCCGTTCAACTGTGCTCAAAAGACCAATCCTACCGGATCATCACTTGGAGATCGGCCAGACGAAGTTGTTGTCGAAGCTCGGGCCAAGCTTGAAGTCCTTCAAGTCCTTGCGATAGCCGGCAACTTCCGTCTGTTGATAGAGGATGATGAACGGGCTTGCGTCCAGGAACTTCTTCTGGATTTCCTGATACATGGCGCCGCGCTTGACCGCATCGCCCTCGAACAGGGCCGCCTTGGCTTCCTTTTCCAGCTCAGGCGAGGTCCAGGTGTTGCGCCAGACAAGCGTCTTGTTGGTGCTGGTGTCGGAATTGTCGTCGTTGGTCGTGAACGTATCGGCGTTGGAATGGGGATCCCAATAATCCGGGCCCCAGTTGCCGAAATAGATATCGTGGTTACGGGCGCGGTACTTGGTCAGCTTCTGCTTGCCGTCGCCGGGGATGATCTCCACCTTGATGCCGGCCTGGCCGAGCGTCTGCTGGATCGCGGTCGCAATGCCCGTATCCGGCTCGATGCTGCGCACGTCCATGGTGATCGAGAACCCATCGGGCAGACCTGCCTTGGCGAGCAGTTCCTTGGCCTTGGCGACGTCGAGCTTGAACGGATTTTCATCCAGCGAGCCGAGCATGCCCTTCGGTTCGAAAGTCTGGTGGATCTCGCCGATGCCCTTGATCAGGGTCTTGCCGATGGCGTCGTAGTCGACCAGGTACTTGAATGCCTGCTGCACTTCCGGCTTGGCAAGATTGGCGTTCTTCTGGTTGAGGCTCATGTAGTAGATCGTGCCCTTCGGCGCGCTGGTGGAAGCGAGCTGCGGGTTCTTTTCGACGGCCTCGAGGTCGGTCGGCGAGAGATTGCGGGCAATGTCGATATCGCCGTTCTCAAGCGCCAGGCGCTGTGCGGAGCTTTCCTTCATGAAGCGATAGATGACGCGGTTCAGCTTCGCCTTGTCGCCGTAGTAGTTGTCGTTGCGCTCCAGCACGACGGCTTCGTTGGCGCGCCATTCGCGCAGCTTGAACGGGCCGGAACCGGCAAAACCGGTCTTCAGATAGGCATTGCCGAAGTCGTTGTCGTATTTGTAGTCGGCGGACGGCGTCACCGGCTTCACATGCTGCAGGACGAGCTTCTTGTCGACCACTTCGGCGACGGTCGCCGTCAGGCAGTTCAGCACGAAGCTTGGCGCGTAGGGCTTGTCGACGGTGAAAGTGAAGGTGTTCGGATCGGTCGCCTTGGCCTTTTCCGTCACGTTGTCGCCGTTGAGGCCGAACTGGGTGAGAATGAAGGCCGGGCTCTTGTCGAGCTTGACGACGCGCTCGAAGGACCATGCAACGTCATCGGCGGTGATCGGGTTGCCGGAGGCAAACTTCAAGCCGGGCTTCAGCTTGAACGTATAGGTCAGGTGATCGTCGGACACCGACCAGCTCTCGGCAATATCGCCCTTGATCTTGGACGTGTCGTCGATGTCGAGGCGAACGAGCAGGCTGTAGGTGTTGCCGGTGATTTCCGCAGCCGACAGCTCATAGGCCTCGGCCGGGTCCATGCTCAGGATGTCGTCGAATGCGAAGCCTTCGACCAGCGTATCCTTGGGCGTCGCAGCATATGCGTTGGGTGCCGCCATCAGCAGAAGCGAGAGAGCCGCGCCGGCGGAAAGCGCGCGGAAACCGCGGTTCATCTTGGTAATCATCATTGTTTTCATTCCCCTCTTAGTAAACTTTACGCAATATCAGGACGCACTTGATCGGCTGCCTTCCTTCCAAGCGGACGCGAGGACGCGAAGCCAGTTCTCCCTGCACAGCTTTACAAGATCGGCTTCACCATAGCCAACGTTCCGAAGGGCGGCAATCAGGTTTTGATTGCCTGCCGCATCGCCGATTTCCTCCGGAATCGTCGCGCCGTCGAAGTCCGATCCAAGGCCGACGCAATCGATGCCGACGCGACCGACCAGATAGTCCACATGCCGCACCATCGCCTCGAGCGGCGTATCGGCATCCGAACGGGCGTCCTCGCGCAACATCGCCGTCGCATAGTTGAGGCCGACGATGCCGTGGCTCTCCTTGATGGCGTCGAGCTGCTTGTCGGTGAGGTTGCGCGCAACGGGCGTCAGCGCGTGCGCGTTGGAGTGGCTGGCCACCAGCGGCTGGTCCGAGGTCTTGGCCACGTCCCAGAAGCCCTTTTCGGTGATGTGGGCGAGATCGACGACGATACCGAGCCGATTGCATTCCCGCACCAGCGCGAAACCCGCCTCCGTCAGGCCCGGTCCCGTGTCGGGCGAGCTCGGAAAGGCAAAGGGCACGCCATGGGCAAAGACGTTGTTCCGGCTCCAGACGGGGCCGAGCGAGCGCAAGCCGGCGGCGTAAAAGGTTTCGAGCGCGATGAGATCGGCATCGATCGCTTCGCAGCCTTCCATATGCATCACGGCGGCGAAGATACCCTTTTCGATGCTGTCGCGGATATCAGCGGTGGAGCGGCAGAGCTTCCAGGCGCCGGCACGGTCGAGCCGCAGCGCGATCGCCGCCATGTCAAGCGCGATGTCGAGCGACGGCGCGCGCTCCAGCGGGGCCGCGAGCGGCGTGGCATAGTGACCGTTGCTGTCCGGATCGGCAAAGACGAGATCGCCTGACGGGATATAGATGGCGCAGAGCCCGCCGGCCAGCCCGCCCGCCTTGGCACGCGGCGCATCGATATGGCCGCTTGACGTCCCGTCCCTGAATTCGGCGATCGGGTCGGCGCCGTCACGCGCATGATGCCAGAGCCTCAGGAGAACGTCGTTATGACCATCGAATACGGATTGCATCGTCTATCCTGGATGAAGCGCTCGGGAGAGCGAATGGAAAGCGGCAACAATAGAAAAGCTGGCGGAATTCGCCATACCCAAATGAAAAAAATTTGCATTTGCATGGAATGGCATATTCAAACGGAAAAGGCGGGGCAAAACCCCGCCTCTGGAATGTGGTCCGTATCGCTGACGATGCTCGGGCGTTTCAGCGCTTGGCCCGCTTCTTCTGGCGGTAGACGTCGATGGCGACGGCGGCGACGATGATGAAACCCTTGGCGATTTCCTGATAGTAGGCATCGACGTTGAGGAAGGTGAAGCCGGAGATCATCACCCCGAGGATCACGGTGCCGATCACGGTGCCGGCGATGCGCCCGACGCCGCCGGTGAGCGAGGTGCCACCGATGACGGCCGCCGCAATCGCGTCCAGCTCGTAGTTGACGCCCATGCCGGCCTGCGCCGTCTGCACGCGGGCCGCCGTGATGATGCCGGCGAGACCGGCCAGAAGCCCTGCAATTGCATAGACCTTGACCAGATGCGCCTCGACGTTGATGCCCGAAACGCGCGCCGCCTGCACATTGGCGCCGATCGCATAGGTGAACTTGCCGTAGCGCGTGTAGCGCAGCACGACATGGAAGATGACCGCGATAATGAGGAAGACGACGACAGGCCAGATTCCCGAACCGATGAAATTGAACTGATCGGTCAGGCCCGAGATCGGCTGCCCCTTGGTGTAGAGTTTCGACAGGCCGCGGGCCGAAACCATCATCCCGAGCGTGGCGATGAAGGGAGGGATCTTCGTCTTGGTGATCAGCTGGCCGTTGACGTAGCCGGCGGCCAGGCCGATCAGCAGGCCGATGCCGATCGGCACGAAGAAGGGCATGTCGGTCAGCGCCGGATAGACGGCCCTCGCCCATGTCGACGACTGCGCGAAGCTCGCGGCGACCATGGCCGTCAGGCCGACGACGGAACCCGAGGACAGGTCGATGCCGCCGGTGATGATGACCTGCGTCACGCCGACCGAGATGATGCCGATGACCGAGACCTGCAGGATCATGATCTTCAGGCGCTGCAGGTTCATCAGGAAGCTCTGCCCGACGAAGATCCAGCCGAGGACTTCACAGAGGAGCGCGATGCCGATCAGCACCAGGAAGATGCCGAGTTCGGGCGGCACACGGCGGCGTCTCGGACGTGTCAGCGGCTGCACCGCCGTCTCCGCAACTTTGGTAACCATGGTTCAATCCTCCCTTGCGATGATTGGCGGCGTCACTGCGCGGCCAGCTCCATCACCTTCACTTGAGTTGCGTCCGCGCGATCCAGGAATCCCGTGACCCGTCCTTCATGCATCACCATGATGCGGTCGCTCATGCCGAGCACCTCGGGCATTTCCGACGAGATCATGATGACGGCAACGCCGTTGCGCGCCATTTCGGTGACGAGACGATGAATTTCCGCCTTGGCGCCGACGTCGATGCCGCGCGTCGGTTCGTCCAGGATCAGAATGCGTGGATTGGTGAGCATCCACCGGCCGATCAGCGCCTTCTGCTGATTGCCGCCGGAGAGGTTTTCGATCCGTTCGTCGAGGTTCGGCGTCTTGACACGCAACTTCCTCGCCATTTCCTCGCAGGCCTCTTCGATGGCACCTTCCTGCACGAAGCCGCCGCGCACGAACTTGTCGTGCAGCACGGCCACCTGCATGTTCTCAAGCACGCTGAGGATGAGAAGACAGCCCGTATCCTTGCGGTCTTCCGTCAGGAAGGCCATGCCGTGACGGATCGCCGCCGCCGGCGAGGCGATTTCCGTCTTCTTGCCGAAGAGCTCGATCGTGCCGGAAGAGGCGGGCGTAACGCCGAAGATGGTCTCGGCGACATTGGATCGACCCGAGCCCACAAGCCCGGCAACGCCGAGAATCTCGCCGGCCCTCACCTCGAAGGACACATTGGAGAAGACACCGTCGAGGCAGAGATCCTTGACGGAGAGCAGGGTTTCGCCGATCGGCACCTCCTCCTTCGGGAACATCTGCGTGATCTCGCGGCCGACCATCATGCGGATGATATCGTCGCGAGTCACATCGGTGGAGGCGTGCGTACCGATGTATTTGCCGTCGCGGAACACCGAAAACTCGTCGGCGATCTCGAACAGCTCGTTCATCTTGTGGGTGATGTAGACGATGCCGATGCCCTGGGCGCGCAGGTCGCGGATAATCTGGAAAAGATGCGCCACCTCGCGCTCGGTCAGGGCCGAGGTCGGCTCGTCCATGATCAGCACGTCGGAATTATAGGACACCGCCTTGGCGATTTCGACCATCTGCCGGCTGGCGACGGAAAGCTCGCGCACCTGGATCTCCGGGTCGAGGGAGATGTTCAGGCGACAGAAAAGTTCTTCGGTCTTGCGGCTCATTTCCGCGTGGTCGACGAAGCCGAAACGGTTCTTCGGTTCGCGCCGGATCCAGATGTTCTCGGCAACCGTCATGAACGGCATCAGGTTAAGTTCCTGATGGATCATCGCGATGCCGTTTTCCAGGGCATCGAGCGGCGACTTCAGCCGGATTTCGACACCCTTGAGGCGCACCTCGCCCTGGTCGGGGATATAGATGCCGGCAAGGATCTTCATCAGCGTCGACTTGCCCGCGCCGTTTTCGCCCATCAGCGCATGCACGGTGCCGCGCTTCAGACGGAAGGAAACGTCGTCGAGGGCCAGAACGCCCGGAAATTCCTTGCGGATGCCTTCCGCGCTCAGCAGATAGGCGGCATTGGGAACGGCGCCGCTGCTGCGCACCGCCGCCATGGTGGATGGGCTCACAACCATTTTTCCCTCCCGGGCAGATCGGATTTCAAAGGGTGCGGGATCAGACGCCCGCACCCGTCGATCATTGCGTCATCAGTTCTTCTTGACGAAGTCCTTGACGTTGGCCGGCGTCACGAGCTGGAAGGGGATGTAGACCTTCTTCTCGATCTTATCGCCCTTGGCGAGCTTGAGCGCGGCATCGACCGCGCCCTTGCCCTGGCCGGCGGCATCCTGGAACACCGTGACCTTCAGGTCGCCGGCCTGCATGGCGGCAAGCGCGTCCTGCGTCGCATCGACGCCCGCGACGACGATCTTGTCGAGAGGCTTGCCGGCAGCCTTCAGAGCCTGAATGGCGCCGATCGCCATTTCGTCGTTGTTGGAGATCACGGCATCGAATTCGAGGCCGCTGGAGAGCCAGTTGGTCATAAGGTCGGAGCCCTGGGTGCGCTGCCAGTTTGCAGTCTGCTCCTGAACGATCTGGATGCCCTTGCACTCGTCGGTCGCCACCACGTCATGGACGTCCTTCGTGCGCATGCGGGCAGCCTGGTTGGAGAGCTCGCCCATCATGATGACGGCCTTGCCCTTGCCACCCAGCAGCCTGCACACTTCCTTGGCTTCCAGCGTGCCGGATTCCTGCTCGTTGGAAGCAACGAAGGCCTGGTTGTCGGGAAGGCTGTCGACGTTTGCCGGCTCGCGGTTGACGTAGACCAGCGGGATCTTTGCTTCGGCGGCCAGCTTGGAAATGGCAGCCGTCGCGTCGGTATCGACCGGGTTCACGATGATGGCATCGACCTTGGACGCAATGAAGTTCTGGATCTGGCTCTGCTGCTTGGCGATGTCGTTCTGCGCGTCTTCGACCTGCAGCGTCACGCCCTTGTCCTTTGCGTAGTCCTGCATGCCGTTGCGCAGAACGGTCAGAAAGTTGTCGTCGAACAGGGCCATCGAAACGCCGATGGTTTGAGCGTGGGCAGCGGTCGACAGCAGAAGCGCCATTGCAGTGCCAAGGATAAATTTCTTCATGTTTTCCTCCCAGATACGGTGCCCGGCCGCACCCCTCCTGAATGCCGGAGCCCCCAGTCTCAACCGCAGGGCCTTTCATTAATTTGGCCGCCACTCCCATGGTGGCCACATTAAAAACGGAACAAACAAACCGTAAAATTCATTATGCGGAATATTCATTCCATTTTTCACTGCAAAGGTCAACACTAAATTCTGGCCGCCCGCCAGCAGCGGCAAAAGCGAGATTTCGTGCCGCCACTACTGCAAGAAATCGGGATAGAGCCTACATAGGGCGCCCGACTCGATGGAATGGACATTCCATCGACATGGGAATGGAATAGAATGCCAGCGAACAATCGGCCGCACCGCGGCCTGCAACGGAGAACACGCATGCCCTCGATGTACAGTTTCTCGGTCCCCGTCTTTCAACGCGGCCTCCAAAGCCTTTCGGCCTATCTCGACAAGATCGAGGCCCATGCCGCAGAAAAGGGTATCCCGCCCGAGGAACTCGTTTCCGCTCGCCTGATCGACGACATGCTGCCGCTCTCGGGCCAGTTCCAGCGTGCCTCCGACAGCGCGAAGCTCGCCATCGTCCGGCTGACCGGCATCGAAGCGCCGCGCTTCGAAGACAACGAAACCACCGTCGCCGACTTGCGCGAGCGCCTGAAGAAAACGCAGGATTTCCTGGCGACGATTACGCCGGCCACGATGGAAGGCACCGAAACGCGGGAAGTGACGGTGTCGCCCGGCGGCAACAAGACCGTATTCACGGGCGAGGATTATCTGGCGAAATTCGCGTTGCCGAATTTCTTCTTCCACGTCACCACGGCGCACGCCATCCTGCGCAGCCGCGGCCTGCCGGTCGGCAAGATGACCTATCTCGGATCGTTCGCCTGAGGCAGGATCAGGGCCGGAGCGAAACCGGCCCTTTTTCCGTCAGCTCCGTATAGGCGAGCGTCTGGTCCAGGTGCCGGGCGCGAAGGGAAAGAAGCTTTTCGGCATAGGCAAGCCTGATCGCCGCATAGCTGCCGTCGTCGGCAACGTTGGAAAGCTCCGCCGGATCCTTCGCCAGATCGAAGAGCAGCGGCGGCAGACCGGCGCAATGAACATATTTGAAATGTTCGTCGCGAACGACGGCCAGATTGCAAGCATTCGACCTGAGGCCGAAATGCCGCTCGGAAATACCCTCGGCGATATCCCGGAAATCGAACTCCCAGAAGGCCGCCTCGCGCCAGTTTTCCGGCTCGGAACCGGAGAGGAACGGCAGAAGGCTCTCGCCATCGACATGGTTTTTCGGGGCAATGCCAATCCGGTCGCACAGACTTGGAAAAATATCCGCCGCACTCGTGAAATGCGCCACCTGCCGGCCATGCGTGGCAGGCTGGCCGGGATCGCGAATGACGAGCGGGACATGATAGCTGCCGTCGAAGAAGCCGCCCTTGCCGAGCGTCCAGTGATCGCCCATCATCTCGGCATGGTCCGACGTGAAGACGATCACCGTGTCGTCCCATGCGCCGGCATCCTTCAACGCCTGCCAGATCCGGCCGAGCTGCGCGTCGACTTCGGCGATCATGCCGTAATAGATGGCGCGGATCGCCGAAAAATCCTCCGACGTCCACTCATTGATCGGGCCTTTGCCGCCATACATGAAACCGCCCTTGCCGATCAGCGGCAGACCGAAGGCAAGCAGCGGATGCAGCGCCATTTCCGCCGCGCGGTCGGCCGCGCGCGCAAAGGCCGGACCGTCGGCGGCCGAGAACATGCGGTTGTAGGGTTCCGGCACGGAGAAGGGCGGATGCGGCCGCAGGAAGGATACATGCGCAAACCAGGGCTGATCCTGCTCGCCGAGCCAGCGGATGAATTCGCCGGCCAGAAAAGCCGTCTGCGTCTCGTCCTTGGAATAAGCGGGCGCATTGCTGGAAATCTCGCCCGGCGCAGCACCGACCGGAATGTGAATGTCGCGGCTGACGGCATCGGCATGGCCGCGCGAGCGCAGCCAGGATAGCCATTGCTTTTCGTGCTCGGGCAGAAGCTGCCGCGCCGTAAAGCCGGGCAACACCCCTTCATAGGTCGTCAGATGCGGGTCGCGGGGATCCCGGCTGCGCGGATCGGGCGCCGTATCCGTGTAGCCGAACAGCGTCGGATCATAGCCGGCCCGCTGCGCCGCAAGCGCGGCATTGTCGAAACGCGCATCCAAGGGCGAGCCGTTGCGGCAAACCCGGTGGTTCATCTGGTAGAGGCCGGTATAGAGCGTCGCCCGCGCCGGCGAACACGGTGCCGTGCCGGCATAATGCCGCCGAAACAGCACGCCTTCCCGCGCCAGCGCATCGACGTTCGGCGTCTTGACGCACGCGTGTCCGACGGCGGAGAGACAATCTCCCCGCCATTGATCGGCCGAGATCAACAGGACGTTCGGGCGCCTGCCCCCAACGCCGGAGGCGCGCTCAATGCTGGTTGGATTTGGCATGCCAGTTCCACGCGGATTCGATGATGCGGCTCAGATCGTATTGCGGCGACCAGCCGAGAATATCGCGCGCCTTGTCGTTGTTGGCGACCAGCGTCGTCGAATCGCCCTCGCGGCGGCCAACATACTCGACCGGGAACGGCCGCTTCGACACGGTTTCGATCGTTCCGAGCAGTTCCTTCACCGTCGTGCCCGTCCCGGTACCGAGATTGAGCGCGACGGATTCGCCGCCATCCAGCAGATATTCGACTGCGCGGACATGGGCGTCGGCGAGATCAAGCACATGGATGTAGTCGCGCACGCAGGTGCCGTCGCGCGTGTCATAATCGCTGCCGAAGACCTTGAAGCCCTGGCGGCGGCCCAGCGCCGCCTCGATCGCGAGCGGAATGGCGTGGGTTTCCGGCGTGTGCCACTCGCCGATGCGCCCCTCGAAATCGGCGCCGGCGGCATTGAAATAGCGCAGCACCACGGAGCGCAGCCCCTTGTACTGGTCGTAATCGGCAAGCGCCTGTTCGACGATGTATTTCGTGCGGCCGTAGGGGTTGATCGGCACCTGCTGATGGCTCTCGTCGAGCGGCACGCTTTGCGGCAGGCCGTAGGTCGCGCAGGTGGAGGAAAAGACGAAAGCCTTCACGCCGGCCGCCTGGGCAGCCGAAAGCAGGGTCAGCGTGCCGATGACGTTGTTTTCATAGAATGAGACGGGATCCTTGACCGACTCGCCGACCTCGATCAGCGCGGCGAAATGCAGGATGGCGGCAGGCTTGTGCTTGGCCAGCACCTCGTCGAGGCGTGCCCGATCGCGGATATCGCCTTCCTCGGCCGGACCCCATTTGACGAACTCACGATGGCCGTTGGAGAAATTGTCGTAGACGACGGGCTTGAACCCCTTGTTCGCCAGATCCAGACATGTGTGCGAACCGATATAGCCGGCTCCGCCTACCACAAGCACCGTTTCTCCTGCCATGACCACCCCTTCTCAACCCTGAAATTTGACGCCCGGACGCCTCGGACCAGGCTCGATCCGACGCGTACACTTAGAGAGCTGTAGCCGACTTGCAAGGCTGGAGAAAGGAGCAAGATTGGCAGTATCGGCAATGGACGGAGAGAAGAAGCTAAGCCGGCTTTGCCTCTGCCTTGGCGGCATGCATCAGAATTCCGGCGAGCGCGAGAACCGGCGGCAGAAGGAAACAGGCCATGCCGACGAACAGGAAAAGTGCGGCAGCCACGCCGCAGCCCAGGGCAAAGCCGCCGACGGCGGCCCCCATGCGGGCAAGCCGCGTCTTCATCGCAGCTTTCTCCTCGGGCTTGGCGCCGCGCAGCAAGTCGGCGATATCGATCATGATCTGCGTCGTCGTTCCCGTCATCATCGTCGTCGGCGGCGTCGAGCCGAGGTGGATGCGATGCGCCGTCGTCTGGATGGCCATTGCGGCAATCAGCGTCATGCCGGTCAGGATCGCCTGCCAGCCGTCGCCATCGGCGAAAGGACCGAAGAGCAAGGCCAGGATCGCCGCAACGACGAGCAGCACGAATTTCAGTGTCAGGATGATCTGCAGCGTCGGCAGATTGCGCCGCGTCAGATCGCCGCCGAGAAGGCGGGCGAAAATGACGACGACGCAGAAAACCGGCAGTGCCAGAAGCTTGGCGACGGCGCCCGAGGTGCCCAGCGCCAACGCTGCGCCGAGCGTCACGAAATTGCCGGTGACATGCGCCGTGAACAGACCGTGCAGGGCGAGAAATCCGGCGGTATCCACATAGCCGCCATTGATACTCAGAAGGGTGGGCAGGCTCGGCTTCATCGGTTCCTCGCTCGCGTCTATCGTCTCCGACCTTATCGCGCAGAACGGCCGTCGATGTCGAGATGTTTGCGCAGCCGCAGGGCGAAACGCCGTTATTCCAGTCGGCCGAGGGACCGGCGCGTATCGCAGACCCAGGTTGTATCCTCTTGCTTAACGGAGTTGTGTTTTGCTAGCTCTCCGTTTGGTGGATGTTGGGGAGTGTCGGTTCATGATTCTCGCAGATTTCTCGCATCTTGCGCGTCGCGTCGCGCACCTCTGTCGGCTCGCGGCCGCGGCGGGACTGGCGCTTGGCGCATTGACGGCGGCGGCGTTGGCCCAGGTGCCGGGAGCGCCGATGCAATTCATGCTCGTCCATGCCGACCCCGGCGGCGGGAACTGCCGGCCCGAGGGCTGCATGGACTGGATCGCGGCCGAAGGCATGATCGATGCGAGGTCGCCGGGAGACCTGCGCAAGCTTCTGGCCAGCATCGGCAACAGGAAACTGCCCGTGATCGTGAATTCGCCCGGCGGAAACGTCGCGGCTGCAATGGAAATGGGTGAGATCATCCGGAAACGCGGCCTGTCCGTCGCCGTGGGCGGCACCAGGCTGCGGTCCTGTCCAAGCGGCCAGCCGCTCTGCGGCGAAGGCTGGCGCGCCGGCGCGAAAGGCGTAGCCTATTCCGCCGGCACCGAATGTCTCTCGGCCTGCCCTTTCATACTGGCAGGCGGGGTCAGGCGCGTCATCAGCCCCTTCGGCATCGTCGGGGTGCATCAGGTCAGGACCACCTACGATCAGGAACGGATACTCTACCGGATGAAATATCAGGTCGTTAACGGCCGGAAGCACATCATCAGCCGACAGGAAATCAGCCGCAAGTTCGTCGGGCTTTACGACAGTACGAAGCTATCGAAATCGCTGCGATCGAAGATCCTTGCCTATTTCAAGGAAATGGGCATCGATCGGTCGATCCTGGACATGGCGATGAGCGCCGCACCAAGCTCGATACGGCTCATTCCGAGGGACGAGGCGACAAAGATCGGGCTGATGACCGACCAGGCCTCCACCGACGACCTCATCGATGCCGGAGCCTGCGCGGTCGGCCAGCCGTTCTCGGCCTGCGTCGCGCCCGTATCCGCCGACGCAACGGCTCTTGTTGCCAATCCGCCCTTTGCGGACTGGCAAACAAGCCCCGTGCAGGATTTCCTGCCGTCTTTTGCAACGCCGAACACCAGCCAGACCCCGCAAAGCGGCAACTGCGTCCGGCAACAGGCGAATTATTCGCCCCACTGGGATTCAAGCCCGGCGATCTCCTCGGATATTTCCGTGATGCGTTGCCGGAGCTCCGCCTCGGTGCCGTCGTCCACCTCGCCGTCGCCGAAACAATAGCGGGCCCTATGCAGCTCGAGCTTGGCCTCGAGCTCCTCGCGCTGAGTGCGCAGATGTTTGAGATAGCTGTTTCGCATTGCGAACCACGCTTTCGAATAGAATGAGTCTCACCTCATAAATAGGTTTGGCAGCGGAAAGTTTCGATAGGCACCCTACCCATCCGTTCGAGATTGCCGCCATGAACTGCGGCAATGCCCCTAGTTCATACCTGTTGCAAAGACATCGACCGGTCATCACATTGATGCGACCGGCACCTGAAATGATCCCGAACGCGAATATTGGCGCTGACACGCGCCGCGGATTCGGGCTAATTCAGGTGGATTGTTCGAGGTAGATTGTGTTGAACGAAAAAATTGCCGTCATCGGCCTGGGTTATGTGGGCCTGCCAGTCGCGATCGCGCTTGCCGAAAAATTCCATGATGTGGTCGGTTTCGACATCAAGTCCTCCCGCGTCGCCGCGCTGAAGGCGGGCGAGGACGACACCCGCGAGGTGTCCGCCGAGCGCCTGAAATCGAGCGGCCTGCGCGTCAGCAGCGAGATTGAGGACCTGCGGGACCGCTATATCTTCATCGTTGCCGTGCCGACGCCGATCGACCGGAACCGCCAGCCGGATCTGCGGCCGATGATTTCGGCCTCGCGCACGGTCGGCAAGGTTCTGCGCAAGGGCTCGATCGTCGTCTATGAATCGACCGTCTATCCCGGCGTCACCGAAGAGGTCTGCGGCCCCGTACTGGCCGAGGTTTCCGGTCTGCGGCAGGGCAAGGATTTCCATGTCGGCTACTCTCCGGAGCGCATCAACCCCGGCGACAAGGAACACACCTTCGAGCGCATCGTGAAAGTCGTCGCCGGCGACGACGAGGAAACGCTGGAGAGGATCGCCGCCGTCTATGGCGCGGTCGTGCGGGCCGGCATCCATCGCGCCCCCAGCATCAAGGTCGCCGAAGCCGCGAAGGTGATCGAAAACACCCAGCGCGACGTCAATATCGCCCTGATGAACGAGCTTTCGATCATTTTCGAGAAGATGGACATCCGCACGGCCGATGTGCTGCAGGCGGCGCGGACGAAATGGAACTTCCTGCCCTTCACCCCCGGCCTGGTGGGTGGCCACTGCATCGGCGTCGATCCCTATTATCTCACAGCCAAGGCCGAAGAGCTCGGCTACCACCCGGAAGTCATCCTTTCCGGCCGCCGCATCAACGACGGCATGGGCGCCTTCATCGCCCAGAAGCTCATCAAGATGCTGGTCTCGGCGAAGAAGCCGATCAATGGCGCCCGCATCGGCATCTTCGGCCTGACCTTCAAGGAAGACGTGCCCGACCTGCGCAACAGCCGCGTGCCCGATATCATTCGCGAGCTGCATCAGTTCGGCCTGGAGCCGCTGGTGCACGACCCGATGGCCAGCCATCAGGAGGCCGAAGAGGAATACGGCATCCGCCTGGTCGAGCTGAAGGATTTCGGCAAGCTCGACGCGCTCGTCCTCGCGGTTCCCCACAAGTCCTATCTGGCCGATGGCGCTGCCGAGGTCCTCGATCTGCTCAGCGAAAGCGGTGTGGTGGTCGACGTGAAGGCAGCCATCGATCGAACCAATCCCCGGCTGGAGGGCTATTCCGTCTGGAGCCTGTAAGGCTTGCACTCCGGCTCAGTGCGCCTTCGCTCCGGCATCGGCGGCCGTCACCGCCAGTCCCTCGTCGACTGAAAAAGGCGGCGACCAGCCGGTGATCGCCGTGGTTTCGCCGATATCGACCTGAAGCGAGCCAAGGAGCCGTTGCGCGGCGGCACGACGCCCGAAAAGTGCGGCCAGCCCTTCCAGCAGCACCGGCGGCACTGGCAGCATCAAGGCCTTGCGCCCCGACGCCAAGGATAGTTTGGCGATCAGCTGGCCGATGGAAAGATCTTCGCCGTCGCTGACCAGAAACACCCGATGCCCCACGGACGGATGGCTGGCACAGAGCAGCATGAAGTCGACGAGATTGCCGACGAAGACGAGCGACCTGCGGTTTCGAGCCATGCCGAACGGCCACGGAAACGGCCGGCCCGCCCATGACATCAGGCTTGCGAAATTCGCCTTCACGCCGGGGCCGTAGACCAGCGGCGGCCGGATGACGACCACCTCCATGCCGGTTTCCGCGCCGATGGCGAGCAAAGCCTCCTCGGCCTCCAGCTTCGAGCGGCCATAGGCATCCTCGGGATGCGGCGCATCGGAAGCCCTGAACGGCTTTCCCGCCGCCGTCTCCTCGCCATTGACCTTGATCGAGCTCAGGAAGATGAACCGCCTGACGCCGGCGCTGGCGGCCTGTCGCGCCAGATTGGCCGTCGCGTCGACATTGACGGCGCGAAATGCGGCCAGCGGATCGGCGACGCTTTCGTTCATGACATGGACGCGGGCCGCCAGATGCATGACGACATCGACGCCGGCAAGCGCCCCGGACCAGTCCGTATCGCCGTCGATCGCCCCGATGGCGACGAAGCCCGGAGCGGACGCGCGGCTGACCGGCCGATAGTCCGTTTTCCGGCGGGAAAGCTCGGCACACAATGCCTGTCCGACGAAACCCGTCGCACCCGTCACCAGGATCATGCGTCCACCCGCCTCCGCTCTTTCGTGTCCATCATCGTCGCAGACATGCTTTGCACGGGATATCACCCCGGAACAAGGCCGGGGAATCTTGGTGGGGGCAGTTGTGCTTAAATTCGCGATATGAGATGCACTGAGCAACGACGCCCCTCATCGCCGCCCGACCGCTGACGATGCAACGACAAGAGACGATGTTCTATACGATCGCCAAGCGCCTTTTCGATTTCCTCGCCGCTCTTGCCGCGGCCATCGTCTTTTTCATTCCGTTCCTGATCGTCGCCATTGCCGTGCGGCTGACCTCGCGAGGACCGATCCTCTACTGGTCCGATCGGGTCGGCCGGAAAAACAGCATCTTCCGCATGCCCAAATTTCGCAGCATGCGCACCGATACCCCCGCCGTCGCGACGCATCTCCTGAAGGACCCCAGGATCTACCTCACGCCGATCGGCTCCTTCCTGCGCAAATCGAGCCTTGACGAGCTGCCGCAGCTTTGGTGCATCCTGAAGGGGGAGATGAGCATCGTCGGCCCGCGCCCTGCTCTTTTCAACCAGCACGACCTTATCGCCCTGCGCACGGAACGCGGCGTCGACGCGCTTCTGCCCGGTCTGACGGGCTGGGCCCAGGTCAACGGCCGCGACGAACTGCCGATCCCGCAGAAGGTGGCGCTGGACGAGGACTATCTGCGCCGGCGCTCCTTTCTCTTCGATCTCAAGATCATTCTCCTGACCGCGTTGAAAGTGGTTCGACGCGACGGAGTTGCCCATTAGCAAGCATCCGGCAAAATCGACATCGCCGATATGCCGGCATGGGAAAAATGCCGCATTCCTGCCCCTTTGCGACAATAGGGGCCGTCGTGGGGGCCAGGAATGCCGGAAATAAACCGACTATGGACGAAGGCGGACGACGACATTGGACGACTCGCGCATGAACACACCGCATGCTGATCTCGCAGCCGGACCGATCGGCGTCACCAGGGCTGGAAGCAGCATGGCAAAGCCCGTGGCGATCATCGGCGGCCTTCTCTGGCTGATCGTCGCCTCCCCGACCGTCCTCGAGACCGACGCCTACCGCTATGCCACTGCGCTCCTGTCTCTGATCGCACTCGTCTACTATATGAGGGCGCCGGTGCGGCCGCGCACGGACTGGATCGGCTGGCTCTGCATGGGCTGGGCCTTCTATGTCGTGGTCCGTTTCGGCATCACCCTCTGGCTGACGCCGCAGCACGATATCGGCGCCTCGGACTGGCTCTACGCCTTCCCGTTCTTCTTCCCCATCATGGGTGTCGCCCTCCTGCTTTACGAGGAGGTGATGGAAAAGATCGTCGCGGCCTATTTCGCCATGGTCCTCGTCATGCTGATCGCCACGCAGCATTTCCGCGAGGTCTTTGCCGGCGAAACCGTGCGCCCGCTGATCATGAACAATCAGATTCACGGCGCCGTCGCCTGCGGCATGATCGTGATCTTCACCATATTCTGGCTGCTGCACTACGTGACCGAAAAATCCAGCGACCGCCGGATCGCCCGCTACGCCTATGTCGTTTCGCCCTTCATCCTCGCGCTCTGTCTTATCGCCATCTATGGCGCCAAATCGAAGGGTGTCTGGTTGGCGCTCGGCATAACCCTGCCGCTCCTCGCCCTCCTTTCCCTGACCTATCTGCGCATGAAGGCCGGCCTCATTGCCATTGTCGTACTGGCGGCCCTGCTGATCGCCGGCATCTATGGCGTGCGGCACAACCTCGACAAGACGGCCGGCCCGACCGTGTCGGCAGCCGTTTCCATGGTGGAAAACATGGCCGACGGCCATGAAGTGGGCGGCGTGGTATCGAATGCGATCAGCTCCACCAACACGCCGGTATCGATGGACGAGCGCCTGCAGCTCTGGTCCAACAGCTGGGAGGTCTTCTCCTCCGCACCGATCTTCGGCTGGGGCAACCGCTGGCTGGAGCGCTGGGCCGAGACGCGCTACTCCCACGTCCAATACACGCTGCTGCACAATGGCTATCTGGAGATCCTGGTCCGATACGGCCTGTTCGGCGCGGCCGTGATGGGCTTCATGCTCGGTGTCTTCATCCGCGCCGTATGGCGCGCCTGCAAGGCGGGGGTCATCCCCCGCGCCGCATGGCACGCCTATATCGTATGCCTGTTCTTCTTCTCGCTGACCCTGCTCAGCAATTCCAACAACCGCCTGGCCATCGGCGAAAGCCTGGCCATAGCCTCCTCCGCCTTCGCCTGTTGGTGCCACATGCGCACCAAGGGCGAATATCTGGCGGCGGCAAGGCCGGTTTCGCAGGGAGCAGCTGCAGGCGCTTGATCCACTCTCAGCGCCATCAAACGCCATATTTCGTTGATTGCCGGCTGCTGTCTTGCATCCCGATCCTCTGGACTAGCTGTGAAATGATATCCGCACGAACCGAAAAAGCCATGGCGCTGCCTTGCGCGAGCAGGACGGGTTGATGAAGCTGGGGGCGGTTCTAACGGGCAGCATGGGGCAAGCAGCGGTTTCGCTACGGGTGGGCGAGCAACGGACATCGCCATCCCGATCGCCAGACCCGAATGTCCCATATTGGCGGGCGAGGCATCTCCAGGCGATGGATCACCGTCCGCCTCATGCTGATCGCATTCTTGATTCCGCGCGTGGTCTAGGCTATACGCGCCCACGGCCTAGCGCCCGCAATTCCACCCTGGGTAGTTACAGGAAAGCCTTTTTCCAAGGAGAACGGCTGATTTCATGGGTCGAGGATAAGAGGATAAAATACAACCTTGATTCCATAATCGGCTCGTTCAGGGCAAATGGGGGATCTCGCTATGTCTTTGAGACTCTGGCAGTATCTAAAATGTACGAGCCGGAATTCGAGCAATCCCTGAACCACATGGGAAGCACCAACAACGCAAATGGAGTTACGATGGGCACGGGCAGCGCTCGACGGGCCTTGCGCTCAAAAATACCTGGCTTCAGGTCTGCAACGATACCAGCGGCCGCAATGGATGTGTCCGCAGCCTCCCGCGCAAGCGTTTGCGTTGCCCTTGAAGCTCGCAAGGTAGTTCCTTGATGCAACGTTTTTCCCTGTCCCCCCGAGGAATGCTGACGAGCTTTTGGAACAATCGCGGCCTCATTCTTGCGTTGACTGAACGTGAGGTGATTGGACGCTACAAGGGGTCGTTTCTCGGCATCCTGTGGTCTCTGTTCAACCCGCTTTTGATGCTGACAATCTATACCTTCTTCTTCAGCACGGTCTTCAAGGCGCGCTGGCCGGGAGGGAGCGAGTCGAAAACCGAATTTGCTCTGATCCTCTTTTCCGGGCTTCTGATCTTCAATTTCTTCTCTGAAAGCCTCGGACGAGCGCCTTCTCTGATCGTCGGCAATGTCAATTACGTCAAGAAGGTTGTTTTCCCGCTGGAGATAATGGGGTTTGTGCTGGTGGCATCCGCCGGATTCCATTTTCTTGCCAGCATGACGATCTGGCTGTTGTTTTATCTGATTTTTTTCGGTTTGCCTTCCATACAAGCCCTGTATTTCCCGTTGATCCTGATCCCGTTGATTCTCTTGGCCGTCGGGTGCGCCTGGTTCCTCTCCTCACTCGGCGTCTATCTTCGCGACGTGAGCCAGGTCGTTACTGCGGCCATTCCAGCATTGATGTTTCTTTCGCCGGTGTTCTTCCCCATAAGCGCGTTGCCGGAACAGCTCCACCTCGTCTTCCAGCTCAATCCGCTGACCTTCCTCATCGAGGAAGCTCGAGGGGTTTTGATCTGGAAACAAAACCTCCACTGGGGCCATTGGCTTATTCAGACAACTCTTTCCGGCATATTCGCCTGGTTGGGTTACGTCTGGTTTCAGAAGACACGAAAAGGGTTTGCCGATGTCCTCTGACGACATTTCCATAAGCGTCCAGGATCTCGGAAAACGCTACGAGATCTATTCGTCGCCGCGCGAGCGATTGAAACAGTTCATTCTGCCGCCAGTCCAACGCCTGGTCGGCAGGGATGCCGTCGCTCACTATAAAGAGCACTGGGCGTTGAGAGACATTTCGTTCGAGGTGAAGAAAGGCGAAGCCTTTGGCATCGTCGGCCGCAATGGAAGCGGCAAGAGCACGCTGCTGCAGATCATCACGGGAACCCTGGCTCCTACCGTTGGAACAATCACAACCAAAGGTCGCATTGCCGCACTTCTTGAACTTGGCTCGGGCTTCAATCCAGAGTTTTCCGGCCGGGAGAACGTGTATCTCAATGCCATGCTGCTTGGCATGACCCGCGAGCAGGTTGACGAGCGCTTCGACAAGATCGCTGCGTTCGCCGATATCGGCGACTATATGGAGCAGCCGGTCAAAACCTATTCGAGCGGGATGCTGGTCCGCCTTGCATTTGCCGTTCAGGTGCAGATCGACCCGGACATCCTGATCGTGGACGAGGCTCTTGCCGTTGGCGATGCCTTGTTTCAGAAGCGCTGTTTCGCGCGGATCGAGAAATTGCTCTCGGATGGAGTGACGCTGCTTTTTGTGTCTCACGATCAGGAATCCGTTCGGACGCTCACGCACCGAGCCATCCTGTTGAAGAGCGGGCGGGAAGTTCTGACCGGGACGTCGTCGGAAGTCCTGCTTTCCTACCGAAAACTGCTCCACGAAGAAGAGTCCTCCTATTTCTCGCAACTGACCCCAAAGCAGGCCACGGCCTCCGAAAACGAACAGAAGCCGGCGGCTGCGAGCAGCACGGACAAGGGCCATTCCTTACCGGGTCGCAGCGACAGCCTGTCTTTCGGAGACGGAGGCGTCGAGGTGACGGCGGTCAAGACCTTCGATGCGGATGGCGAACCGTGCGCAGTCTTTTACCCGGGGGATCCGGTCAGGATTCGGGTCAGCTGCCGATCCACAATCACAACCGATCACATCAACGTCTCGATACGCATCAGAAATCGCGAAGGCATCAAGATATATTCCTGGGGAACGCTGAACCAGGACATGCAGGTTCTCAACGGCACGCGCGACGGCGACGTATTCTGGAGCAGGGAAATCCGCGAGAACGAGGAGTTCGACGTCTGGCTCGAATGCAGCTGCACGCTTGGTCCTAACTTGTATGAGATCCAGGCCGCGGTTTCCTACGAAGGAAAGCCGGACTACACCGAACAACGCATCCTGCACTGGAAAGACGAAGCGGCATTTTTCCAGACATTAATGCGCCAAAATGAATATGCATTTGGCGGCTTGACCGATTTGCGCATGAAAGCGACGTGGTGACGCCGCGCGGCTCCTCCACCATCATTTGAACCATTGGGAACTACCAGAGAACGATATGCAAGCTCGCTCATCCAACTCCAGACTTGTCGATCTGATTCTTCAGTCTTGTGGCTACGGTAAGCTGTTGGAGTGCGGCAATGGTACGGACTCGCTGCTGCTGCCACTGCTTGAGCGCGGCGTTGATGCCTATGCTGTCGAACAGTCCGAAGCGGATGTGAGCCGCATCAATGCGGTTCTGCCTGGCCGCGGCATCGAAGGCTCTCCTCAGAAACTTCCGTTTCCGGACGAACACTTTGAAACCGTCATCTCGATCGGCTGTCTCGAAAAGCTTGCCGTCGAGGATGTCGCCACCGCTCTTCGCGAACTCTACCGCGTCTCGTCCCGCTTTGTCTTTCTGCGTGTCGCAACTGGACAGAGCCCAGAAGTACCCTCGCTGCGTGTGCGTGAGGACAGGACATGGTGGGAAACCCGCTGCTTTGAAGCCGGCTTTCGCAAGCATCCTTTGTTTTACCAGGTCAACCCTTACGAGTCGCTGAACAACGACGGCGCCGAAATCCTGATACCGCTCGAAAAGGCTCCGGCGGCGGCGCTGCAGCACTATGATTTGATGGTTCTCGCCGAGGAACGCCTGCTGCACACGGACATGCTTCGTGAAACGGGCAGGCGAAGCGACGCGCATTGCATTCGATATCACAGGGCGGCCGAATATATTCGGCCGGGCGACCGCGTGCTCGATGTCGCGTGTGGCCAGGGCTACGGGAGCCATATCCTCTACAGCTCCTCGAAGGCTCGATCGGTGATCGGCATCGATCTCAGCGATTTCAGCATCGACTATGCAAATGCGCATTACGGCCGCTCGAACACCGTCCGGTTCGAAGTTGGCGACGCGCAGGCTCTTTCGCAGATACCCGACAACAGCATCGACTTCATCACCGCATTCGAAACTATCGAGCATGTTCCGGATCCCGATGCCTATCTGACCCAGCTGAAACGCGTCCTCAAGCCATCGGGGCGCCTGATGGTCTGCGCACCGAACAACTGGGTTGACGAAACCGGCAAGGATCCGAACCCCTACCATCTTCATGTCTACACCTGGGAACGGCTGATTGACGAATGCGGAGCGTATTTCCTGCTGGAGAAAGGATTCTTCCAGACCGCCGGCGGTGGGATGCGCTACCACCATTCTCCCCGCAGCTGGGTCGAAGTTCCGCCGAAGAAAGAACGCGAACAGGATGGTGAATGGGTCCTCCTTCTGTGTATGGCCGATCCGGTCGCCGGCAAGGGCGTCACCTATGAAGAAACGGCATGGAGCCAGCCCGACTCGCCGGACTTTAACGTATCCGCCTTTAAACGAGACTACGAGAACCCGTGGCTCGTAAGAGGCATGGTCGCAATCGGCATGCGCGCCGGTTCCGAGACGCTGCTTGCGGACATGCAGCGGCAGGTGCTGGATGCAGCTGACCCAGGCTCGGCTGACTTTGGCAGTGCTCTTTGCGGGCAGATCTATGCTCTGCTGTCTGAGGACGGATACACGGAATCCCGCTTCCGGGAATTGCGGGAGGCCGCTCTTCGCTACGCCGCGATTACAGCGCCGTCACCGCATCAGCGGCGCTGGCAGGTTTCGCTGCTATTTGCCATCGGCGACGTAGCCAGAAAGCATGGAAAAGCCGATCTTGCCAAAGACTTCTATTCCAGATGCGCCGCCATCGATGTCGCTCCCTATAGTCCACTGCTGGCAAACAAGACGCTTGATGCGCTTCACTGGCTGAGCACCTTTGCCCTTTCCGAGGGAAATGCCGTGGAAGCCAGGACGCATTTGGAGAAAAGCGTCTCCGAAGCTCAGCGTCTGGTGTCCGCTTCCTGGCTGAACATCATCGGCACGCCGACAAAACCGCTGCCTTTCGGCTTTCCCGAGGTATCTCAGTTGATGGACAAGGCGGCGCGTGCGGCGTACATGCTGGATTCACTGGACGAATACAACGCAAAGCCGGGTCTTTTCCATTCTGAAGGCCAAGGCTTTTTCGAGCGGCAGCTGAAAGCCGCGAGCGCCAGGATAAAAGAACTGGAGGCAGCGGTCGATACGCTCGCCCGCGAGGTTATCGACACGGAAGCAGCCAGGCAGGAGCTCGGACGTCAGTTCGTCACGCTGGATGCCCATGCACAGCAGCTCGCCCGCAATCTGGCGAGCGCGCGAAATCCGCTACGCTTTCACACTGCGCGAGTTGTTCGTTTCGTCTCGCGTCGAATCTCCGGGCTGACCTCGAAGAACAAGCCATGACCAGAGCTGCAACCACCGGAATCGTCATCGTTTCCTACAACGCTCCCGACGCGCTCGTCGCTACGCTAGCCAGCGTGAGAAGGGCGCATAACGACAGCGCGGTGAAGCTTATTCTGGTGGACAATGCGTCCAATCCCGATGAGCGGAACAAGATACGCGCTGCGATTACGGCCCACATCGAGGAAGTTGGCAGCGACTGGCGATATATAGAGGAGCCGGAAAATCTCGGCTTTTCGGGCGGCAACAATGTCGGCATTCGAGAATTTCTTGCTGACGATACCATAACCCACATCTGCCTGCTCAACAGCGACGTGATCGTCACGGACCACTGGCTCGACAGGATGCTGGCGCACGGAAAGGATATTATCAGTTCCGTCACCAACAAGGCCGATAGCGAGCAATGCATACCGGTCGATTACAATGCCGAGCTCAGCGAATTCATCAACTCCGGCAGCACGAAAATTTCTGAGGCGCCCTATCAGCGGGTCAAGAGCTTCGCTGACCGGCGCTACGATACCTGGCAAGGCAACCTCGTCGAGACGGACGTTACTTTCTTCTGTGTTCTTCTGACAAAGGATGCATGCCAGAAGATCGGGCTTCTGGACGAAACCTTCTTTCCCGGCGGCTTCGAGGATGATGACTATTGTCTGCGTGCGCGGAAGCTGGGCTACGATATCTTTCTCGCGCGCGATGCATTCATTCATCACTGGGGCTCGGCCTCGTTCGGCAAGTTGCAGTATGAGTATTTCAGTGCCCGGGCGGAAAAGAACAAACGCTATCTGGAAGAAAAGCACGGTTTCGTCTGGAGCAGGCGGCCGGAAAGGCCGATCGTATCCTTTTGCATGGATGTAGCATTTGCGCTCCGCAAGCCGGCGACTTCCGCGTGCCGCACGGATCTATCTGCATACACGCGAAATCTCGACCACCAGATAGACTATTTTGAAACTGAGTTCCGAAACCTCTCGGCAGCCTTCAATGCCTATCGCAACCAGGCTCCCGAAGCTTTGTTGAAGCAGGTATCGGCCGCAGCATCGTATGGAAACGTGGCTGCCGCTTGGGCACGAACCAAGGCTGCGATCGCCAAGATCATAAAGAAAGACCAGATCGACGAGAAAACCGTCGCAACGACAATAGCGGACCTGAACCGAATAGCGGATGCGGTTCACAAGCGTGTCGAGTGCAATTTCGCCGTTCATGATTTCATCTCGACTCTCGAGCGCGACGGCAAGGGTGTCGGCGCGGGCCTGCGCCGTCCTTCCAGCGCCGCGCCGATGGGCCGTCCCCTCGGCAGGATTTCCAAGCTCGCCTGGCTTGTGGGGCGAGGCGTCGGCTTTCTGCGACAGCTCGACGGTATCGTGTTCTTCGGAGGATATTTCTACCCTGAGCGACAAAGCGACGGATATTTTCAGCGGATTCAGATCGTCGATCGGCTCTTCCAGGACCGTTGGCGCATTTATGTCGAGAGCGAAGAGCTGACCGGGCGCAACATCTGGTTCGACCGTCCGGAGCCGAACGTTCTGGTGCTCAGAGTTACGGGCAGCAGGAAGCTGAAGATGCTGGTGCGCCTGCTCGCCGCCGCGGCCGTCCTGCGCACGCGCAAGATTTACTTTCACAGCGTCTTGCGCATGTACGACAATCGCTTCGGCAAGTTTTTGCACCTGCCCTTCGTGCGCAAGGCTGTCGATATTCATGGCGTCGTGCCGGAAGAATTCCGCATGCACGACGATTTCTACAGCGCGCTCATATATGACAAGCAGGAGCGACTGGCAGTTCGAAAAGCCGGTATCGTGATCGTCGTCACAAAGGCGATGGAGAACTACCTCCGCCAGAAGTTTCGCGATTCGCTGCGGGCTCGAAGCATTTCGTTTCCGATGTTCCCGACCTTCACGCCAACGACGGCGACACGACCGCTGGATAACGGAAAACCGATCGTCGTATACGCCGGGGGGCTGCATCGCTGGCAACAGGTTCCGAAGATGATCGACGCAATCGTGAAGACCGTCGAACACTGCCAGCATCGTTTCTACACGCCTCAACCCGAAGCCGTGCGGGCGATGCTGCCGACCGATCTGGTAGACTCGGTCGTTGTCGAATCGAAGACGCATGCCGAACTGATGGAGCTCTACCCGGATTGCCATTACGGCTTCATCTTGCGCGAAGACAGCATCGTCAACAAAGTCGCCTGTCCCACCAAGCTCGTCGAATATCTGGCCATGGGGATCGTCCCCATCGTCGATTCCGAGAATATCGGCGATTTCGCGTCGCTCGGCATGCAATACGTCACCTTGTCGGACTTCCTCTCATCCGACTTGCCCGATGAAGAAACCAGAGCCCACATGGCGAGTGAAAACCTGGCCGTCTATGAAAAGCTTCAGGATGTCCGTCAGTCGGGTTCAGAGCAGATCTACGATTTTTTCTCGGCACGACGCACACCTCGTATTCCGCAGCGCATCGCAGCTAAAATAGGTCGCCTTCTTCCAGTCGAGACGAGCGGCGGGCGCGCGGCGCGCCGTCTTTGGCGAAAGGTCTCCCCGGCCATTCGCAGCACCGATACCGAGGCCGCCGCCGTCGCCCTGACCGATTTGACGACAGCCCCTCATGACTGCGATGTTCTGGTTCAAGTCGACAATTTCGAAGCCGGCGGCTTGGAGAATGTCGTTCTTGATTTGAACGATACGCTTGCGAAGGCCAACTATAAAGTCACCCTTCTTGTGCTCGGCAATCGTGGAGCCGCCGTCGACCAGGCGCGCCGCCGTGGTCAGAACGTGATTTGTCAGACATACAGCCCCGCGGCCTATGAAAGGGTCATCGACCACCTGAAGCCAAAACTGATCCTTGCGCACTATTCGACACGGGGATTGACGGCTTGCCAGGATAGGAAGATTCCATTTCTGCAAGTCATCCACAACGTCTACATGTGGTTCAACGAGCAGCAGCGCCGGGAGTTTTCCGACAGCGCAAAACTGACGACGACGTTCATTGCCGTCTCGGACTATGTTCGGGATTATAGCGTTTCGCGGCTTGGCGTCCCCAAGGAAAAATGCGTCGTCATTCCAAACGGCATCGACTTTGCGCCCTTCCACGATTTTTCGCCTTCCGAGGCGCGGGAAAGTCTCCGCCAGAAATACGGAATCGGCAAAGACGATTTCGTCTTCGTCGACATCGGCGCCATCAATCATCAGAAAAACCATCTGGGTACGCTGAAGGCCTTCGAGATTGCCGCCCGTACGTGCGAGAACGCCAAGCTCGCCATATTAGGGCCTGTCTACGAAACTGCCCTTATGGAAGAGATCAACGCCTATATCGCCGCCAACGGCCTTGAGAAAAAAGTCATATACTGTGGCGCTGCCCCGCGTTCGCACGAGCATTTTGCCATGGCTGACGCCTTCGTCAGCGGCGCCTTCTTTGAAGGCGGTCAGCTGATCTTGCTTGAGGCGATACGGTCAAATCTGCCCATCGTAACCAGCAGGGTCGGCTTCGCCTCGTCCTTCGAGACACGGCCAGGAATCGAAGTCGTCGCTCCCGCTCAGGATATTGCCCAGTACCAGGGCGCGATCTGGGAACTAAAGTCGACCAAGGAGTTTGAAGCAGGACTGGCGGACGCAATGATCCGAACCTGGCAAAACCCCGTCCGTCCGAATTTCGACGGTGACGAACTGAGCAGGCTTGAGAAAAATACAAGCTATGAAAAATACAGCATGCTGATCAAGGAACAGCTCGCGAAGGGCGACGTATCTGCCGCTCACCTTCAAGTCCGGACGGCATGATGTCCAATCGACAGAGCAGTGTCCGAAATCTCGTCTATTCCGGCTTCCGGAACGCGTTCTGGGCGCTGCCTGCGCCGCTGCGTCTGCATCTGCACGGCGTACGGCATTCGCTAGTGCGGTGGCTTCGCAAGCGCGGCAGCCAGGGGCGACCGCAGGCCGGCGACTTGAACTGGGAGAACTTTCGCGACGGTCCGCTCGCAGATGGGGGCTATCGCCTGGTCTTCATCATGGAAGCGAGTGTCGACTGGGGAATAACCCTGTATCAACGCCCGCATCATATGGCGCTTGCCTTGGGCAAACTCGGCTGTCTGGTGCTGTATCGAACGACCGGAGACGGCGTCGTAGGCTTTCGCCCCATCGGCAACAATGTCTGGCTTACAAACGATGCCAATATCGAATCGATCAAGGGCGCGGTCCGCTGCTTTTACAGCACCACATTGTTCGCCGGTAAGCAGGATCTTCTCTCCGCAAAAGAGAACGGCCTGGTCGCCTACGAATACATCGATCATATCGATGCTTCCATCTCCGGAGGCACATCCAGTCTCAAGCGGCTATTGCAGCTGAAACAGGCTGCATTCGAAAGCGCCGACCTCATCGTCTCCTCGGCAAAATTGCTGCAGGAAGAGGCCGTTCAGGCTTGTGGCGCTTCCCGCTGCGTTTTCGTGCCCAACGGCGTCGATGTTTCCCATTATCGGGACGAGGCGCATGTCGCCCACGATATTCCGCACACGCTGCAGGCATTCAAACAACGCCATCGCCATATCGTTGGCTATTTCGGGGCTATAGCCCCATGGCTCTGGTACGAACTTGTCGAGGACGTCAGCAATCTGATGCCCGACATCGGTTTCGTTTTCATCGGCCCGGATTACAGTGGCTGCGTGCCGCGGCTGCCGCGAAAAAGCAACGTGCTTTATCTCGGGCCGGTCGACTACAAGAACCTCCCATCCTATGCACGTCTTTTCGATATCTGCTTCATCCCCTTCGTGATGGGCGAGATAGCGCGCGCCACGTCGCCTCTTAAGCTGTTCGAGTATTTTGCCCTGGAGAAGCCGGTGGTCGTGACAAGCGACATGCAGGAATGCATCGTCTATGACGAGGTTTTCTCTGGCAGCAATGCAATTGAGTTTGCTCAAGCCATCGAAAAGGCACTGAATGTTCGGGACGATCCCGCCTTCAAGCAACGTTTGCGCTATCTTGCGGACGCCAACAGGTGGGATATCCGGGCAGAAACCTATGTTTCAAAGATTGAATCCCTGATAGCGAGTGCTCGTTCTGTTTCTTGAGGTTCCTATGAAGAAGAAAGTCGTCTGTGTCGTCGGTACGCGGCCTGAAGCTATCAAGATGGCTCCGGTTATCCTCGCGCTGAAGCAAGAGGCCTGGTCGGATGTGAAAGTTCTGGCAACGGCACAGCATCGGCAAATGCTCGATCAGGTTTTGGATTTCTTCGGCATAAAACCCGATATCGATCTGGACATCATGCGGCCGAACCAGACACTGGCGGGGCTGACGGCTCGTCTCCTTCTGGCCATTGACGAAGTTCTTGAATCGGAAAAGCCCGATGTCGTCCTCGTCCAGGGGGATACGACAACGGTGATGACCGTCGCCCTGGCTTGCTTCTACCGACGCATTCCGATCGGACATGTCGAAGCGGGCCTGCGCACCTGGGATATCCAGAATCCTTTTCCCGAAGAGGCGAATCGCGTCATCGCGGGCAAACTGGCCAAGTGGCATTTTGCGCCAACCGAAGGTTCCCGGCAGAATCTCCTCAAGGAAGGCGTTGCGGAAAGCGATGTGCTCGTGACCGGCAATACCGTCATCGATGCACTGCTCATGACGGCAGCAAAGCCGCTGGAAATGACGGTCACCCTCGATGACAGCAAGCGACTGGTGATGGTGACGTCTCATCGGCGCGAAAACTTCGGAAAGCCGTTCCGAGACATCTGTGCGGCGCTGAAAACCCTGGCGGAGCGCAATCCGGACGTTCAATTCCTCTATCCGGTTCATCCCAATCCGAACGTCAAGGACGTCGCCTACGAGGTTTTGGGGGATGTTCCCAATTTCATCCTGTGTGAACCTCTGGACTATGCGCCTTTCGTGGCTGCGATGAAGCGGGCTTATCTTATTCTGACGGATTCGGGCGGCGTTCAGGAAGAAGCGCCGGCGCTCGGGAAGCCGGTTCTGGTCCTGAGGGACGAAACCGAGCGGCCGGAGGCTGTCGAACAGGGTGTCGTGAAGCTCGTCGGACCGAACTACAACAAGATCGTGCACGAAGCGCAACGGCTGCTGGATGACGCCAACGCATATGGTGAGATGGCGCGAGGCGTATCACCCTACGGCGATGGTCTCGCATCCAATCGTATCGCCGAAACACTGCGGAAGTTTTTCTCTTGATGCGCCTGGTCTACCTGTCGCCGGTACCTTGGGCGAGCTTCGCCCAAAGGCCGCACAAGTTTGCCGAGTGGTTTCACGCTCGTACCGGTGGACAGGTTCTCTGGATCGACCCTTATCCGACGCGTCTTCCCAAGATGGTCGATTTCAAGCGTCGCGCCGCCCCCCAGACAAATAGACCCACAGACCTGCATTCCTGGATAAATGTCATTAGACCGGCGGCGATGCCGATCGAACCCCTGCCGGCGCTGTCCTCACTCAACAGGCTGCTGTGGGCGCCGATATTCTCCCAGGTTAAGGACTTCGTGCAAGATAGCGACACGCTCGTCGCCGTGGGAAAGCCAAGTCTGTTGGCAAATCTTCTGGTCGCACAGCATCCGCATGTGCCGTCTCTATACGATGCCATGGACGAGTTTCCCGCTTTCTACAGCGGCCTCTCGAAAGCCGTGATGACGAGGCGCGAAATAAGCCTTGTCAGGAAATGCCGCCACCTTTGGGTCAGCAGCACGCGGCTGCGACAGCAGTGGAGCAAAATACGCCCCGACCTCAAGTTCGTTCCGAATGGACTTGAGCCGGCTGTGTTTACCGGCCGTTCCAAGACAGTAAACGCAGAACGCAGAAAGATTTTCGGCTACATCGGCACCATCGCAAAATGGTTCGATTGGGACTGGGTCATTAAGCTCGCAACTACGCGACCGGACGATATCGTAAGGTTGATCGGACCTTTGTTTGTGCCTGCGCCGGAGTCGCTTCCCGCCAATATCCAACTTCTGCCTCCATGCGCTCATGAAGAGGCTATGCGCGCCATGGCGGATTTCGATGTCGGCATCATCCCGTTTAAGCGCAGCCCGCTGACTGCTTCGGTGGATCCGATCAAGTACTACGAGTATCGCGCGCTGGCGCTCCCGGTCATTTCGACGGATTTCGGCGAGATGTCATTGCGGCGCGAAGCCGAGGGTACATTTATCAGCCGCGGTCTCGATGATATCGAGGAACTGGCAAGAGGCGCCCTGTTGCATCAGGACTCGCAGGAGTTCGCGCCCGCGTTCATCACCGCGAATAGCTGGTCCCAACGGTTCGACAGTGCGGAATTAATCGCCTCCAACCGTTCATAGGAAGACGGCTCTTCCTATATATCGCGGACAATCTTGCTTTGAGAGTTGCCAGCAGACCGGCTTAACAATGACCGATTTCACTCAAAATCAGCATCAGGATAAAGCGACGCTTCTTTCCGTCTGCATCGTCACCTATAGCCCGGAGTTTGCCGTTCTCGGCGCAACTCTCGAAAGTCTGAGGGTTGCAATCGCTCGGCTTAATGGCAACCATGCGGCCGTAACGATCGTCGACAACTCGCCGGAGGATTCCCTTTCCGGCTGGTTGGCTGATCATTTCCGCGATCTTTCCGTTCGCCTGTTGAGCGGACACGGAAATGTCGGCTTTGCGCGCGCGAACAACATGGCGATGGATGATGTCGGCGATCTTCACCTCATACTCAATCCGGATGTCGTTCTGAGCCCCGACAGTCTCGCAAACGCGGTGGATTTCCTGAAGCAGCACCCTGACTGCGGGCTGGTGACCCCTCTGGCCGTGGGAACAGATGGCACGCGCCAATATCTGTGCAAGCGGTATCCCGCTCTCTTCGATCTCGCATTAAGGGGGTTTGGGCCAAAAAGCTTGCGCCGGCTTTTCAAGAAGCGGCTTGACCATTACCAGATGGCGGACATATCCGACGACGGCGTATTCTGGGACCCGCCGATCATCAGCGGATGCTTCATGCTCTTCCGTGGCGAGATTTTCCGGAAACTTTCCGGTTTCGATCCCAGCTATTTTCTCTATTTCGAGGATTTCGACCTGTCTTTGCGCGCGGGCGGCGTGACGCGCATAGCCTTCCTTCCGACGGTTAAAATCGTCCACGGCGGCGGGGACGCGGCGCGCAAGGGCCTCTGGCACATCAGGCAATTCGTTCGCTCGGGATATACCTTCTATCGGAAATTCGGCCTGAAGCTGCTTTGACGCAATATGGTGGCGAACGTCATTCGTCCCGGCAGCTCTTCCGAGATACTCCGACTGCCGTCTGGCAGAAGGCCGATGATATCCGACACCGGTCGTAGATCGATATCCCGTTCAGCCGGGAGCGGTTCCGGACGGAAAACCGCTGCACACTTTTCCTGGAATTTCTCTAAGCTCTGAACAGTTTGCCCGGGACGGACGCCGCTTCAGGCGAACGTTTCGGCATCGGCGAGCAAGGGCTGGCGCTGGTCCTTCGGCGAGAGAGTCGGCTGCCCTGTGAGGTTCCAGTCGATGCCGATGCGTGGGTCGTCCCAGCGAATACCGCGGTCGCTCTCCGGGGCGTAGTAGTTGGTGGTCTTGTACAGGAACTCGACATGATCGCTCAATGTCAGGAAACCATGGGCAAATCCCTCCGGAATCCACAGCTGGCGCTTGTTGTCGGCCGAGAGAAGAACGCCGACCCATTGTCCGAATGTCGGCGAGGATTGTCTGATGTCGACGGCGACATCATAGACTTCGCCGACGACGACGCGCACCAGCTTGGCCTGGGCATTTGGCGGCAGCTGATAGTGCAGGCCGCGCAGGACGCCCCTTCCCGACCGGCTATGATTGTCCTGCACGAAATCGACGCTTTTGCCGACCGCTGCCTCGAACTTCGCCTTGCTGAAGCTTTCGAAGAAAAAACCTCGGTCATCTGCAAACACCGCGGGCTCGATGATCTTGACGTCGGCAATGGCGGTATCGATGGCTTTCATTCGTCTTCCTGCTCGGATGATTCATATGGAAAGGCGGCGGCGCGGGCGCGCCGTAGCGGCTTAGAATACCTTTTCGCGCAACATGCCCAGAAGATATTGCCCGTAAGCGTTCTTCTTGAGGGGATCCGCCAATGTCTCGACCTGCGATGCGCTGATCCAGCCGCCGCGATAGGCAATCTCCTCGGGGCAGGCAACTTTCAGGCCTTGCCGGTTCTCGATCGTGGCGATGTAGTGGCTCGCCTCCAGCATCGATTCATGCGTGCCGGTATCGAGCCAGGCATAGCCGCGGCCCATGGTCTGCACATCCAGTTGCCCGGCTTCGAGATAATGCGTGTTGACGTCGGTGATCTCCAGCTCGCCGCGCGGCGAGGGCCGGATGGACTTTGCGACGTCAACGACACTCTCGTCGTAGAAATAAAGGCCGGTCACCGCATAGTTGCTCTTCGGCAGCTTCGGCTTTTCCTCCAGGCTGATTGCCCGGCCCTGGCCATCGAACTCGACCACGCCATATCGATGCGGATCCTGCACATGATAGGCAAAGACGGTCGCGCCGGCCTCCTTCCCGTTCGCCTCGTGGAGCAATCGGGTAAAGTCGTGCCCGTAGAAGATATTGTCTCCCAGCACCAGGGCCGACGGCGCGCCATCGAGGAACGCTTCGCCGATCAGGAATGCCTGGGCAAGCCCATCCGGGCTCGGCTGGATCGCATATTCAAGCCTGATCCCCCATTGGCTGCCGTCGCCAAGCAGCTGCTCGAAGCGAGGCGTGTCCTGCGGTGTCGAGATGATCAGGATCTCGCGGATACCCGCCAGCATCAAGGTCGTCAGCGGATAGTAGATCATCGGCTTGTCGTAGATCGGCAGGAGCTGCTTGCTGACCGCAAGCGTCACCGGATAAAGCCGTGTTCCCGATCCACCGGCGAGTATGATCCCTTTGCGTGCTTTCGTCATGGTCCAGCGCCTCGTCTTCAATCCATCTATGTCTGGCCGCTTCGCAAGGGAGGTTCGGGTCTTTACGGAACCCGCAACGCTCTCAATTCGACGCAGGCTGCAATCTTTCAACGACGTCGCTGACGCCCTCCTGCCACGCGGGAAGGACGATACCGAAGCGATCCATCAGCTTTGTGCAATCCAGCCTTGAATTGGCCGGGCGCTTGGCAGGCGTCGGGTATTCCGATGTCGATATTGGCTTGAGCGCATCAAGGGAAAGCGCAAGCTTGAAGTTTCCTGCCGATGCCTGGCGAACGATATGGGCGGCATAACCATACCACGACGTGCTGCCCTGCGCGGTGAGATGATAGGTTCCCGAAAGATCGTCCGGCCCATCCGAACCTGTCAAGCGTTCGATCACCGTGCGCGTCACATCGGCGATCAGAGCCGCCGAGGTCGGCGCGCCTACCTGGTCGGCGACGACATTCAGCGCGCTTCGCTCCTGCGCCAATCGAAGAATGGTCTTCAGGAAATTGCTGCCGTGATGGCCGTAGACCCAGCTCGTCCGCAAAATGGCGTGACGCGCGCCGGATGCGCGCACCGCCTCTTCGCCCCGCCACTTGCTTTCGCCGTAGACGGATTGCGGGTTGACTGCGTCCTCTTCCACATAGGGAACGGCCTTCGTGCCGTCGAAGACATAGTCGGTCGAGTAGTGGATGAGCCAGGCGCCGCTTTCCGCAGCCCAGCGCGCCATGATGCCGGGTGCGGCGGCATTGACCGCCATCGCCAGCTCGGCATCGCTCTCGGCACGATCCACTGCCGTATAGGCGGCAGGGTTCACAATGATATGCGGCCTGTGTTCCCGAAGGGCGGCAAGAATGCTTGCTTCGCTGGCGAGATCCATCTCCGCACGCGTCAGCGCGACAACGGTTCCCAATGGCGCAAGCGAGCGCTGCAGCTCGAAACCGACCTGCCCATTGGCACCGGTCACGAGAATCGCGCTCACAGCTCGACCTCGTATTGCTTGCCGACCCATTCGCGGTAGGCGCCGCTGGTGACGTTGCGCACCCAGTCCTGGTTTTGCAGATACCATTCGATCGTCTTGCGGATGCCGGTCTCGAACGTCTCCCGCGGCTTCCAGCCGAGTTCGCGCTCAAGCTTGCGTGCATCGATCGCATAGCGGCGATCATGGCCGGGCCGGTCCTTGACGAAGGTGATCTGATCGCCGTAGCGGCCGCCATCGGCCTTCGGCCTGAGTTCGTCGAGGATCGCGCAGATGGTATGCACGACATCGAGATTGGGCTTCTCGTTCCAGCCGCCGACATTGTAGGTCTCGCCGACCGCGCCGGCTTCCAGCACGCGGCGAATAGCGCTGCAATGGTCGCGGACATAGAGCCAGTCGCGAATCTGCTGTCCGTCGCCGTAGATCGGCAGGCTCTTGCCCGAAAGCGCATTCAGGATCACCAGCGGGATCAGCTTTTCCGGAAAATGATAAGGTCCGTAATTGTTGCTGCAGTTCGTCGTCAGCACCGGCAGGCCATAGGTGTGGTGCCAGGCGCGGACCAGGTGGTCGGACGCCGCCTTGCTGGCGGAATAAGGGCTGTTCGGCTCATAGCGGTTGAGCTCGTTGAACGGCGCATCGTCCTTGGACAAGGTGCCGTAGACCTCGTCCGTCGAGACATGAAGAAAGCGGAAGGCCTGCTTCTCGCCCTCGGGCAGACCGTCCCAGTAGCCACGCACCGATTCCAGCAGATTGAAGGTGCCGACGATATTCGTCTGAATGAAATCGCCAGGCCCGTGGATGGAACGGTCGACATGGCTCTCGGCCGCGAAATTGATCACCGCGCGCGGCCTGTGCATCGACAGCAGATCGCCCACCAGCTCACAATCGCCGATGTCGCCATGTGTAAAGACATGACGATTGTTGCCCTTCAGCCCCTTCAGCGTATCCAGATTGCCGGCATAGGTCAGCTTGTCGAGATTGACGATCGTTTCCTCTTGCAGTTCAAGCCAGTCGAGGACGAAATTCCCGCCAATGAAACCGGCGCCACCAGAAACCAAAATCGTCATTTAAAGCCCATTTCCACCGTGCCTTATCAACTGCGACGGTTCCACTCACGACAAGCCGATCTCACAACAGCAAGAAGAATCTTACCTCGCAGAGATCCCATGAAATAAAGGAGATATTTCCCGAGTACCTGAATTGTACAAACCAAATAGCCCGAGATACCCCCGAACACAACACAGTAGGCCATACATGGGCGAAGATCGCAATCTTCCCGCGAAACTTCATTTTCAGAAAACACGACAGAGAAGCAAAACCAGATCTCCGCGCAACGAACACGTCGCGGCAGAGCCGGCAAACAATCAACGAATTCAGTGAAAAAGCGGGATTGGCTGGGGAACCTGGACTCGAACCAAGATTAACGGAGTCAGAGTCCGTCGTTCTACCATTGAACTATTCCCCATCGACCGCTGGACATTGTATGTCCGGCGGGGAAAGCATGGCCTCTATAATCGAATTTTCCGCGGATGCAAACACTTTAACGCGGGCAGACGCAATTTTTTGGAGGATCGGCACGGCAAGCGACGGTAGCCCCGAAGTTCGGTGTTTGCGGCGGATATTCCAGACCTTACCGTCATTGCCGTTCCAAAGCCCGATCGAGGAAAGCCCCTCTCCTGCTCGGCGGATGCGGCAGCCGCTTTCACCAGCGCAGAATGCGCTTGCCCAAGACGTATCCCACGGCTGTCACCAGGGCAATCGCGATCGGATACCAGAGCAGCACGAAAAGCGGGCTGTCATCCGTGCAGTTGGAGGCATAGAAGGTCGCGGCGATGCCGCTGGCGGCAAGCCCGGCGACGGCGCCGGCCACGCCCGGCTTTTCCGGCGCGCTATAGCGCAGCGCCAGAAGAAAGCAGGCAAGGGGGCCAATCGACAGTAGCGGAATGAGCGTCAGGCAGAAACGGGCATTATGCCCGATCATCCGCGCACTCCAGCTGTCGGACGGCATGACGGCCATTTCGACGGCAGCGGCCGCAAGCAGCAAGAGAGGTGCCGCCAGGAGCGCCCAGCCCCATACGCGCAACGACATGCCCGGCCGGCCGATGCGAAAGACGACGGCGCAGGCCGTCACGGCAAGCGCGATCGTCACGACGAACTTGAACAGGAAGCGTATGGTTTGCATTGCGGTGTCTATGTCGGCACGAAAGCCGATCATGGCGAAGAACAGACCGCCGCTGATCAGGATGCCCGCGACGACCGCAATGGTCAGGGCCTTGCCGATCCGCATGCGGACCGGCGCGTCCTGCGCCAGAAGATTGATGAGGTCATCGGTTTTCACTGGTTTCACTCCGATAGAGGGCCGCAAGCGCCTTCAGCGCGCGATGCAACGCCACACGCACCGCCCCTTCCGTCATCTTCAGCCGGTCCGCCGTCTCCCGCACGCTGCTTCCCTCGACGGAAATCGAGCGCACGATCGTTTTCTGCGGGTCCTTCAACTGTTCCAACATACGATCGACATCGAACCGATCCATGGAGTCGGTATGCTCTTCCGCCTCGAGAAAATCGATCACGTCATCGATCGGCACACTCACATGTCTCCCACGCCGGCGCAGGCTGTCGATCAGCTTGTTGCGCACGATCGTCGACAGCCAGGGTCCGATCGGGCGCGATGAATCCCATGTGCCGCGCTTCAGATGGATAGCCAGCAGCACTTCCTGAACCACATCCTCGGCCTCGCTCACGGGCGCACCCAGCTGATCGCAGCGCCTTCGCGCCATGGTGCGCAGATGCGGCGTTACCGCGGACAGGAAACGGTGGTAGGCCTGCGCATCGCCGCTGATGGCGGCGCGCATCCAGACTGCCCATTCCTCTTCGCGCGCCGAATGATTCATCCGACATCTCCTCTACGCGGGACCGCAGGAATTCGTTACCGGCAACGGCACTTATTTTTCAAGCCCTTTCTCCTTCCCCGAGGTTATCGAATTCAGGCGCCTTTCGCCCGTGCATGTGTCAGGCGCATATCTTGCCATGCCGGTATATGCAAAAGCCGGATAACCTATCCAGGCCGATAGCCGGCACAGTAAGGTTGAAGCCGTCTCGAAAAATTTCCGATACGGCTGTAACATCTGCCCGCGACGCTCCGTAGACCTTGATGCAAGCCAATGACGGCTCGCATCCATTGAGGAGACAGATCCATGAAGAACAGCATCATCACTCTGGCTATCGCGGGCTCGATCGCATCGGCACTGGCATCCATCGCCGTTCCGGCATCGGCGGCCGACTCCAAGGAAAAATGCTACGGCGTTGCCCTCAAGGGCCAGAACGATTGCGCCGCCGGCAAGCATGATTGCGCCGGCAAGTCGACGATGAACTACGACAAGATGTCCTTCAAGCTCGTTCCCACCGGCAGCTGCGTCTCCATGAAGACCCCGAAGGGCCATGGCTCGCTGACCCCGGCGTGATCGGAAATCGGACCAACGGTCAACCACCTGTGGTAAGGAGTTTCTCATGAGCAAGATGTCCGCACTCGCCTTGGCCGCATCGGTCGCAACCGCGGTGACGCTGGTCGCCGGCGCAACGACCGCCTCGGCCGCAGACGCCAAGGAAAAATGCTACGGCATCGCCCTCAAGGGCCAGAACGATTGCGCCGCCGGCCCCGGCACGACCTGCGCCGGCACATCGAAGGTCGATTATCAGCGCAACTCGTGGAAGCTGGTTCCCGGCGGGACCTGTGAAGCGATCAAGACGCCGAACGGTCACGGCACCCTTGCACAGGGTCCGGCACCGGTCTGACAAGGCAGCGCAAACGCGTGGGCGGCGCATCTTCTCACAGGCGCCGCCCGCCTCCCGAACGGAACATTCTACCCCGGAGGCCCGCAATGAAACCGTCAGAACTTCCCCGTCGCGCCGGCGTCGGCTTCAAGCCCGAGCATTTCGCCGCGATCGATGCCGCCAGCCAGCCGATCGGCTTCTTCGAGGTCCATGCGGAGAACTATATGGGTGCCGGCGGCCCGCCGCATGCCCAGCTCGGCAGGCTTCGCCGGGACTACGCCCTCTCCATCCACGGCGTCGGCCTTTCCATCGGCTCGATGCAGCCGTTGGATACGGACCATCTTGCCCGCCTGAAGATCGTCTGCGACCGCTACGAGCCCGAAAGCTTTTCGGAGCACCTGGCCTGGTCGAGCCACGACACGACCTTTCTCAACGATCTGCTGCCCCTGCCCTACACCGAGGCGACCCTCGCGCAGGTCTGCGCCCATGTCGATCAGGTCCAGACGCTGCTTGGCCGCCGGATGCTGCTGGAGAATCCGGCTACCTATCTGCTCTTCGAGGAAAGCACGATAGAGGAAACGGATTTTCTGGCCGAAGTCGCCAGGCGCACGGGCTGCGGCCTGCTGCTCGACGTCAACAACGTCTTTGTTGCCGCCACCAACCATCGCATGGATCCCGGCGCCTATCTCAAGCGCTTTCCGGTGCAATGGGTGCGCGAAATCCATCTGAGCGGCCATTCGGAAACCATCGACGATTCAGGCGCGCCGCTCCTGATCGACAGCCACGATACGCCGGTGAAAGATCCCGTCTGGGAGCTTTACGAGGAGCTCATCGGCCGCACGGGGCCGATCGCCAGCCTGGTCGAATGGGACAACGACGTGCCGGAATGGCCTGTCCTGAGGGCCGAGGCCGAGGCTGCCGACGCCATCCTGAAACGCGCCGCGCGCCGGGCGGCCTGAGGAGGAGACGATGTCTCTCGCCACTCAAAACGAATTCGCCGCAGCGCTCGTCGATCCCGGCTTGGCCGTGCCCGAAGGGTTGACGGCCTGGAACGGCCCCCGGCCCGAGCGGCGCTTCGCCGTGTATCGCAACAATGTCGCCGTCGGCCTGATCGGTGCGCTCACCTCGCGTTTTCCGGCGGCACAGAGGATCGTCGGGGAGGAATTCTTCGCCGCCATGGCGCATGAATTCATCGGGCTGCATCCGCCGCGATCGCCGCTGCTGCTTGCCTATGGCGATGATTTCCCGGACTTCGTGGAGGCTTTCGAGCCGGCGCGGGAAATCGCCTATCTGCCCGATGTCATGAGATTGGAGGCAGCCCGGGGTCGGGCCTATCACGCCGCCGATGCAATGCCGCTTGATGCCGCTCTGCTGGCGAGCGTCGAACCGGCGGGGCTGGCCGAGCTGGGCCTGGTGCCGCATCCCTCCGCCTCCGTGCTGCGCTCCGCCTACCCGGCCGTCACCATCTGGGCGATGAATACCGGTGAAATCGAGCTCGGCGATATTGCCGACTGGACGGCCGAGGATGCCCTCGTCGTTCGCCCGCAGATGATCGTCGAGGTCCATCGCCTGCCGCCAGGCGGCGCGACCTTTCTGGAGCGACTATTTTCCGGCGACGATCTTGGCCGCGCCTTCGAGGCTGCTCTTGCCGAAGCCGCGGATTTCGATCTTTCCGCCAACCTCGCCGGCGCGTTCACGGCGGGTGCTTTCATGGCCATCCGCTGAACGCCAAGGAGACCCGACATGCAGGACCAGATGATGACGGCCGCTTCGGCCGAACGCGAAACCGTGCCGCAAAGGCTCTATGGCGCCCTGAAACTTCTCGACGGCATTCCGCACGATCTGATCGCGCTTGTCGCGCGGCTGTCGATTGCCGCCGTCTTCTGGCAATCGGGCCAGACCAAGGTCGATGGCTGGCACGTCACCGACAATGCCGTCTATCTCTTCCAGACGGAATATAAGCTGCCGCTGGTCGATCCCTGGATCGCCGCCCATATTGCCGCCTTCAGCGAACATTTCTTTCCCTTCTTGCTCGTCATCGGCCTCGCGAGCCGGCTTTCCGCGCTGGCGCTTCTCGGCATGACGCTGGTGATCGAGATCTTCGTCTATCCCGATGCCTGGCCGACACACGGCACATGGGCGACCTGCTTTCTGGTGATCATCGCCGGCGGACCCGGGCGGATCGCGCTCGACCACCTGATCGCCAGATGGTTCGTCCGCGCATCCTAGGGCCGCGGGGGGAGAGCGCCGAATTCGAACGGCGCTCCGACATAGAGGCTATCCTTTCCGCACATCTGCAAAATCCGCGACAGTAGGCCCGCCGTCCTGTTGTCGCGGTGTAATCGTTTGAAACTTTGATATTTATTCGCGCTATTAAATATATACTGAGACACGGTAGACGGATGTCTCCCAACGTCGATCAAGAGGGCGAGCGATCAACGCGATTGAAGCGAAACGGTCGTCTGCAGGCTTGAACGATCCGACTGACACAAAGAGATTCTGGAACAGTGCATTTCATTTGCCGTTGCTTAGGATAAAGGCGCTAAAAATCCAGAGGCGCGGATGGAAGAACGAAGATTGCGGACGCCTAGCGGCGGCTGCGATTCCGATAGTCTTCTAACAGTCATATTCCTGTTCGCATTATTGGTTAGATGAGCGAAAAACGTCAAAGAAAGCCCCCTTATATGACAGAAGCGAAAACCTTTGATCCGGCGGAAGGCATAGTCGATTTCGATGCGGGCGAGGGCGAAACCCCGACCGTGGTCGAGATGGACGACTATACCAAGAGCCTCGCTCAGGCGAAGGCCAAGTCCGTCAAGCTTATCGACGCCATCACCGGGCAGGTGCTGAAGAAAAAAGATGCGGTCCACGTCGATGACCTTCGCCCCTCGCTGGCGGATTTCATGCGGCTGAAGCATCCCGAACTTCGCGCCGACGACTATATCAGCCGCAAGGTCATGGACGATTATCGCGCCCAGTATATCGCCGAGCTTCTGACCGACGAGCGCGGCGAGCTTTCAACCCTCGAAGACGAGGTGGTCGAGAGCCTGAAGACGCATGATACGCTCGCCGAGAATATTGAAGAGGATTATGAGGATCACCGCTCCATCGGCGACCGGATGGCCGACGGGGTCGCGATATTCGGCGGCAGCTGGACCTTCATCATCTCCTTCTGTCTGTTTCTCGCAGTCTGGATGGCCATCAATCTCCTGATGGGCGAGAGGCAGGCCTTCGACGCCTATCCGTTCATCCTTCTCAATCTGGTCCTCTCGACCATCGCGGCACTGCAGGCGCCGATCATCATGATGAGCCAGCGCCGCCAGGAAGAGAAAGATCGCCTGCGCGCCCTCAACGACTACAAGGTCAACCTGAAGGCCGAATTGGAAATCCGCCATCTGCATGAAAAGGTCGACCATCTCCTCAATCGCCAATGGGAGCGGCTGACCGAGATCCAGCAGATCCAGATCGAGATGATGCTGGAACAGGCCAAGGCCGCCACGCGCGCGATCAAGGCCAACAAGGCGGCGAAGGCAAAGACCGGGGCACTGAAGAGCCTGTTCAGCAAGGTCAAGGACCCCGATCCGGATCCGGACGAATCCTTGAACTGACCCGCGGGTAAGGCGCGATGCCATGGCCCTCGGCCACGGCATCGCCGCATCGTCGGCCATCCAGCGAGCATCTATCGATCACCCCGCCGAGCATTCTTAACGGCGAACCGTCTTGCAGAGAGACAACGCCTTCAGGAGATTCATGCGCCCGCTGCCCGCCGCCTGTTTGCGAGCAGAACCAGCATGCATATGAGCAGCAGCGAAGCGCCGAGAACCCACACTAGCCCCGGAAACACCTCTCTCGACGCGAAATAGATCTCGCTGATCGCCAGCGGTGCTATCATCGAGGCGAGGCTCGTCAGGCTGCCCAGCACACCCTGCAGGCGCCCCTGCTCGTCCGCATCCACCCGTTTTGTCATCAGGGACAGCAGCGCGGGCTGACCGATCCCCCCGAGGCAGAAGAGGGGAAACAGCAGGAAGGCGACGAAGCCGCGCGTGGCAAAAGCAATCGCAATATAGGCCATGCTGTCGCAGATCATTGCGACGACGAGCGCGCTGCGCTCACCCCAGCGTTCGCTCAACGGGCCGGCGACGAAAGCCTGGGCCAAGGCGTGGAAAAAGCCGAAACCGGCGAGAGACAGGCCGACGGTCGCGGTATCCCAGCTGAACTTGTCCTGACCGTAGAGCACCCAGACGGTGCCGCCGACCTCGCCGACGATGCTGAGGACGATGAAGATCGACAGCAGCGGCAGCAACGCCGGAAAGGCACCGATCCAGCGCAACGGCGCCAGCGGATGAAATGCGGCCGGGTCGATCCGCTCCGGCTTTACCGTCCGCGTCTCTGGCAGCACGAGCAGCGTGACGATGAAATTCACCATCACAAGCAGCGCAGCGGCAACGAACGGCGCCCGCACGGAAATCGTGCCCAGCATCCCGCCGACGACCGGCCCGAGAATGAAGCCGACGCCGAAACACGCGCTGAGAAGCCCGAAGGCGCGCGTGCGCCGCTCGGGTGGGGTGATATCGGTGAGGCAGGCGGTCGCCACGGCGGCATTGGCCGCCGTCAGGCCGGCGATACCCCGTCCGAGGAACAGCCACCAGAAGCCCGGCGCCCACGCCATGAAGGCATAGTCGATCATGCCGCCCGCCAGTGAAACGAGCAGCACCGGCCTGCGGCCATAGCGATCGCTCAGCGTCCCGAGGATGGGTGAGGCCAGAAACTGCAACGCGGCATAGAGCGACAGGAACGCGCCATAGCGCCAGCTGAGATCCGTCGTATGCGCGACGCTGCGGAGAAGCTCCGGCAGGATCGGCATGACCAGGCCCGTGCCGGCAGCATCGAGAACGACGACAGCCAGAATCGTCCAAAGCATCTTGTTCATAGCAGAAAACTTATCGTTGATAAGGAACTTTATCGGCGATAAATTATCTGCGGGAGACTGTCAATCGGAGACGCAATGAAAATCGATCGGGATCAGATCGTCGATGCGGCGCTGACCATCTTGAACGAGGTCGGTATCGACAAGTTGTCGACGCGGCTGATCGCGCAACGCCTCGGGGTTCAGCAGCCGGCGCTCTACTGGCATTTCAAGGGCAAGCAAGCCTTGCTGGCGGCCATGAACACCGAAATGCTGAAACGAAGCCATACCCGCAACATGCCCTTGGCTGGGGAGAGCTGGCAGGAATTCCTGCGCGCCAATGCCCGCAGCTTCCGCTCTGCCTTGCTGGCCTGGCGCGACGGCGCGCGCGTTCACGCGGGAACGGAAGCTGATCCCTCGCATCTCGACGCTATCGAATCTCAGCTTGAATGCTTGCTCGCCGCCGGCTTCGATCCCGGAAGAGCTCTGGAAATTCAGATTGCGATTGGCCGCTATGTGGTGGGATGCGTGCTCGAAGAACAGGCGGATGGCGCCGATCCTTCGGACCAAGCCGCGCTCGACGCTGCGGCTGAACGCCATCCCAATCTTGCCAGAGCCCTGGCATTCTACCGCGCCAGCGGTCACGAGGCCCTTTTTGAAGCTGGCCTGGAGCTGCTGATCGGCGGCGCTGGAGCCGCCGGATGACGTGGCGTTCGCTGCGGCGGCTTTATCCGGACTGCATCATCTTTCGGCCTTGAAGGTACGGCCGAGATCCGGTCCCGTACCGAAGTAATGTCGAAACACGTATAGCAGCGGGCTCCAGCGACTTGTGTCGATATGGTTGGTGCCGGCGATCACGATATCCCTGTGCGCGTGAACGCGAACGACCTTCGCTTCGACGATCCAGAATGCCTCCGGACGCTCCAAGGGCCATTCCGCACCGGGAGAATGCGCCGCCACGACCTCCGCTTCGAATTGAATCGGGCATTCGGCGATACGCGGCGGCCGAACGAGATCGGCTGCCTGAGGTGTCAGGCCCGCCACGTCGAATTTGTCGGCCTCGAAACGATAGCCGTTTTTCTCCTTATGCGGAGGAACCGGGTCGCGACCGGTTGTCGGAGCGATCGCCTCGATCTTCGGCCACAGGTCCGGCGACGGAAAATTCAACACCAGCTGCCGCTCGCGCATGAGATTTTCCCGGCCCTTGCTTGTCGATGTCAAACCCAGAACCATACGGTCGAAGAGGCTCCAGACGGAGGGCATGGGAGAAATATTCGTCGTGCCGTCAGAATTGAGGCTCGTAATCAGCGCCACGGGCGTACCGACATAGAGCACGCTGGGCTTGATCTCGATGTGTTCGTGGTCGCCTTCACCTGCAGCTAATTCGGTCTTGTTCGTCAACATCGCAAACTCTCCTCTGAGAGTTCCAGTGTAGTCGATCGGAACCCGCAACAGTTCGGCAACGAACGAACTGTTGCGGCGGCGCTCGAAACGATCGGCGTCAGCCAGCCGTACGCTGCCGGGCATGAGGTCAAGCCCGGCGATGCTCCCCTCATCTTCGTCAGGATTCCGGCGCCAGCGTCACCCTGTTCCGGCCGCCTTCCTTTGCCTCGTACACGGCCTTGTCGGCACGCGCGAGGATGCGCTCGTAGTCGAGCTCGCCCTTGAAGGCGGCAACGCCGATGCTGGCGGTGACGGCAAATTTGCCGCCATCGGCAAGCGGGATCGACAGTTTCGCTATTTCCGAGCGGATCTTCTCGGCAACCTGGAGGCCCATCGCCTCGTCGCACTCGACAAGCACGATCAGCATCTCCTCGCCGCCATAGCGGAAGACGAAATCGGTCTGGCGAACGGTTTCGGTGATCGCGGCAGCGACGGACCTGAGCGCCAGGTCGCCGACCTTGTGGCCATGCGTGTCGTTGATGGTCTTGAAGTGATCGATATCCAGCAGCAAGACGCAGAAGCCGGCGGCGGCGGACACCTTCTGCAGCTGTATCTCACGCATCATCACGGACGGCATGAACCGGCGCGTCAGCAGCTGCGTCAAGGGATCGCGGCCGCTTTCAACCTCGATATGCGCCTCGAAGATACTGTTCAGCAGGAACTTTATCGCAGACAGCTCCTCTTCGATCCTCCCCGCGGCATCGCTGATCTGCGACCTGTCGCCAAAGCTGACGCGCTCCAGCGCCGGGACGAGCTCATTGTCGATGCGGTTGACGAGCTGCTTGATGAGTTCGAGTTTCGGCTGGCGCTCGAACAGAATATGCGCCTTGTGGTTCAACCACAGGCCGAACTCGCTTTTCCAGAGCCGAGGGAGCTCGCTGGAAGCGGCGTTCTGATAAAAGGCGGCCAGGATACCGTGGCCCCATTCCATCAGCGCGGCCCTTTGCCGTTCCCGTTCCATCCCGAGGTTCTGGCCCAGCAGGTGCAGGCGATAGGCTTCGTTCACCCGCGCATTGGAAGCGACGCCCTTCTGATAGCTGGCTTCGCGGACTTCCAGGGCAATATCGAACAGCCCGATGACGAAGGTCATCGCATCGACAAGCTGCTGCCGGGAGACATCGGCCTCGGCCAGATGCCGTAAAAACCAGAGCTTGATCTTGCGGATCGACCGCGAGACGGCGTGCGGAGGAAAACCGATGCGCGCCATCGTGTCGCCCAGGCTATCCTGCTCGGAGAAAAATATCTCGCCCGAAGTGGCATTCGGATCGACGAGCTTCTTCATCCATTCCAGGAACCGGTCGGTGAATGCGGTCAGGTTGGTGCTCTCCCCGATCAGGGATGCCAGGTCCGGATCTCCTTCCAGATAGGCTCTATAACGCTGCTTCAACTCGTCTTCATAGTCATGGACGATCGAATAGACGATCTGGTGCGTTTCCGTCGACGTCTGCTCGACGAGACTGTTCCATTCCCGCGCGATACGTTCAGGCATTACGGTGCTTTCTCGGCTCAAAGATCGATTCCCTGATGTTGTGCCATTCGATCGGCCCCCTGCCCTTGAGACCGGAGTTCCGAAGCACACTCATCGCAACGAATTCTACCTCCGTCTCGAAGCCGCAAAGGAGTTCAAGAATCGACGGGCAAGATAACCTGCCGCCGGATTTCCACCCGAGCAATTCGATTGCAGATCGAAGCGAACTGGAATTGAACAACCGAGTCGGGTCGCTCAATAACCCATTGAAGGGAAGAGTAAACCCCTTTAGTCATACTAAATGGGAATGGCTGTATTGCCGATCTAATCGATCAAAAGCTTATTATTAGTAAAATAGCGGTCATCGAAGGCCGCTATGGTCTGCGATCAACTTGCGCAGGCCGCGGATGTATCTGTCCTCCTTTGCGCGATGATTGTCGTGCCATCCGCCTCCATCGCGGCATGCAGTAAATTCGTCACACCATTGTCACGCAGTTGTCATGCGGCGCCTCTACTCAGGCTTGTAGTTTTTCGAAACGCTGAATTTTTAGATGACAAGTGACGCAAACCGAATCCAGGCTGCCGTTTCGGCAACGGGATTGGAACTTCATTACGACAAGACGATCGTTCTGGGCGGTATCGATCTGTCGCTTGCCAGGGGACAGACGCTCGCGCTGCTCGGCCCGTCCGGCTGCGGCAAGACGACCCTTCTGCGTCTGGTCGCCGGCCTTCTCGCTCCGACCAGGGGCAGGATCAGCATTTCCGGTCAGGTGGTTGCCGATGCGGCGACGGGGACTTTTGTGCCGCCGGAGAAGCGCAATCTCGGCATGGTCTTTCAGGATTATGCCCTCTGGCCGCACCTGACGGTCGGCGGCAACGTCTCCTTTCCGCTCGAAATGCGCGGCGTCCCGAAGGCGGAACGCGAAAAGCGCACTATGCGGGCGCTGGAACGCGTCGGCCTTGCCGCCCTTGCGCAGCGACGCCCGAGCGATCTTTCAGGCGGCCAGCAGCAGCGTGTCGCGATTGCCCGCGCCATCGTCGCCGAGCCGCAGCTGATCCTGTTCGACGAGCCGCTCTCCAACCTCGATCGCGAACTGCGCGAAAACATGGTCGGCGAGCTTGCCGCGCTCATCGCCACGCTCGGCCTGACGGCGATCTACGTCACGCACGATCACAGCGAAGCCCTGACGCTGGCCGACGAAGTCGCCATCATGCGGTCAGGCGAAATTGCCCAGCTCGCCTCGCCGGATATCCTGATCGAAAGCCCGGCCTCGCCCGAGGTCGCCGAGTTCCTGCGGCTCGGCAGCACGGCCGACCTGGAATGGCGCGACAATGGCTGGCGGCTGGCGGGAAGCCCGCATGTGCTGTCGGAGGCGGCGCGGCCCGGCCAGCAGAAAGCCAGAATTCTCATCCCCACGCGCGCCATTTCGCTTGGCGAGACCGCATGGCCGAATCTGCCGGCGACAGCCCTGCGTTCGCATTTCCGGGGAGACGGCCATCTCGTCACCGCCGTGCCGCACGGCACGAACGGCGTCGAGCTTCAGGTTCTGAGCCCGGTCAAAATTCGCCCCGGAGAGCAGATCGGTCTTTCGGTCGATGCCAACAGCATCCTGTGGTTCTAGCAGGACCATCACGAAGCCATAGAGAGGAAATCATGTTTAAATCGTTGAAAACAATAGCAATTGTTGCGCTATCGACCGCCCTGCTGGGCGGCGTCGCCCATGCCGATATCACCGTCTACACCGCCGGCCCGCAGAACCTCATCGACAAGCTTTCCGCCGGCTTCACCGCCCAGACCGGCATCAAGGTCAATGTCTTTCAGGCAACGACCGGCAAGGTCATGGCCCGCATCGAGGCCGAAGCCGCCAATCCGGCCGTCGACGTGCTAATCTCGGCATCCTGGGATACGGCGACCGATTTCGCCAAGCGCGGCTGGCTGGTTTCCTATACCAGCCCGAACGCTGAAAAGGTTCCGGCATTCCTGAAGTCGGACACCGCGGTCGCCCAGGGCATTTCGGCTCTCGGCATCGCCTGGAACACCAAGAGCGGCACGCCTGAGCCAAAGGAATGGGCCGATCTCGCCAAGCCCGAGTTCAAGGATCTCGTCAATATTCCCGATCCCGCCCAGTCCGGCTCCTCTTTCGAACTGACGGCAGCCCTCGCCGGCAAGGATAATTACAAGCTCTTCAAGGATCTCAAGGACAACGGCGCCATCATCGCCGGCGCCAATGCCGAAGCGCTGAACCCGGTGCTGCAGGGCGCCAAGGCCGCCGTCTTCGGCGCGGTCGACTACATCACCTTGGCCGCCAAGGCCAAGGGCGAAAGCATCGACGTCATCTTCCCGCAGTCCGGCACCGTCATCGCGCCGCGCCCGGTCATGATCCTGAACTGGTCCAAGCATCAGGAAGAAGCCAAGAAGTTCGTCGACTACATGCTGTCCGATGAAGGGCAGAAGCTCGTCGCCGACACGTATCTGATGCCGGCCCGCTCCGATATCCCCGCTTCGCGTCCGCTGATGAGCGATCTGAAGCTGCTCGATTACGACGTCAACGCCGTCTACGGCAAGCGCAAGGAAATCCTGAAGCAGATCGGCGATCTGTTCGGCGGCAAGTAAGGCTTCATGAGAATGAGTGCGAAGGGAACAGGCGCTCCGATGCCGGCAGCTTGGCTCGCAGCCCTGGGGCTGGTCATCATCGTCGCCTTTCCTTTCGTCGCCGTCGTGCTGCAGGCGGTCTTTCCCTCTCTGGGGCAAGGCTCGTTTGCAGCGCCCTTCTCGGCCATCGGCAAAACGCTGGCCGACGAAGCGCTGATCGGCATGACGGCGAATACGATCATTCTTGGCTGCGCCGTCGTTTTCGCCTCGGCACTGATCGCAATCCCCTTGGGCGTGCTGCGCGCGCTTTATCGCATTCCCTTCGCGCCGCTATGGGACGTGCTGCTGCTGACGCCGTTCATGATCCCGCCCTATATCGCCACGCTCGGCTGGATCATGACGCTGCAGCCGCGCGGCTATCTCCAGCAGATCGCCGGTTTCAATTTGGCCCCAACCCTCTTCTCGCTCGCAGGCATGACCGTGGTCATGACCTTCAACACCTTTCCGGTCGTCTATTTCGCCGTCTCGCGCACAGTCGAGGCCGTGGGCGCCCGCTATGCCGATGTCGGCCGCGTCTTCGGCGCCTCGCCGGCACGCGCCTTCTGGCGCATCACGCTGCCGCTGTCCGCCCCCGGCCTTGCCGCCAGCCTGCTGCTGGTGTTCGCCGCCGCGATCGAGGAATACGGCACACCGGCAGCACTCGGCCGCCGCGCCGGTTTCCAGGTTCTCGTGACGGGTATCGACACGCGCATCGGCGATTGGCCGATCGATCTGCCGGGTGCGGCCGTCCTGTCGCTGACCCTCGTCGTCATCTCGCTGATCGCCTTCCTCATCCAGCGCCGGATCCTGTCGCGACGCTCCTACCAGACGGTGAGCGGCAAGCCGCAGAACAAGGACAAGCGCCCACTCGGAGCAATGACGGCACCGGTCCTGCTGGCCTTCGGCATCGTCTCCTTCCTTGCGACCGGCGTGCCCATGCTTGCGATCCTCGCAACCGCCCTCTCGAAAACGATCTCGCGCGGCCTCGTCATCGACAATCTCGGCCTCGACAATTTCGCAGCCGTCTTCGGCAACAGCGCCGGCGCCCTCGCCGCCCTTGGCAATAGCCTGGCGCTCGGCGTCGGCACCGCCGTCATCACCGGCCTGATCGGCGTTGCGGCCGCCTATACCGTCGTGAAGACGAAAATGCGCGGCCGCATGCTGATCGACATCATGACCGTGCTGCCCAATGCCCTGCCCGGCATCGTCGTCGCCGTCGGCCTGATTCTCGTCTGGAACATGCCCGGCCTGCCGTTCACGCCCTACAATACCGCCCTCATCCTGCTGCTCGCCTATTGCTGCATCCTGCTGCCGCAGACGGCGCGCTATTCGTCCGCCGCCTTCCAGCAGATCGGCGACAACCTCGAGGCCGCCGCCCGCGTTTCCGGCGCCGGCACGCTGACGGTCTTCCGCCGCATCCTGCTGCCGCTGGTGCTGCCAAGCTTGGCATCGGCCATGCTGCTCGTCTTCGCGCTCGCCTCGCGCGAACTCGTCGCCTCGATCGTTCTCGCGCCCGTCGGCATGCAGACCATCGCCACCTTCATCTGGCGGCAATTCGAGCAGGGCTCCATCGGCCTCGGCATGGCCATGGCCTTCGTGACCATCATCCTGACGACGCTGATCCCGCTTCTCTTTCTTGCGCTCCTGCGCCGAAGCGGTCTGGTCGCCGAATAAGCAGCGAACGACGCCCGCCGGGACTTTGCCGGCTAACTTATCTGCTCCCGTTTTCCGGCGGCGCCACGACCACCGTGTCCTCCGCCATCAGCATGCGCCCATCCTGGGCATGCAGCTCCAGCCGCCGCACCGGTTGATTGGTCTTCCGGTCGACCAGCATCACATGCGGCTCATCCGGCTGGAAGAAGAAATCCTCGCCCCATTGGCGAAGCGCGACCAGCAGCGGAAACAGGCCGAGCCCCTTCTGGGTCAGCACATATTCCTGATAGGGGCTGCCGTCCGATGCCGGCACGGTATCGAGGATGCCGTGAGCGACGAGATTGCGCAGCCGGGCCGAAAGGATGTTCTTGGCAAGGCCGAGACTCTTCTGAAATTCTCCGAAACGGCGCAGGCCATCGAAGGCATCGCGGACGATCAGCAGCGACCACCAGTCGCCGATCGCATCCAGCGGCCGCGCAACCCCGCACAGGGAATCCTTGTGGCTTACTCTCTTGGCCATCCGACCTGCCCTCGCTTCCTTCCGATCTTTGCCGGCGCCTCATCCCACCGTGAACAAGTGCCCGCCGAGCCGGCTCAACATAGCGGTTGCAAATTAAAACCACAAGAACTACAGAAATCATGGTTTCAAATTAAAACCACATATGGAGAGCAACCTATGATTCCTTCGGATGCGACATTCGCCGGCACCTTTCCCTTCGCGCCGCATTTCACGGAAGCACCGGGTTTCCGGATGCATTACGTCGATGAAGGACCGCGTGATGGCGAGGTCGTCCTCTGCCTGCACGGCGAGCCGACCTGGGGCTATCTGTTTCGCCATCTCATTTCGACATTGAGCCGCACATACCGCGTCGTCGTTCCCGACCATATGGGCTTCGGCAAGAGCGAAACGCCCGCCGGCCGCAGCTATTGGCTGCAGGACCATGTCGCAAATCTCGAAGCCTTCGTGCTCGCGCTCGACCTTACCGGCATCACCCTTGTCATGCATGATTTCGGCGGCCCCGTCGGCATGGGCTTTGCCGCCCGCCACCCCGATCGCATCCGCCGTATCGTCTCGGCCAACGGGCCGACACCCTTCGGCCAGCCAGACCTCTTCGACCGGCTGGTGGCGAACGCAGCCGTATCGCCGTGGTTCCAATGGATCGCCAGGGCCGCGGCAGACGGCACACTTGAGCCCGTGCTCGGCAATCTCGGCTTCAACATTCTCAGCACGCTCAAGCTCAACGGCTTCGAGAACAACGCCATCATCACCGACACCTGGATCGATGCCTACGGCGCTCCCTTCGCAACGCAGGCCGATTGTCTCGGCGCGCTCGGCTGGGCCGGGGGCTTTGCAATCGACGCCCATCGCTTCGAAACACCCACCCCGGCGGCCGACCGCACCATCCGCGGCAAGCCGGCTCTGGCAATATGGGGCGAGGCGGACAGGACGCTCCATGCCGGGCATTTCCTGCCGCTCTTCTCCGCCATCTTCCCCTCCGGCCACATCGAGCGGCTTGCGGGCGTCGGACACTATTGTCTCGAAGATGCCCCGGATGCGATCTCGGAGCTGATCTCCGATTTTCTTCGGCGGACCTGAGCCCCGCATTCTGCAACAAGACCGAATCGAAACGCGGGAATGGGAAGGCCGTCCCGTTCCCGCGCGCAGCCATCTCCCTTCGATATTGCCTTTCATCGGAACAGGTCCCGGCAAACGGCATGCCGGCGGGCGCCGCGTCCAAGGCCAGCCCGATTGACATTCCCTGCCGTTGTGACACCGTTCTGGACCGTTGCTGACACACTGTTTCGAGGCGAAATGACCAAGCGATCGCAAGCTGTCATCACCACTGCAGAAGAACGCCCCCGCGACGGATGGAACGATCCGGTCCACGGCCGCATATCCTGGCATACGCTGCTCAGCAGCGACATCACCCCCACCGACAGCATGAGCGCCGGTATCGCCGAACTTGGGCCCGGCGACGAACTCAAGCCGCATCGGCATGATCCGTCGGAAATCTATTTCATCGTCGAGGGATCCGGTATCGTGCGGATCGACGGCGAGGAGACGACGGTCAGGGCCGGCACGACGGTCTTCATCCCCGGCAACGCCGAACACGGCATCCGCAACGAATCAGGCGCTATCCTGAAATTCTTCTACGTCTTCCCGATGGGGTCGTTTGCGGATGTGGTCTATCGCTTCCCGGAGAACTGACGGCGCCGCCGGCCCATCGGGGGATATATGCGGAATCGGGGCGGCCCGAGCCGCCCTTTCGTTAAAACCATCGGGCGCTGTAAGCTGACTTCCCACGCTTCATCGAACCCCGGTCACGTTCACCCCTGCTTGTGCTGGTCACGGTGTTGCGTTGCGTGCCGGCTGCCAGCTGGGCCAGACCACCGGTCTTGACCGTGGACCGCTCGGTTTCCGGCTCAGACGGCAAGGCTGCGAACGCGCCCATGACGAATGTGACAGGCGCCAATACGGCAACGATGTTTTCCTCGAAAGCCTCCTTGGTTCGAACCGCGCTGGATAGGCGCGGGAACCTGGCGTGGAGGCGTCAGCAGCCGATAAACATGGGACACATGCCCTATTTCGGCACGACGAAGGCCTGCCAAATCATGGCTCGGTTTGACATGCCGAGGCCACGGCCGCCGATCAGGCACCGTTGATGATCGGCATCAAACGATCAATTGTTACCGCCTTGGCGCGGTATCCTGCGATGATGACCACCACCCGATCGACCATCATGACGGTATCCGGGACGATGCCCGGAATATTGAGGCCTGCCCGGACGATTATAATGGCGGCGATCACCGCGGTAGCGATAGGAATTATAGCGATATCCGGGCCGATAGTGGTCACGGCTGCCGATGATCACACCGCCGCCGCTATAATAACCACTGCTATATCCCTCATATCCGTAAGACCCGCCACCCTCGACGCAGCTCGATAGAGACAAGCCGGCGAGACCAAGAACAGCAGCCACAAGCAGAGATTTCAGTTGCATGGACATTCCTCCTACGCAGGGATGTAGATAAACCTATCCTGCCGTCAATGGAACGAGAATCACGCAACCCCAACCTGATTAGGACAAAAGACCCCCAGTATCATCATGGTCGTCCACGCATGGCCGGGAAACAAACGGAACTTGAGGGTCGCGGTTGTCGGAAAATCAGGGAATATACGGCGATATTGGCCTGTCACAGAAAGCATATGGCGGAGAGGGTGGGATTTGAACCCACGATGCCCTTGCAGGCATGCCGCATTTCGAGTGCGGTGCATTCGACCACTCTGCCACCTCTCCGGTTATGCTGGTCGGCGCTTGTTCGGCGCGGGCTGTCTCATAGCGAGAGACGGGAAGGATGGCAAGGGCGAATATGAAAGCTTTTCATCCTTTTGCCTTGACAGATCAGGGACGCTTATATATCCCGTGCGGCGCAATAGGTGTGGATAAGTCCGCGCCTGGCCAGCCCGGCCTTTTGGCGGGGCTTCACCGGCAGAATTTTTTGAGGGCCTGAGGCCTTTGGAATCCCTGCTAAGTTTCGACTGATAAAAAGACGGCCGCTCGTCCTTGAGGCGAGAGAGCCGGAACGAACATGAAAGGATAAAAAATGTTCGCAGTCATCAAGACCGGCGGTAAGCAGTATCGCGTGGCAGCCAACGACGTGCTGACCATCGAGAAGCTCGAAGTCACCGCCGGCGGCACCGTAGAATTCACCGAAGTCCTCGTTATCGGCGAAGGCGCCGACGCTGCGATTGGTGCTCCCTTCGTTCAGGGCGCTTCCGTCAAGGCCGAAGTGGTCGAGCACAACCGCGGCAAGAAGGTCATCGCCTTCAAGAAGCGCCGTCGTCAGAACTCGAAGCGTTCGCGCGGCCATCGCCAGCACCACACTGTTGTCCGCATCACGGACATCGTGGCTGCCAAGTAAGTAACGGGATCAGGGTTTAAAGGAGAACTCCAATGGCACACAAAAAAGCTGGCGGTTCCTCGCGCAACGGTCGCGATTCCGAATCCAAGCGCCTTGGCGTGAAGAAGTTCGGCGGCGAAACCGTCATCGCAGGCAACATTATCGTGCGTCAGCGCGGTACGCAGTGGCATCCGGGCACCAATGTCGGTCTCGGCAAGGATCACACGATTTTTGCGCTTACGGCAGGCAACGTGAATTACCGTACGAAGGCCAACGGCCGCGTATACGTATCTGTAATGCCAAAAGCGGAAGCAGCGGAATAAGCCGGTAGCGCTCTAAAACAGCCGGCGTCTCATCGACCCGGCTGACCGCATCAGGTTCAGACCAGAAAAAAGGGGAGATGGGACGCCATCTCCCCTTTTTCTTTACCCTCAACCAAGGAGGACTGAACCATGCAAGGCGAATTGTTAAGGGAAGACCAATCACGGTCTCCCGAAGAACGGCTGAGGCCGGATAGGTTAAGGACCGATTGCCCCGTCTTACTGTCGGAAAGGCTCGTTCTGCGCGCGCCCCACGAAGAAGACATCGACGCCCTTGCCCATCTCGCCAACAACGCCAATGTCGCTACTATGGTATCGCGTATGCCGCACCCGTATACGACCAATGATGCCGCCGATTTCGTGCGACGCACGAAACTTGGCGAGATTGGCAAGTGCGTCTATGCGATTACGAAAGCCGAAAATGGCGCCTTTCTCGGATGCTGCGGCGTCGAGCCGACGGCCGACCCCCGCACCGTCGAGATCGGCTACTGGCTGGGCGAACCCCACTGGAACCAGGGCTACACGACGGAAGCCGCGCACGCCCTGATCGACATGGTCTTCCGCACGCGCGAAAACGTCGCCCAGATCGACGCCCGGTGCCGGGTCATGAACGTCGCTTCGAGACGGGTCGTCCAGAAGTGCGGCTTCCAGTTCCAGGGGTCCGGTCTTGCCGCGTCCCTGGCGCTCGGCGGCACCGTGCCGGTCGAGTGGTACAGGCTCGACCGCAAGACCTGGATATCGTTGCGCAGCTGGGGAGGCTTGAGATGAACGCGCTCGCCCTCACCAGCCGCAACGCCAGGATCCTGATGCCCGGCCCGACGCCTGTCATCCAGACCGGTCGGCTGACCCTGCGCCCGCACAGGCTCGGCGATGCGGACGCGATTGCGGAATCGCTCTCCGATTTTGCCGTCACCCGCATGCTGGCCCGCGTGCCCGCGCCATACGATCGGCAGGATGCGCTGGACTGGCTGGTCGAGCACACCTCCGGTCTGGGCATGGATTGGGAACTTGCCATCACCGAGCGGGATGATGCCCATGTCGGCTGCGTCGGCATCGAGCTCCGCCACGGCCGCTGGCACCTCGGTTACTGGCTGAACCGCTACTACTGGCGGCAAGGCATCATGACCGAAGCGGTCAAGGCCGCGCTCGAACGCTTTGCCCGCCGCATGCCCGAAGTCGCCGTCCACTCCGGCGCCTTCGCCGACAATCCGGCATCGCTCAAGCTGCAGCAGAAGCTCGGCTTCGAGATCACCGGTTGCTCGGAGATCTACAGCTTCGCCCGCAACACCATGGTTCCGCATATCGAAACCGTGTTGAGGCCGGGCGCGCTGCGGCTCTCGCAGGCGGCATGAAGCCCTGAAAATCAGCCATCGCCGGTCCTGCCGGCGATGGCGCCACGCCAATCGCGCTGTTCTTGATGTTATGACACGTCGGCTGCACGATATTCTTTGACCTTAGCCCGAAGCGCCTATATCGAAGGCGCATGACGGGTAAATGGCCGGCCGATGCGTCCGTATGGATGCGCAAAGGACGGCTGAAATCGATAAAGAGCGCATAGGCTTTTCCCAGTCCCATTCGATGCGAAGGGATATGCGCCGACACCGGGTGACGGACGTAAGATGAAATTTCTCGATGAAGCAAAAGTCTATATTCGCTCAGGCGACGGCGGCGCGGGCAGCGTCTCCTTCCGGCGCGAGAAGTTCATCGAATTCGGCGGGCCGGATGGCGGCGATGGCGGCCGCGGCGGCGATGTCTGGGTCGAAGCCGTCAACGGCCTCAACACGCTGATCGACTTCCGTTATCAGCAGCATTTCAAGGCCACGATCGGCACGCACGGCATGGGCAAGAACCGCGCCGGCGCCAAGGGCGAAGACGTGACGCTGAAGGTGCCAGTCGGCACGCAGATCTTCGAGGAAGACGGGGAAACCCTGATCTGCGACATCACGCAGGAAGGCCAGCGCTTCCGCCTCGCCGCCGGCGGCAATGGCGGCTTCGGCAACGCCTATTTCAAATCCTCGGTCAATCAGGCGCCGGACTGGGCCAATCCCGGCCTGCCGGGCGAAGAAAAGACCATCTGGCTGCGGCTGAAGCTCATCGCCGACGCCGGCCTCGTCGGCCTGCCGAATGCCGGCAAGTCCACCTTTCTCGCAGCCGTTAGCCGTGCCCGGCCGAAGATAGCCAACTATCCGTTCACGACGCTGCATCCCAACCTCGGCGTCGCCACCATCGACGGCCAGGAATTCATTCTTGCCGACATTCCCGGCCTGATCGAAGGCGCGCATGAGGGCGTCGGCATCGGCGACCGCTTCCTCGGCCATGTCGAGCGCACGCGCGTGCTGCTGCATCTGGTCTCCGCCCAGGAAGAAAAGGTCGGCAAGGCCTACAAGACCGTGAAGCACGAGCTTGAAGCCTACGGCAACAGCATTCCCGACAAGCCTGAAATCGTGGCGCTGTCGCAGATCGATGTCGTGGACGAGGAAACGCTGAAGAAGAAGACGCGCGAGCTCGCGCGGGCCTGCGGCACGACGCCGTTCCAGATTTCCGCCGTCACCGGCCGGGGCATGACCGAAGTGCTGCGCGCGCTGCGCGATGTCATTGTCGAAGCCAATGCAGGCGAAGCGGACAAGCCGGCAAAGACGCACAAGCTGCGACACCGCGACATGCAGCTTTCCGACGATGCGGGCGAAGATGAAGGCGAGGACGAGGATCATCAGGGATGACCGCCCGCAAGCCGCTCGACCGCTACCGCCGCATCGTCATCAAGATCGGCTCCGCCCTTCTCGTCGATCGCAAGACCGGCTTGAAGAAATCCTGGCTCGACGGCATGTGCGCCGACATCGCCGCATTGAAGGCCAAGGGCATTGATGTCCTCGTCGTCTCCTCGGGCGCCATCGCGCTCGGGCGCTCGGTGCTCGACCTGCCTTCCGGCGCGCTGAAGCTGGAGGAAAGCCAGGCCGCCGCGGCGGTCGGGCAGATCTCGCTCGCCCGCGCCTGGTCCGAGAGCCTGTCGCATGACGATATCGTTGCCGGCCAGATCCTGCTGACGCTCGGCGACACCGAAGAGCGCCGCCGTTACCTCAACGCCCGCGCCACCATCAATCAGCTTTTGAAGATCGGCGCCGTGCCGATCATCAACGAGAACGACACGGTCGCCACCAGCGAAATCCGCTATGGCGACAATGACCGCCTCGCCGCCCGCGTCGCCACCATGACCGGCGCCGACCTTCTGGTGCTGCTGTCGGACATCGACGGGCTCTATACCGCCCCGCCGCATCTCGATCCGCAGGCGAAATTCCTCGATTCGATCGCGGAGATCACGCCCGAGATCGAGGCCATGGCCGGCGCCGCCGCCTCGGAACTGTCGCGCGGCGGCATGCGCACCAAGATCGATGCCGGCAAGATCGCCACCGGCGCGGGCTGCGCCATGATTATCGCTTCCGGCAAGACCGACCGGCCGCTGAATGCCATCGAGAATGGCGCCCGCTCCTCTTGGTTCGCGCCGTCGGGCACGCCCGTCACCGCCCGCAAGACCTGGATTGCCGGGCAGCTGCAGCCAGCCGGCGAACTGCATGTCGATGATGGCGCCGTCACGGCGCTTGGCGCCGGCAAGAGCCTTTTGCCGGCCGGCGTGCGCAAGGTCGTCGGTCATTTCGGTCGCGGCGATACCGTCGCCGTCGTGGGCCCTTCCGGCCGTGAGATCGCCCGCGGCCTTGCCGGCTACGATGCCGAAGAGGCCCGCCAGATCACCGGCCGCAAGTCGGCGGAGATCGAGGCCATCCTCGGCTATGCCGGCCGCGCCGCCATGGTGCATCGCGACGACCTCGTCATGACCGCTTCCGTCAAGACGAAGGCCGAGAAGTTGAAGAAGGATGAAGCCCATGCTTGATACCGTCGCACAAAGCCCCGACATCGATGCGTTGATGAACGATATCGGCCGCAAGGCCCGGGCTGCGTCGCGACCGTTGGCCTTCGCCTCCACCGAGAGCAAGAACAAGGCCTTGAGCGCCATGGCGGACGCCATTCTGGCGCGCAAGGATCACATTCTTGCCGAGAACGCCAAGGATTTGAAGGATGTCGAGGGCACCGATATGCTCGCCTCCTTCGTCGATCGCCTGACGCTGAACGACAAACGGGTCGCCGAGATGGCAGAGGGTATTCGCGCCATCGCAGCACTTGCGGACCCGGTGGGCGAGGTCATCGCCGCCTGGGATCGTCCGAACGGGCTGAAGATCGAGCGCGTCCGCACGCCGCTCGGCGTCATCGGTGTCATCTTCGAAAGCCGGCCGAATGTCACTGCCGATGCCGGCGCGCTGTGCCTGAAGGCGGGTAATGCCGTCATCCTGCGCTGCGGCAGCGATTCGCGCCGCTCCTCGCAGGCGATCCACGAATGCCTGGTCGAGGGGTTGAAGGCGGCAGGCCTGCCCGAGCATGCCATCCAGCTCGTTCCCGTCAGCGACCGCGCTGCCGTCGGCGCCATGCTGCGCGGCCTGGAAGGCAATATCGACGTCATCGTGCCGCGCGGCGGCAAAAGCCTGGTCGCCCGCGTGCAGACCGAGGCCCGCGTGCCGGTCTTTGCCCATCTCGAAGGTCTTTGCCACATCTACGTCGATGCCTCGGCCGATCTCGACATGGCGAAAGCCATCGTCGTCAACGCCAAGATGCGCCGCACAGGCATCTGCGGCGCGGCCGAGACGCTTCTGGTCGACAGAAAGGTCGCCTCCACGCATCTGAAACCGCTGCTCGACAACCTCGTCGAAGCAGGCTGCGAAATCCGCGGCTCCGCCGAGGTGCTGAAACTCAATCCCGGCCTCAAACCGGCGACGGAGGAAGACTGGACGACGGAATATCTGGCGGCCATCATTTCCGTTGCTCTCGTCGACGGCATTTCCGGCGCGATCGATCATATCGGCAAATATTCGTCCAACCATACCGAGGCCGTCATCGCCGAGGATCCCGCGGTGGTCGAGCGCTTCTTCACCGAGATCGACTCGGCGATCCTGCTGCACAATGCCTCGACGCAATTTGCCGATGGCGGCGAATTCGGCATGGGCGCGGAAATCGGCATCGCCACCGGCAAGATGCATGCCCGCGGCCCGGTCGGCGTCGAACAGCTGACCTCCTTCAAATATCGCGTTCGCGGCAACGGACAGATACGGCCCTGACGTGCTGAAAGAAGAGGTCGATCAACGCTATCTGCGCATGCCCCATGCCGAGCGCGGCATGGTGGTCGGTCTTTTCGGCGGCTCGTTCAATCCGCCGCATCGCGGCCATGCGCTCGTGGCCGAGATCGCCATACGCAGGCTCGGCCTCGACCAGCTCTGGTGGATGGTCACGCCGGGCAATCCGCTGAAGAACCACAATCACCTTGCGCCGCTCGCCGAACGCATCGCGCTCAGCGAGCAGATGCTCCACAATCCGCGCATCAAGGTGACGGCATTCGAGCAGGCGCTCGGCATGAGCTACACGGCCAATACGCTGGCGCGCGTGAAGGCGCGCAACAGCCATGTCCACTTCATCTGGATCATGGGTGCCGACAGCCTCAATACGTTTCATCGCTGGCAGAAATGGGAAGAGATTGCCCGCACCTTCCCGATCGCCGTCATCGACCGGCCGGGATCGACGCTATCCTACCTCTCCGCCAAGATGGCAAAGACATTCCATTACGCGCGCGTCGACGAGGATGACGCCCGCGTGCTGTGGAAGAAGCGCGCACCCGCCTGGACCTTCATCCATGGACCACGCTCGGCGCTCAGCTCGACGGCCTTGCGCGCCGCACAATAACCGGATCGAATTTTTGGGATGATTGGAAAATAAAAAGCCCGACGGGGGAGGAGGATCCGTCGGGCTTTTGAACCTGATCAGCAACTGGGAGGAGGATAGTTGCTGATCCATATCGAACGGCATTGGGAGGAGGAGATCGCCGTTCGATGTTTATGTTTTAGCAGATTTTACCGATTGATAAATGGCCGATTGCGCAATGCAGCAATGCAATCAGAGCATAGCTTCAAAAATTTTCTGCCCAAAAAACGCTTATTTCAGGAAAAGGCAATCTTTGCCTTTTGCTATCACAGCTAAACTTAGCGCTGAATAGTCCGCAATTCCACGGTTTGTAACGTTACGTTTCGCTTCGTGAGCGTTCGCCAATCAAGTGGGCGAATCCAGCCATGCGTTATCGTGAAGGCAACGACCCGTTCATATGCAGCGCGATATCGAAAGTCCATAAAATTCGTAGGGTTACGCTGCGGGATCACGATGTATTTTTGCAGATACATCCCTAGCCAAGCTTCGCGCATCGTTATATCTCTCGAAATATGTCGACATCTTTGGGGAGAAATAAGATGGCCACCAGCCGCCGCAGATGGATCAAGCTTGCAACCGCCGCACTATCAGCCGCATGGCTCGGCCTCTCGGTTATGCCGGCACCGGCCTTCGCCGCCGACAAGATCGTCGTCTTTGCCGCCGCCAGCATGAAGAATGCGCTCGACAATGCCGATGCCGCCTTCACCAAGGAAACCGGCAAGGAAGTCACCGTCTCCTATGCGGCGAGCGGCCCGCTCGCCAAGCAGCTCGAAAACGGCGCGCCGGCCGATGTCTTCATCTCCGCCGACACCAACTGGATGGATTATGTCGCTCAGCGGAAGCTGATCAAGGACGACAGCCGCGTCAACCTCCTCGGCAACAAGCTCGTCCTCGTCGCCGCCAAGGACAAGGCCAAGCCGGTCGAGATCAAGCACGGCTTCGACCTGGCCGGATTGCTCGGCGACAGCCGCCTGGCGATCGGCCAGCCGGAATCGGTGCCGGCAGGCAAGTACGGCAAGACGGCGCTGGAAAAGCTCGGCGTCTGGGCTTCGGTTGAAAAGAAGGTCGCCGGCGCTGAAAGCGTGCGTGCCGCGCTTGCGCTGGTTTCGCGCGGCGAGGCGCCCTACGGCATCGTCTATCAGACCGATGTCTCGGCCGATCCGGGCGTTGCCGTCGTCGGCACGTTCCCGGCCGACAGCCATCCGCCGATCGTCTATCCGTTCGCCATCACTGCCACCAGCAAGAACCCGGACGTACAAGCCTATTTCGACTATCTGAAATCGGCTAAGGCTGTTCCGTTCTTCGAGCATGAGGGCTTCACGATCCTGAAGCAGTGAGCGTCGTCACCGCACGTCAGGCATGACAGTTCAACCATCAGGCTCGCCGACCAGTGGCGGGCCTGAGACGTTTTAAGGGGCAGGGTTTGGACGCATTGGGTTTGAGCAGCGATGAATGGACGGCCATAGAGCTGAGCCTGCGCGTTTCCGTCGTCGCCATGCTGGTGAGCCTGCCCTTCGGCATCGCGGCCGCCTATCTTCTTGCGCGCGGCCGCTTCTGGGGCAAGTCGCTCCTCAACGGCGTCATCCACCTGCCACTGATCCTGCCGCCTGTCGTCACCGGTTTCATCCTTCTCATTCTCTTCGGCCGCAAGGGGCCCATCGGCTCGCTGCTCGACCAGTATCTCGGCCTCGTCTTCTCCTTCCGCTGGACGGGCGCCGCGCTCGCCTGCGGCGTGATGGGCTTTCCGCTGATGGTGAGGAGCATTCGCCTGTCGATCGAGGCGGTCGATCGCAAGCTGGAGGAAGCCGCCGGCACGCTGGGAGCCAGCCCAGCCTGGACTTTCATCACCGTCACCCTGCCGCTGATCCTGCCCGGCGTGATCGCCGGCATGATCCTGTCCTTCGCCAAGGCCATGGGCGAATTCGGCGCCACCGTCACCTTCGTTTCCAATATTCCCGGCGAAACCCAAACCCTGTCTTCGGCCATCTACACCTTTACCCAGGTTCCGGGCGGCGATGCCGGGGCGATGCGGCTGACCATCGTCGCCATCGTGATTTCCATGGCGGCGCTGCTCGCCTCGGAATTCCTCGCCTATCTCGCCGGCCGGAGGGTGGATTTCGAATGACGCTCTCGGTCGATATCCGCCATCGCCTCGGTGCCTTTTCGCTGGAGGCCTCGTTTACCTCCGAGGGCGGGGTGACGGCCCTTTTCGGCCGCTCCGGCTCCGGCAAGACGTCGATCGTCCGCATCATCGCCGGCCTCACCCGGCCCGATCATGGCCGCGTCAGCCTCGACGACACGGTACTTGCCGACACCGCCAGACAGATCTTCGTTCCCCGTCACCGCCGCCGCTTCGGCTATGTCTTTCAGGAAGCACGCCTTTTTCCGCATTTCTCGGTACGGCAGAACCTCAATTACGGCCGCTGGTTCGCCCCCCGGAACGAGCGTAGCGAAAGCTTCAACGGCGTCGTCGATCTGCTTGGCATCGAGAAGCTGCTCGACCGCCGGCCGGCAAAACTCTCCGGCGGCGAAAAGCAGCGCGTCGCGATCGGCCGCGCATTGCTTTCCTCGCCACGGCTTTTGCTGATGGACGAGCCGCTCGCCGCACTCGACGAGGCGCGCAAGGCGGAAATCCTTCCCTATCTCGAACGGCTGCGCGACGAGACCAGGATTCCCATCATCTATGTCAGCCACTCCATCGCCGAGGTGGCGCGTCTGGCAAGCCGCGTCGTCGTCATGCGTGACGGCAAGGTCGAGACGATCGGCGCTGCCGTCGATATCTTCAGCCAGCTGTCCGGTCCATTGGCAACCGACCGTCGCGAAGCCGGCGTGCTGCTGGAAGGCCGCGTCGAGTCGATGGACGACCGGCATCGTCTGACCGTCGTCGCCCTGAAGACGGCAAAACTCGTCGTGCCGGGTCAGGCCGCCGCGATCGGCAAGACCGTACGCGTCCATATTCCCGCCCGCGATGTCATGCTGGCGACAGCGCGGCCCGAGGGTCTCAGCGCCCTCAACATTCTCGATGGCGTAGTGCGCGACATAGGCGCGGCCGCCGATGGTACCGCGGAAGTCAGGGTCGATTGCGGCGGCGACATCGTCACCGCCCGCATCACGCAGTTATCGGCAGAGCGTCTTGGATTGAAGGCCGGCCTGCCGATCCATGCGGTCATCAAGACGGTGGCGCTGGAGCAGTAGAACCGGTCAAGCCTTCTTGGACGAACCGTCCGCCGGGTTACGGTTGGCTTCGAGCCAGTTCAGATCGTCGGCGATGGCGGCGCGCAGGGTCGTTTCCATGTCGCGGAAGCGCCGCAGCAACTCCTCGCCGAACGGGGTCAGAGCAGCCCCGCCGCCCTTCTGGCCGCCACGCTGCGATTCGACGACCGGCTCTCTGAACATGTGGTTCAATTCGCTGATGAGCATCCACGCCCGGCGATAGGACATATCCATGGCGCGGCCGGCGGCCGAGATCGAGCCGGTCTCCTGAATATGTTCGAGAAGCTCCATCTTGCCGCGCCCCAGCCGGTCCTGCCCGGAAAAACTGATGCGGAGGATGGGCTTCAACGATGGCTGCGGAGCGTCTGTCATGGCACCTGTGGCGGTTTGGTCCTCATGGTGTATACGCGGCCTTCGCCTGGCTGTACATGCCACAGGAAATGGCTTGTTGCGAGCCGGTTGTCCCGCGATCTTCATCCCGGAATAGAGCAGGCCCAAACCTGATATCGCTCGGCAAAATATGCGCTCGCCTGCGAAATTCACGATCGGGCCCCTGACCGCACCTCTGGCCGCAACCTCATTCTTCTCGACCAAGCGGTCCTGTGAAGGCCGGTCCGATGGCCCCCGAAGAGGCATTCCACCCATATCTGGTGCGAAAATCCCGGTTTCGGACACAAATCCTTGTCTTGTGCGCCATCTCGACACCGCCTGCGTCTTGAAACCTTAATGCTTTGATGCCTATCTTTGTAGCGTGATCGACTCAGATCGCGTATGTGCCTGTTCTGTTACTCAAGGAAGGAAGAGCACTGACAACAGTACACGCCAAGGGAAGAACGCCTGTCGTTATCCCGAAGAGCCCGGAACGTGGCGCTGATGCCGCTGCCCGCGCCCTGCAAGCCGTCCTCGCAAGCCTCGAGGACTCCAAGGCCGAAAATATCGTCACCATCGACATTGCTGGCAAGTCTGCGCTTGGAGACTACATGGTCGTCGTCTCCGGTCGATCGAGCCGCCATGTCCTGGCGATTGCCGACCATCTCACGACCGATCTCAAGGACGAGGGCTTCGGCAACGCCCGCGTCGAAGGTCTCGATGGCGGCGACTGGGTGTTGATCGACACCGGCGACATCATCATCCATGTCTTCCGACCGGAGATTCGCGAGTTCTACAACATCGAAAAGATGTGGGCCGCACCCGATCTCGACGAAGGCACGCTGCACTAACCGAGCGACGGCATTCCGAGGAAAAGCGCGCAGCGGTTTTCCGTCCGGAATGCGGAAATGCTCCAGGGGGCTTTCCCGGCCCCGGTTGGCAGCCTCACATCGCCGGACATGATTGTCCGGCAAGAGTTTTGTTTTGTGCCGCCATAAAGGCGGATAGGCTTGGGAGCGGGAATGCGGATAGGTCTTTTTGCGGTGGGACGGTTGAAAGCCGGCCCTGAAAAGGATCTTGCGGCTCGCTATCTCGACCGTTTCGCCAAGGCCGGGCCGGCCATCGGCCTGGAAATGGCGCGCATGACCGAGGTCGCCGAAAGCCGCGCCTCCAACAGCGAGACCCGCAAGCGCGAAGAGGCGGGCCTGCTGCAGAAGGCACATCCGGACGGCGGCGTCCTCATCCTTCTCGACGAACGCGGCAAGGCGCTGGACAGCGAAGCCTTCGCCACCATGCTTGGGACGTTCCGCGATCAGGGCAAGCGCGACCTGACGATCGCCATCGGCGGTGCCGACGGCCTCGACCCCTCGCTGTACGACAAGGCCGACATGACCGTTTGCCTCGGCAAGCTGACCTGGCCGCACCAGCTGGTGCGCATCCTCATCGCCGAGCAGCTCTACCGCGCCGTCACCATCCTCTCCGGCCATCCCTACCATCGGGTATAGGCGCCTCGGCACGGCTTCGAAAACAGTTTGGCTTTCGGTCTTTTTGCGTTAACGAAACGCTCACACAGGCGTGTTTTGATTCCCGCCTCGAAAATGACGATGCTTCCTAGCTGATCGCGGCAAATCAGCCTATTTTTACGCGATCCGAAGGGACCAGGCCCGAACCGACTGGATGAGAAAAGCCCCGCCCATGCTTTCGCGTCTCGTGCTGCCAGCTTTGGCGGCATGTCTCGGTGCGGGCGCTTACATGGCCGGCCCCTTCTCGTTGAAGGACGTGGCGCTGGCGCAGGAGACCGATGCCGCCACGCCGCAAGGGCCCGACGACCGTCCTTCGACAACGGCATCGACCCCGCCTGCGCAACAGGCAGCCGATCCGGCGGCGGATCTCGCCCGCAAGCGCGATGAAACACGCACGCAACTCGACGAGCTTTCCAGGACGATCAGCCTGTCCTCCGACAAGACCAAGGAACTGGAAGACAGCATCGCTTCGCTCGACAAGAGTACGTCCAGCCTGCGTCAGGCACTGATCGACAGCGCGGCCCGCCGCAAGGAGCTGGACCGCAAGATCCAGCAAAGCGAAAAGACGCTGACGGATCTTGCCGTCAAGGAAGACAAGATCCGCGCCTCCCTGCACGATCGCCGCGCCCTTCTGGCCGAAGTGCTGGGCGCGCTGGAGCGCATGGGACGCAACCCGCCGCCGGCGCTGCTGGTGACGCCGGACGATGCGCTCGCCTCGGTGCGCAGCGCCATTCTTCTCGGCGCCGTCGTGCCGGGAATGCGCAAGGAGACCGACAAGCTCGTCGCCGATCTTACGGATCTCAGCAAGCTGCATGCCGATGCCGCCGCCGAAAAGGCCAGCTTCACCGACACCATGACCAACAGTCTGGAGGAGGAGCGGCGCATGGATCTGCTGATTGCGGAGAATGACAAGCATAGCAAGGAGAATGCCTCGCAGCTCGAGACGGAGCGCAAGCGCGCCGAGGAACTGGCGGGCCAGGCAACCAGCCTGGAAGGGCTCGTCGCCTCGCTGGAAAGCCAGATCGGCTCGGTGCGCGATGCCGCCGCTGCCGCCCGCGCCGAGGAGGCGCGCCGGGCGCAGATGACCGAACAGCAGCGCGAGCAGGCGAAAGCCCTGGCCGAAAACGGCGTGCCCGATAAAAACCGCATTACGCCCGCATATCCCTTTTCGGACCTTAAACAGAAGTTGGAGCTGCCCGTGGCGGGCGATATTCTCCGCCATTTCGGCGACGACGACGGTACCGGCCATACCGCGATGGGACTGACCGTCGCGACCGGTCCGGATGCGCTCGTGACGGCTCCCGCCGATGGCACGGTCGTCTATGCCGGCGCGTTTCGCAGCTACGGACAAATGATCATTCTGGACACGGGCGACGGCTATCACATGGTGCTGTCGGGGATGGACGCGATCAAGACGCGCCCGGGCAGATTCGTCTTCGCCGGCGAGCCGCTCGCCACGATGGGCCAAAAAAGAGTCGCGAGCGCGACCGCATTGGCGCTGGAAACGGATCGGCCAACGCTTTACATTGAATTCCGAAAAGATGGGAAGCCGGTCGATTCTCGGCCCTGGTGGACCTCCAAAGACACTGGAAAGGCACGCAATGATACGTAGGGCTTCTCTTGTTCTCGTTGGCGCATTGATGGGTGCGACCGCGATGAGCGTTATCTACTCGGCGGTAGCGCCGGCGGAAGCCGCTGGCACTTCCACCTACAAGGAGTTGTCGATTTTCGGCGACGTCTTTGAGCGCGTCCGAGCCCAGTATGTAACGCCGCCGCAGGAAGACAAGCTCATCGAAGCCGCCATCAACGGCATGCTGACCTCGTTGGACCCGCATTCGAGCTACATGAATGCCAAGGACGCGGAAGACATGCGCACCCAGACGAAGGGTGAATTCGGCGGTCTTGGCATCGAAGTGACGATGGACAACGATCTCGTCAAGGTCATCACCCCGATCGACGATACGCCCGCCGCCAAGGCGGGTGTGCTTGCAGGCGACTATATCACCGCGATCGACGGCCAGTCCGTTCGCGGGCTGAAGCTGGAAGACGCCGTCAACAAGATGAAGGGCGAAGTCAAGACGCCGGTCAAATTGACCTTGATGCGCAAGGGCGTCGACAAGCCGATCGAACTTACGGTCGTTCGCGACGTGATCGCCATTGCTGCCGTCAAGTCGCGCGAGGAAGGCGGCGACGTCGGCTACATCCGCATCATCTCCTTCACCGAAAAGACGACGCCGGACCTCGAAGCCGCGATCGCCAAGATCAAGAAGGACATTCCGGCCGACAAGTTGAAGGGCTATGTCCTCGACCTGCGCCTCAATCCGGGCGGCCTGCTCGACCAGGCGATCAACGTTGCCGACGACGTGCTTGAGCGTGGCGAGATCGTTTCGACCCGCGGCCGCAATCCGGACGAAACCCGCCGCTTCAACGCCACCCCAGGCGATCTGACCGATGGCAAGCCGATCATCGTTCTGATCAACGGCGGCTCGGCTTCGGCTTCGGAAATCGTGGCCGGTGCGCTTCAGGATCTGCGTCGCGCCACCGTCCTCGGCACCCAGTCGTTCGGCAAGGGCTCCGTTCAGACGATCATCCCGCTCGGTGACGGCAACGGCGCGCTTCGCCTGACGACGGCGCTCTACTATACGCCGTCGGGCCGCTCGATCCAGGGCACGGGCATCACGCCTGATGTCAAGGTCGACCAGCCGCTGCCGGACGATCTGAAGGGCAAGCTGACGACGGAAGGCGAATCCAGCCTGCCGGGCCACATCAAGGGTCAGAGCGAAACCGACAAGGGCTCGGGCTCCTCGGCCTACATGCCGCCGGACCCGAAGGACGACATCCAGCTCAACTATGCGCTCGACCTGCTGCGCGGCGCCAAGACGGATCCGTCCTTCCCGCCGAACCCGGAAAAGGCAGTTTCCTCCAAGTAAGGAGATCGCGCCGGGCTGGAAACAGACCCGGCGCTTTCACAACCGGGGGCGGAGCAACGCGTATCGTTCCGCTCTCTCCGGCCGAATGAGTTCGGCCCTGTTCAAAACAGTTTCGTTCATGTTTTAGCACTTTGAGTGCTGCGGGCATTCTTTTCGCTTCGGCGAGAGCGGAACGCTCGAGGCCGACACAATTTTCCGCTTGGGGTGGATAGGAACTTTGGGAACGGATTTGCATGCACCGTTGGGACAGAATCGCGGCCCCGGCCGGCCGCGCCGCCCACCACCCTTTGGGCGCATTCTCGGCGGTTTCTGCCTGATCGCGATCGCGGGCTTTTCCCTTTATTCGGCGCTTATGCGCGACGACCTGCGAAAGACCCAGCCGGTCGAGACGGCAAAGAAAGAAGATCCGGCGCCGCCGGCCGAAGCAAAGCCGGCGCCAGACAGCCAGGCGGGCCTGACCCAGGTCGATCCGCAGTCCGGCGCCAACACCACCCGCGTCGTTACCGGCGACGGTTCCGTCGTCACCATGTTCAGCCCGGGCAACCGCGACGGCAGCGGCCCGGTATTGATCAACGCCAACCAGGTGGGCCAGGACCCGCGCATGGCGGCAACGCCGAACGACAGCCTCCTGGAAGACTCGCCCTTCGGCAAGCTGCCGATCGTCTCACCGAGCGGCCTGAGGCCGATGGATCAATATGCGCGGCCGTGGTCCGGTGCCCGCGGCACCCGCGTCGCCATCGTCGTCAGCGGCCTCGGCCTCAGCCAGACAGGCACGCAGCGCGCCATCGAGAAGCTGCCGGAGGAGATCACGCTCGCCTTCGCCGCCAGCGGCAACAGCCTGCAGCGCTGGATGCAGGAAGCAAGGCGCGGCGGCCACGAGATCCTGATCCAGGTGCCTTTCGAGCCCTTCGACTATCCCAGCAACAATCCGGGACCGGAGACGCTGCTGACCTCGCTATCGGCCGCGAAGAACATCGACAACCTGCACAAGGCCATGGGCAAGATCACCAACTATACCGGCGTGATGAACTATCTCGGCGGCCGCTTCCTGGCCAATCCCGGCGCGATGGAGCCGATACTGCGCGACGTCGGCAAACGCGGCCTGCTGTTCCTCGACGATGGTTCTTCCGCGCAGTCGCAATCCGGAACGCTCTCCAAGGCACTGGAGGTTCCGCATGCCTTTGCCGATGTTCAGCTTGACGGAGAGCTGCAGCAGGACGCGATCATGAAGAAGCTCGACGAGCTGGAGCGCATCGCCCGCCGCAACGGTTCCGCGATCGGCGTCGCCTCCGCCTTCGACGAAAGCGTCGACGCCATCAGCAAATGGAGTGAGGAAGCCGCCATGCGCGGCATCGAAATCGTGGCGGTCTCGGCGCTTGCCGACGACCCGAAACATCCCTGACCGCTGGAGAGAAAGATGAGCACGCCCCACGCGCCCGTGAGAGCCGAAGACCTGCCTTACCGCCCCTGCGTCGGTATCATGATCCTGAACCGGGATGGCCTCGTCTGGGCCGGCCGACGCATTCCGATCGGCAATTCCGAATATGACGGCTCGCCGCAGCTCTGGCAGATGCCGCAGGGCGGCATAGACGAGGGCGAGGATTCGCTGAAAGCCGCCTATCGCGAGCTCTACGAGGAAACGGGTATGAAAACCGTGACCCTGCTGGCCGAGGCGAAGGACTGGATCAATTACGATCTACCGCCGCAGCTGATCGGCATTGGCCTGAAGGGAAAATATCGCGGCCAGACGCAGCGCTGGTTCGCCTTTCGCTTCGACGGCGACGAGAGCGAGATCGCCATCAATCCGCCGCCGGGCGGCCACGAGCCGGAGTTCGATGCTTGGGAATGGAAGCCCATGGCAACGCTACCGGGCCTGATCGTCGCCTTTAAACGATCGGTCTACGAGCAGGTCGTTTCCGAATTCAGCCATCTGGCCGGCCTGAAGGCCGAAGACTAAGCGGGAAAGGCCGGCCGCCCGAGCGGCCGGTTCCATGGAGCATCGATTATTCTGCGGAATCGGCGGAATCAGCGTTGAGCTGGCCGTACTTGGCTTCGCCGATCTTTCCGAGAAGGTCGAGCTGGGTTTCCAGGAAGTCGATGTGACCTTCCTCGTCCGCCAGCAGCTCTTCGAACAGCTTCATCGAAACATAGTCGCCGGCGTCATGACAGATGTCGCGCGACTTCTTGTAGGCCGTGCGGGCGTCGTATTCGCCGGCAAGATCGGCCTCCAGCACTTCCTTGACGTTCTGGCCGATGCGCAGCGGCGCCAGCGTCTGGAGGTTGGGGTGACCTTCAAGGAAGATGATGCGTGCAACGAGACGATCGGCGTGCTGCATCTCCTCGATGGATTCCGCACGCTCCTTCTTGGCGAGCTTCGTGTAGCCCCAGTCCTCGAGGAGTCGATAGTGAACCCAATACTGATTGACTGCGCCAAGCTCGAGGAACAGCGCCTCGTTAAGCCGCTCGATGACTTTTTTGTCGCCTTTCAATGTCCGCTCTCCTGTTTTCTTCGTGGAATTTTTTCAGGCGGGACATGAAATCAAATATTTCGGCTTCCGTCGAGTGGCGACGGGCGTGATATTCTTCGGTTGTCTGTATAATGATATCAACGACATTCGGGAAACAGCCGCAGCAACGGCCGCGCTTTTCCATGGCGTGATAGACCTTGGCGGGGACGATGAGCTGCCAACAGTCCTGATCAAGGAGTTCAGTGATGACGTCCCGGATTTCCCTGTCAGTGATGTAATTACAGCTACAAACCAGCATTCTTCGTTCAGCCCGTCAAACATGACATTTGCTGTCTTGTTATCTGCTAAAGAAGACGCCCTTTGTCAAGAAAGAAACGATTCGAATTAATGCGCCCGTGCGGCCGGCGCTGATCGTCTCCGGATACGAAGGCCGCAATCTCAATGGAAATTGCGCCCCCGCGGCATGACTTGCGCCGGTTCGACACCATTGGTGCGGCCTTCCGCCGCTGCCCCGGTGTCAGGCCCGCGCGGCAGCAGCGTACGCTTCTTCTGCCTGTGATCCATGGTCGGCCGCAACGCCTCGTCCGCCCGATCGCTGACGCCGAAGCGCCGTGCCTCGCGTTGGAGAATGCCGAGCGCCGGGGTCATGTCATCGATGTGATCGACCACCACATGGATGACGCCGCTTTCGCTCTGCAGGCGGCCGCGGATCTTCACCAGCCGCGCGCTCATGACAATGGCGCGGTATTTCTCGAATTTTTTCGGCCAGACGATCGCATTGGCGACGCCGGTTTCGTCCTCGAGCGTCATGAAGATCACGCCCTTGGCCGAGCCCGGCCGCTGGCGCACCAGCACGAGCCCGGCGATCGTCACCATCCGGCCGTTGGCGACATCGGGCAGGTCACGGCTCCGCACGATGCCCTGCCGCGCAAAATCGTCGCGCAGGAAGGAAACCGGATGCGCTTTCAAGGAGAGCGACAGGTAACGGTAATCCTCGATGACCTGCTCGCCGGGCAGCATTTCAGGCAGCGAGACCGCCGGCTCGATCTGCAGCTCCGCCTGGCCGCCGAGATCGAAGAGGGGGAGCTTTTCGGCAGCACTGCCGGCATCGAGTGCCCGCACCGCCCATAGCGCCTCCCGCCGGCTGAGGCCAACGGAACCGAACGCATCCGCATCCGCCAGTCGTTCGATCTGCGCCTTGGCAAGCCCGGACCGCAGCCAGAGATCGCGCACGGACCGATAGCCATCGCCGCGATGCTCGACCAGCTGCTGCATCTCGTCTTCGGAGAGGCCCTTGACCTGTCGGAAGCCGAGACGGACAGCACACTGCGACTTGATATGGTCACGCATCGTCGCATGACGTGACTCGACTGCACCACGATCGAAAGGCGCCTTCTCCAGCAGGCAATCCCAGACGGAATGATTGACATCCACGGGCCGCACCTTGACGCCATGCTCGCGCGCATCGCGCACCAGCTGCGCCGGCGCATAAAAACCCATCGGCTGGGCATTGAGGATCGCCGCGCAAAAGACATCGGGATAATAGGCCTTGAGCCAGGACGAGGCATAGACGAGCAGAGCGAAGGAGGCCGCATGGCTTTCGGGAAAGCCGTATTCGCCGAAGCCCTTGATCTGCTCGAAGCAGTTCTTGGCGAACTCACGGTCGTACCCCTTTGCGGCCATACCCTCGACCATCTTCTCCTCGAAGGTATGAATGGTCCCGGTTCGCTTGAAGGTCGCCATCGCTCGGCGCAGCTTGTCCGCTTCCGCAGGCTTAAATCCTGCTGCTGTAATGGCTATCTGCATGGCCTGTTCCTGAAACAGGGGAACGCCCAGAGTACGCTTTAGCACCGCCTCCAGCTCTGGACTCGGATAGTCGAGTTTTTTTCCCGCCCGTTTGGCCTCCCGCCGCTTGAGATAGGGGTGCACCATATTGCCCTGGATCGGGCCGGGCCGAACGATCGCTACCTCGATGACCAGATCATAGAATTCGCGGGGCCTGAGACGCGGCAGCATGCTCATCTGCGCCCGGCTTTCGATCTGGAAGACGCCGATCGTGTCGGCGCGGCAGATCATGTCATAGACCGGCCCGCCATCGGGATAATTGGCGTGACCGAGATCGGAGAGCTGTTTCTTCACATCGTAGTGCAGCAACAGCAGGTCGAAAGCCTTGGCGAGGCAGGTCAGCATGCCGAGCGCGAGCACATCGATCTTCAAGATGTTGAGATTGTCGAGATCGTCCTTGTTCCACTCGATCATGTAGCGATCATCCATCGCCGTATGCATGATCGGCACCACCTCGTCCAGCCTATCCTTAGTGATGACGAAGCCGCCGACATGCTGGGTCAGGTGCCGCGGAAATCCCATCAGCGTCGAGGCATAGGACAGGACGTTCTTCGTTGTCTTGTCGGTGAGATCGAGGCCGGCGATCTTCGCCTCGCGCTCGGACAGATCTTCCGTCGACCAGCCCCAGACGCCGCTCGCAAGGGCCGACTGCACATCCTCCGACAGGCCGAAGGCCTTGGCCACCTCACGGCCGGCCGAACGCGCCCGATAGCTGGTGACCGCCGCCGTCAGCCCGGCATGCTCCTTTTTGTAATGCCTGTAGATAAATTGAATAACCTCTTCCCGCTTCTCATGCTCGAAATCGACGTCGATGTCAGGCGGCTCCTCACGTTCCGTCGAGATGAAGCGTTCGAACAGGAGCATCGTGATCTCAGGATTAACCTCCGTAATCCTGAGACAGTAACAGACCGTCGAATTGGCCGCCGACCCTCGCCCCTGGCACAGGATATTCTCGCTGCGGGCAAACTCCATGATGCGGTGCACTGTCAGGAAATAGGGCTCATATTGCCGCTCGCGGATGAGCTTGAGCTCATGCTCGATCTGCGTCGAGACCTTTTTGGGAACCCCGTCGGGATAGCGCCAGTTCGCCCCCTCCCACGTCAGTCGCTTCAGCGTCTCTGCAACGGTCTCGCCGGGAACGCTTTCGTCGGGATAATTATGTTTCAACTCATCCAGCGAAAAAGACAGTCGGCTAAAGAATTTTCGCGTATTGTCGATGGCCTTCGGATAGTCTCGGAAAAGGCGAGCCATCTCGGCAGCGCCCTTCATGTAGCGTTCGGCATTGGCCGCCAATTTGAAGCCGGCCTCGGCGATCGGCACATGCTCGCGGATCGAAACGACGATATCTGCAAGCGGCTTGCGTTCGGTCGCATGATAGAGTGGCTGGTTGCTGGCGATCAAACGCACGCCGTTGCGCTGCGCGATGATGGATAATGTGGCAAAGACCAGACGGTCCCGTCCGTCATAGGCAGGCGACAAGACCATATGAAGTTTTCGGCCGAAGCGCGTCCACAGTCGCGCCAGGCATTGCTCCAGTCTTGCCTGCCCTTCTTCCGTCTCGACGCTCTCCGCATCGGGAACGAGCGCCAGCATCATCTCGTCGCCCCATTCCGTCAGGTCGCTTTCGTTGAGGATACAGGCGCCTTTCTCGGCCCTGAGGTTGCCGGCGCTCAACAGCCGGCAGAGATGCGCCCACCCCTTGCGGCTCTGCGGATAGGCAAGGATGTCGGGCGTGCCGTCCGAGAACACCAGACGAGCACCCGGCTGGAAAGCGACGGGCTTCAGGAGCGGTTTCACCGGTTCTCCCTTGGCGCTGAGTTCCAGATTTTCCCTGATGGTTCTCTCATATTCCGCCTGGAGAACTTTGGTATGCGCATGCGCCTTGACCACGCCGGCCACCGAATTGCGATCGGCAATCCCGAATCCGGAGAGCTTCAGGAGGGCGGCCTGTATCACCATCTCCTCCGGATGCGAGGCACCTTCGAGGAAGGAAAAATTCGTCCTCACTCCTATTTCGAGGAAGGGTACGGGTTCGTGAAAGCTCGGGCGCGCGTTCATGCGAAGACCCCATGCATATACCAGTCCGGCGCTGTCCCGCCCCGGCCATAAAGCCCCTTGCGGAACAGCCAGAAGCGATGACCCTCTTCATCCTCGATCTGGAAATAGTCGCGGGCAGGCTCTTCCTTTTCCTCGGTCCACCATTCCGCCGAAAGCCGCTCCGGCCCTTCGGCCCGGCTGACCCGATGCATGACACGCCGCCAGCGGAACTGCCGGGGCGGACCATCGGGCACTTCGGCGGCAATAGCCTCGATCGGCTCCGGCATGCGAAACAATCGCAGCGGCCGCTCGCCGCGGAAGAAGCCATGCCCGGCATCCTCTTTGGCGGTCCGCCGCCTGGAGGCGAGGATAGCCATGGCCGGCAGCGGCCGCACGGCCCGCTCGGGGATATGGCTCTGCCGCAATTCGAACCCTTGCAGGCAATCCGGCCCCAGCCGTGCGGCCACCCGGTCGACAAAGGCGGCAAGCGAGCCGTCCTGGCGGCTTTCTCCGACGAAATCGCCCTGCATCGCATCGAAGGGCGCATATTGGAGCACATTGAGGCGGATGATCTCGAAGCCGTAACCGACATCCAGATCGTCGTGAATGGCCCCGAAGCGCTCCGTGAACAGGCTGGCGACCCGGCTCGGTTCGCGCAAGGGCTGCGATGCGCCGGCGGCGATGCGGAAGACCGCACCATCCACCCGGAAGAGCAGAAGCTCGAAGGTGCGGCCGCCGACGCCGCGTGCCTCCAGCCCCGGTTTCAGGGTTTCGGCAAGCTGGCGGGCAATCTGCAGAATATCGTCTTCCGCCTGCACCGGTTCGGCAAGCCGGCGCTCGGCCGACAACTGCGCGACCGGCCGGCGCGGCGAGATCGGCTCTTCGACCAAGCCGACAGCCTGATCGAGCCGCAACAGCAGCGGCGCGCCGAACCTGCGGGCAAGCGGCGCCCGCGGCGCGGCCAGAAGATCGCCCACCTGCTTCAGTCCCAGCTTCTGCAACGCGGCAATCGTCTCCTCGCCGAGCCTCAGCGACGCCACGGGCAGCGGCGCCAGCGCCTCTTCCATGGCTTCGGGGGGAACGATGCGGCTCTCCTCGAAGCGGGCGACCGCCCAGGAGAGGCCGGGCGCGGAGGAAATGGCGCCGCGCACGTCGAGCCCCAGCCGGGAAATCCGGATCAATATATCCTCGAGCAGCGCCTCCTCGCCGCCGAAGAGATGGGCGCAGCCGGTAATGTCGAGAAACAGGCCGTCCTTGCCGTCGATCGCCACCAGCGGCGTATAGCGGTCGCACCAGTCGGCGATCGCCTCCAGCAGCTTGCGGTCCGCGGCGAGGTCTTCCTCGACGACATCGAGATCGGGGCAGATCGCCTTCGCCTCGGCGACGCCCTGCCCCTGCTTCAAGCCGATCCTCTCCGCACGCTCGTTGAGTGCGGTCAGACGCATGGTGTTGTTGAGCTTGCCGGCACAGGCCAGCGGCGGCGCTTCAAGCCTGCCTGCCGAACGCCAGGACAGACCCCAGCGCTTGCGCGCGATCCGGTCGGTCGGCAGATGCGGGAAGGTCAGCGCCAGAATGCGCTGCGTGTTCGCCGGGAAAGGCAGGGCATTGAGTGTCGAGGATAGGGGCAAAGCGGCGGTCATGGGCATTCCACTCCAGGGTTATGGAAAGAGGCGCCGGGTTTCGGCTCTTTTCCAAGGTCAGACGAAAGGCCGGATGACCGATGCTGCCGCCAAGCACCGATCCATCCGGCAGGGGCCGCGCCTGTGCTGGCGCGGGTTCGACGGAAAAGCGGAAGAGGGCGCTGCTCGCTTCCTCCTCGCCTCCCTGCCGCAAGAGAAACAAGGGCCGCCCCGCCGCCTTGGCCCTGAGCGCCAGCCGCCGGCTTTCGGTCAGGCCGAAACGGGCCGGATTGCCGCGCACCTCCAGAATGACGACAGCAAAGGCAGCACTGCCAAGTGCGGCTTCCGCCACCCAGAGCGCGTCCTCCAGCTTGCGCGGCGACGCCTGCAGAAAGGCCGCCGGCTCCAGCCCGAAATCCCGGATGCCGATGGCATAGGGCAGGCCCGCCTCCATCGTGGCGACCGTATCGCCGATCCACAGGATCGGAGACGGGGCCGTATCCGTACCCGAAGCCTGCGCATGAAGCTGCGCGGCAAGCGCAAGGACAAAGCCGCTCGCCACCGCCGCATCGCGCAGGCCGAGCGAGCGGATTTCCGTGAGGGCGTCGAGAGGAATACCGCCCTGCATCGCCCCATCGAGATCCTCGACCCCGGTCGCAAGCAATGGCTGGGCAGCATCTACCGGCGCAGGCGCCTGCTTCTCCGCAAGCGCTTCACGCGCCGACGCGGCCAGTGCCGGTAGCGGCCTGCCTTCCAGTCGGGCAATGGTTTCACGCAGGGCAAAAAGCGTTTCCCGCGCCACGGCGGCCTCAGCCATGACGTTAGCTCCAGATCAATAATGTTCCTGTTATGTTCTTATGGATTCCAGAGGTCGGGAAAAGAGTCAACACCATTTTATGAGAAAATATTCCTGTGCCTGGAGTCGGGCGATTTTGAGCCCATGCGACCGGAAATCTGAATCCGCTCTAAAATCAAACGGGTAGAGCATGATCTCGTCCGAAAACCGCTCAAATACTTTTCGGCATCATGCTCTAATCCGCTCTCGTAAAAGCGGCGCAAAGTCTCTATATGACCAGCCAAGGAAGGAAGCATTCATGGCTCGCATTGACCAGAGCGAGGATTGGCGGGATCGCCACGCGCCCTCAATCAGCACATTCGAATCTCTGGCAATGGAGGCCTACAGCCACCTGCCGGATGAATTCCGCTCGCTCACCGGCAACCTCATCATCCTCATCGAGGATTTTCCCGATGACGACGTATTCGAGGATATGGCGCTGGAAACTCCCTTCGACCTGCTCGGCCTTTTCGAGGGCCGTGGCATATCGGAACGCTTCACCGCCCAGACCGGCGACATGCCGAACAAGATCCGCCTCTATCGCCGGCCGATCATCGATTACTGGGCTGAGAACGACGAAACCTTGGGCGACATCATCACCCATGTCCTGATCCACGAGATCGGCCACCATTTCGGCCTGAGCGACGAGGACATGGAGCGCATCGAGGAAAGCGCCGAGGAAGCGACGGATCGCTGACGGCATGCCCTGACCGCAAGACGGTCAGGGAGAGGCATAAAACCTTTTATAAGGCGATTAAGCCCAGCTTACTGCTCTGAAAGCTTCATATCCGGATCGTAATCCTTGCCGGCGACTTCCTTGACGACGGCCTGGCCGCACTGCATCTGACCGCTCGCAGCATTGAAGGCATAGGTCGGCGAGCCCGACAGCTCCCAGCCCTTGTTCAACGCAGCGGATACCTTGTGGCAGAAGGATGCGTCATCGGGTCCGGTGAGAAAGCGGTAGAGTTTCATCAAGACATCTTTCGTAACATATCAGCCTTCATCCTGAGCCTGTCGAAGGGCGATGGAGCGCTGCGCGATCAGGCGAGCTTTATGGACGAGTCTTTCCGCCTGGACAAGGTGCAGCCGCTCCACCATCCGCCCACCGATATTCACGACATTGAGAGCGGCGGCACCCGGTTCGGCGAAGGCGGCGATGATGGCTTCAGCCTCGGCAACGGCTGCCGCATCCGGACCGAAATGCCGGTTGGCAGCCTCGATCTGGCTCGGATGGATCAGCATCTTGCCGGCAAAGCCCATGCTGCGGCCCTGGCCGCATTCCGCTTCGAACGCCTCCGCATCCTTGAAATCGTTGAAAACGCTGTCGATGGCTTCGAGCCCATAGGCGCTGACAGCCAGTATCACCTGCATCAGCCAGGGCACGAGATAGGCGCGGCCCGGCTGCGGCAGTACCCCCGTTTCCTTTCTGAGGTCGTTGAGGCCGACGACGAGGCAATCGAGCCGGCTGCCAGACGTGCGCCCGGCCTCGGCGATCGAAGCCGCATTCAGGATACCGCGCGGCGTCTCGATCATCGCCCAGATGCGCAGGTTTTCCGGCGCATCGGCCTCGGCGAGCCTATCGCCGACGAGCATGACATCCTGCGGCTCGTCCACCTTGGGCAGAAGCACCGCATCCGGCTCCAGCGCCAGGACCAACGCCAGATCGTCGGCGCCGAAATTGGAGGAAAGCGCGTTGATGCGGATGATCCGCTCCTTGCCGGGAAGGGGCGAAGCGGCAAAGAAAGCCCGTAAATTCTCCCGCGCCTCGGCCTTCTTCTCCGGCGAAACGGAATCCTCGAGATCGAAGATGACGGCGTCGCAATCGAGGCTCGAAAGCTTGTCCAGCGCGCGTCGGTTGATAGCGGGAACGCTCAAGACCGAACGGCGCAGGCGGGCGGGGCGGGAAGGGGAGGTTTGGCTCGCAGATTGGCTCATTGTGCCGTTTTGCCGCGCTTTTAATCGCCAGGCAAGTCAACAAAAAGCCATGCTCCTCTTGCAGAGGGGAGGAGAGAGGACCACATTGCCATGAGTAGAGAGGTCTCGACCATGCAGAATATCCGTTCCCTGTTCATCGCGCTTGCCGGCATCACCGTATTTGCCGCCATGGCGTTGTTTACAGTTTCGATCACGCTTGCCGTCGGCGCTATCCTGACCGTGCTCATGGCAGCCCGCGCGATTTCGCTCCGCATGAAGCCGGCACCGGTGCATGCCAAGGCGAAGACGAACGGCCAGCGCGAAATGCGCATCTGGAACGACGGTCGCGGCACGATCATCGACCTCTGAGGTCGAACACAGGCAAGGGCAGCCTGTTGCCGGCTGCCGAACGCGTTTGCCCGAGGGCTGACATGTTCCGGAAGGCAGGCTGCGGCCAAAGCGCCGCGTTTTAGAGCATTTCCAAGATTCTCCTTCATTTCGGGCCGGATTTGCTCTATTGGCAGGATAATTCGTGCTTTAGACGAGAATGAAGGCAGGACCCCATGGACAAGTTCGTGAAGTTGACCGGTGTCGCGGCACCCCTCCCGGTCGTCAATGTCGACACCGACATGATTATCCCGAAGGATTATCTGAAGACCATCAAGCGCACAGGTCTCGGCAAAGGGCTCTTCGCGGAAGCCCGTTACAACGAAGACGGCACGCCGAACGAAGAGTTCGTGCTGAACAAGCCGGCCTATCAGAACGCCAAGATCCTTGTCGCCGGCGACAATTTCGGCTGCGGCTCCTCGCGCGAACACGCTCCCTGGGCGCTGCTCGACTTCGGCATCCGCTGCGTCATCTCGACCAGCTTCGCCGACATCTTCTACAACAACTGCTTCAAGAACGGCATCCTGCCGATCAAGGTCAGCCAGGAAGATCTCGACAAGCTGATGGACGATGCCTCGCGCGGCTCCAACGCCATCCTGTCGGTCGATCTGGAAAACCTCGAAATCACCGGCCCGGACGGCGGCTCGCTCAAGTTCGAACTCGACGAGTTCAAGCGCCATTGCCTGCTGAACGGCCTGGACGATATCGGCCTGACGCTGGAAAAATCCTCCGCGATCGACAACTTCGAAAAGTCGAACGCCGCGTCGCGTCCCTGGGCCGCCTGATCGGTCTTACCATTACCGCATGTTTCGAAGCCGGGCCCTGTGCCCGGCTTTTTCATGCAAACATAAGGACCTCCGCTTCCCGTTTTGACGGCAGGGCCGTCGCATATGGCGCCGATCGATGCGGCATATACCTTCTCCCCTCGGGGAGAAGGGGGTACGCGGCAGCGATCCCGTCTCATATGCGATGGCCCTCCTCGAAAAAGGGAGAGGGATTATTCCGCACCTGCCATGCTCAAGAACTGGGGAATGCAGATCCCGGAAAACAAATCAGGGACTATCTTTCCTGTCCGCTGTAATATGATCGACAAGAAGCAGGTCCATACAAGCCTGCCGAGGCCGTTGCGGCCTCTCCTCCCGCCCTGATTCCTCTCCACGCAATGGAGCCTCTCCATGACAACTCTTCCTATTGTCGGCGCCGCCATGACGCTTGACGACGTCGAAACCCATCGCAACTGGCTGCTCGAAAAGCCGCGCGATCTGGAGCTGCAGAGCTTCGTCGAAGCCGATGTTCTGAACGGCGACTGGGCTCCGCTTGCCGAGCGCGCCCGCAAGCTGCTCGACGGCCATCAGGGCCGCCTCGGCATTCACGGCCCGTTCTGGGGCTTCGTCATCGCCTCGCAGGACCCGGATGTCCGCGCCGTCGTCACCCGGCGCCTGCTGCAGGCGCTCGATGTCTGCGCCAATATCGGCGCCACGCAGATGGTCATCCATAGCCCCTATACGTCGTGGTCCTACAACAACCTCGACAACAACAAGGGCGAGCGCGAGAAGATCATCGAATATACGCATCTGACGCTGAAAGATGCCGTCAAGCGCGCCGAGGACATCGGGCTGACGATGGTCATCGAGAATATCGAGGACAAGGATCCCCATATCCGCGTCGGTCTCGCCGACAGCTTCAACTCGCCCGCCGTCGCCGTCTCCATCGACACCGGCCATGCCCATTACGCCCATGGCTACACCGGCGCTCCGCCGGTCGACTACTACGTCCACGCCGCCGGCAACCGCCTGCAGCATATCCACCTGCAGGACGCGGACGGCTATGCCGACCGCCACTGGAGCCTCGGCGAGGGCAACATCCACTGGCGCGCCGTCTTTGCCGCCCTTGCCAAGCTCGACAGCAATCCGCGCCTGATCATCGAGATCAAGGACAAGTCGAAGATCCCGGCATCGGCCGCCTATCTCGCCTCGCTGGGTCTCACCGAGTAAAATATAAGGCAAAGCAAACCACCCGCCCTCGTCCTTCGAGGCTCCGCCTTTGGCTGCGCGCCTCAGGATGAGGGCTAATCTCCTCATCAGCATTTCAGCTCATTTCACCCCTCGCCAAAGGATAAGCGCGTCGAAGGATGAATTTGCCGGGTTATGGCGCGGTACTGTCTCCGCCCTCATGGTGAGGTGCGAAGCCCGGAGGGCGTAGCCTCGAACCACGAGGGCGGGTAAGGCTCTCAAAAGCCCGAAAACCGTACCGTTTCGGCCGCTTCCTCGCTTGAAAAGCCGCATTTGCAGGTCTAAAAACCCCGCAACTTTTTCTTTCGCGGAGGCTTTCCCATGACAGTGCGCAATCTCTTCCTCCTGCCGGGCGACGGCATCGGCCCCGAGGCCATGGGCGAAGTTCGCAAGATCATCGCCTATATGAACGAGGCCAAGAATGCCGGCTTCGTCACGGATGAAGGCCTTGTCGGCGGCTGCGCCTATGATGCGCATGGCGCCGCCATCTCCGAGGCAGACATGGGCAAGGCGCTTGCGGCCGACGCCGTGCTCTTCGGCGCCGTCGGCGGCCCGAAGTGGGACAGCGTTCCCTATGAAGTGCGCCCGGAAGCCGGCCTGCTGCGCCTGCGCAAGGACCTCCAGCTGTTCGCCAACCTGCGCCCGGCCATCTGCTATCCGGCGCTGGCCTCGGCCTCCTCGCTGAAGCCGGAACTGGTCGACGGCCTCGATATCCTTATCATCCGTGAGCTCACCGGCGGCGTCTATTTCGGCGAGCCGAAGGAAATCATCGACCTCGGCAACGGCCAGAAGCGCGGCATCGACACCCAGGTTTACGACACCTACGAGATCGAGCGCATCGCCGGCGTCGCCTTCGAGCTGGCGCGCACCCGCAACAACCGCGTCTGCTCGATGGAAAAGCGCAACGTCATGAAGTCCGGCGTCCTCTGGAATCAGGTCGTCACCGCGACGCACAAGGAAAAATATTCCGACGTGCAGCTCGAGCACATGCTCGCCGATGCCGGCGGCATGCAGCTCGTGCGCCAGCCGAAGCAGTTCGACGTCATCGTCACCGACAACCTGTTCGGCGACATGCTGTCCGACGTCGCCGCCATGCTGACCGGTTCGCTCGGCATGCTGCCGTCCGCTTCGCTCGGCGCGCCCGACGCCAAGACCGGCAAGCGCAAGGCGCTCTACGAGCCGGTACATGGCTCGGCGCCCGATATCGCCGGCAAGGGCATCGCCAACCCGATCGCCATGATCGCCTCCTTCGCCATGTGCCTGCGCTACTCCTTCGGCCTGGTTGCCGAAGCCGACGCGCTGGAAAAGGCGATCGCCAACGTCCTCGACAGCGGCATCCGCACCGGCGACATCATGTCGGCCGGCAGCCGCCAGGTCGGCACCGCCGAAATGGGCGACGCCATCCTTGCCGAATTCAAGGCTCTGTCCGCGTAAGCCACCTGATATATTTCACGTGAAACACAAGACCCCGCCCTGCCACGCAGCGCGGGGTTTTTGTTGATTGCCGCGGGGATGCGCCGGGAAGCCTCGAAGAGACGGTCGACGGCAGATCGCCTTAAAAATACTGTTACAGGAGCCTGCTAGTCGTCCCCTTGATTGGAAATCGACAATGGGCGGTGGGTTATGCAGGCGATCTTGACGTCTCTCGACAGGCGTTGGCGGCGGAGCGATGCGACACTTGCGCCATGCCATTGGAAGATCTGCCTTTTCCTGACGGCCAACGTCGTTCTTCTCTCGGCCCTCCTGTTCGATTGGCCCGTCGGCGCAACCCTCAAGAGCCTCTCGCCATCCATCCGCTTCATCGGCGAAATGCTGACCGGCTTCGGCAATTCCGAGTGGATCATCGTCATCAGCGCCTTCCTCTTTTTCGAAGGATGGGCCGGCAGCAGGCTCCTCCATTCGCAACGCTGCCGCTGTCAGGCGCTGCGTATCTGCCAGATCGGCGGCTATCTTCTGACGACCGTCGTGTTTTCAGGTCTTCTCGCCAATGTTCTCAAGCGCGCCATCGGCCGCGCGCGGCCGACGCATTTTGCGGACTGGGGACCTTTCGGCTTTTCGCCCTTCAACGGCCGCGCCAGCTTCGAAAGCTTTCCGTCCGGGCACGCGACCACCATCGGCGCCCTGTTCGTGGCGCTTGCCTTCATGTTCCCCCGCTATCGCTATATCTTCGCGGCATGCGCCCTTTGGCTCGCCGTTACGCGCGTCATGGTCGGCGCCCACTATCCGAGCGACGTCATGGCCGGCCTGGCACTTGGCGGCTGGTTTTCCTTCATGACGGCGATCGTCTATTCCCGCTATGGCCTGCTCTTCCGCATCAATGCTGCCGGCTGGCCGACACCGAGATGGCCGCTGCTGAAAGTCAGCAAGCCTTGATCCAAGCTCATCTGCCGCGATCGCAAAGGTTGCCATCGACCTCGAGCATTCATATATCTCTGAGCGTAGGTTGATCGAAGGCGGTCAACCCGATTTCGTTTCCCTTTGCGATGAAAACCATGGATACCGAGCCGATACGTTTGAGCGAAAGGCAGATGGGACTGATCTCCCGGGCCCTTGCCGAGCCGCGACGCGTCCAGATCCTGAAGGAAATCGGCACGCGAACCGAGCCTCTGCCCTGCAGCACCCTGAACGAGTGCCACGCCGTCAGTGCCGCGACGATGTCACATCACATCAAGGAACTTGAGAACGCCGGGCTGATCGAGATCCAGCGCGAAGGCAAGTTCGCAAACCTCGTGCTGCGGCGCGATACGCTGAACGCCTATATGGCGGAACTTTCCAGGATCTGACGATTCCGCATGGCCTCGGCCTCTCCTCCTCTTGTATCAATTAGATGATTATCTAAATATCAAACTGACGTTGCGGATCGGTTTTCGGGTCGCATGCGCCAAATGATTTGATGATTGTAAAACTGTCGAACAATTTCCGAAGGAAAATGACATGAGCAAACTGGCAGGAAAGGTCGCGATCGTGACCGGAGCATCCAAGGGAATCGGTGCAGGGATAGCCAAGGCGATGGGCGAGGCGGGTGCTGCCGTCGTCATCAACTATGCCTCAAGCCGCGAAGGTGCCGACAGGGTCGTGGCGGAAATAACCGCCAAGGGCGGCAAGGCGCTCGCCGTCCACGGCGACGTTTCGAAATCCGAAGACGTCAGCCGCCTCTTCGCCGAAACCAAACAGGCATTCGGCCGCGTCGATATCCTCGTTAACAATGCCGGCGTCTATCAATTCGCGTCGATAGAGGAGTTCACCGAGGAAGAATTCCATCGTGAATTCAACATCAACGTCCTGGGTACGTTGCTGACCACACGGGAAGCCGTCAAGTATTTCGGCCCGGAGGGCGGCAATGTGATCAACATCGGCTCCAATGCCGTCAGCATGAACCTGCCGACCGCCTCGGTCTATACGGCAACCAAGGCTGCCGTGAGCTCCATCACCCAGATTCTCGCCAAGGAGCTCGGACCGCGCAATATCCGGGTCAACAACCTGGCGCCGGGCGGCGTCGAGACCGAGGGTGTCGTTGCGGCAGGCGTCATCGGCAGCGATTTTGAGAAGCATCTCGTCTCGCAGACACCGCTCGGCCGCCTCGGCCAGCCGACCGATATCGCCCCGATCGCCGTCTTCCTCGCGTCGCAGGAAGCCGCCTGGCTGACGGGTGAAACCATCTACGCCGGAGGCGGCCTCAAGTAACGTCTCGCCAGCAAAGCCGCCCTCCTGCAAAGAGGGCGGCTCATTCGGCGGCCGTGGCGTCAAGCCGGATCGATGCGTCGGCAAGCAATTGCCAAACCGCCACATTCTCCTATTTAGTAGATACGTTCGGGTTTTCCGCATAGCATCGCAGACGACATGCCCGCAAACGGCGCCCCTGCCGTGCAATTTCAAAATGCATCCTTTTTCAATGCGATCCCACGCAACAGCGAATGTCATCGAACTCCCTTCATTATCCGCCGGCGATCGCTGTCGTGAACAACAAACGGAGGACGTCTTTATGAACACCGCCAACACCAAATCGAAATTGGGGACTCGCACCAATCTCAGCGAGGAGGCGACACGCGATATTTCGGCAGCATTGAACGCGCTGCTGGCGGATGTCTTTGCTCTCTATCTCAAGACCAAGAATTTTCACTGGCACATGAGCGGGCCGCATTTCCGCGACTATCACCTGCTCCTCGACGATCAGGGCGACCAGATCTTCGCGATGACCGACCCCATGGCCGAGCGCGCCCGGAAGATCGGCGGAACGACGCTGCGGTCGATCGGCCAGATCGCCAAGCTCCAGCGCATTCCCGACAACGACGCCGAATATGTCGATCCCCAGGACATGCTTGCCGAACTGGCGGACGACAACCTCAAGCTCTCGGCCGAAATCCGCGCCGTGCATGACGTCTGCGACGAATATGGCGATATCGCCACCGCCAGCCTTCTCGAAAACTGGCTGGACGAGACCGAACGCCGCACCTGGTTCCTGTTCGAGATCACGCGCAAGACCAATCGCTGACATTCGAAACCGCGCGCCCTCGAACACGACAGGGTGAAGGCGGGTTCCAATGTTCCCGATTTCCTCGCTCCCGCAGCGATGCCGGCGAGGAAATCCTTGACTCCTGTGGAAAACGTCTTAGAACCGGCGACGGAAAAGGAAGACTTCCATGGCTCGCTTCGAACAATTCGATAGCCTCCGTAACTTGGCAGACCATGCCGGGCGGGATGTCTATTTTCCGGTTTCTTCCAAAACCAAGGCCAAAACGACGACGAAAACCGTCTGACGTCTCTGGCCTGCCGCTCTCTCCCCGGCTCGGTCGGGGACAGGAACCGGCCGTCATGGCCGCGGTTCCCCCCTCGCCAAAGAGGAGAGAAGAGAAAGAGAGCTTGAGAAATGGGTTTCAAAGTTGCAGTAGCGGGCGCGACCGGGAATGTCGGCCGCGAAATGCTCAATATCCTCGCCGAACGTGGCTTTCCGGCCGATGAGGTCGTAGCGCTTGCATCGGCCCGCTCGCAGGGAACCGAGGTTTCCTTCGGTGACCGGACGCTGAAGGTTTCCAACCTGGAAAACTACGATTTCTCCAACACCGACATCTGCCTGATGTCGGCCGGCGGTGAAGTCTCGAAGAAGTTCTCGCCGAAGATCGGCGCCCAGGGCTGCGTCGTCATCGACAACTCGTCCGCATGGCGCTACGACGCCGACGTGCCGCTGATCGTGCCGGAAGTCAACCCGGACGCCATCACGCAGTTCACCAAGCGCAACATCATCGCCAACCCGAATTGCTCGACCGCGCAGCTCGTCGTCGCGCTGAAGCCGCTGCACGACTTCGCCAAGATCAAGCGCGTCGTCGTTTCGACCTACCAGTCCGTTTCCGGCGCCGGCAAGGACGGCATGGACGAGCTGTTCAACCAGACCCGCGCCGTCTTCGTCGCCGATCCGATCGAATCGAAGAAGTTCACCAAGCGCATTGCCTTCAACGTCATTCCGCACATCGACAGCTTCATGGAAGACGGCTACACGAAGGAAGAGTGGAAGGTGCTGGCCGAAACCAAGAAGATGCTCGATCCGAAGATCAAGGTCACCTGCACGGCTGTCCGCGTCCCCGTCTTCATCGGTCATTCGGAATCGGTCAACATCGAATTCGAAAACGAGATCACGGCCGATCAGGCCCGCGACATTCTGCGCGAAGCACCCGGCTGCCTCGTGATCGACAAGCAGGAAAACGGCGGCTACATCACGCCTTACGAATCCGCCGGCGAGGATGCGACCTATATTTCGCGCATCCGCGAAGATGCAACTGTCGAAAACGGCCTCAACATCTGGGTCGTCTCCGACAACCTGCGCAAGGGTGCAGCGCTCAACGCCATCCAGATCGCCGAACTGCTCGTCAACCGTGGCCTGATCAAGCCGCGCAAGCAGGCTGCATAAGGGTTCGTAAACCAATTTACGGTTTATAAACCTTCATTAGCTATGCAGGATTGAATGGAAGCCTCGCCATTTCGAACGAAAGGCGGGGCTTTTGTGAATGTTTGGGCGCCGATGTTTCACATGAAACGAAAACATCGACTGCTAAAATGTGATGATGACAGGACTGTCGGATGCTGGCATGGTCCGGTAGCGACGAACCACGCGTGAATCCCTGGCTTGGAAGGGTTTATGCGCCATTGAAAACGGTTACCGCGTTCGCAACGCGGTAAGAATTCGGGGACACTGAATGCGCTTCACAAAGTCTGGAATGGCAGCTCTCGTGGCGGGCGGGTTGCTGCTGGGGATGCCGCTTGCGGCAAATGCCGCATCTTGCGGCAACACTTCCGCCGGCTTCGAGAACTGGGTGCAGGAATTCAAGCGGGAAGCGCAGGGACAGGGCGTCAGCCCCTCCGTCCTCGACAGGGCCTTCGCCAACGTTCACTACAACCAGCCGACCATCCGCGCCGACCGCGGCCAGAAGAGCTTCAAGCTTTCCTTCGAGGAATTCATGAAGAAGCGTGGCGGCCAGACCATCATCAGTCGCGGCCGGAGCATGAAGCAGGCCAATGGGGCGCTGTTTGCCAAGATTCAGAAGCGTTTCGGCGTTCCGCCAGGCCCGATCATCGCGATCTGGGGCATGGAAACGGGCTTTGGCAGCTACATGGGCGACCAACACACGCTTTCTGCGGTTTCGACCCTCGCTTATGACTGCCGCCGTTCCGCATTCTTCACCGAGCAGCTCTATTCCGCCCTCAAGCTCGTCGGCGAAGGCTATCTCAGCCCGTCGGCTCGCGGCGCCGCCCATGGCGAAATCGGCCAGACGCAATTCATGCCAAAGAACGTCGTCGCCTTCGGTATCGATGAAGATGGCGATGGCAGGGTCGATCTTGTGGGATCGCGCGCGGACGCGCTGGCATCGACGGCAAACTTCCTGCGTGGCCATGGCTGGCAGCCAGGCGCCGGCTATCAGCCGGGCGAGCCGAATTTCGCCGCCATCGCCGGCTGGAACGACGCAAAGGTCTATCAGCAGGCAATCGCCTATATTGGCCAGCAGATCGACGGCAAGTAATCTGGATAATAAACAAAAAAGGCGCTGCGACCGAAAGGTCTGCAGCGCCTTTTTGTTTGATCTGGTTTCCACCTGGAGCAACTCCAGGAAAAATGTGCAGCGGTTTTCCGTCCGGAATCGCTTAAAAAGAGCGGCTACGCGCTTCGAAAAAGCCGAAACGCTATACGTCCGGGCGGATGAAATCGCGCGTTGCCGGATCCATGATCCATAGCTCGCCGGTCGAAATATCGAACCATGCGCCATGCAGCTGCAACTTGCCTTCTCCCTCAAGCGCCTTGATTTCCGGGAAGCTGCGCAGATTGTTCAGCGAATTGCGGATCGATATGCGCTCCAGCGCCGTCTGACGCTCGACAGGCGTCATGATGTCATTGCTCTGGATCTGTTCGGCAGCCGGCTTCAGCAGGCCCATCCACCGACCGATGAAATCGCCCGGCGAGAGCGGCTCGGCATTGGGATCGAGCGCCGCGCGGATGCCGCCGCAACGGCCATGGCCCATGACCACGATGTCGGAGACCTTCAACGACTGCACCGCGAATTCCAGCGCCGCCGACGTCGCATGGAAATTGCCGTCCGGTTCGTAAGGCGGCACCATGTTGGCGACGTTGCGGATGACGAAGAGCTCTCCCGGGCCGGCATCGAAGATGATCTCCGGCGCCGCACGGGAGTCGCAACAGGCAATCACAAGGGTCGAGGGGCTCTGACCGCTCTCGGCCAGACTGCGATAACGTTCGCGCTCGTCCGCATAACGTCCGCTCATGAAGTTGCGATAACCGCTCAGAAGGGAGGTGGGAAAGCTGTCCATGCAGATTGAATTACAGCGCCTCGCTGCCGATGGCAACTATTGCACTGCAAAAAGCTCTGGGCGACCTCGACCGCTATCTCTTCCGCTCCGCCGGATGAACGAGGTGCCGCAGCTGCACCATCGCCATCGGTGTCGACAGACTTGACGAATCCGCAGCCAGCGTCAGCTCGTCGCTGCCGCGCTTGACCGCCCTTGCCAGCACCTCATAGACGCTGGCCGTCGTCAATTGCAGCGCCCGCTCCTCGTCCAAGCCGGACAGCAGCCGGGACAGGAACACGGCCGACAGCAGATCGCCAAGCCCATTTGGCGCATTTTCTATGCTGCGATGCTCGGCAAGCAACGCGTTTCGACCGCTGAGGTAGAGGTTTCCGATGCCGCCGGCCATCATCGGCACTGCCGAGGTCACCAACATGCGCGACGGCCCGAGGGCGAGTGCCGCTTCCATGATGGCATTGTTGTCCTCGAGCGGCGCCCCGGCCAGCCAGGCAAGCTCATAGCGGTTCGGCGTCGCCAGCGACGCCAGCGGGATGAGATGGTCGCGGATCGCTTCCGCCGTCGCTTCGGGCACATAGAGGCCGCCGGCATCGCCGATCACCGGATCGCAGGCATAGAGAAGGTCGGGGTTTTTCTCCCGCAAGGCCGTCACCAGCCGGGCGACCGAACGCGCCTGTGCGGCGTTGCCGAAATATCCCGACAGCACGGCCTTGACCTCGGAGAGCCATGGCGCGGCGATGAGATCGTCGATCGCGTGGTCGAAATCCGCCTCGTTGAAGGTCAGCCGCGTCGAGCGGCCGTGACCCGGATGCCATGGCAGAACGATGGTCGGCAGCGCCCAGACAGGATGGCCAAGCGTTTCCAGCGCGAAGACGGCAGCACGATTGCCGACCGACCCTCTGACGACATGGCTGGAGATAACGATAACGGCGCCGGCCGACACTTGCGACATGATGCTTTGCTTTCAAGTTCAGGGCTTCAAACTGCAATGTCGCCGTTGATGGTCCCTTTCGCGCCATTCTGTCAACGGCACTTCACAGAGTCATGAAAACCTCTGTTGACGAACTGATTCCGCCAATTCCATCCGCTTTTCGCCAGGATCGCGCATTCCGGCAAGTTTTTTAAGAAAACGAGGCAAAATCAGTCCGAAAGCAACCAAATTCGCATTCTTTTTGCCAGTTTTTTCGCTAAACCTTCTGCTACTGTGGTCAAAATTCGAAAATCGGGAGGAATTCCATGGCGCCCAAAACCAATCCGAAACGGGAAAAACAGATCGAAGCGGCACGCAAGATAGCCGCGGCGACGGGCGAGGCGCACCTCGATCCCGAAATCCTGTTCGGCCGGGCTAGCAACGACGATATGGAGCTTTACAGCCCGGAAATGCTGGCCCTTGCCGCGACGCACGCGGCCAAGGAACTGGCAGCCTGGGGCCGCACGTCTCCGCGCGTCAGCATCGAGCAGGTCGCCAACATCGAGCCTGATGGCGTTGCCGTCTCGATCCTTTCGATCACCGACCACAACATGCCCTTCCTGTACGAATCGGTCATGGGCGAGGTGACCAGCAGCTATCGCGACCTCTACATGGCCGTGCATCCGATCCTGGTCATCGAAGACGGCAAGCAGCCGAGCCTCTATTCCGCCGACCACCCGAGCGATCCTGCCCACCGTGTCAGTCATATCCAGCTTCATCTCTCGCCGTTGACGGCGGCGCAGGCGACGGATCTGGCCAAGCGGATACAGGCCGTGCTCGATCAGACGCATCTCACCGTTTCCGACTGGAAACCGATGCTGTCGCGCCTCGATACCGTCATTTCAGAGCTTTCCACCTACGAGGCCGCCGGCCGCCGCAAGAACGATCGCGACGAAGCGCTCGCCTTCCTTGCCTGGCTGCGCGACGGCAATTTCACCTTCCTCGGCATGCGCGAATACGTCTATTCCGGCAAGGGCGCCAACGCCAAGGTCGAGCGTGATCGCGGCACCGGCCTCGGTATCCTCTCCAATCCGGACGTCCGCGTGCTGCGCCAGGGCAGGGATGCCGTCACCACGACGCCGGAAATCCTCGCCTTCCTCGATGGCCCGGATTTCCTGATCGTCACCAAGGCCAACGTCAAGTCGATCGTCCATCGCCGCGCCTATATGGATTATGTCGGCGTCAAGCGCTTCGACACGGATGGCAACGTCACCGGCGAGCTGCGCATCGTCGGTCTCTTCACCTCCACCGCCTATACCAGTGCCGCCGCCGAGGTTCCGCTGCTGCGCTCGAAGGTGCAGAAGGTCAAGGATCATTTCGGCTTCGATCCGACCAGCCACTCCGGCCGTATGCTCGACAATACGCTGGAATCCTATCCCCGCGACGACCTCTTCCAGATCGACACCTCGCTGCTGGCAAGCTTTGCCGAACAGATCAACGATCTGACCGACCGGCCGCGCGTGCGCGCCCTGCCGCGCATCGACCATTTCGACCGCTTCGTCTCCGTCATCGTCTATGTCCCGCGCGAGGAATACGACTCCGTCGTCCGCGAGAAGATCGGCAACTACCTGAAGACCGTCTATGACGGCCGCGTCTCCGCCTATTATCCGGCCTTCCCGGAAGGCGGCGTTGCCCGCGTGCACTTCATCATCGGCCGCAGCGCCGACAAGACGCCAAATGTTCCCCAGGCCAAGCTGGAAGAGGCCATCCGCGCCATCACCGCCCGCTGGGACGAACGCTTCGTCACGCTGGCCGGCCCGAAGGCGCCAAGCATCTCCGTCAGCCAGGCTTTTCAGGAAGCCTTCTCGCCGGAAGACGCTTTCGCCGATCTCGCCGACATGACCGCGACCGCCGGGGCGGAACCGATCCGCATCGGCTTCTATGTCCGCAAGGACGAGGCAGGCGATATCCTTTCGCTGAAGATCTTCCATGGACAAGGCAATCTGGCGCTGTCGCGTCGCGTGCCGCTGCTCGAAAATCTCGGCTTCAACGTCATCAGCGAACGCACCTTCGATATCTATGTCACCGCCAGGGACGGCTCGACCGGCCATGTCGTGCTTCACGACATGGAGCTTGAGGCCCGCAACGGCCTGACGATCGATCTTGCCCGCCATGGCGCGGCACTGGAAGAAGCTTTCCTCGCCGCCTTCGGCGGCACGATCGACAACGACGCCTTCAACAGGCTGATCGTCTCTGCCGATCTCTCCGCCCGCGAAACCAACGTATTGCGCGCCTATTCCCGCTATCTGCGGCAGGCGGGCATTGCCTATTCGCAGGATTATATCTCGTCGACGCTGGACAAATATCCGCACATTGCCGGCTCGCTCTTCCGCCTGTTCCACGACACGCTCGATCCCAAGCTCAGCGACAAGAACCGCACGAAAAAGCTCTCCGAGCTGCATACCGCCATCGAAACCGAGCTCGCCGACGTTCCGAGCCTCGACGACGACCGCATTCTGCGCCGCTATGTCAACGCCATCGACGCGACGCTGCGCACCAACTACTTCCAGAAGAACGCCGACGGCACGCCGAAGGCGATGCTGGCCTTCAAGCTTGATCCGAAGCTTCTCGACGGCTTGCCCGAGCCGCGGCCCTTCCGCGAAATCTTCGTCTACGGCGTCGAAGTGGAAGGCGTGCACCTGCGCTTCGGCAAGGTGGCGCGCGGCGGCCTGCGCTGGTCCGACCGTGCCGAGGACTATCGCACCGAAGTGCTGGGCCTGGTAAAGGCGCAACAGGTCAAGAACGCCGTCATCGTGCCCGTCGGCGCCAAGGGCGGCTTCTATCCGAAGAAGCTCCCCGTCGGCGGCAGCCGCGACGAGATCTTCAATGCCGGCCGCGAGGCCTACAAGACCTATATCCGCACGCTGCTGTCGATCACCGACAACATCTCCGGCGCCGATATCATTCCGCCCGCCGATACCGTGCGGCTCGATGGCGACGACCCCTATTTCGTCGTCGCCGCCGACAAGGGCACGGCCACCTTCTCCGACACCGCCAACGCATTGGCGCAGGAAGCCGGCTTCTGGCTGGACGACGCTTTCGCCTCCGGCGGCTCGGCCGGCTACGACCACAAGAAGATGGGCATCACCGCCCGCGGCGCCTGGGAAACCGTGAAGCGCCACTTCCGCGAGATGGACATCGACATCCAGACGACGCCCTTCAGCGTCGTCGGCGTCGGCGACATGTCGGGCGACGTCTTCGGCAACGGCATGCTGCTGTCGCCCAAGATTCGCCTCGTGGCTGCCTTCGACCACCGCGACATCGTCATCGATCCCGATCCGAACATGGAAAAGACGCTTGCCGAACGCCAGCGCCTGTTCGACCTGCCTCGCTCAAGCTGGCAGGATTTCAACAAATCCGTTCTGTCGAAAGGCGCGATGGTCATTTCCCGCTCGGCAAAGTCGGTCACGCTGACGCCGGAAGCGGTTGCCGCCATCGGCATCGACAAATCGGTCGCCACGCCCTTCGAGATCATGACGGCGATCCTCAGGGCGCCGGTGGACTTGCTGTGGTTCGGCGGCATCGGCACCTATGTCAAGGCACCGGCCGAAACGGATTCGGAGGTCGGCGACCGCGCCAACGATCCGATCCGCATTTCGGCTGAGGAGGTTCGCGCCAAGGTGATCGGCGAGGGCGCCAATCTCGGCGTCACCCAGAAGGGCCGCATCGCCTATGGCCTCAAGGGCGGGCGCTGCAACTCCGACGCCATCGACAACTCCGCCGGCGTCAACACCTCGGACGTCGAAGTCAACATCAAGATCGCGCTTGCCAACGCCATGCATGACGATCGCCTGACGCGCGCCAAGCGCGACACGCTGCTTGCCTCCATGACCGACGAAGTCGCAGTCCTCGTATTGCGCAACAACTACCTGCAATCCCTGGCGATCTCGCTGACGGAGCGCAAGGGCACCGGCAACGGCCTGGAACTCAGCCGCTTCATGAGCGTGCTGGAAGCGGCCAAGCAGCTCAACCGCAAGGTTGAAACCCTGCCTGACGACCAGACCTTCGCCGAGCGTTACGCCAACGGCCGCCCGCTCACCCGCGCCGAAATCGGCATACTGCTCTCCTATGCCAAGATCGTCCTCTTCGACGCGCTTGTCGCGAGCGACCTGCCTGACGATCCCTACTTCGCTGCCACGCTCAGCCGCTATTTCCCGGCCAAGATGCAGCGCTCGAACGCCGTCGATATCGAAACCCATCGGCTGCGCCGCGAGATCATCGGCACGGCGCTTGCCAATGAAGCGATCAACCGTGGCGGCCCCGGATTTGCGGTCAGCATGATGGACGCGACGGCCGCATCGGCTGCCGAAGTGGTCAAGGCGGCCGTGATCGCCCGCGACGGCTTCGATCTCGACCGGCTCTGGAACGAAACCGACGCGCTGGATGGCAAGGTCGGCGGCCAGATGCAGAACCGCGTCTACGGCGAGATTACCGAAGTCTATACCGTACTGACGCGGCTCCTGTTGAAGACGGGCGCGGTCAAAGGTGGCATCGAGGAAACCGTTAGCCGGCTTCGCGCGGCCCTCAAGAAGCTGCGGCCTGTCTTCCTCAGCCATATCCCGGCCGATTTCGCAGCCGAGATCGCCGTCCGCGAGACGGAATACCAGGCCGCCGGCCTGCCGGAAAAACTGGCTTCGGAGATCGCCACCATCTACGCGCTCGTCCTCGTGCCGGAGATCATGCAGATCGCCGAACGCACCGGCGATACGCTGAACCGGGCGGCGGAAAGCTACTTCACTGTCTCGCAGACCTTCCGCGTCGGCCGCCTGCTGCTGGCCGGCAGCAGGATCGTCACCGGCGACCACTACGAGAGCCTCGCCCTGGCGCGCAGCCTCGACCAGATCGCCGGCGCGCGCCGCGATATCGTCATCTCCGCGCTGTCCAACCACCCGAAGGACAAACAGCCGGTTCAGGCGTGGCATGCGGAGGACCGCATCCGCATCAATCGCATCGCCGAGGAGCTTGGCGGCCTCAGTGAAAGCGGCGATCCGAATCTCGCCCGCATCACCGTCGCCGCAGGCCTGCTCAGCGATCTTGCGAACGGCCGGGCAAGGTGACACAGTCCGCCCCGACCCGGCAAAGGCCAGGGGAATCAGGGGCTGGATCTGGTGGTGACTGACATTGACAATGACGTGCCGGCCAAAGTGCCGGCACGAGGCATCTGGGGCTGGATGTTCTTCGATTGGGCGGCGCAACCGTTCTTCACCGTCGTCACCACCTTCATTTTCGGCCCCTATTTCGTCGCACGGCTGACGGCAGATCCCGTCTCCGCCCAGACGACCTGGAGCAACATGGCGACGATCTCCTCGGTGATCATCGCCATCCTCTCCCCGGTGCTAGGCTCGATCGCCGATCAATCCGGCGCCCGCAAGCCATGGATCGCCTTCTTCGCCGTTATCAAGATCGCCAGCCTCTTCTGCCTCTGGGGCGCGGCACCGGGATCGCCGGTCATCTATCCGGTGATCTTCATGATCCTCGCGTCGATCTCCGCAGAGTTCTCCATTGTCTTCAACGATTCGATGATGCCGAGACTGGTGGGCAAGGACGATGTCGGCAGGCTGTCGAACACCGCCTGGGGACTCGGCTATCTCGGCGGGATGATCGTCCTCATCACCGTCGTGGCGCTGCTCGCCGGCAATCCGCAGACCGGCAGGACCATCCTCGGCCTGACGCCGCTCTTCGGCCTCGACGCGGCGCTCGGCGAGGATGCGCGCATCACCGGGCCGATTTCCGCCGTCTGGTACTTCCTCTTCATTCTGCCGATGTTCCTCTTCACGCCAGATGCCGCGCGCGGCCTGCCGCTGCGCGCCGCAGTTCGCTCCGGCCTGCGTGAACTCTCGTCGACCCTTCGAGAGCTGAAGCGCCGGCGTGGTATCAGCTTCTTCCTCATCGCCCGCATGATCTATCAGGATGGCGTCAACGGACTGCTGATCCTTGGCGGCACCTTCGCAGCCGGCATGTTCGGCTGGGCGACGATCGAGATCGGCATTTATGGCATCATCCTCAACGTCATCGCCATTTTCGGCTGCTTTGCCGCCGGCTATGTCGACCGCTGGCTAGGCTCGAAAACGACTGTCGTCATCAGCCTGACACTGCTGCTGGTTGCCACTTTCGGTATTATCTCCACAGGCCCCGGCTTCACGCTCTTCGGCCTGGTTCCGCTCTCGACGGTCAGTTCCGGTGGCCTGTTCGGCACGGCGGCGGAAAAAGCCTATATCGGCTATGGCCTGCTGATCGGCATCGCTTTCGGGCCGGTGCAGGCTTCCTCGCGCTCCTATCTCGCCCGCAGCGTCAGCCTCTCGGAAGCGGGACGCTACTTCGGCATCTATGCACTGTCAGGCCGCGCCACCAGTTTCATGGCGACGCTGTTCTTCTCGCTGGTGACTTATTGGAGCGGCTCGGCCCGCCTCGGCATGGCGACGCTCGTCATCTTTCTGGCCGGCGGCCTGCTGCTTCTGCTGCCCACACCCTATCCGGCCGACAAGACGAGGTAGGGATATCTCCTTATCTTCGTAGGGATATGCTCATCTCCTTCTCCCCAGCGGGGAGAAGGTGCCCAAAGGGCGGATGAGGGGCGCGCGCCGCGCATTCGGACCAACCTATCTCGTTGCGAACGATATGCAGACTCCCGGTAATGCCCCCTCACCCGGCGCTGTTGCGCCACCCTCTCCCCGATGGGGCGAGGGCAAAGTCATCAATGGCGGAAGTGGCGAATGCCGGTGAAGACCATCGCGACATCGTGCTCGTTCGCGGCGTCGATGACTTCCTGGTCGCGCATGGAGCCGCCCGGCTGGATGACGGCAGTGGCGCCGGCGGCGATCGCCGACAGCAGGCCGTCGGCAAACGGCAGGAAGGCTTCGGAGGCAACGGCTGAACCCCGCGTCAGCGGCTCGGCAAGCCCCATGGCCTTGGCGGCTTCCTCGGCCTTGATGGCAGCGATGCGGGCAGAATCGACGCGGCTCATCTGGCCCGCGCCGATGCCAGCCGTCTGGCCATCCTTGGCGTAGACGACGGCGTTCGACTTCACATGCTTGGCGACGCGGAAGGCGAACTTCATGTCCTCCAGCTCCTGTGCCGTCGGCGCGCGCTTGGTGACGACCTTGAGCTCCATGTCTTCGACCAGTGCGTTGTCGCGGTTCTGCACCAGCAGGCCGCCGGAGACGGTCTTCGCGGTCAGGCCGGGCGCGCGCGGATCGGGCAGGGCGCCGACCGAGAGCAGGCGGAGGTTCGGCTTGCGGGCGATGATCGCCTTGGCTTCCTCGCTGACCTCGGGCGCGATGATGACCTCGGTGAAGAGCTTGACGATCTCCTCGGCCGTTGCAGCATCGAGCAGGCTGTTCAGCGCGATGATGCCGCCGAAGGCCGAGGTGGAATCGCAGGCAAGAGCCCGCTTGTAGGCCTCTACGAGGCTCGGGCCGGTGGCAACGCCACAGGGATTGGCGTGCTTGATGATCGCGCAGGCCGGCCCCTTTTCCGGCAGGAACTCGGCAACGAGCTCATAGGCCGCGTCGGTGTCGTTGATGTTGTTGTAGGAAAGCTGCTTGCCCTGCAGCAGCGTCGCCGTGGAAACGCCGGGGCGGTTTTCGCCTGTCACGTAGAAGGCGGCCTTCTGGTGCGGGTTTTCGCCGTAGCGCATTTCCTCGCGCAAAACCCCGCCGATGACGCGGTGGCGCGGCGTGGCGATATCGAGCGCCTCGGCAAACCAGTTGGAGATCATCGCGTCATAGGCGGCGGTGCGGGCGAAAGCCTTGGCGGCCATGCGCTGACGGAAAGCATAGGCCGTCTGGCCGGCATCGGCGGAAAGCTGCTCCAGCAGTTCCGGATAGTCGGCGGGATCGGTCAGGATCGACACATAGGCGTGGTTCTTCGCCGAAGCGCGGATCATCGCCGGGCCGCCGATGTCGATGTTTTCCACCGTCGTCGGATAATCGCCGCCTGCCTTGCGGACGTCCTCGAAGGGATAGAGATTGATGACGACGAGATCGATGCCCTCGATGCCGTGCTCCTTCATCGCAGCCTGGTGCTCGGCATCGTCACGGATGGCGAGCAGGCCGCCATGCACCTTCGGATGCAGCGTCTTGACGCGACCGTCCATGATCTCCGGAAAATTCGTCACCTCCGACACGTCGGTCACGGCAAGGCCGGCCGCGGCGATCGTCTTGTGCGTGCCGCCGGTCGACAGGAGGCGCACACCCTGCGCGCTGAGGGCGCGTGCCAGCTCGACGATGCCGGTCTTGTCGGAAACGGACAGAAGCGCGGTCTTCACCTTCACTTTGTCAGGAGCAGGGATTTTCTTGGAAACGACGGCCATGGGCTTTCTCCGATCTAGAGCAATTCCAGGACCGGTATACGGCGGTTTTCCGTCCGGAATTGCGCGATAACAAAAAACAGAGCGCACCCGCTCTGGCATGAGGAGACGAGATGTCCGGCGGAAATGGCGCGGGACGATAATGCCGCCCCGTTAGCATAGCTGACGCGCTTAGCCTATGGCCGATAGGATAAAAACCAGCGGATTTCCGGCTTTTCGGTGATCCGGAAAACGATCTCGAGCTGATCGGAAGAGCGCATGCCCGAGGGATCGGCAAAGAATATATCTTCCGCCACCAGCACCTCGTTGCCCGGCGAGGAGAACACCCAGGTCTCCCCATCCGGCGCGATCAGCAGCGCGGCGTCCGTCTCGGTCTGCAGCAGGCTGATGGAGGGGTGGATGTGAAAGCGCGCGGAGGCGACGCCTTCGCCTCTGGGCGGCTGCTTCCTGCCTTCCGGTACCAAAAACCGGTCGCGGCCGGCGACGATCGTACCGCTGGCGTTGAGACTCAGCTCGCGCTCATGGACATAGCCGAAGGCAGGGAGATAGCCGTCATGGGCCGCGCGGACATAGTCCCGGCCGTCCTCGGTCTCGGCACGCTCCACGATGATCTTCTTCACCCCGCCGACCATGATCGGCCCCAGCGATTTCGCCTTGGAAAACTGACAGGACGACGTGTCGTTGAGCGTAACGGTCGAATGCGCCGCGGTCGCCCGCGCGGCCTGTATGAAGCGGTCGCCCGCGAACTCGGGCGAGCCGGAATTGATGATGAAGCGCGTTTTGCCCGACGACATCTCGAAGGAGAGGCAGCCGGCATGCGCCGTGCGGCTGAGATCGGTGGACGCGGCAGCCCCGACATCCATGATGACGACGGCCTGGCCGGCCGCCAGCCGGTGATATCGGGTGTGCGGCAGCGCCTTGAATGCCTGCCCCGCAGTCTCGTCATAGCGCAGCACCGACATCAGCTCGTTGGCAAGCGTCGACGTCGCGCCATTGAACAGCGCCAGATCGCCGTCCTGATGGCGGAAGAAGCGCAGCGCCGGATACATGCGGTCGATGCCGGGAATGAGCCGCACCGGCACGTCATGGCCGAGATTGACGTAGGTCTGGCGCAGCGGCAGCAGGTCGAGCAGCAGCTCCAGCGATGCGCGCGGATTGCGGGAGATATGGCCGCCATCCTGCAGGATCTGCCGGTCGATCTCGCGGTCGAGCGCCTGGCCGGCCCGCTTCAGCGTCAACGCGCTGCTCGGCATGGCGACCGACGACATGGCAAGCGCGATGCGCACGCGAAAACGGGTGATGCCGTCGGGTGCCGATGCCGCCATCCGCCGCAGAAAACGCACATGGAAGACGAGCATCCGCATGAAGCGGCGATAGAATCCGCTGTCCGTGCCATGCAGGAGCACCGGCGAATGCGACAGCAGCGCGATCAGCCGTTGCGCCGCTATGTCAGGCGACCAGGCGAGACCGTGCAGCCGGCGGCCGTGAACCGCAATCCAGTCGGTGAGGATCGCGCGCGCCATGGCCGAAGCCTGGTCGCTCTTTTCCGCCCGCAAATGCCGCAGCCAGCGAAAGTTATGCAGCTTGGCGGCAAAGGCCAGCGACGGCAATTCCAGCGAAAAGGGCGATGCCCCCTGCGTTTCCAGAACACGTCCGGCAAGCAGGATGCGCCCGTTCAGAAGCTCTTCGACGAAAAAGGGATCGACGCTGCGCAGATCGGTCGGCGCCACGATCAGGCGTTCCGGCACACGCAACGTGTGGCGGGTGAGACGCAATCGCGTCAACGCCGCGCGGCGCGACATCCGCCGCCATGCTTCCCGCATGTATGAACTCACTAAACCCTGCCGCAGATCTGCATATTTGCTTCTGCTTACTCTCATTATCCGTGGTTAAAAAGAGGTTACAAATATACCAATTAAGGACATGTTTGCAGGTTTTTAACCGTTCGATGCGTGAGAAACCCGGATGCCGCTAACGCGCACGCCGAAGTACGACGGCAAAGAAGCCGTCGAGCCCCGAGGCAAAGCCATCGGAAAGCGGCAGCATGTCCGGCGTGGTGCGGAAGGCGCCGAGCGGCGAAATCGCCGCTTCCAGGCCCGGCCAATCGGCCGCTGCGATCGGAACGCGCTCGGCATTGTCCGTATCGGCGAGCAGGCGCGCGACCAGATCCTCGCCCTCTTCGGGATCGAGCGAACAATTGGAAAACACCACCAGGCCACCCGGCTTGACCAGCGTCAGGGCATGACGAAGCAGGCGCTCCTGCAGGCCGGCAAGCTTGGCGATATCCTCCGGCCCCTTGGTCCACAGCACGTCGGGATGACGGCGCGTCGTTCCCGTCGAGGAGCACGGGGCATCGAGAAGGGCGGCATCGAAGAGTTCCTCGGGTCGATACTTGCTCATATCGGCCACGACGGTCTCTGCCTCCAGACCGAGACGCGCGAGATTGGTGGATAGTCTTTTCAGTCGATTGGCGGATTGGTCGAGCGCCGTGACCTTGCCGCCGGCGAGGACGAGCTGCGCCGTCTTGCCGCCGGGCGCGGCGCAGAGATCGACCACCCGCTTGCCGGCAAGCGAGCCGAACAATTTCGCCGGGATGCTCGCGGCCGCATCCTGCACCCACCACTCGCCGTCATCGAAGCCTTCAAGCGAAGGAATGGATCCTTCGAAGGAGGCAAGCCGCACGCCACCGGTCGGCAGGACAATTCCATTGAGGCGCTTCGCCCACCCATCGGCATCGGATTTTACCGTGAGATCGATCGCGGCCGGCTCCAATTGCGTGTCCGAAATTTTGATTGCCGTCTCCGCGCCATAGGCGAATTCCAGGCGGGAAAGAAACCAGGCCGGCATGGCGGGCACACCCGCGACCTGCTCCAGAATTGCCTGCTTCTCACGGCCGATACGTCGCAGAATGGCGTTGACCAGCTTGGCAAAGCGGCGGTTGCGGGGATCGCGGTTGGCCTGCTCGACGGCAAGGTCGACGGCGGAATGATCCGGCACATCGAGGTAGAGTATCTGCGCGGCACCGACGACAAGAACATGATGCAGCGCCCGAGCGCCTTCGGGCAAAGGCGAATCGAGCAGCGACGATATCGCCGCCTCGATGCGCGGCAAGTGCCGAAGCGCGCTGTTGAGGATGGCGCGCACCAGCGCGCGGTCGCTTTCGCTCAGCGCCCTATAGGCAGGGTTGCCGCCTTCCGCATCCAGCATGCCGTCGAGCGGCGTCTTGCGATCGATGACCGCAGCCAGGATCTTCGTCGCGGCGGCGCGCGCCGCAAAACCGGGCTTCGAAGGCGCCGAATCATGTGGCCGAGGCTCGGCCGACCCTTTGCCCGATCGTCTTCCATCCTTGTTGAACGTTTTGTTTTTATTGTCAGAACTCAAGACCAGGGTCCCTTCGGCGGTTGCGAACCACCGCGACCCGTATTCGGCACGGAGCGCGATTTTCGCTCCGGATTAGCAGTCAAGACCGGTCCAGTCGAGCCAAAGCCCGAAGATGGGGCCGCAGACGAGGCACTGCCGCCACCGTAACGGGCCATTTCATGCAGCGCAGCGATACGGTTTTCCGTGTTCGGATGGGTGGAAAACAGGTTGTCCATGCGCTCGCCCGAGAGCGGATTGATGATGAACATGTGCGCCGTCGCCGGATGGCCTTCGGCCTCCTCATTCGGAATATGCGCGGCGCCACGGGCAATCTTGCCGAGTGCGGAGGCGAGCGACAGCGGATTGCCGCAAATCTCGGCGCCGCGACGGTCGGCTGAATATTCGCGCGTGCGGCTGATCGCCATCTGCACCAGCATTGCGGCCAGAGGGGCGACGATCATCGCCAACAGAACGCCGATCATACCGAGCGGATTGTTGTTGTCGCGGCGGCCGCCGAAGAAGAAGGCGAAATTGCCGAGCATGGAAATGGCGCCGGCAAGCGTCGCCGTGATCGTCATGGTCAGCGTGTCGCGGTTCTGCACATGCGCAAGCTCATGCGCCATCACGCCGGCCACTTCGTCCGGTGTCAGCGCGTGCAGAAGACCGGTGGAAGCGGCAACGGCGGCGTTTTCCGGATTGCGGCCGGTGGCGAAGGCATTCGGCTGCGGGCTGTCGTAGAGGTAGACCTTCGGCATCGGCAGGCCGGCATTGCGGGCGAGATCGCGGACGATCCGGTAGAATTCCGGCGCGCTGCGCTCGTCCACCTCCTGCGCATTATAGGTGGAGAGCACCATGCGGTCGGAATTCCAGTAGGAAAAGAAATTCATGCCCGCGGCGACGACAAATGCGATCAACATGCCGGATTGACCGCCGATCAGATAGCCGACGCCCATGAACAGGGCAGTCATGAAGGCAAGCAGCATGGCGGTACGCATGAGATTCATCGACGGGTCTCCAACTCATCTGTCGTCCAAACCTTTTTCTTTGCAGCCGGACGCATTATGATTTGGCTATTCCTCCCTTCATTTCAATATTTCGGAGGTCGTGCGAGACCATGCAAACCGCAGATAACGACAATAAAATCGACACCGAAGCCGGCGATACCACGCGCAAGCCGCTCTCGCCCGCAGCAAAGCGCGCGCTGGCCGAAGCCGAGGAGCGCCGCCAGGCGCAGGCTCAAGCCGAACTCCCCCCCGAAATCGGCGGCCGCGGCGGCGCCGACCCCGCCCGCTTCGGCGACTGGGAGATCAATGGCCGGGCGATCGATTTTTAGGATTTAACTAACGGTAACGGCTGAGGTATCTGATGCCAAACGCATCTTGGATGCACAGTCCAGAAGAAGTGATAAGCGCTCGAACTTCCGAAGTTCATTTGAAAAGGCGCCGTACCGATCGTACGGCGCCTTGAAACATCAGGCCGCATCCGCCTTGTTCTGCCGGTTGGCGATCAGATCGTCGACCACGGCCGGATCGGCGAGCGTCGAGGTATCGCCAAGCGCGCCGAAATCGTCCTCGGCGATCTTGCGCAGGATACGGCGCATGATCTTGCCCGAGCGGGTTTTCGGCAGGCCGGGGGTGAACTGGATCTTGTCTGGTGAGGCGATCGGGCCGATTTCGGTCCGCACATGCTTCACCAGCTCCTGACGCAGCGCATCCGAGCCTTCGAGGCCGACCATCAGCGTCACGTAGCAATAGATGCCCTGACCCTTGATCGAGTGCGGATAGCCGACCACGGCCGCTTCCGACACATGTTTGTGCGACACCAGCGCCGATTCCACTTCCGCCGTGCCCAAGCGATGGCCCGAGACGTTGAGCACATCGTCGACGCGGCCGGTGATCCAGTAATAGCCGTCCTCGTCGCGGCGGCAGCCGTCACCGGTGAAATACTTGCCCTTGTAGGTGGAGAAGTAGGTCTGGATGAAGCGCTCGTGGTCGCCATAGACCGTGCGCATCTGGCCGGGCCAGCTGTCGGCGATCACCAGATTGCCGTCGGCGGCACCTTCCAGCAGGTTACCCTCGTTGTCGACCAGCTGCGGCTGCACGCCGAAGAAGGGCAGGGTGGCGGAGCCGGGCTTGAGATCGGTTGCGCCGGGAAGCGGCGTGATCATGTGACCGCCGGTTTCCGTCTGCCACCAGGTATCGACGATCGGGCAGCGGCTGTCGCCGACCACCTTGTAGTACCATTCCCAGGCTTCCGGATTGATGGGTTCGCCGACCGTGCCGAGCAGGCGCAGGCTGGAGCGCGAGGCGCGCTTGACGAAGTGATCGCCGGCGCCCATCAGCGAGCGGATCGCCGTCGGGGCGGTGTAGAAGATATTGACCTTGTGCTTGTCGATGACGTCCCAGAATCGGCCCTGGTCCGGATAGTTCGGCACGCCTTCGAACATCAGCGACGTCGCGGCATTGGCGAGCGGCCCGTAGACGATATAGGAGTGGCCGGTCACCCAGCCGACATCGGCCGTGCACCAGTAGATATCGCCGGGGTGATAGTCGAACGTATATTCGTGCGTCATCGCCGCATAGACGAGATAGCCGGCGGTCGTATGCAGCACGCCCTTCGGCTTGCCGGTGGAGCCGGACGTATAGAGAATGAAGAGCGGATCTTCCGCCTTCATCTTCGCCGGCGGACAATCGCCCTTCACCTTGGCGATTTCCTCGTGATACCAGAAATCGCGGCCGGGTTCCCAGCCGGTCTTGCCGCCGGTGCGGCGCACGGCGATGACGGTCTTGACCGCGACCTTCTGCTTGGCGGCGATATTGATCGCCGTATCGGTGTTTTCCTTGAGCGGAATCGATTTGCCGCCGCGAACGCCTTCGTCGCAGGTGATGACGACGGTCGATTCGCAATCGACGATGCGGCCGGCAAGCGCTTCGGGCGAGAAGCCGCCGAAAACGACCGAGTGAACCGCGCCGATGCGGGCGCAGGCGAGCATCGCATAGGCTGCCTCGGGGATCATCGGCATGTAGATGGTGACGCGATCGCCCTTCTTGACGCCGTGCTTCTTGAGCACATTCGCCAACCGGCAGACCTGCTCGTAAAGCTCGTTATAGGTGACCTTCTTGTCGATGTAGGGATTGTCGCCTTCCCAGATGAAAGCGACGCGGTCCCCATGCTTCTTCAAATGCCGGTCGATGCAATTATAAGAGACGTTGGTGACGCCATCCTCGAACCATTTGATCGAGACCTTGCCGGTAAAGGACGTATTCTTGACCTTGGTGTAGGGCTTGAACCAGTCGATACGCTTGCCGTGCTTGCCCCAGAATTTGTCGGGATCCTCGACGCTCTGCTGATACCATTTCTGGTATTTCGCCTGATCGATCAGGGCGCGCGCCTTGACCGGTTTCGTCACCGGATGAATCTTTTCCGACATAGTCTCCTCCTCGAATCCTCACACCCTCTCACGCAATTGTGGGTGCTCTTTCCGCTCAATCAATAGCAGGTCAAACTACGACAGCAATTGGACAAAGTGCATTTCATGCGCAAAGAATTGCAATTCCGCGACACTATCGTTATATAGGGCCGTATTTCCCGGACATTGTGGTGTTACACCCCGGACCGCGACACCGGCGCGGACTGACAGAAGGACTATATCCATGGCTCAACAATTGCTCATGCCGAAGGCAACCGCCATCTGGCTTGTCGACAATACAGCCTTGTCATTCGACCAGATCGCGCAGTTCTGCAAGCTGCATCCGCTCGAAGTGAAGGCCATTGCCGATGGTGAAGCAGCACAGGGCATCAAGGGCCTCGACCCGATCTCGACCGGCCAGCTGACGCGCGACGAAATCGCCCGCGCCGAAGGCAATCCGAACCATAAGCTGAAGCTTTCCGAGCCGAAAGTTCGCGTGCCGGAATCCAAGCGCCGCGGCCCGCGCTATACGCCGGTCTCCAAGCGCCAGGATCGCCCGAACGCCATCCTCTGGCTGGTGCGCAACCATCCGGAACTGAAGGATGCGCAGATTTCCCGCCTCGTCGGCACCACCAAGTCGACCATCGAGCAGATCCGCGACCGCACGCATTGGAATTCCGCCAACCTGGCGCCGATGGATCCGGTAACGCTCGGCCTCTGCAGCCAGATCGACCTCGACATGGAAGTCGAAAAGGCCGCCAAGGGCCGTCCGCTGCCGACCGCCGCCGAACTCGGCGCGACGCTGCAGCCCGCCCAGGAAACCGAGAAGCTCGGCTTCAGCTATGAGCGTGACGAGCCCAAGGAAAAGGAAATCGACGCCGACGCCGTTTTCGCCAAGCTCAAGTCGCTGAAGTCGACGACGCGCGACGACGAAGACGACGATCAGTTCTGATATTCGGTCTTATCGAAGATTTGCGAAGCCCCGGTGAAAAACTGGGGCTTTTTTGTCGGAAGACAGAGGCCATCCTCGCCCTTCGAGGCTTCGGCTTACAGCCTCCGCACCTCAGGGTGAGGATGGAGCAAGCACCGCTCTCGATGGAACCCAATTCTGTATGACGACGTGCGCAAAAGGTTAGCCCTCATCGTGAGGCCGTAGCCTCGAACCACGAGGGCGGGTAGCGTGGCTTTTATTTTCGACAGAATCTACCGCGCGCCGAAAATCGCGGAACCGACCCGGACGCTCGTCGCGCCGAAGGCGACGGCGATTTCGTAGTCGCTCGACATGCCCATGGAGAGCTTTTCGACACCTGCCTGCCCGGCAAGCTTGGCAAGCAGCGCAAAATGCGGCCCCGGATTTTCCTCCGCCGGCGGAATGCACATGAGGCCTTCGATCGAAAGCCCCAGCTCCTTGCGGCAGAGATCGACGAAGGCGACCGTGTCGTCCGGCGCGATCCCGGCCTTTTGCGCCTCCAGCCCGGTATTGACCTGCACATAGAGCCTCACGACCTTGCCCTGCTGCTTCATTTCGTCGGCGATGGCACGCGCGATCTTTTCCCGGTCGACGGTTTCGATGACGTCGAACAGCGCCACCGCGTCGGCCGCCTTGTTCGATTGCAGCGGGCCGATCAGATGCAGCTCGATTCCCGGCGTTTCAGCCTTCAGCTCGGGCCATTTGCCCTGGCTTTCCTGCACGCGGTTTTCACCGAACACCCGCTGGCCGGCCGAAATCGCCGGGCGGATCTGATCGGCGTCGAACGTCTTGGAAACGGCAACGAGCTGCACGGCGCCATCGGGGCGGCCGGCCTGACGCTCGGCCGTCGAAATATGGGAACGGACTTCGTTCAGACGCTCTTGAAGTTCCATCTCTTCGCCTCGATATTCTCGCTTGCTTCTCAACCTCTGCAGTAATGAGGCAGGCAGGCTTTGCCAAGGGCGCATTCGTCCGAATCCGGCTTTGCTTTGCAAGATAAAGCACTTGCTGCACCCGCTAAACTTGACGCTTGGGTGGTTTCGTGATGAAGGTCACGCCTGACTCCCCATGATTTTCCGGAATACAAGATCAGATGACGACCGAACGTTATAATCCGCGTGATGCCGAGCCCCGGTGGCAGGAAAAATGGAACGAAGAAGAGGTCTTCGTCACCGACAACACAGATCCGCGTGAGAAATACTACGTTCTGGAGATGTTTCCCTATCCGTCGGGCCGCATCCATATGGGCCATGTGCGCAACTATGCGATGGGCGATGTCGTCGCCCGCTACAAGCGCGCCCGCGGCTACAACGTGCTGCATCCGATGGGCTGGGACGCCTTCGGCATGCCGGCGGAAAACGCCGCGCGCGACAACAAGGTGCATCCGAAGGAATGGACCTACCAGAACATCGCCTCGATGCGCACCCAGCTGAAGGCCATGGGCCTGTCGCTCGACTGGAGCCGCGAGTTCGCGACCTGCGACGTCGACTACTATCATCGCCAGCAGATGCTCTTCATCGACATGATGGAAAAGGGCCTGGTCTATCGCAAGAAGTCCAAGGTCAACTGGGATCCGGTCGACAACACCGTTCTCGCCAACGAGCAGGTCATCGACGGGCGCGGCTGGCGTTCCGGCGCTCTCGTCGAGCAACGCGAGCTGACGCAATGGTTCTTCAAGATCACGGAATTCAGCCAGGAGTTGCTGGACGCCCTGGATACGCTCGATCATTGGCCGGAAAAAGTGCGGCTGATGCAGAAGAACTGGATCGGCCGGTCCGAAGGCCTGACCGTCCGCTGGGAGATCGTGCCGGAAACGGCACCGAACAGCGATCGTGAGATCAGCGTCTATACGACACGGCCAGACACGCTGTTCGGCGCATCCTTCCTGGCGATCTCGGCCGACCATCCGCTTGCCAAGGAAGCCGCGGCCAAGGATCCGGCCATCGAGACCTTCTGCGAGGAATGCCGTCGTGCCGGCACCTCGCTGGCCGCGCTCGAAACCGCCGAGAAGAAGGGCATGGACACCGGCATCCGAGTCCGCCATCCCTTCGACCCGTCCTGGGAGCTGCCTGTCTACATCGCCAATTTCGTGCTGATGGACTATGGCACGGGCGCCATCTTCGGCTGCCCGTCCGGTGACCAGCGCGACCTGGATTTCGCCCGCAAGTACGGTCTGCCTGTCGTGCCCGTCGTCATGCCGCGAGATGGCGATGCCGCAAGCTTCAGCGTCGGCGACGTCGCCTATGACGGCGATGGCGTGATGATCAACTCACGCTTCCTCGACGGGATGAGCACCGAGGAAGCCTTCGAGACGGTCGCAACGAAGCTTTCCGGCACCAGCCTCGGCAATGTGCCGCAGGCCGAGCGCAAGGTGAATTTCCGTCTGCGCGACTGGGGTATTTCCCGTCAGCGCTATTGGGGCTGCCCGATCCCGGTCATCCATTGCGACGATTGCGGCGTGCTGCCGGTGCCGAAAAAGGATCTGCCGGTCAGGCTGCCCGACGATGTCACCTTCGATCAGCCGGGCAATCCCCTTGATCGGCACGCCACCTGGCGCCATGTCGCCTGCCCGCAATGCGGCAAGGATGCGCGGCGTGAAACCGATACGATGGATACTTTCGTCGATTCGAGCTGGTATTTCGCCCGCTTCACCGCGCCTTGGGAAAACCAGCCGACCGACAAGGCGGCCGCCAACCACTGGCTGCCGGTCGACCAGTATATCGGCGGCATCGAGCATGCGATCCTGCACCTGCTCTATTCGCGCTTCTTTACCCGCGCCATGCGCGAAACCGGCCATCTCGACGTGAAGGAGCCCTTCAAGGGCCTGTTCACGCAAGGGATGGTGGTGCACGAGACCTATAGCCGCGGCGCTGGCCTGACGCGCGAATGGGTGTCGCCGGCCGATATCCGCATCGAGGAAGTGGACGGCCAACGCCGCGCTACGCTGCTTAAGACCGGCGAGGACATCGCCATCGGCTCGATCGAGAAGATGTCGAAGTCGAAGAAGAATGTCGTCGATCCCGACGATATCATCGCCTCCTACGGCGCCGATACCGCGCGTTTCTTCGTGCTTTCGGATTCGCCGCCCGATCGCGACGTGATCTGGTCGGAAGCCGGCGTCGAAGGCGCGCATCGCTTCACACAACGCATGTGGCGCCTGGTGTCCGAAGCTGCCGATATCCTGAAGACGGCCGAATCGAATCCGGCTAAGGAAGGCGAGGCGCTGGCGATTTCGCAGATCGCGCACCGCACGCTGAAGGCGGTTCAGGGAGACTACGACAAGCTTGCCTTCAACAAGGCCGTGGCGCGCATCTACGAATTCGTCAATGCGCTGGCGGCTCCGTTGGGCAAGGTCGCGGCGGGCCAGGCTGACGCCGCCTATCGCTCCGCCGTACGCGAAGCCGTTGAAATCCTGATTGCGCTCGTCGCGCCGATCACGCCGCATCTGGCCGAAGAATGCTCGGCCGCGCTCGGCAACACGCACATGATCGCCACCAGCGCATGGCCGGTCTATGACGAAACGCTCGTTACCGAGAACGAGATCGTCTATCCCGTTCAGATCAACGGCAAGAAGCGCGCCGAATTGACAATCGCGCGCGATGCAGATCAGAATGCCGTGCAGCAGGCCGTGCTCGCCCTGGATGCCGTCAAGAGCGCATTGAATGGTCAGGCGCCAAAGAAGATCATCGTCGTTCCACAGAGGATCGTAAACATTGTCGTCTGATAGTCTTTTCAAGTTTGCCCGCATCGCCGGCGTTGCATCCCTGGTGGCTGTTGCCGGCCTTCTGTCGGCCTGCCAGGTTCGCCCGCTCTATGCCGTCAGCACCGGTGTTACGCAGAAGCTGTCGGAAGTGTCCTTCTCCGACGTCGGTACGCGTGTCAGCCAGGAAGTCCGCAATCAGCTGGTCTTCATCGCCGGACGCGGCGCGGGCGAGACGAAGACGCCGAAATACAATGTTGTGCTGAGCGTTACATCCGGTACCGGCGGCGTCCTTTACCTGCCGTCGTCGGATACATCGGCAGCAGGCCGCACGACCGTAACCGCCTCCTTCACGCTGAAGGACATCGGCACGGGCAAGGTGCTCAAATCCGGCAGCCGCTCGGTGACGTCGCTCGTCGACTTCCCGACCCAGGAATTCGCCAAGCAGCGCGCAATTCTCAATTCGGAAGACAAGGCTGCTCGAGAAGTCGCCGAAATGATCGCTGCCGATATCGCAGCTGCGCTCAGCCGCTGAGCAAGAGCGCGGCATGGCGGAAATCAAGTCTCACGAATTCGACGGATTCCTCCAAAATGCCGCGCGCAACTATCGGATCTTCGTGATCTACGGGCCGGATCGCGGCCTTGTTTCCGAGCGTGCCGCGCAGATCGCGGGCAAGACCGGTGTCGATCTGAACGACGCCTTTTCCCTCATCAAGCTCGACGTCGGTGACCTGCAGAATGACGCCGGCCGCCTTCTGGATGAAGTCAACGCCATCGGCCTTTTCGGCGGCGAAAAGCTCGTCTGGATTCGCGGCGCCGCCAACGAGAAGGCGCTGGTCGATTCGCTGCAGATCATTGCCGGCAACCCGCCCGAGTCCAGCTTCGTCATCATCGAGGCCGGTGATCTGAAGAAGGGATCCGGACTGCGCAAGGTTTCGGAGCCGGCTCGCACCGTCGCTACCATTCCCTGCTATGCCGACGATGCCAGGGCTCTCAACAGCCTGATAGATACTGAGCTGGCAAATGAGGGACTGCGCATTGCCCCGGCTGCACGCCAGGCATTGCTGGAGCTTCTCGGCGGCGATCGCATCGCCTCGCGCAACGAGGTTCGCAAGCTGGCGCTTTACTGCCGCGGGCAGGGAACGATCGAGGAACAGCATGTCCTCGAAATCATCGGCGATGCCAGCGCCATTTCCGCCGACGACGCCGTCGATGCCATTTTGAAAGGCGACTCCGAAGCCTTCCTTCACGCCATGCAGAAGATCGCTTCCTCGAAGACCCCCATGTTTCTGGTGCTGCAGGGCTGCCTGAGGCAATTTCAGATGCTGGATACGATGCGGGCCGAGATGGATGAAAAACGGCTGGCCCCCGCCCAAGTGATGCAGACGCTTGGGCGCCACCTTCATTTCAGACGCAAGCCTATTATCGAGCAGGCCCTGAAGAGCTGGACCGCACCCGCCATCGCGCGTGAAATGAACAGGCTGCAATCCGCCATTCTTCAGACGCGCCAGCGCGCCAGCCTTGAAGACACCATCGCCACGCAAACCTTGCTGGCGACGACGCTGCAGTCGGCGCGCAAGGGCTGATGTTTCACGAAAAATGGTCTGCGGGAGGGCAGGGGCAACGCTGATTCAGCTCTGTCCTAGACCCTGCTGCGCTTGCGGGGACCGGAAGGCCGCTTAACGCCGTTCCAATAGCCTGCAAATCTCTTCGAGCTGCTCCAGCGTTTTGTAGCTTATCTTCACCTGGCCGCCGTTGCCGCGATGATTAATGGAAACGTCGAGCCCGAGCGTGTCCGACAAGGTGCGCTCCAGCGCCAGCGTATCGGAATCCTTTTCATCCCTGCGAACACCGGCCGGGCGAGGATCGTTCTGGGCCTTGATGTCGTTCTGCGCCAGCCGCTCAGCATCGCGGACGGACATTCCCTTGGAAACGACGGTGCGTGCCAGCGTGGTCGGATCCGAGGTCGATACCAGGGCGCGCGCGTGACCGGCGGAGAGGCTGCCGGCAGCGAGCATATCCCGCACCGGATCGGGAAGTTTCAACAAACGCAAGGAGTTGGCGACATGGCTGCGGCTTTTGCCGATGATCTCGCCAAGGTCGTTCTGCGTATAGCCATGTTCAGCGATCAATTGCTCATAGCCGAGCGCTTCTTCGAGCGGATTGAGATCGGCACGCTGCACGTTTTCGACAATAGCAATTTCAAGCGCCGTCTTGTCATCGACATCGCGAACGATCACCGGGATCTCGATCAAGCCCGCAAGCTGCGCCGCGCGCCAGCGTCTTTCGCCGGCTATGATTTCATAGCGCTCCGTTGAAACGGTGCGAACTACGACAGGCTGAACGATGCCATGCTGGCGAATGGAGCTGGCGAGGTCGTGAAGCTCCGTCTCGTCGAAATAGCGCCGCGGATTTCGCGGATTTCGGCTGATGAACTCGATCGGCACCAGGCGATCGGGATTGACGGCCGGCCTTCCGGCATCCACCGGCGTCGGCTGATCCATCTCACCGATGAGAGCCGCCAACCCGCGCCCGAGACGCCGCTTCGAAAGATCATCATTCATCGCCGATACTCACTCTGGAACAAATATTACATCAGGCGGCAGCCTTGCGCTGCCGTTCTCTCTGAATCACTTCCGAAGCCAGCTGCAGATAGGCCTGGCTGCCCGCGCACTTCAGATCATAAAGAATAGCGGGCTTGCCGTAGGAAGGCGCTTCGGACACGCGGACGTTGCGCGGAATCAACGTATGGTAGACCTTCTCCCCAAGATGCGTTCGAACATCGCTGACAACCTGCTGTGCCAGATTGTTGCGGGAATCGAACATCGTCAAGACGATACCCTGAATATCGAGGGACGGATTGACCGTACGCCGAACCTGATCGACGGTCTCCAGCAACTGGCTGAGTCCTTCCAGGGCGAAAAATTCGCACTGCAGCGGCACCAATACGGAATGCGCCGCCGCCATGGCATTCATGGTCAGCAGATTGAACGATGGCGGGCAATCGACAAGGATATAGGAAAAGGCCAGGGCCTCGGAGGCATTCAGCGCCCGCCGAAGTTTGAAGACGCGATCCGGCTGCTGTGCAATCTCCATCTCGATACCGAGCAGGTCCATCGTCGAAGGGACGATGAAGAGATTTGGCACGGCAGTTTCCTGAACCGTCTCCATGATCGTATGACTGCCGACGAGCAAATCGTAGGATGACTGCTTTCGATCCCGCCGTTCGATACCCAGACCCGTGCTGGCATTGCCCTGCGGATCGAGATCGACGATCAGCACGCGCTCGCCGATGGCGGCAAGAGCCGTCGCCAGGTTGATCGCGGTGGTCGTCTTGCCGACGCCACCCTTTTGATTTGCGATGGTAATAATCCGGTTTCGCTCGCCGATCATCTGCCGCATATCCAACTATGGTTAGTTAAATCAGGCGCCGAAGGCGACTCAGTTCCAGAATGACGGAATCTCGCTCGACGACACTCCGATGTTTTACCAGATCGAATTCCCAACGACCACGGGCTTTCTCCAGCTCCCGCTCGTAATCCCTGCCTTTATGCAGCAGAAGACGCAGATTTTCATTGCGCTCGCACCAAGGTGCTGCGTAATCCAGCAGCAGTTCAAGTTCCGCAAGCGCCCGCGCCGAAATCACGTCGCATTGCTGGATAACCGTTGGCGCCTCCTCGATTCGAATGGCGTGAACCGCGCCGCGAGCCTCGCACTCCCTTAGGCATACCCGCAGGAAGGCCGCTTTCTTCTGATTGCTTTCGACCAGATCGACATGCCCGGCATCCCGTTCCGCCAGGAGGATCGCCGTAATCACACCCGGAAACCCGCCGCCGCTGCCCAGATCAACCCAGTGATCCGTCGAGGGATGCAGCTGAAAGATCTGAGCGCTATCGGCAATATGGCGACGCCAAAGGTCGTCGATCGTGGAGGGGGCGACAAGATTGATGGTCTTCGCCCACTTCTGGAAGAGCTGGGCAAAATGCTGCAGCCGTTCTTGTGTTTCACGTGAAACACGCACACCGTTCAATTCCATATTTTGGACTCTCAAACCTTGCAGTGCTAGGAAACCAGCTTTTGTTCGTCAGCTGCGTTCGATTTCCTCAGATAAGCCAGCAGCAAAGAAATCGCCGCCGGAGTCATTCCATCGATACGGGATGCCTGCGCGATGTTCTTAGGGCGGGCTGCCGCCAATTTCTGCTTCAACTCATTCGATAATCCGGAAAGAACGGCGAAGTCGAACTCCGCGGGGATAGCGCGCTCTTCTTCCCGCCGGGCCTGAACGATATCGGCTGTTTGGCGATCCATATAAACAGCATAGGCCGCCTCGATCTCGATAGCCTCGACAACATTGCGCTCAAGAGACCGCAGGTTCGGCCAAAGCCGCGAGAGGGTCTCAACGGACTGACCGGGATGGGAAAGAAGCTCATAGGCAGAGCGCCGCTGACCATCCTTGTTGAGATGCATTCCGGCCTTCTCCGCCTCATTTGGCGTAACGGTCAATGCCTGCAACTGGCCACGCGCCTGATCAAGCATCTCGATATAGCGCTCGAAACGCGACGCGCGCCGGGAACCGACGCAGCCTATGGAAAGACCGACCGGCGTCAGGCGCACATCCGCATTGTCAGCGCGAAGCGACAGGCGATACTCCGCACGCGACGTAAACATCCGATAGGGCTCCGCAACGCCCCGGGAGGTAAGGTCGTCGATCATGACCCCGATATAGGAATCTGTCCGGCTGAACTCGATCGCCTTGCCGCCGGTGGCAAACCGGGCAGCGTTCAATCCCGCCACGAGACCCTGGGCGCCGGCCTCTTCATATCCGGTGGTACCATTGATCTGGCCAGCCAGGAAAAGGCCAGGAATCTTCTCAACCTCCAGCGAGAGCTTCAGCTCGCGCGGATCGACATGATCATATTCGATCGCATAAGCATGCTGGAGGATCCGGACTCGTTCCAGCCCCGGAATGGTTTTGATAAACTCCTCCTGCACGTCCTCGGGAAGGGAGGTCGATATGCCGTTCGGGTAGACCGTCGTATCGTCCAGCCCTTCGGGCTCAAGAAAGATCTGGTGACCGTCGCGCTCGCCAAACTTGACGATCTTGTCCTCGATGGAGGGACAGTAGCGTGGCCCGACACCTTCGATCTGACCGGAATACATGGCCGAGCGTTTCAGGTTCTCGGCAATAATCTTGTGTGTCTCCGGCGTCGTCCGGGTAACCCCGCATTCGATCTGCGGATTCACGATAGCATCGGTCATGAAGGAGAAAGGTGTCGGATCCTCGTCCGCACCCTGTCTTCCGACAGCACTCCAATCGATGGTGGTGCCGTCGAGGCGGGCCGGTGTCCCGGTCTTCAAACGGCCGAGGGCAAGACCATGCCGCAACAGGGTAGCCGACAGACCGATCGAGGGCTCTTCGCCGACGCGGCCTGCCGGGATTTTCTTATCACCGATATGAATAAGACCGCGAAGAAAGGTGCCTGTCGTCAGAACGACTGCACCGCAACGGATCATGCGGCCATCTTTCAAGGTTACCGCAGACACGCGACCATGTTCGAAGGCGAGATCGAAAGCATCTCCCTCGATGACATCGAGATTGCCGATCTCGGCGATCTCGGCCTGCATCGCCAGACGATAGAGTTTGCGATCCGCCTGCGTGCGCGGACCACGCACCGCCGGGCCTTTCTTGCGGTTGAGCATCCGAAACTGAATACCGGCCGCGTCGGCAACGCGTCCCATCAAACCATCGAGCGCATCGATCTCGCGCACCAGATGACCCTTTCCAAGGCCACCGATGGCAGGGTTGCAGGACATCACCCCAATCGTATCGCGCTTGTGCGTCACCAGTGCCGTGCGGGCGCCGAGCCGCGCAGCAGCAGCAGCAGCTTCGCTGCCTGCATGGCCGCCACCCACGACGATCACATCATATGTTTTGTCGAGCATCACCAAGTCCTCGGTCGTGCCGCTTGTTTGGCACACCAATTTCAGGAGTCAAGAAGGTTTCACGTGAAACGTCGATGGATGCCAACCGATCATATGTTTCACGTGAATCATTTGCCAATGCAAAATTCCGAGAAGATCACATCCAGCAGATCTTCGACATCAACGCGTCCCGTTATGCGGCCCAGGCTGTTGCCAGCCTGGCGCAGATACTCCGCCCTCACATCGAGACCCTTATCCACGGCATCAAGCGCGGCTTTCACAGCGGCGAGGCTCTCGCCAAGAAGAGTGCGATGGCGCAAGCGGCTGGGCAGCGCAAGCGATAGCGCTTCGGACCGATCGCTCAGATCCTGGCGAAGCAGCTTGTGCAGTTGCTCCAACCCAACCCCCGACGAGGATGAGACGAGCACGTCATAGTCTATGGGCGACCCTGCATGTATGTCGCTCTTGGTGCCGAGCGTCAGCACTTTGCCGGAAAATCCCGGAAAATCCAGTTGCGGACGATCGCCGATTTCGGCCAGCGACAAGACGAGGTCAGCATCCGCGACGGTCATGAGCGCGCGGCGTATCCCCTCGCGCTCGACAACTTCCTCGGTTTCCCGCAAACCGGCGGTGTCATAAAGCCGAACAGCATATCCTTCGATATTGAGATCGACATGCAGAACGTCGCGCGTCGTGCCGGCGATATCCGTCACGATCGCTACTTCCCGCTTTGCCAGCGCATTCATCAAGCTGGATTTACCCGCATTCGGCGGTCCGGCTATGACGACCTTTAGCCCGTCGCGAATGATCTCGCCAAGCTGAGCGCCAGCAAGATGGTCCGAGAGTTCGGAACGCAGCCGTTCCATATCTTCCCAGACAAGGTCCGACACGGAACCGGGCACATCCTCCTCGTCGGCAAAGTCCAACTCGGCCTCGATCAAGGCACGGGACCGCGTCAGGCGATCCGCCCAGGCATTATAAAGGTCGGAAAGCCCGCCAGCCGCGTGTTCCAGGGCAAGCCGGCGCTGCATTTCCGTCTCGGCCGCAATAAGATCGGCAAGCCCTTCGACCTCCACCAGACCCATCTTGCCATTCTCCAGCGCCCGTCGCGAGAATTCACCATGCTCGGCAAGGCGGCATCGATCGAAAGTGGAAAGTTCGTCCAGCAAGGCGTTGACGACCGCTTTGCCGCCGTGGACGTGAATCTCGACACAATCCTCGCCCGTAAACGAAGCCGGCCCGGGAAAGATCAGAACCAAACCGCGATCGATTGTGAGACCGTTACGAGTCCGAATCGTTTTAAGCGCCGCCATTCGTGCGACCGGCAGCGGACCGGTCAGGGCTTCCGCGACGGCAAACGCTGCAACGCCGCTCACGCGAATCACCGCGACACCAGCCGGAAGGCCGCCGCTGGAGAGCGCATAGATCGTGTCGTTGACTATCGGCATGAAATTGGTCCGCATCCGAATCGATTGTCGGTTGGCCTTGATGATTGTCGTTTGCTTCGTCTAAACGGAAATCGGGCCACCAGAGGCAGCCCGATCATAACAGTCTATTTCCACCATCAAAGTGGCAGATTGAGGAATCCGGCTAAGGATCAGGTGTTCATCGATTCGAAGAAATCCGGATTGTTCTTCGTCTGCTTGAGCTTGTCGATGAGGAACTCGATCGCATCCGTCGTGCCCATCGGCGCAAGGATGCGGCGCAGGACGAAGATCTTCTGCAGATCCTGGCGCGGCACCAGCAGGTCTTCCTTACGCGTACCGGACTTGAGGATATCCATGGCCGGGAAGATACGCTTGTCGGCAACCTTGCGGTCGAGCACGATTTCCGAGTTACCCGTACCCTTGAATTCTTCGAAGATCACTTCGTCCATGCGGCTGCCGGTATCGATCAGCGCCGTCGCGATAATCGTCAGCGAGCCACCCTCTTCGATATTGCGGGCTGCGCCGAAGAAGCGCTTCGGGCGCTGCAGGGCGTTGGCGTCGACACCGCCGGTCAGGACCTTGCCGGAGGAGGGAACGACGGTGTTGTAGGCGCGGCCGAGGCGTGTGATCGAATCGAGCAGGATGACCACGTCGCGGCCATGCTCGACAAGACGCTTGGCCTTTTCGATCACCATTTCGGCGACCTGAACGTGGCGTACCGCCGGCTCGTCGAACGTGGAGGAGATGACCTCGCCGCGAACGGAACGCTGCATATCCGTCACTTCTTCTGGGCGCTCGTCGATCAGCAGAACGATGAGGTAGCAATCCGGATGATTGGCGGTGATGGAATGGGCGATGTTCTGAAGGAGAACGGTCTTACCGGTACGCGGCGGCGCGACGATCAGGCCACGCTGGCCCTTGCCGAGCGGCGCCACGAGATCGATGACGCGCGGCGAAAGATCCTTCGACGTCGGAACGTCGAGTTCCATGCGGAAACGCTCGTTCGGGTAGAGCGGCGTCAGGTTGTCGAAGTGAACCTTGTGACGGATCTTTTCAGGATCGTCGAAATTGATGGTGTTGACTTTCAGCAGTGCGAAATAGCGTTCGCCTTCCTTCGGTCCGCGGATCGGCCCCTCGACCGTGTCGCCCGTCTTCAGCGAGAAGCGGCGGATCTGGGAGGGGGAGATGTAAATATCGTCCGGGCCGGGAAGATAGTTGGCGTTGGCGGAACGCAAGAATCCGAAGCCGTCCTGCAAAACCTCGACGACGCCCTCGCCGATGATCTCCACGTCCTGACTCGCCAACACCTTGAGAATTGCAAACATCAGTTCCTGTTTGCGCATCGTGCTGGCGTTTTCGACCTCGAGCGATTCGGCAAAGGCCAGGAGATCGGTCGGGGATTTATTTTTCAGTTCCTGAAGCTTCATTTCAGCCATGAAGGGAATTACTCATTTTTTTGGAAGGGAAGGCAATGTTGCTCGTATTCAGAACCGCGACAGGGGCGTTCGCGGGCGACAGAATGGATACATGCCACGAAGAGAAGATGGCGGGAAAATAGCGACTCACTTTCTGAACCGCAAGGGGGGCACGCAAAATGAAGGAAATTTAACGTCAGGCCTAAAACAGCCCCACCTCACGCAAACGGTTTCACGACCACCAGAATGACGATCGCGATCATCAGAAGCGTCGGCGCCTCGTTCATCAGCCGCCAGTAACGCGCAGAATGCTTGTTCTCGTCGCGGGCAAAGGCGCGCGCCGCACTGCTGAAGTGGCCGTGAACGGCCGATAGCAGCACAACCAGTCCGATTTTGGCGTGCAGCCAGCCGCCCTGGAAATCATAGACGGACCAGGCGAGATAGAGCCCGAAGATCCAGGTCAGGATCATCGCCGGCGTGATGATGTAGCGCAGCAGCCGCTGTTCCATCACCTTGAACGTTTCGGATTGCTGCGAGCCCGGCTCGGCATCGGTGTGGTAGACGAACAGCCGCGGCAGATAGAACATACCGGCCATCCACGAGATGACGGCGATGATGTGAAGCGCCTTGATCCAGAGATAGAGATCCGCCGGATGCCAGGCGAAGAGGCCGATCGCCAGAGCGGCAAATATCAGGATCATGAAATAGGCGCGCCGTCCCGCACGCTGGCCTGGAGCCGAATCCGTCTGCTTTTCCATCGTCATCAGCTCCCCCATCCCCGCACGCGCTCGACGATCCTGGCAACATTGGCCGGATCCGCCTGTGGTGTGATGCCGTGCCCGAGATTGAAGATCAGCGGGCCGTTTCCGAGCCGCTGCAGGATGTCGTCAATGCCGTCTTCCAGAGCCTTGCCGCCGGCGACGACCCGCATGGGATCGAGGTTCCCCTGCACCGGGCCATCCTTCTGCAGCTCCTGAGCGAAAGCCAGGGGCACCGACCAGTCGAGACCGATGGCATCCGCGCCCGTCTTCTGGCGATAGGTCTTCAGCAAATAACCCGCACCCTTCGCAAACGCGATGATCCGCGCCTGCGGGCGGCGAGCCTTGACCGAGGCGATCATCCTGGCAACCGGCCTCACGGCAAAGGCCTCGAATTCCTTCTCGCCGAGGACGCCGGCCCAGGAATCGAAAATCTGCACGGCATCCGCGCCGGCATCGATCTGCGCCACGAGGTAATCGGCGGAAATTTCCGCAAGCAGCGTCAGCAAATGCTCGAAAGCCTTCGGGTAGCGATAGGCAAACAGCCGGGCAGGGGCCTGGTCCGGGGTGCCGTGCCCGGCGATCATGTAGGTCGCAACGGTCCAGGGCGCGCCGCAGAAACCGAGAAGCGTCGTCTCCGCCGGCAACTCCCGCCGCAGCCGCCGCACCGTTTCCATGACCGGCGCCAAATGGGCGATGATCCCCTCCGGCTTCAACGCAAGGATACCGGCCTCGTCGATCGGATCCATTTCCGGCCCATGCCCTTCGGTAAAACGAACGTTGCGTTTCAACGCATCGGGGATGACCAGGATATCGGAGAAAAGAATGGCGGCGTCGAAGCCATAGCGGCGGATCGGCTGCAGCGTCACTTCCACAGCATGGTCGGGGGTGTAACAGAGATCGAGGAAACTTCCGGCCTTGGCCCGTGTCTCGCGATATTCCGGTAGATAACGGCCTGCCTGTCTCATCAGCCAGAGAGGGGGAGGAGTGAGCGTTTTTCCGCTCAACACTCGCAGGATCTTCCGGCACTCATCGGTCACAGACGTCGTCCTATATAAAACCAAACATATATTAAAAGGTTTCTATTTCTTAGAGTCGGTGAGTAGCAAGGATTAAAGTTCATCCATTGCCTGTCCAATTTGTCGCGGCTCGCGCGTGAATTTGCAAAGATTTCGCGGCGATGAGTCGATATGTGGAAAATGGCAGCAATTTTTCAATCTTTTGAGACGTTTGCAGGGAAATCCAGCTAGTCACGCCCTGGGGATAAGTCAGGGACAGCTGTGGCGCTTCCGAACTTGTCCACATTGCCCACAGCCACCGCGACGTCGTCTCCCGAAAACTCCAAATGTGGAAAACTCGGCTGTTTTCCACTTGCCCAGGACCACCCCCTTCTCGTACCTCTCTTTTCTCCCGAGATATCAACAGGCGACGGAAAGTAGCGTGGAAAACCGGACAAGCTTCTTCCATCTGCATCTGATTTCTGACTCAACCGGAGAGACTCTCATCTCCGCCGGCCGTGCCGCTTCGGTGCAATTCCATGCCAGCCAGCCCATCGAGCATGTCTATCCGCTGATCAGAAACCGCAAGCAGCTTCTGCCGGTTCTCGAAGCGATCGATCATAGTCCGGGCATCGTGCTCTACACGATCGTCGATCGTGAGCTTGCCGATTTCATTGCCGAGCGTTGCCGGGAGATGGGCGTTCCCTCGGTCAATGTCCTCGAACCGGTCATGAACGTCTTTCAGACCTATCTCGGCGCAACGTCGCGTCGTCGTGTCGGCGCGCAGCATGTGATGAACGCGGATTATTTCGCCCGCATCGAAGCGCTGAACTTCACCATGGATCATGACGACGGCCAGATGCCCGATGACTATGACGATGCCGATGTCGTCATCATCGGCATCAGCCGCACCTCGAAAACGCCGACGAGCATCTATCTGGCAAACCGCGGCATCAAGACGGCAAACATACCGATCGTGCATGGCGTGCCGCTGCCGGAAAGCCTCATAAAGGCGACGAAGCCTCTGATCGTCGGCTTGGTAGCGACGACGGACCGGATCTCGCAAGTCCGGGAAAATCGCATCCTCGGCACGACAACCGGTTTCGATCGCGGCGACTATACGGATCGAGCATCCATCTCCGAGGAGCTGAAATATGCCCGGTCGCTCTGCGCACGGCAGAACTGGCCGATCATCGACGTCACGCGCCGGTCGATCGAGGAGACCGCCGCCGCTATTGTTGCCCTGCGTCCCAAGCTGCGCTAAGCGCTGCACATCATTATCTCGGAGGCAGCCGTCATGACCGTGCCCCTTATCCTCGCATCATCCAGCCCGTTCCGGCGCATGCTGATGGAAAATGCGGGATTGCATTTTCAGGCCGTTGCGGCCGATATCGACGAGCGCGCGATCGAGACTCCGCTGGAACGCGAGGGCGCGGGGCCGGATGCGGTCGCGCTCGTTCTGGCAAAGGCCAAGGCAAAGGAAGTCAGCGATCGCTTTCCAGGCTCGCTCGTCATCGGTTCGGATCAGACCATGTCGCTCGGCACCCGGGTCTTTCACAAGCCGAAAACGATGGCCGATGCAGAGAATCATCTGCGGACGCTCTCGAATGAGACCCATCGCCTGAACAGCGCCATCGCCCTGGCGCGCAATGGCGACATCATCTGGGAGCATGTGTCGCACGCCAATCTGACCATGCGGGCGCTTTCGGACGATTTCATCCACCGGCATCTCGGCCGGGTGGGTCAGAAGGCATTATCGAGCGTCGGCGCCTACCAGCTCGAGGGGGAGGGCATTCAGCTGTTCTCCGAAATCGACGGCGACTATTTCACGATCGTCGGATTGCCGATGCTGCCGCTTCTCGAAAAACTGCGTGAACTGGGGACGATCGATGGATGATTCACGTGAAACACAAAGCGTAAACGCTTTCGTAACGGGTTATCCGGTCAGGCATTCGCGCTCGCCGCTGATCCATGGTTACTGGCTGAAGCAGCTCGATCTAGCCGGAAGTTATCGCGCGTATGAAGTGGCGGCCGAGGATTTCGCTGCCTTCATCGCATCCCTGAAAGACGGCACCAGCGGTTTCGTCGGCGGCAATGTCACAATCCCGCACAAGGAAGCAGCCTTCAAACTTGCCGATCGACCGGACGAGCTTTCGGAAGAACTTGGCGCTTCCAATACCCTTTGGCTTGAGGGCGGGCTGCTGCACGCGACGAATACCGACGGCCGCGGTTTCACGGCGAACCTCGATGAGCGCCATCCCGGTTGGGACCGCAGTGATCGCGCCGTCATCCTCGGAGCAGGGGGCGCCAGCCGCGCCGTGATCCAGGCCGTGCGCGATCGCGGCTTCAAGGAAATTCACGTCGTCAACCGCACCGTCGAGCGGGCACAGGAACTGGCGGATCGCTTCGGCGAACGGGTTCATGCCCATCCGATGGCCGCTCTCGGCGAAACCATGCGGGGTGCCGGCCTCTTCATCAATACGACGTCGCTCGGCATGGATGGCGAAGGGGCTCCCAGGATCGACTTCTCGCCTCTTGCACAGCAGGCGGTCGTTACCGACATTGTCTATGTGCCGCTGAAGACGCCGCTTCTGGCCCAGGCGGAGGAACAGGGCTTTGCCACCGTCGATGGTCTGGGCATGCTCCTGCATCAGGCCGTGCCCGGTTTCGAAAAATGGTTCGGAAAACGTCCGGCGGTCGATGAAACCCTGAGGGCTTTGATTATCGCCGACATGGATAAGCACTGATGATCAGGATCGGGCTCACCGGATCGATCGGCATGGGAAAGTCGACCTCGGCGAAACTCTTTGCCGATGCCGGAATTCCGGTGAACGATTCCGATGCGGTCGTGCATGATCTCTACGGCGGCGAAGCGGTCCTCCTGGTCGAGGCCGCTTTCCCCGGCACGACCAGCGGCGGCAAGGTCGACCGGCAGGAACTTAGCCGAAAACTTGCCGGCGATCCCTCCGGTTTCAAGCGTCTCGAAGCCATCGTCCATCCGCTGGTTCGGGAGCGCGAGCTCCGGTTTCTCGAGCGTCACCGGCAGGCCGGCGTCGATATGGTGGTGCTGGATATCCCGCTGCTGTTTGAGACCGGCGCCGACAAGAGACTGGACAAGATCGTCGTCGTCAGCTGCGATCCACAGATTCAGAGAGAAAGAGTGCTTGCCCGGCCGGGCATGACGGAGGAAAAATTCAACATGATTCTCTCCCGGCAGACGCCGGATGCGGAAAAGCGGGCGCGCGCCGACTATATTATCGATACCGGCGGAAGCATCGATGCGGCTCGCGAACAGGTGAGAGAGATCATTGCGGATCTGCGGCGCAAGCCGCCGATCGAGGAATAGGAAAGCGGAACCCCGACATGCGCGAAATCATTTTCGATACGGAAACCACCGGCCTCGACAACAGGGCGGACCGCATCATCGAAATCGGCGGCATAGAGCTGATAAACCATTTCCCGACCGGCAATACGCTGCATCTCTTCATCAATCCCGGCGACCGCAAGGTTCATCCGGATGCGCTTGCCGTGCACGGCATTACCGATGAATCGCTGAAGGACAAGCCGCCCTTCGAGGAGGTCGCAGACCAAATCCTCGACTTTTTCGGCGACGCCAAATGGATCGCGCACAACGCCACCTTCGATATGGGCTTCGTCAATGCGGAATTTGCACGGCTCGGCCGCCCGCCGATTCTGCCGGACATGGTGATCGATACGCTCGCCATGGCCCGCCGCAAGCATCCGATGGGCCCGAATTCGCTGGATGCGCTCTGCCGTCGCTACGGCATCGACAACTCGCACCGCACGAAGCACGGCGCGCTGCTCGACTCGGAATTGCTGGCCGAGGTCTATATCGAGATGATCGGCGGCCGGCAGACGGCACTCGGCCTCGGCAGCAGCAACGGCTCATCGGCGCGTTCCCGTCAGAATGATGATGCGGAGGATATCGTTGCCGATATTTTTGCGCGGCCCAATCCGCTGCCGAGCCGGTTGAGCGGGGAAGAGCTGGAGGCTCACGCCGCACTGGTCGCCAAGCTCGGCGCGAAGGGAATCTGGTCCAAATATCGCGCTTCCGAATAGAGCGCTTTCCCAAGCATACAAAAGAAAATGCCCGGACGATGATCCGGGCATTTCTGTTTCCAGCTGGAAAGGGTCAGGCTTAGTTCGGAACGGCCGAAACCTGGGCGCGGGCCTGTTCTTCGGCCATGCGCTGCGTGAACATCTGCGCGAAATCGATCGGGTCGATCATCAGCGGCGGGAAGCCGCCATTGCGGGTGATGTCGGCAATGATCTGACGCGCGAAGGGGAACAGCAGGCGCGGGCACTCGATGAAGAGCAGCGGCAGCATGTGTTCCTGAGGGAAGCCGGTAACGCGGAAAACGCCGCCATAAACCAGTTCGGTATGGAAGAGAACGCGCTCGCCGTCCTTGGCTTCGGCATTCAGCGTCAGCACGACGTCGAAATCCGAATCCGAGAGCGGATTGGCATTGACGTTGACGTTGATATTGATGTCGGGAGCATTTTCCCGGGCCTGAAGCGAGCGCGGGGCACCCGGATTTTCAAAGGAAAGATCCTTGGTGTACTGAGCAAGGATGCTGAGGCTCGGGCTGGCTGCACCGTTGCCGTTGGTCTCGTTGGCCATGGGGGTGTCCTCTCACGTCGATGGGTGTCGCCATCTAGCATTTCGAATAGGGGCTTACAACCCTTATGGCCCGGCGCTTGGTTGCCGCTATCCTAGTCTCCGAGCCGCTTCTGATCGGACCAGGGCGAGTTCCGGTTCGGCTCGCGATGGAAATCGTTTTCGTCCAGATCGACCACCGTTCCAGGGCTCTGCGGTCTGGCCTGGGGGCCGGCACCCGGTCCCTGTCCGCGCCGGAAGGGGCGCGAATTGCCGACGACGACGATACGTTTGCGCAGCATTTTCCAGGCGAGATCGCGCACGGCCGGAATGAACAGCAGCAGGCCGATGATATCGGATATGAAGCCGGGCAGCATTAGGAAGAAGGCGGCGACGACGATCATGGCGCCATGCACCATCTCGCGTCCGGGATCGCCGCCATTGCGGCTTTCGGCCGAGATGCGCTGGAGAATGCCGATCCCCTGTATTCTCAGAAGGGCGGCACCGAGAACCACGCTGAGGATGACGAGTCCCAGCGTCGCCCAGACGCCGATCATCTTTCCGACGACGATGAACCCGGCGATTTCGGCCAAGGGCATCAGGAAAACGAAGATAGGAAGAAATGATAGGCGCATGTTACGGTGGTCCTGAAAGCGGGTTTCTTCGCGTAAGCGTTGGTTTCTCGCATATAATAAAGAAACCGGTCCGCTATTTGAATGATAGATCGATGCGGACTATATGGGGACTGATCTTTTAATTTTAACGGTGGTTCCGATACGAGATGGGTGCAAACGACTTTGTGACGATCTTTTTCCTGGTGGCGGCGGTGCTGATCTTCTTTCAGCTGCGCAGCGTCCTTGGCCGCCGCACAGGGAATGAGAAGCCGCCGCGCGATCTCTATGGTTCTGCAGATCCGGCAAATGGCCAGACGCCGCCGGACGCCGGCAAGGTGGTGACCCTGCCGAGGCGCGACGCGACCGAAGAGGAAGACCGTTTTGCCGCCGTCGATGCCTTCACCCCGGCCGGTACGCCGCTGAATGATTCGCTGCGCGAACTGAACAAGGCCGACCCTGCCTTCAATCCGAAGGAATTCGTCAACGGCGCCCGCATGGCCTACGAGATGATCGTCATGGCCTTCGCCGAAGGCGACCGCAAGTCTCTGAAGGGTCTGCTGTCCCGTGAAGTCTACGAAGGGTTCGATGCCGCCATCGCCGATCGCGAGGCCAAGGGCGAGAAGATCAAGTCCACCTTCGTCGGCATCGACAAGGCCGATATCCTCAGCGCCGAGATGAAGGGAACGGAATCCCTCATCACCATGCGCATCGTCAGCCAGATGATTTCGGCCACCTATGACAAGGCCGGCGCGCTGATCGATGGCGATGCCGAGGCGGTGGCCGAGATCAGCGATCTCTGGACCTTCGCCCGCGACACGCGTTCGCGCGATCCGAACTGGAAACTTGTGGCGACCGAATCGGAACAATGACGAGCCCATTGCAGGAATTCAGGCTGGAGCCGGCAACCTTCGCCGATCTGAAGGGCTGGGAGGACGATGATCCTTCCAGCCTTTTTCGCGCGATGAAGGACTGCCGGGACCATATCCGCACCGTGAAGCCCTATCGCACGGGCGCTGCCGGGCTGACCTCAGCCGATCTCCTGACGCTGCTCGACATCGCCGAAGGGGTGGAATCGCGGAATGCGTCGGAAGCCCGGGCTTTCTTCGAGGAGCACTGTCAGCCCTTTTTCATTCGCCGCGACGGCGGCGCAAATGGTTTCGTCACCGCCTTCTATGAGCCGGAAATCGAAGTTTCGGCCGTGCCGGACGAAACCTTTTGCCATCCTTTCTATCGCCGGCCGGCCGATCTGATCGATCTGGACGACACCAACCGGCCCGCCGAACTCGACCCGTCCTACATGTTCGGCAGGCTTCAGGGCGACGCCATCTCCGCCTATCCCGACCGCGGCGAGATCGATCGGGGCTATCTCGGCGGCAAGGGTCTGGAAATCGCCTGGGCGAAATCCAAGGTCGATGTCTTCTTCGTGCATGTGCAGGGTGCGGCACGTCTGCGCTATCCGGATGGACGGCTTGGCCGCATCACCTATGCCGCCAAGGCCGGTCATCCTTTCTCGGCCGTCGGGCGCTTGCTGATCGAACGCGGCTTGCTGGATCGCGCGACGATTTCCATGCAGACGATCCGCGACTGGCTCTATGGGCACCCGGAGCAGGTCGACGAAGTCCTTTGGCACAATCGGTCCTATATTTTCTTCCGCGAGGCCGATGTCAGCGATCCGGCCTTGGGGCCGATCGCGGCCGCCAAGGTGCCGCTCGTGGCCGGCCGGTCCCTTGCGGTCGATCGGCAGATCCATACCTTCGGTTTTCCCTTCTTCATCCGGTCGGAAAGCCTCACCCATCTCGATGCCGGCAAGCCTTTCGCGCGGCTGATGCTGGCGCTCGATACGGGCTCGGCGATCGTCGGGCCGGCGCGCGGGGATATCTTTACCGGTTCGGGCTATAATGCGGGCGAGCTCGCCGGCACCGTGCGCAACGACGCCGATTTTTATGTATTCATTCCGAAGGCGGCGGCGCAGAGGTTCGGCTGATGGCCCCGGAACGGCAGAACAAGGAACGAAAGCTCAGTACGGAGGACCGTATCCTTTGGGGTAAGGTCGCCAAGAGCACGCGCCCCATGCCCGGCCGAATGACCGATATCGAGGCTTTCGAAGCCGTGCTGCAGGCGGAAGCCGAAAGCGAGGAAAGCAGCCGCGCGGCAAAGGCAAAGGCAGTGCCGGTGTCTTCAGAAACGCCGGAAGTCGCAGCGCCGGCAAAGCAGCCCGCCGGCCGTCACCATCCGCTGGAGCGTCCCGTCAAGCGCAAGATCGCCAAGGGCCACCTGGCGCTCGAAGCCCGGATCGACCTTCATGGCCTCATCCAGAGCGAGGCGCATTCCATGCTGTTGGACTTCCTGCTGCGGGCCCACGGTCGCGGTCTTCGCCATGTGCTCGTCATAACGGGCAAGGGCAGCTCCATGGGTAGCGAGGGAGCGCTGAAGCGCGCCGTGCCGCTCTGGTTTTCCAAGCCGGAATTCCGCTTTCTGATCTCCTCCTATGAAACGGCCGCCCAGCATCATGGCGGCGAGGGCGCGCTCTATATCCGCCTATCACGCTTGAAGGGGGAAAAGCCTTGACCCCGTTCGGCGAAGCGGTGCGAAAATTGAGACTGCGCAAGGGTGTCTCGCAAAAGCAGATGGCCGAGGCGCTCAATGTGACTCCGGCTTACTTATCCGCCTTAGAACACGGAAAGCGCGGCCTACCGACCTTCGATCTGCTGCAGCGCATCGCCGGCTATTTCAATATCATCTGGGACGAGGCCGAGGAATTGTTCCTCCTGGCGCGATTTTCCGACCCGCGCGTCGTCGTCGATACCTCCGGGCTTGCGCCCGAGTACACGGCTTTCGTCAACCATTTGGCCGGCAAGATTCGCAGTCTTGACGCCGCAACGATCCGCGAGCTATCCCGAGTTCTGGAAAATGCCGGGAAAACAGGCTGAAAAGCGCCTTAATCCCCTGTTTTATACCTGATTTCGGGGCCTTCCGTTTGGAACTTCAGGACGAAACACCCTATATTCAGGGCAGGAAAAACCGCTGATTCGCCAGGGATCGGCCGGGTTCTCTAAAACACTGGAAAGACTTCAATATATGACCGACACATCCGTAACCGACAACGGCGGCAGCGCCGAATATGGCGCAGATTCCATCAAGGTTCTGAAGGGCCTTGATGCCGTGCGCAAGCGCCCCGGCATGTATATCGGTGACACGGATGACGGCTCGGGCCTGCATCACATGGTCTATGAAGTCGTCGACAACGCCATTGACGAAGCCTTGGCCGGCCATGCCGACATCGTGACGGTGACGCTCAATCCCGACGGTTCGGTCACGGTCACGGACAATGGTCGCGGCATTCCGACGGACATTCACAGCGGCGAGGGCATTTCGGCGGCCGAGGTTATCATGACCCAGCTGCATGCCGGCGGCAAGTTCGACCAGAATTCCTACAAGGTTTCGGGCGGATTGCACGGCGTCGGCGTCTCGGTGGTCAATGCGCTCTCCGTTTGGCTGCGCCTGAAGATCCGCCGCCAGGGCAAGATCCATGAGATGAGCTTCACCCATGGCGTGGCCGATGCGCCGTTGAAGCAAACGGGCGACGCGGGCGATGCGACCGGCACCGAGGTCAGCTTCATGCCGAGCTCCGATACCTTCACCATGATTGAGTTCGATTACGGCACGCTGGAACATCGCCTGCGCGAACTCGCTTTCCTGAATTCCGGCGTTCGCATCCTCTTGACCGACAAGCGCCATTCCGACGTCAGGCAGGAAGAGCTGCTGTACGACGGCGGCTTGGAGGCCTTCGTTTCCTATCTCGATCGCGCCAAGAAGCCACTCGTGCAGAAGCCGGTGTCGATTCGCAGCGAGAAGGATGGAATTACGGTCGAAGTGGCGATGTGGTGGAACGACAGCTACCACGAAAACGTGCTCTGCTTCACCAACAACATCCCGCAGCGCGACGGCGGCACGCATATGGCCGGCTTCCGTGCGGCTCTGACGCGCCAGATCACCTCCTATGCCGATACCTCCGGGATCACCAAGAGGGAAAAGGTGACGCTGACCGGCGACGACTGCCGCGAAGGCCTGACGGCCGTGCTGTCGGTCAAGGTGCCCGATCCGAAATTCTCGTCGCAGACCAAGGACAAGCTGGTTTCCTCCGAAGTTCGCCCGGTCGTTGAAAGCCTTGTCAACGAGGCGCTCGGTACATGGCTCGAAGAGCATCCGTCCGATGCCAAGGTGCTGGTCGGCAAGGTGGTCGAGGCCGCCGCTGCCCGCGAGGCTGCCCGCAAGGCGCGCGAACTGACCCGCCGCAAGGGCGCGCTCGACATCGCATCGCTACCCGGCAAGCTCGCCGATTGCTCCGAACGCGATCCCGCCAAGTCGGAAGTCTTCCTCGTCGAGGGTGACTCGGCAGGCGGTTCGGCCAAGCAGGGGCGTTCGCGCGAAAACCAGGCCATCCTGCCGCTGCGCGGCAAGATCCTGAACGTCGAGCGTGCGCGCTTCGACAAGATGCTGTCGAGCCAGGAAATCGGCACGCTGATCACCGCGCTCGGCACGGGTATCGGCAAGGACGAGTTCAACGCCGAAAAGCTGCGGTATCACAAGATCATCATCATGACGGACGCAGACGTCGACGGCGCGCATATTCGTACGCTGCTTCTGACCTTCTTCTTCCGGCAGATGCCTGATCTCATCGAGCGCGGTCATCTCTATATCGCCCAGCCGCCGCTCTATAAGGTGACGCGCGGCAAGTCGGTGCAATACGTCAAGGACGAGAAGGCACTGGAAGAATATCTGATCGGCCAGGGCACCGACGATGCAAGCCTGCGTCTCGGCAACGGCGAAGTGCGCGTCGGCCAGGATCTGCGCGAGGCGATCTACGACGCGCTCCGCCTGCGCACGCTGATCGACAATCTGCATTCCCGCTACAATCGCTCCGTCGTCGAGCAGGCGGCCATCGCCGGTGCGCTCAACGCCGAAATGGTCAGCGATCCCGCACGCGCGGAAACGCTGGTGAACGATGTCGCCAAGCGGCTCGATGTCATCGCCGAGGAAACCGAACGCGGTTGGACCGGTGCCGTAACGGGCGAGGGCGGCCTGCGCTTCGAGCGCACGGTGCGCGGCGTCAAGGAAGTCGTCTTCCTCGACATGGCGCTCATCGGCTCGCAGGATGCCCGCCTCATCGACCAGCTTGGCGCACGGCTGAAAGAAGTTTACGTCACGCCGCCGAAGCTTACTCGCCGCGATGGCGAGACGGAAATTTCCGGTCCTCGCCAGCTGCTGGACACGATCTTTGCCGGCGGCCGCAAGGGCCTGACGCTGCAGCGCTATAAAGGTCTTGGCGAGATGAATGCCGAGCAGCTCTGGGAAACGACGCTCGATCCGAACGTCCGCACCCTGCTGCAGGTGAGGGTGACGGACGCGACCGATGCCGACGGCCTGTTTGCCCGGCTCATGGGCGACGAAGTCGAGCCGCGGCGCGAATTCATTCAGGACAACGCATTGAACGTCGCCAATCTCGATATCTGAGGCTGGTTCGACAAGCAAAAAGGCCCGCGGAGAATATCCGGCGGGCCTTATACATCAAGAGGCCGGAGCATTTGTTATGATGCTCCGGCCTTTTCTTATTTGTTGATTACTTGGCGATGAAGGTGCCGTTGAAGGCGAGTTCCGAAAGCGCCACACGCTGGCTCGGGACTTCACGCTCGCGCAGCTTTTCCGGAAGCTGGTTCTTGTCGCCGACTTTGCCGATCGCGACGGCGGCCTCAACGCGGAAGCCGTCGGGAATGCCGAGAACTTCATAGGATTTTTCGACATGGAACCCGGTCATGCCGTGCGCTTCATAGCCGGCTAGATGTGCCTGGACCGCCAGGAAGCCCCAGGCTGCGCCCGCGTCGAAGGAGTGGCTGTAGCTGGGCTTCTGTTCGGCCGAGCCAAGCTCGCCATTATGGGTGCGCGAGATGACGAAGAGCAGCGCGGAGGCGGACTTCACCCAGCCCTGGTTGAATTCCACCAGAACGCTCAGGAACTTTTCCCAGTGTTCCGAGCCGCGCAGGGCATAGAGGAACCGCCACGGCTGCAGGTTGGAGGCCGAGGGTGCCCAGTGCGCTGCTTCCAGAATGGTCAGCAGGTCCGCTTCCGGAATGCTCTCGTTGGAATAGGCGCGCGGCGACCAGCGGTCGAGAAAGAGCTTGTCGATCGGATATTGGGATTCGCGGCTGTTGCTTGATGTCATTGCGGCTTCTTTCGTTGGAGGGACCAGCCGTGGATCGCAGGAAAATAGACCGTTGGCTGGCTATGAACACAGGATGGGAGCTTACGCTTTGCTTGCGTGGGCGCTCCAGGATACGTCGAGTTCTTCGCGGAAAGCGAAGCGCTTGAGGTGATCGGCGACCACATTCTGCATGCGCTCGAGATCTTCGGGATTTCCGACAGTCAGGGTCATGACCAGGCCGCCGGGCTCGGCTGCGAGATCGAGAGAGTTTTCCGGGCTGAAGGGCACCTTGCCGGCGGCCGGGTCGAACTCCACGCTGAATCGATGGCTCCAGTGCTTGCAGAGCTGCTGGAGATAGCGGCTGGCGTGGTCGGTTTTAACGGTGGAAACGGATGTCGCCATGAGATGCTCCAATAAACCTGAGCGCAAAACGCATTTTTCCATACATAGAAGTATCCGCATTCGCGAGGTAGACAGTCTGTTTCAAGTTTACGTTATTCCCGTGAAATTCTGTTCCGCTATGCTGGACTCTCGGAAAAACGCGCGCGAGTGGAGACATAGCCTTGCTGGTAGACGGGAAATGGACTGAAGATTGGCAGCCGGTCCAGGCCAAGGATGAAAAAGGCGGCTTCGTTCGCCAGACGTCGAGCTTCCGTAACTGGGTAACGCCGGATGGCCGCGCAGGACCGACAGGGAATGCCGGCTTCAAGGCGGATGCCGGCCGCTACCATCTTTACGTCGCACTGATCTGCCCCTGGGCATCGCGCACCCTGATCGGTCGCAAGCTGAAGGGCCTGGAAGACGTCATATCCGTTTCTGTCGTCGAACCGGTGCTGTCCAGGCAGGGCTGGCGGTTTGGTGACTATCCGGGCGCCACGAACGACCCGGTCAACGGCGCAACCTACATGCATGAGATCTATACGAAGGCCGATCCTCATATCACCGGCCGCGCCACCGTTCCGGTTCTATGGGATAAGCAGACCGGCACGATCGTCAACAACGAGTCGGCCGATATCCTGCGCATGCTGAATGATGGTTTCGGCGACGTCGCCCGCAACGATATCGACCTTTACCCTGCCGGCAAGCGGGAAGAGATCGACAGTTTCAATGCCCGGATCTATCCCGCTCTCAACAACGGCGTCTATCGCGCCGGCTTTGCCACGACGCAGATCGCCTATGAAGAAGCTTTCAACGATGTGTTCGATTGCCTCGATCGGGTCGAGACGGAGCTGGAGGGCAGGAACTTTCTCTTCGCCGATCATCCGACCGAAAGCGATATCAGGCTGTTCGTTACCCTCGTCCGCTTTGACGTCGCCTACCACGGCTTGTTCAAGTGCAATCTCCGCCGGCTGTCCGACTATGCCAATCTCCAGTCCTTCTGCCGTCGCATGCTCGATTGGCCAGGGATTGCGGGGACGGTCAACTTCGATCATATCAAGCGCGGCTACTACTCGATAGCGACGCTTAATCCGAACGGCATCGTGCCGCTTGGGCCGGCGCTGGACGAGCTGTTCTGATACTCGACCACATACCAAAACCGGTCTAAGGTCCGCCTCGTTCGATAGAGCAGGGAGGATCGTCATGAATTGGGAAGAGTTCCGGCAGTGGTCGGAGAAAGCGGCAAATTGGGGCGCGGACTATCGCGCGTCGCTTCGCGACAGGCCGGTACGGGCGAAGATGGCGCCGGGCGAGATATCGGCGCATATCGCTGATTCCCCGCCGGTAACAGGCGAAGCGATGGAGGATATCTTCAAGGATTTTGAGGATATCCTCGTGCCCGGCATGACGCATTGGCAACATCCACGCTTCTTCGCCTATTTTCCCGCCAATGCCGCTCCCGTCTCGGTGATTGCCGAATATCTGGTCAGCGCCATCGCCGCCCAATGCATGCTCTGGCAGACATCGCCGTCCGCGACCGAGCTTGAAACGAAGGTGGTCGATTGGCTGCGTCAGGCTCTCGGCTTGCCCGAAACCTTCACCGGCGTCATCCAGGATTCAGCCTCGACCGCAACTCTTGCAGCCGTCCTGGTGATGCGCGAGAGAGCGCTGGAGTGGCAGGGCAACAGCCGAGGGCTGGCAGCCAACAAGGCGGTGCGCATCTATTCCACCGACCAGGTCCACACCTCCATCGACCGCGCCATCTGGATTGCCGGTGTCGGCGATGAAAATCTGGTGCGCATTCCCTCGGGCGGTCCCAGCAAGGCCATGGATCCGAAGGCGCTCGCCGCGGCCATCGAGCGTGACCGGGCGGCCGGATTGCTGCCGGCCGGCGTCATCGCTTGCGTTGGCGGCACCAGCGTCGGCGCCTGCGACGATATTGCCGCCGTTGTGGAGGTTGCCCACGCACACGGCCTCTATGTGCATGTCGATGCCGCCTGGGCGGGTTCGGCGATGATCTGCCCGGAATTCCGCTCGCTTTGGCAAGGCGTCGAGCAGGCCGATTCCATCGTCTTCAACCCGCATAAATGGCTTGGCGCGCAGTTCGATTGCTCCGTCCAGTTCGTTCGCGAGCCGGAGACGCTGGTGCGCACGCTGGCGATCCAGCCTGAATATCTGCGCACCCACGGCCATGACGGCATCATCAACTATTCGGAATGGTCCGTGCCGCTCGGCCGCCGCTTCCGTGCGCTGAAGCTCTGGTTCCTGTTGCGTTATCACGGCTTGGAAGGGTTGCGGACGATGATCCGCAACCATGTGTCCTGGTCGCAGAATCTGGCTAAGCGTCTTGCCGCCGAGCCTGATTTCGATATCGTCACCGAGCCGTTCCTGTCGCTGTTCTCCTTCGATCACAAGGCGCCCGCCGGCATTGACCAGGAAGGCCATACCCAGCGCCTGCTGACCGCCATCAACAATGACGGCCGCATCTACCTGACGCAGACCCGCGTCGGCGGGCGGCTGGTCATTCGCTTCCAGGCCGGCCAGTTCGAGTCGACCGCGGAGGATATCGATACGGCTTTCGACGTCATTGTCGAAATCGCCAGATCGTTGCCCGCGAGCTGAACGGGCTGTTTTTTCGGCGTGCGCAGCCAAGCCATGCTAGGCTCTGCGAAATCGATTGATGACACTGGTGAATAATTCGTTCATATATGGTGTCATCAATCTTGTCGTATAGGCAATCTCGTCTTTGAAAATGCAGGGAAGGAAAATCCATGAAACTGTTGCGCGTTGGCGAAGTCGGCAAGGAAAAGCCGGCACTTCTGGATAGCGACGGCAAGATCCGCGATCTCTCCGCTCACGTCGCCGACATCGGCGGCGAGGCCATCTCGCCGGCAGGTCTTGCAAAGATCGCCGCCCTCGATCCCAAGAGCCTGCCCGAACTGGCGGAAGGCCGTCTCGGCGCCTGCGTTGCCGGTACGGGCAAGTTCATCTGCATCGGTCTCAACTTCTCCGACCACGCCGCCGAAACCGGCGCCACCGTGCCGCCCGAGCCGATCATCTTCATGAAGGCCAGCTCCGCGATCGTCGGCCCGAACGACAACGTGCTGATCCCGCGCGGCTCTGAAAAGACCGATTGGGAAGTCGAGCTCGGCGTCGTCATCGGCAAAACGGCAAAATATGTCAGCGAAGCCGATGCGCTGGATTACGTTGCCGGTTACTGCGTCTCGCACGATGTCTCCGAACGCGCCTTCCAGACGGAGCGCTCGGGACAGTGGACCAAGGGCAAGTCCTGCGACACCTTCGGCCCGATCGGCCCCTGGCTTGTTACCAAGGATGAAGTCGCCGATCCGCAGAATCTCGGCATGTGGCTCAAGGTCAACGGTAAGATGATGCAGAATGGCTCGACCAAGACCATGGTCTATGGCGTTGCCTTCCTCGTCTCCTATCTCAGCCAGTTCATGTCGCTGCACCCGGGCGACGTCATCTCCACCGGCACGCCTCCCGGCGTCGGCATGGGCATGAAGCCGCCGCAGTATCTGAAGCCGGGCGATGTCGTCGAGCTTGGCATGGAAGGCCTCGGCACGCAGCGCCAGACCTTCCTGGCCGACGCGTGAGGCGCTTCAGCTCAGGAACTTTAACTTTTTGAGATCATTGTTGATGCCGGAGAAGCGATTCTCCGGCGTTTTTTATAGAAAGAGCCGTTGTACTTATGTTGCTCTGCAGCAAAAGCTGCTAGCTTCGATAGTAAGAGCTTAAAGGATGAGGATCGCGCCCGCGGAGCCGTGATCATCCTGCTGCACAGCGCGACCGGAGGAGCGCCGCAGTGAAAGCAGCGACACGCAAGGCGCGTGCGTTTCCATGATCCAGGTGATGTGCGGGTTTGCAACCCGCGTCACGAAAGGCAAAGCCCCCATGTTTTATCAGTTTTACGAACTCAACCACGCCGCTCTCGCTCCCTTCCGCGCGGCGGCCGACATGATGCGCCTGGCCTATGCCAACCCGCTCAATCCGCTGTCCCATACGGTGTTCGGCCGCACGTTGACGGCCAGCCTCGAGGTCTTCGAGCGCACGACCCGGCGCTACGGCAAGCCGGAATTCGGGTTGCACGAGACGCAGATCGAAGGCAAGCCGGTCTCTGTTCATGAAAAGATCGTCTGGAAGAAGCCCTTCTGCAATCTTATCCATTTCGAGCGTAGCCTGCCCGCAGGCCATGGCACCGATCCGCGCATCCTCATCGTCGCGCCGATGTCGGGCCACTATGCGACGCTGTTGCGTGGCACCGTCGAAGCCCTGCTGCCGGGCGCCGACGTCTATATCACCGACTGGATCGATGCCCGCATGGTGCCGATGACCGAAGGCACATTCGATCTGGAGGACTATATCGATTACGTCATCGAGATGCTGCATCACCTCGGGCCCGACACCCATGTCGTCGCCGTCTGTCAGCCGTCGGTGCCGGTTCTCGCCGCCGCCGCGGTGATGGAAGCGGCCGGCGATCGCCTGGCGCCCTCGTCGATGACGCTGATGGGCGGCCCGATCGACACCCGCATCAATCCGACGGCCGTCAACCAGCTCGCCAAGGAAAAGCCGCTGGAATGGTTTGCCGACAACGTCGTCATGAACGTGCCCTGGCCGCAGCCGGGCTTCATGCGGCCTGTCTATCCCGGTTTCCTGCAGCTTTCCGGCTTCATGTCGATGAACCTCGACCGCCATATGATCGCCCACAAGGATTTCTTCGTCCATCTCGTCAAGAACGACGGCGAGCCTGCCGAAAAGCACCGTGATTTCTATGACGAATATCTGGCCGTCATGGATCTGACGGCGGAGTTCTACCTGCAGACCGTCGATCAGGTGTTCATCAAGCATGCGCTTCCCAAGGGCGAGCTCATGCATCGCGGCCAGCGCGTCGATCCCTCGGCCATCCGCAACGTCGCGCTGCTGACCGTCGAAGGCGAGAACGACGATATTTCCGGCGTCGGCCAGACGCATGCGGCGCAGACCATCTGCACCAGCATTCCCGAGCACATGCGGATGCACTATCTGCAGCCGGATGTCGGCCACTACGGCGTCTTCAACGGCTCGCGCTTCCGCCGCGAGATTGCACCGCGCATTCTGGCCTTCACGCGCCAGCACGCGCGCGCCGGCCGATCGGTCGTCAAGCGGGTCATCAAGGGCGGCAAATCCGCCTGAGCGCGTGTTTGCACCCAGAATCACCGCCCCTTTTGGGGATCCTGCAAAATAAAACGGCGAGGCGCGCGGATGTTCGAAGAATATCGTCGCGCTCCGCCGGTGCAAAATATTAGCTTTTGTTGAATTGTAGGCGCGAATTCAAGCACTTGTCCGATTCCGTCCGGCGATACTATTGAAGGCTCACGAAGAGGTTACCATCTCGATTCCAGCGGTACCGCAGATGATCGGGCCGTTTGCCGCGCCGCGCGTCCTTGGAACGCGCTGAGATGCAGTAGAGCTTTAAAAACCGCGCAGAAGCCTTACCATTGATCAATATCGGTCGAGGGGCGATGCGCCGTGCGAGGATACCTCACGATGAACCAATCTGCATTGCTTCGCCCGGATTGGACTCCGGCTACTATTGCCCTGATGGTACTTGGCTTCGTGGTCTTTTGGCCGCTGGGCTTTGCCATGCTCGCCTATATTCTCTTCGGGGAACGTTTGCGGGATTTCAAACGGGATGTGAATGAAAGGGCCGATGGCGTGTTTGCCGGCTGTGGCCGTCATCGCGGCCGTCACCGTCACTCCTTCTCCACCGGCAACGTCGCTTTCGACGACTGGCGCAAGGCTGAACTCGAGCGTCTCGAGCAGGAGCGCCGCAAGCTGGACGAGATGCGTGCCGAATTCGACAGCTACGTCCGCGAGCTGCGTCGCGCCAAGGACCAGGACGAGTTCGACCGCTTCATGCGCGAGCGCAACAACGTCAAGCGCAGCGACAACAATGGCGGCCCGGTGACGGAGTTCCAGACGCCGTGATCGCGGTCACGCCGCACAATCGAGACCGGCATCCAATGATGCCGGTTTTTCTTTGCCAGATATCAGCCCGAATCGTATAAAACTGCCTCTATGTTTCCGCTTCTGTCCAGATCCCGAAGATCTCCCGCCAAGCCGCCTGCGCCGGAAACGCGCACCCTCGATGTCGCCGGCCGGCTGATGCCGCTGACGATCCGCCAGCACGAGCGGGCGACCCGCATCACGCTCCGGATCGAGCCCGGCGGGCGGGCGCTGAAGATGACCATACCGCGCGGCCTGGCCGCGCGCGAGGTCAATGCCTTTCTCGACCGGCATCAGGGCTGGCTGCTGACGAAGCTCGCGAAATTCTCCGTCGACACCAGCCTGCGCAGCGGCAGCGAAATCCTCCTGCGCGGTGTGCGTCATCGGATCGAGCACACCGGCAGCCTGCGCGGCCTCACCGAGGCCATTACCGTGGACGGCCTGCCGGTGCTGCGCGTCAGCGGCCTGCCGGAACATGCCGGCCGCCGCATCGCCACCTTCCTGAAGAAGGAAGCCCGCGCCGATCTGGAAAGGCTTGTCGCAGTGCACGCGGGCGCCATCCGCGCCACGGTCACCTCCATCACCATGAAGGATACCCGTAGCCGCTGGGGCTCCTGCTCCTCGCAGGGGAACCTCAGCTTCTCCTGGCGCATCGTCATGGCGCCACCGCTGGTCATCGATTACCTCGCCGCCCACGAGGTCGCGCATCTGAAGGAAATGAACCACGGCCCGCGCTTCTGGGCGCTCTGCCGCAAGCTTTGCCCCGACATGGACGAGGCCAAAGCCTGGCTGAAGCGCCACGGCAGCCAGCTGCACGCGATCGATTTTGATTGATCGCATATGCCGATGGAGGAAGTGGAAAGATGTGTTCGGGGCAATTGCATATGGATAGGCGAGCCCCTCATCCGTCCTCTCACAGTTTCGCTTCGCTCAACTGTTCGCGTCCACCTTCTCCCCGCACGCGGGGCGAAGGAGTTTGGCGCTGTCGCTCCCTCTCCCCGTGAAAACGGGGAGAGGGCTGGGGTGAGGGGCACTTTTATTTCATGCGCGGTGGTCCTGGAACCACGCAAAAATCCCGCCAACGTCGCCTTTAGGCTCGACTCTTTTGAAATTTCGTGTCACTCCGCTGCCATGAGCCCCGATATCAAAATTTGTGGTCTGAAGACGCCGGAAGCGGTGGATCGTGCGCTTGAGCGCGGCGCTACCCACATCGGTTTCATCTTCTTTGAAAAGAGCCCGCGCTATATCGAGCCGGATCTCGCCGGCCAGCTGGCGGAGCGCGCGCGCGGCAAGGCGAAGATCGTTGCTGTCACGGTCAATCCCAGCAATGACGATCTCGATGAGATCATGGCGTTGGTGAAGCCGGATATGCTGCAGCTCCACGGCAATGAAAGCCCGGAGCGCGTGCTGACCATCAAAGCCGTCCATAATGTGCCCGTCATGAAGGCCATGTCGGTGCGCGAGGCCGACGATCTGAAGCGGGTGGAATCCTATATCGGCATCGCCGACCGCTTCCTGTTCGATGCCAAGCCGCCTGTCGGCTCGGAGCTGCCGGGCGGAAACGGCGTATCCTTCGATTGGAGCCTGATGAGCTGGGTCGACGATCGCGTGGACTACATGCTGTCGGGCGGCGTCAACAAGGACAATGTCGCCGAGGCGCTGGCTTCCACCAAGGCCAGCGGCATCGATCTTTCCTCGGCGCTGGAAAGTGCGCCGGGCGTGAAGGATCTAGGCAAGATCGACCAGTTTTTCGACGCTTTTGCAGAAGCATGTCTGCCGGAACCGGCAGCAGGGAGTAGAGAGTGAACCAGACGCCCAAACCCAATTCCTTCCGCGCCGGTCCTGATGAGGACGGTCGTTTCGGCATTTACGGCGGTCGTTTCGTAGCCGAAACACTGATGCCGCTGATCCTGGATCTGCAGGAGGAATGGAACAAGGCGAAGGACGATCCGGCCTTCCAGGCGGAACTGAAGTCTCTCGGCACGCACTATATCGGCCGCCCGAGCCCGCTTTATTTCGCCGAGCGCCTGACGGCCGAGCTTGGCGGCGCGAAGATCTATTTCAAGCGCGAGGAGCTGAACCACACCGGCTCGCACAAGATCAACAATTGCATCGGCCAGATCCTGCTCGCCAAGCGCATGGGCAAGACCCGCATCATCGCCGAAACCGGCGCCGGCCAGCATGGCGTGGCATCGGCGACGGTTGCCGCCCGCTTCGGCCTGCCCTGCGTCGTCTACATGGGCGCGACCGATGTCGAGCGCCAGGCGCCGAACGTCTTCCGCATGAAGCTGCTGGGCGCCGAGGTCATTCCGGTGACGGCCGGCAGCGGCACGCTGAAGGATGCGATGAACGAGGCCCTTCGCGACTGGGTCACCAATGTCGACGATACCTATTATCTGATCGGCACGGCAGCCGGCCCGCATCCCTATCCGGAAATGGTTCGCGATTTCCAGGCCGTGATCGGCACCGAAGCCCGCGCGCAGATCCTGGAGGCCGAAGGCCGCCTGCCGGATCTCGTCATCGCCGCCGTTGGCGGCGGTTCGAACGCCATCGGCATCTTCCATCCCTTCCTCGATGACGAAGGCGTCAAGATCGTCGGCGTCGAAGCCGGCGGCAAGGGGCTGCAGGGCGACGAGCATTGTGCCTCGATCACAGCCGGTTCGCCCGGCGTGCTGCATGGCAACCGCACCTACCTGCTGCAGGACGGTGACGGCCAGATCAAGGAAGGCCATTCGATCTCGGCCGGCCTCGATTATCCCGGCATCGGTCCGGAACATTCCTGGCTGAACGATATGGGCCGCGCCGAATACGTGCCGATCATGGATCATGAGGCGCTGGAAGCCTTCCAGACGCTGACGCGCCTTGAAGGCATCATTCCGGCACTGGAGCCGAGCCATGCGCTGGCCGAGGTCATCAAGCGCGCCCCGAAGATGGGCAAGGACGAGATCATCCTGATGAACCTCTCCGGCCGCGGCGACAAGGACATCTTCACCGTCGGCAAGATTCTGGGAATGTGAGTTAGACGCCATGACCGCACGTATGGACAAACGCTTCGCCGCTCTGAAGGCTGAAGGCCGCCCGGCACTCGTCACCTATTTCATGGGCGGCGATCCCGATTACGAGACCTCGCTCGGCATCATGAAGGCGCTGCCGGAAGCCGGCGCCGACGTCATCGAACTCGGCATGCCCTTTTCCGATCCCATGGCCGATGGCCCGGCGATCCAGCTTGCCGGCCAGCGCGCCTTGAAGGCCGGCCAGACGCTGAAGAAGACGCTGCAGCTCGCAGCCGATTTCCGTAAAGTCGATGCCGACACGCCGATCGTGATGATGGGCTACTACAATCCGATCTATATCTACGGCGTCGAAAAGTTCCTCGATGACGCGCTTGCCGCCGGCATCGACGGCCTGATCGTCGTCGACCTGCCGCCGGAAATGGATGACGAGCTTTGCATTCCCGCCATCCGCAAGGGCATCAACTTCATCCGCCTGGCAACGCCGACCACCGATGACAAGCGCTTGCCGACGGTTCTGCAAAACACGTCGGGCTTCGTCTATTACGTCTCGATGAACGGCATCACCGGTTCGGCGCTGCCCGATCCGTCGCTGGTCTCGGGCGCCGTCAAGCGCATCAAGCAGCATACGGAACTGCCGGTTTGCGTCGGCTTCGGCGTCAAGACGGCCGAGCACGCCAAGCTGATCGGCGCGTCTGCCGATGGCGTCGTCGTCGGCACGGCGATCGTCAACCAGATCGCCACCAGCCTCACCAAGGATGGCAAGGCGACGGCCGACACCATCCAGGCGGTGGCGACCCTGGTGCGCGGCCTTTCGACAGGCACCCGTTCCGCCCGCCTTGTTGCCGCCGAATAGTTTCCCCATATAGGCTTCTCAGCAATCCCCTGCGGATTGAGGAAAAGGCCTATGGGCATTTGGTGACGACAGGGATATCGATTAATTCGGTCGATTAGGAGTTTCGAATTGAACTGGATCACGAACTACGTCCGCCCGCGGATCAATTCCATGCTGGGCCGTCGCGAGGTTCCGGAGAATCTCTGGATCAAGTGCCCGGAAACGGGCGAAATGGTCTTTCACAAGGATCTGGAAGAGAACAAGTGGGTCATCCCCGCTTCCGGTTTCCACATGAAGATGCCGGCAAAGGCCCGCCTTGCCGATCTCTTCGACAACGGCGAATACGAAGCCCTGCCGCAGCCCAAGGTCGCGCAGGACCCGTTGAAGTTCCGCGACTCGAAGAAATATACCGATCGCCTGAAGGACAGCCGCATCAAGACCGAGCAGGAAGATACGATCCTCGCCGGCGTCGGCAGGGTCCGTGGCCTGAAGCTGGTGGCCGTCGTGCATGAATTCAACTTCATCGGCGGTTCGCTCGGCATGGCTGCCGGCGAAGCCATCGTGAAGGCTTTCGAGCGCGCCATTGCCGAAAAATGCCCGCTGGTCATGTTCCCGGCTTCGGGCGGCGCACGCATGCAGGAAGGTATCCTGTCGCTGATGCAGCTGCCGCGCACGACCGTTGCCGTCGACATGCTGAAGGAAGCGGGCCAGCCCTACGTCGTGGTTCTGACCAACCCGACGACCGGCGGCGTTACGGCTTCCTACGCCATGCTGGGCGATATCCATCTTGCCGAACCCGGCGCCGAAATCGGCTTTGCCGGCAAGCGTGTGATCGAGCAGACGCTGCGCGAAAAGCTTCCCGAGGGCTTCCAGACGTCGGAATACCTGCTGGAGCATGGCATGGTGGACATGGTCGTCAAGCGTCACGACATTCCGGACACCCTGGCGACTCTCCTGAAGATCCTGACCAAGGCGCCCGCAAACGACGTGTCGGCCAAGAGCAAGAACGGCGCTGCTCTGCCGGTAGCAGCGAGCGCCTGACATCATCGATTGCCGACAGGCGGAGGTGCGGGATGACGGCGATGGATCAATCCGCAATGAGCGAGGCAGCACGGGAGATCGAGAATCTCATGGGGTTGCACCCCAAGGGCTTCGATCTTTCTCTTGAGAGAATAACCCGGCTGCTCGACGCCCTCGGCAACCCCCACAGGAAATTGCCGCCGGTGATCCATGTCGCCGGCACCAACGGCAAGGGATCGGTGACGGCGTTCTGCCGCGCCCTGCTTGAAGCCGGCGGCTACAGCGTTCACGTCCATACCTCGCCGCATCTCGTCAACTGGCACGAGCGCTATCGCATCGGCGTCAAGGGAGATCACGGCAAGCTCGTCGACGATGCCGTGTTCGCCGATGCGCTGCGCCGCATCGCCAAGGCCAATGACGGACAGAAGATCACCGTCTTCGAAATTCTGACGGCCACGACGTTCCTCCTTTTCGCGGAGCATCCGGCCGATGTTGCGGTCATCGAGGTCGGCCTTGGCGGCCGCTTCGATGCCACCAATGTCATTTCCGATCCGGCCGTTTCCGTCATCATGCCGATTTCGCTCGATCATCAGCCCTATCTCGGCGATCAGGTCGAGCTGATTGCGGCCGAGAAGGCCGGTATCATGAAATCGGGCCATCCGGTCGTCATCGGCCATCAGGAATACGATGCCGCGCTCGACGTGCTGATATCGACGGCCGAGCGGCTGCGTTGCCCGACCGCTGTTTTCGGCCAGGATTTTTCCGCCCACGAGGAATACGGCAAGCTGGTTTATCAGGACGAGTTCGGCCTGGCCGACCTGCCTCTGCCCCGCCTGCCGGGCCGCCACCAATATGGCAATGCCGCCGCCGCCATACGCGCCGTCAAGGCCGCCGGCTTCGCCGTCACGGAGGCGATGATGGAAAAGGCGATGACGTCGGTCGAATGGCCGGGCCGCCTGCAGCGGCTGACGGAAGGCCATCTGATGCCGCATGCGCCGGCACATGCTGAGATCTGGGTCGACGGCGGCCACAATCCCGGCGCCGGCGAAGTCATCGCCGAGGCCATGGCGAATTTCGAGGAACGCCGGCCGCGACCGTTGTTCCTGATCATCGGTATGATCAACACCAAGGATCCGGTCGGCTATTTCAAGGCCTTTGCCGGTCTGGCCGAGAAGGTCTACTGCGTGCCGATCCGCGGCAGCGACGCGATGATCGACCCGGTCATCCTGGCGAACGCCGCCTATGATGCCGGGCTCATCGCCGAGCCCATGTCGAGCGTCATCGAGGCGTTGGATGCGATCACGGCCGTCGAAGCGACGGATTTGGCCGCCCCGCGCATTCTGATCGGCGGCTCGCTCTATCTGGTCGGCGATGTCCTTGCCGAAAACGGCACCCTGCCGCGGTAAATCCGGCCGGAGTTGCTATTCACCACCCACCCTCGTGGTTCGAGACGGCCGCTCTCCGACCAACAAAAAACCCCGCCGAAGCGGGGCTTTTGTTTCATGCGACCGATACCGATCAGGATGCGCTGGAGATCCAGTTCTGCAGGGCCGTCTTGGGAGCGGCGCCGACCTTGATGTCGGCGACTTCGCCGGCCTTGAACATGGCAAGCGTCGGGATCGAGCGAACGCCGAACTGGGCGGCCAGTTCCGGGTTTTCGTCGATGTTGAGCTTGGCAACCTTGACCTTGCCTTCGAACTGTACGGCGAGCTCTTCGAGAGCCGGAGCGATCATCTTGCACGGACCGCACCATTCGGCCCAGAAATCAACGACGACAGGCTCTGCGGACTGCAGCACTTCGGTGGCGAAGTTGGAGGTATCGACTTTAACGGTAGCCATAGGCTGCTCCTTACCAGGATTTGCGGTTGCTAGATATGTGATGGTGCGGTGCCCAGATTTCAATATTTGGTATTTCACTTTGTCTTGAGCTCCGCAAGCGCCAATGCAAGTGCCTTGTCGGACAGCGTGTAGATCGCGGCGTTTTCGGTGTAGACCAGCATGCAGTCGACGCGTTTTCCCGGGTAGAGCGGCGCAAGGATTTCGCGGTAGATCGCGAGCTGGGCCCTGTGCGCGAAGGGAATGGTGCTTTCCTCGCCGGGGGGCACGCGGTTCGTCTTGTAGTCGAGAATGACGACACGATCGTCGAGCACGGCCAGGCGGTCGATACGGCCCGACACGGCGTAGGACCGGTTGTCGAGCGCCAGCGTGCCCATGATCGAGACTTCCGCCTGCGCATGGGCGCTGAGGGTGCCCTGCAGATCCGGATGCGCCAGCAGCGCCATGACGGAGTTGACCAGCGCGTCCCGCTCGGCCTGCGGCCAGAAGCGCGCGGCCCGCTCGGCATAGCGCCGGGCGGCATCGGCGCGGTCGTCAGGCGCGATTTCAGGCAATATCTGCAGCATGCGGTGAATGAAGCGGCCCTTCTGCAGGGCGCGGTCGGACTTGCTCTTTTCGCCGAAGAGCGCCGAGGTCACGAGCAGATCATCGGCTTCCTCATCGATGACGATGCCGACACCGGAGGGGCTCAGCGGCCGCGGCAGGCTTCTTTGTGGTGGCAATGGCCGGCTGAGACCCGCCGGCAACTCCAGCCGTTCCGCATGCCTTTCGTGCTCTCTGGCCGTCTCGAAATCGAGCTGGACCTGGGCGACCCGCCAGCTCAAGCCTTCCCAGTCGCCATCGGGTCCGGAAAACGTCTTCTGCGTGCAGTGCTTCTCGTCCTGCCGCAATGCTGCGGAAATCATGGCATGCCAGGTATCGGCATTTTCCCGGATGCCGCGATAGCCGCAGATGATCAGCCGGTCGGCGGCGCGCGTCATGCCGACATAGAGCAGGCGGCGATACTCCTCCTCGGCCAATGCCTGCAGCCGCGCGGTATCGGCCAGCGTCAGCGAATTGGCGAGCGCCGAGACCGGAACCCAGACCGGCAGCGGAATCTCGTCCCTGCCGGTTTCGATCAGACGCATTTTCGGAAGATGGGTATGGGTAAAGGCCTTGCCGCCACCATCGACGAGGAACACGATCGGCGCTTCCAGCCCCTTCGAGGCGTGCACCGTCATGATCCGCACCTCGTTGCGGCCCTTGTCCTGCTCACGCTTGACGGTCGGCGCTTCCAGCTCCAGCGTCGAGATGAAGGATTGCAGGCCGGGCAGGCCGCTCGTCTCGTGGTCGAGCGTGAAGGTCAGGAATTCGTCGAGAATGTCGCTGACCTCGGTGCCGAGGCGCGCCAGGAACTTCCGCCGGCCGCCGAAGCTGCCGAGCACGCGCGCATAGAAATCATGCACGGCCAGGCTTTTCGACAGGGCAAGGAAGGTTCTCAAGTGTTCGACCGCTTGCACGAAGCGCTCGTGACCGTCGCCGGCAAATCTCTGCAAGTGGCTCCAGACGCTTTCCTCGTCATCGCGATAGGCCGCGATTGCGAAGACATCCTCTTCGCTGAGGTCGAACAGCGGGCTCTTGAGCAGGGCGCAAAGCGAGAGATCGTCTTCCGGCAGCAGCAGGAAGCGGCCGAGTGCGAGGAGATCCTGAATGGCGATATGGCTTGTCAGCACCAGCCGGTCGGCACCCGCGACGGGGATATTGCCGCGTCGTTTCAGGGCGCGGGTTAGCGCGTTGACGAAGCTGTCGCGCTTGCGCACCAGCACGAGAATGTCGCCGGCCTCGATAAAGCGGGCCTTGCTCTTCTCGATGATCTTTTCCCGACCGACAAGATTGCCGATCGCCTGCGCCATCCGCCGGGCCAGGATGGCGGCAGGCGCGCTTTCGGGAGTCGAATCGAAAGGCGCCGTCCAGTCTTCTTCCTTGGCCGCCGATTCGGGTGCGATGATTTCCCAGAGATCGACCGCGCCGGGATGGCCGATGCGGCTGGAACGATGCACCACGGGCTCGTTGACGGCGCTCAGTCCCCGGGCATTGTCCGGGCTGGTGAAGACGTGGTCGACGGCGCCGAGCACGTCCGCTGTCGAGCGGAAGGAGAGGGGCAGGCGGATCGATGAAAATTTCCGGCCGCTGACATCCACCCGCCGCCGGGTGCGGTCGCTCTCCTCGGAAAAGCGTTCCGGCCGGGCGCCCTGGAACGAGTAGATGGATTGCTTCTCGTCACCGACGGCGAAGATCGTCCGCAGCGTCGGGCGGGCGCTGTCGCCGGAGAAGAAATCCTCCGCCAGCGACTGGATGACGCTCCACTGGATCGGGCTGGTATCCTGCGCCTCGTCCACCAGAATGTGATCGATGCCCTGATCCAGCTTGTAGTGGATCCAGGGCCCGACATCCTTCTTGGTCAGAAGATCGGCCGTGCGGGTAATGAGGTCTTCGAAATCGAGCTGGCTCCGCCGCTTTTTCAGCTCCTCGTAGTCGCGGTTCAGCCGGTCGGCGAGAACGAGGGCGGCGCTGGTGGCCCGATACATCCGCATCAGCTTCAGCCGGTCACGGCAGGCAACGACATGGGCGCGTGCTTCAGCCACCGCCTCGGCCAGCGCCGGAGCGTCGGCCAGCATGGCCTTGACGAAGAACTGGCTGTCCGACTTCGGCTCGCCCTTGGCGGTGAGCACGGCCTTTTCGAGAATCTCGGCGCGGGCGAGCGGGTTTGCCTCGCGCTTGGCGAGGCGCAGCGCATAAGCGATTTCTTGCGCCTTGGCGCCGCCTCTCTGGTCGGCGAGCGTGAGATAAAGCTCCAGTGTCGCGCCCGAGAGGCCGGGGAGCGGCCAATACTGCTCCGCAATGCTCGTCTCCGTCTCGCCGGGCGAAAGGCCAAGCCGGGCAAGCAGCGCATTGTCGAGACCGCCCCGGCGTTCGGCCGCCTCGGTGAAGCGGCGGATGGCATTGCGATTGGCGACGATATCGCCGAGCAGCGTCTCGAGGCCCGATTCGTCACCGAGATCGAGCACATAGTCGAAGGCCCGCGCCAGTTCGGCATCCCCCTGCGGCGTCGTCGAGGTCAGCAGCGCACGGCGCGCGTCTTCGAGCAGCGTCTCTGCCGCCCGGTCGTCAAGAACGGAGAAATGCCCGGCGACGTTTGCCTCGAGCGGGAATTGATGCAGCAGGGCTTCGCAAAAGGCATGGATGGTCTGGATCTTCAGGCCACCCGGCGTTTCGAGCGCCTTGGCAAAAAGCCGGCGTGCCTCGGCAAGCTTGAAGAGATCGGGCTCCCTGCCTTCTATATCGGCAATGCGTGTTTTCAACTCTTCGTCGGGCATCGTCGCCCAGGCGGCCAGCCGGTCGAAGACGCGGTTCGACATTTCGGACGCTGCCGCCTTCGTATAGGTCAGGCAGAGAATGGCCGAGGGGCGGGCGCCGGCCAGAAGCAGGCGAATGACACGCTGCGTCAGCACATGCGTCTTGCCGGAGCCGGCATTGGCCGAGACCCAGGCCGAGCGTTCGGGATCGGAGGCGATGGATTGCTGGATCGTCGTCCAGCTGATCCAGACGCCGGGATCGTCGCTTTCCGGCAGGGAGGCGATATCGTCGGCGGAAAACTCACTCATCGCCGCCGCCTTCCTGCTCGGTCTCGGCCGTAGACCATTCCGACACGCGGGCGAGGTGGTCGTAATCGCCACCATATTCGAACTGCTGGGCCGGAATCAGCCGCGACGAAAAGCCCTTTTCGCCAGATTGCAGCAGCGAGACGAATCTGACGAGCTGGTCCATCGACTCCTGCGCCAGATCCATAGCCGATTTCGTTTCCGTCTTGCCGCCGCGGGTGGAATGCTCGTTGTTGACCTGATCGACCTTGAAGCGATCGCCGGGCCGGAGACGAACGTAAAGCAGGTTCTCAGGGACCAGCGCGCCGATATTGCGGAACGCGCCTTCCTTGAGCGCATAGGCTTCCAATGCCAGCTGCGGATCGAGCAGCGCGCGGGCCTGCGATGGCGACGGGTTGGAGCCGGTCTTGTAGTCGATGAGGTCGGCTCCCCTGTCGCTCTTGATGTCGATGCGGTCCGCGACCCCCGTCAGCCGGATGCCGATCGGCTCGATCTTGACGCCGGCGGGCACTTCCGTCGCCGTTTCGCGAAGCTGAGGCCGCCGTTCCGCTTCCCAGTCAAGGAAAGCCCGCGCCACTTCGCGAAAGCGCGGCCGCCAGACGCTGTCGATGTGAACGGGCAGCCGTTCGGCATCGAAGAGGTCTGCGATGATGCGATCCATGGCCAGCGTCGCGTCCGGCGTGCCGGCAACATGTCCTTCGCGCACGAAGCGGTCGATGATCTTGTGGTAGAGCGTGCCGCGCTCGGCCGGGCCGGGATCGCGGTTGAACGGATCGACCGGATCGAGCCGCAGCACGCGCCGGGCATAGATGGAGTAGGGGTCGCGGCGCAGCCGCCCGACTTCGCTGAAGGAATAGCTTTTCGGCTGCAGCTCCACGGGTGGCTTCGGTGCCGGTCGCAGCGCCGGGGCCTGGTTTTCGCCCTCGTCGATCATGGCCGCCCAATGGCGATACTGGTCGCCTCGGGCCCTCATGTCTTCTTCCAGCTCCTTGCCGCCGAGCGCGATCAGCCGCTGCAGCCAGCGCGACGCGACTGTCGGCGTCGAGCCCTGACGCAGCGCGCGGGAGTAGATCAGGTCGCGGGTGCCGTTCGCCATCTCGAAGTCGTGCGCGAGCTGACCGATGCGGCGCTCCGGCGGCTCCAGGCCGATCTCCGTCTTCATGCTGCGGGAGATGAAGGGATTGTTTGCCGTTTGCCCCGGCCAGGAACCCTCGTTCAACCCGCCGAGGATCAGCGTATCGACGCTCTGCAAACGCGCTTCCAGCGTACCGAAAATGAAGAGGCGCGGATGGCTGAGCGCGCGCGGCTTCACCGCCTGTCCGACGCAGAGCGCTGCCATGATATCGATCCATTGCACCCCGTCGGCCTCGAGCTGACCATCGGTCTCGATGACATCTCTGAGCAGGCTTGCAAGCGTGTCTCCGGCTTCGCCGGACCAGAGGCCCGCCAAGCTGCCGCGCTCGTCCACTGCCGCGGCTTCCAAAGCCCGGCCGGTGCGCTCGGCCCAATCCGAAAGGGTCGGAAGCCCCTCGGAAGAGGGGAGGGCAAGCACCGATACCAGCGGTTCACATGCCGCAGTCACCCGTCGAGCCAGTCCGCGCGCCTGCTCTATGGCTTCGGGCGGCAGCGATTTGCGCCATTGCGGCGCGTGACGGTCGTTGGCCTGTTCCGCCATCCGCTCGTCGAGCAGGGCTTCCAGCCCGCCGATGTCGACATTGGCGACGCCGCCGCGAAGTGCCAGGATTTCCAGCGCGTCGACGCCCGGCTGACGTATCTCCGCGGGCAGACCGAACAGGGCAAGGGGATGCTTCAGCAACGCGACGACGGCGACGGGATCGCCGGGACGAAGCGCCGCCTCCAGCAGCAATTGCAGCAGCGTGCCTTGCGGCGTGGCGTTCAGCGGCGTGCCGGCCGAGTCGTCGGCGACGATGCCGAAGCGGGCTAGTTCGGCCGTCACCCGCCGGGCCAGATTGCGGTCGGGCGTGATCAGCGCCGCCTGGCTCTCGCCGCCGTCACGCCCCGGCTTGTCCAGGGCCAGCCGCAGCGCAATGGCGATTGCCGTTGCTTCCTCGCGCTCGTTGGCGGCCTCGATGAGGGCCACGTCGGCAAATGCGCCGGCAATTGCATCGGTAGCGAGTGTCTTGCGCCAAGTTCCCCAGCCACTCGTCGCCTTGGCCGGCGCCAGCGCACGGGAGAGGACCTGCGCGCGCATCTGCAGGGTTTCCGCCGCATCCGCAATGGCTTCGACATCGTAACGGGTGACCTGCAGTCGCTTCAGCAGCAGCGAGAGGCCATATTGCGGGTGGCTGCGTGTGGTCGGATCGGCTCTCTCGCCGATGGAGGTTTCCGGCGCTACGAGCTGCCAGTCCTCTTCCGGCATCGCAAGATCGAGGCCGGGAAGCACGATCACGCCTTGCGGCAGGGAGGCCACGGCTGCGATCAGCTCCGCCGTTGCCGGCACGGAGCCGGTCGAACCCGCAATGATGACAGGCCCAGGGTGCCGCATGGTGGACATCCGCTGCACCTCGGCGCGCAGGATGGCGTTGCGGTTGCGGGCTGGCGAAGACTTGCCGAGCTCCTCCAGGCGTGCCGGCCAGAAGGCGCTGGCGATGCGCAGGAACTCGGCCGTCAGCTGCCACCAGAGCGCATGGTCTTCGGCGCTGAGATTGGCAAGCTCGCTCCACTCGCGATCCTCGGTTTCCAGCGAATCGATGAGTTCGGCCAGATTGCGTGCGAGCCATATGGCGTCGGCCGGGCTCGCGGGCGCCACCAGCGGCGAGTCGGAGTGAATGTCGCGCACGATCTGCGGCAGCTTGTTGCGCCAGGCAAGGATCAACCGCGCCAGCTCCAGCAGCCGCGCCGTATTGGCAAGCGGCTGCGCCAGATCGGCCGTTTCAGGCAGGGCTTCCTCGAAATAGCCGCTGTCGTCGTCGGTTTCGCCAAGCGGGCGAATGACGGGCAGGATGGCGGAGCGGCCGCCAAGGAGATCGACGAATTCCGAGCGCAGCACGCGCGCTGCACGTCGCGTCGGCAGGAAGATGCTGACCTTGGCAAGCGACAGCGGGTCGTTCGGATCATGGCGGAAATGCTCCGTCAGCCGGCCATCGCAAAGTGCCGCCGCAAGCGTCTTCAGGAAGGGCAGTCCCGCCGGGATCGTCAGGATGCGTTGCCGGTGTCCGCCCGTCATAGGCTCACGCGAACGCCCGGTAGGTCCGGATCGTTTCCTCCGCCTCGCCGATTGCCTCCGGCGTGCCCACAGTCAGCCAGTGGCCGTCGAGCATGGTGCCATAGAGCCGGCCGCGCGCGATGGCCTTGTCGAAGTAGATGTTGAGGTTGAAGGCGTCATTCGGCGCGTCATCGAAGAAGGACGGGCTCATCGCGATCGCGCCGGCATAGACGACGCCATTGTGCCCGACATCGCGATAGCGGGCGAGGCTTCCGCCGTCAGCCATGCTGAAGTCGTTCTTGCCGTTATGGCCGGTGGTTCGCTCCAGATCGACGCAGAGCATCGCCATATCCATGCGCCGCTCGTCGTAGAATCCGGCTAAACGTTCGAGATTCGTCGGATGGCCGGGCTTTTCGCCGACCCAGAACAGATCGGCGTTCATGACGAAAACCGGATCGCGGCCGAGCAGCTTCAGGCCTTTGACGAGCCCGCCGCCATTGTTCATCAGCGCGTCCCGTTCGTCGGAGATCAGGATGTCGAGGCCGCGATAGCCGCGCAAATGCGCCTCCATCTGGTCGGCGTGGTGGTGGACGTTCACCACGGCCCGCTCGACGCCCGCCTGCGCCAGCGCATCCAGCGCATAATCGATCATCGGCTTGCCGCCGATCTTCACCAGCGGCTTCGGGATGGTGTCGGTGATCGGCCGCATGCGGGTTCCGAGCCCCGCGGCCAATACCATGGCTTGCTTGATGGTCATCTCGTCTCGAACTCGTGATTCGCTATCTGCTTTCCTTTAGCACAAGGCCGGAAAGCCGTCGCCGGGTCTTGGATTTATACCTGGCCAATACCGGCCTTCTCGCACCATTCGCGCAGCGGTGCGAGCGCGTCGTGCTCGAAGGCGATGGCGAGATAGGCGAGCGTGCGCGGCATGTGCTTCAGATATCCGGGCTTGCCGTCGCGCTGCAGCAGCCGCACCCAGAGGCCGGCAAGCTTGCAGTTGCGCTGCGCCGACATGATCGCCCAGCTTTTCAGGAACCTAGCCTCGTCGAAGCCGCCCTGGGCATGCCGTAGCGCGAGATAATCGGCCATCAGCCGGTCATGCAGATCGCGCTCGATCGTCACGCGCGCATCCTGCACCAGCGAGGCAACGTCATAGGAGGTCGGCCCGATCATTGCATCCTGGAAATCGATGAGGCCGATGCGCTGGATGCCCTTTTCCCTCGCCCGCCAGATGATATTCGGCGAATGCATGTCGCGCAGCAGCAGGTTCTTTTCCGTATCTTCGAGCTGATCGATCAGCCCGTCCCAGATCGCCAGATAGTCGGCTCGCTCCTCGTCGCTGGCGGGCGTCCCGCGCTTCCAGGGCAGGTGCCAGTCGAGAAGCAGCCGCGCTTCCATCTTCATCGCGGTCCGGTCGAAGTCGGGAATGTGATGGGTGTGGTCAGGCGTAACCGGAATGTCACGGGGAATGGAGAGGCCGTGCAGATGCGCCAGGCACGCGACGCTGGCGCGATAGCGCTCGGCAATCGGCTTTCCGTGTTCGTCCAGCACGCCATCCGTGCCAAGATCCTCGATCAGCAGGATGCCCCGGTCGTAGTCGGCGGCAAAGATTTCCGGAGCGGCAAAGCCGTTCTCTCTGAGGACATTGGCGATTGCCACGAAGGGATAGGCATCCCAGGCAAGATGGGCGACCTTCGGATAGGGCTTGCCGTCGAGCACGGCCGGCCCTTCCGGCAGACGCGGCCAGTCCATCAGGATCACGCGGCTGCCGCCTTCTTTTGGATAGATCGATTCATAAGCGCGCAGCGAGGCATCGCCCGTCAGGAAGCGCCGATGCGCGCCGCCATAGCCGTGCGAATCGAGAAAGGCGCGAATATCAAGCACGCGCTCGATGCGTGCCGCCTGCCTGGCCGCCGCCGTGATCGTGACTCGCCGTCCCTCGCCCTCATGCGTGAGCTGGAGATCGACGCGCTCTTTCGGCAGCTCGCCTTCGGCCATTTCAGGCCATTCGACAAGGCAGATACCGGCCTGCAGGGCTTCATCGAAGCCGAGTTCCGTCAATTCGCTCGGATCGCCGAGGCGGTAGAGATCGAAATGCGAAACTGGGATGCGCAGCTCGTAGGATTGCACGAGCGTAAAGGTCGGGCTCGGCACATCCAGTTCGGCATCGTCGGCCATGGCGCGCAACAGCGCGCGGGCGAGCGAAGATTTGCCCGCGCCGAGATCGCCTGAGAGCGCCAGACAGTCACCGGTCTTCAATGCCAGCGCCAGATCCTCGCCGAGCTGGGCCGTGGCCGTGTCGTCCGCGAGGAAAAGGGAGATGCTGCTGTCGGAAGCTGTCATTCTGCAGCGACGGAGTGAGGCAATTCAGCGGAGGGAATTCGGCAGGTCACTATCGTCCCCTTGCCCGGCTGGCTTTCGATCGAGACTTCGCCGTCATGCAGGCTGACGAAGCTTTCGACGATGGAAAGGCCGAGGCCCGCGCCGCTGCGCTTGCTGCCCTTGCCTCCGGAGGCGAAGCGGTTGAAGACGCTTTGGATCAGGTCTTCCGGTATGCCAGGACCCTTGTCGGAGACCGAGAAGACAAAATCCGCCCCTTCGCGCCCGCACTTGAGCGAGATCGTCGATCCCTCGGGCGCGAAATTGGCGGCATTGGTCAGAAGCTTCAGCAGGATCTGCTTCAGGCGCTGCTGATCGGCGACCATGGAGCCGAGTTGCGCCGGCACGGTGATTTCGAGCGTCACGCCGCTTTCCTGCAGCCGGTCGGCGATCTGCATCGACACTTCGTCGAGCAGGTCGTTGAGCACGATCTCGGAATAGTTCAGCCGCATGATGCCGGCATCGACCGTCGCCAGGTCGAGAATATCGTTGACCAGCGTCAGAAGCACCGAGGAGGAGGTGGAGATATGGTCGATATATTCCGCCTGCCGCTCGTTCAGCGAGCCGATGCCCGGCGTCTTCAGGAGGTCCGTGAAGCCGATGATGTTGGTCAGCGGCGAGCGCAGCTCGTAGGACACATGCTGGACGAAATCGTTCTTCAGCTCGTCCGCCTTCAGCAGCGCTTCGTTCTTCTCCGTCAGCGCCCGTTCGGCGCGCACGCTGTCCGTCTTGTTGACGAAGGTCAGCATGGTCTGCGCGTTCGGCAGCGGAATGACGGCGTAGTCGAGCACCAGATTGGAATAGAGCTCCAGCGTGCCTTGGGATGACGGGCGCTCGTCGTCGAAGCTGGTGATCTGCTCGGCAAACCGCTTCCAGCCGTCCGGCCGGTCGTAAGAGGGAGCGCAGGCTTCGGCCAAGGCCTGGATATGCGTGTCGGGCTTCGCCTGCGCCTCGGTGATGTTCCAGAGGATACGGAAGGCCGGGTTGGAAAGGCGGATGCGGCCATCAGGCCCGAAAACGGCAACGCCCTCGGAGAGATGGTCGATGGTCTCGCCCTGAACCTTGACCAGCGTATTGTAGCGCGTTTCGAGATCGACCTGCTCGGTCAGGTTCTCGAATACCCAGGTGGCGCCCCCCTGCGGATGGGCGGTGGCGAAAACCCGGAGGATCTGGCCATTGGGCAAGTGCCAGAGATCGGTCTGCGTGTCGAGGGCGCGATAGACCGAAAGGACGCCGTCCTTCCACGTCTTCCAGTTCAGCTGCTCCGGCAGCTTCTTGGCGCCGCGCAGCCGGTCCAGAAGCTCGCTATTGTCGGGTCGCTTCTCGAGGAAGGCGATGTCGAGCTCCCAGAGCTGGACGAAGGCCTGGTTGTAGAACTGCAGCCGCCTGTCGCCATCGAAGATGGCGACAGGGGTTGCGAGATGGTCGAGCGTTTCGGCGTGGCTCTTCAGCGTGCGCGCCAGCTCGGCCCGGACGGCCTCCGCTTCGGACACGTCAATGGCGATGCCGGCGGAACCGTTCGGAGCCTTCACGTCGACGACGTCGAAGAAGGTGCGGTTGCCGTGCACGACGGTCGAAATCTTGTCGTGGAAGGGCGATTCCGGCGTGGTCGCGGCGCGAATGCGCTCGCGGGTCACGGTCGTCAGGAATTCGCGTCCTTCGCGCACGGCCTCATCGGTAGACACCGCTTCCACGGCTTCGCCATAGGCCTGGTTGACCCAGGTGAGCGCACCTTCCGCATCGCGTTGCCAGACCGGCAGGTCGATGGCGTCGAGCAGGTTCTGGAAGGTGGAGATCGACGTCATCAGCCGTTCGCGCTCGATCTTCAGCTCGGCCAGCTCCGCGCGCAGATTGTTGAGCGCGATGAAGCGAACGAAGGCCCGTCCGCCGGAAATGCGCCCTTGCGCTTCCAGGATTTCGTCACGGTTGGTTTCGACCACCATGTCGAAGCTCTGGCCGTTGCCGCGCAGCTTGTCGATTGCCTTGTCGAGTTCGCCGGCCGACCATGATTTCAGCCAGCGCCCGAAGGCGAGGAATTCGTTGTCCTGGGGGGCGCCGGTCTCGACCGGAAGCTGGCCCAGCAGTTCTGGGCGCGCATTCTGGCCGTCCCAGATGACGATCCGGCGGTTCTTGTCGGCGATCAGCGCCTGATATTGCGAAATGCGCTGGTTGGCATCGGAGAGAGCCGTACGGATCTCGCGGCTTTCGCTTTCCATATTGCCGCGCTGCCGGACCATCCACATGGTCGATAGAAGCGCTGCCGAGATGACACCGATGATGACGGAGCAGACAGCCATTTCCGAGGAGGTGAAGAGGCGCATGCCTGTCTGCGTCACAGTGTTGCTCTGCGCGAGAACGGGTCCTGCCAGGCCGGTCGCGAGACCGCCAAAGACGCTGAGCCGCAGCAGGCGGGTCAGCGAGGCCAGCCGGCCACCGTCATTTCCGCGCTTCGCCCGCTCTGGAAGCCGATATGCGCTGCCCTGCCGCAACCGCGCTGCCGCTCGGCGTAGCGCTGGCTGATGCAGGTTGTCTTCCCCTTCAGACATAAGAGGCTTGTCTCCGTCCTTCAGAGCATGATGCCGAAAAGTGCAAGCGGTTTTCGGACGACATCATGTTCTACTTATTTGATTGCAGAGCCGATTCAGATTTCAGGCCGGATCGACCTGGAATCATCCGGCTCTACTGTGCCGCATCCTGACAAGACATCCCATTTTCATGGCTCCGGGCATGCCCGGTTCGTCACGAATCAAGTGTAAAAACAATACTGCCTAAGGGAATCTGCGGGAAGGGAGCTGGCTAAAAAATAAGCCCCGGCATTTGTCAATGCCAGGGCCACAAGATGTTGTGGATAGTGATTTGCTAATCAGTATCTGTAGTGGTCGGACTTGAAAGGACCTTTCGGCGTTACGCCGATATACGAAGCCTGCTCTTCCGAAAGCTCCGTCAGCTTTACGCCGAGCTTGGCCAGATGCAGGCGGGCGACCTTCTCGTCGAGGTGCTTCGGCAGAACGTAGACCTCGTTCTTGTAGTGGCCGGGCTTGGTGAAGAGCTCGATCTGCGCCAACGTCTGGTTGGTGAAGGAAGCCGACATCACGAAGGACGGGTGGCCGGTGGCGTTGCCGAGGTTCAGCAGGCGGCCTTCGGACAGAAGGATGATGCGGTTGCCCTTGGAGAATTCGACCAGGTCGACCTGCGGCTTGATGTTCGTCCACTTCTGGTTCCGCAGAGCGGCAACCTGGATTTCGTTGTCGAAGTGGCCGATGTTGCCGACGATCGCCATGTCCTTCATCGCGCGCATGTGGTCGATGCGGATGACGTCCTTGTTGCCGGTTGTGGTGATGAAGATGTCGGCGCTCGAAACGACGTCTTCGAGCTGAACGACTTCGTAGCCGTCCATGGCAGCCTGAAGGGCGCAGATCGGATCGACTTCGGTGACCTTGACGCGGGCGCCGGCGCCGGAAAGCGAAGCGGCGGAACCCTTGCCGACGTCGCCATAGCCGCAGACGACGGCGACCTTGCCGGCCATCATCACGTCGGTGGCGCGGCGGATGCCGTCGACCAGCGATTCCTTGCAGCCATACTTGTTGTCGAACTTCGACTTGGTGACGCTATCGTTGACGTTGATGGCCGGGAAGGGCAGCAGGCCCTTCTGGCTGAGCTGGTAGAGGCGGTTGACGCCGGTCGTGGTTTCTTCGGTCACGCCCTTGATGGCGTCGCGCTGCTTGGTGAACCAGCCCGGCGAAGCCTGAAGGCGCTTCTTGATCTGCGCGAAGAGGATTTCCTCTTCTTCCGAATGCGGATGGGAGAGCACGTCCTCGCCGGCTTCGGCGCGGGCGCCGAGCAGGATGTACATCGTGGCGTCGCCGCCATCGTCGAGGATCATGTTGGAGAGGCCGCCATCGGTCCACTGGAAGATCTTGTCGGTGTAGATCCAGTAGTCTTCGAGGCTCTCGCCCTTGATCGCGAAGACCGGAACGCCGGAGGCGGCGATCGCTGCGGCGGCATGGTCCTGCGTGGAGAAGATGTTGCAGGAGGCCCAGCGGACCTGAGCGCCGAGCGCGACCAGTGTCTCGATGAGAACGGCGGTCTGGATCGTCATGTGCAGCGAGCCGGTGATGCGTGCGCCCTTCAGCGGCTGCGCTTCGCCGAATTCGGCGCGGCAGGCCATCAGGCCCGGCATTTCGGTTTCGGCGATCGAGATTTCCTTGCGGCCGAAGTCGGCAAGGCCGATATCAGCGACGACGTAGTCCTTTTCAGTGCTCATCAGTGGGTCTCCAGCCTGAACGATGCAGTCGCGCCGCGGGCAAACGCCTCAGCCGAATGCAACAAGAATTGCACGCTATAGCGTGTAGGATGATGCCGTGTAGCAGGCTTCAGGGTGGAAATCAATAATGATATAAAGAAGTCTTTATGTCTTTATATCCCGGCAACGACCGGAGGAAACCTTACATTTCCTCGCCGAACTTGTTGGCCACCAGCTGATCGAGCGCCTCGAGCGCTTCGGCCGCCTGATTGCCGCTCGCCGTCACCAGCACGCTGCAGCCGGGACTGGCGGCCAGCATCATCAGGCCCATGATCGAATTGCCGCCGACCGTGGTGCCGTCCTTCGAAACGGTGATCGCGGCATCGTATGCTTCGACGGTTTGTACGAATTTTGCGGAGGCTCGGGCGTGCAGGCCCCGTTTGTTGATGATGAGGAGTTCCCGGGAAAGCTCGGTCATGGTCATGGGGGCTGTGCTTGCCTCGTTATTTGCCGCTAAGCACGCGGCTGGCCACGTTGATGTATTTGCGACCTGCCTCCGAAGCTTCCACCAGAGCCCTTTCCATGTTGTTGTCGCCGCGCACGCCGGCAAGCTTGATCAGCATCGGCAGATTGACGCCGGCGATGACCTCGGTATGGCCGCTGTTCATGACGGAGATTGCGAGATTGGAAGGAGTGCCGCCGAACATGTCGGTGAGGATGATGACGCCGTGCCCGTCGTCGGCACCCGCGACGGCCTGCAGAATGTCCTGCCGGCGCTTGTCCATATCGTCCTCGGGACCAATGCATACCGTTTCTATGAACTTCTGCGGACCAACGACATGCTCGACAGCATGCCGAAACTCTTCAGCCAGCTTGCCATGAGTGACAAGCACAAGTCCAATCATGATATTACTGCTCCCATTGCATATGCAAACAGGTGGCCCATATCGCAATGCAGCAATGCCGTCCACCGTGGGGGGACATCTTGGCGATGAAAAGACGAAGTGCAAGCTTAAAATATAGGATTTGAACGCCTGTAGGGGCCTAAATGGCCTATTAACCCAAACTTGCGCCGATTTTCGCCACGATTACAGCCAGCGGATTCGCGGAGGTTGCAGACAGACGGATCAGGGGCAACCGAGCGGATACGGTAATATCGATCCATTCGTCCTCAGGTGGCATCCTCTCAGCCGTAGTCGGATCGACGGGGCGGACGGCGAAATGCATTTCGGCCCGCGAAACGTAAGGCATCCGAACAATCCCGGTATAGCGGATTTCCATCAACCCGGCGATCGACGGCGGACATTCCGCGATCAGGGAGCCGTCCTGCTCGGAGATCAGCACGCGATCGTCGGCGATCAGGCTTGCGGCAAGCCCGAGCGGCTTGGCAGCAGCCAGGCACGAGAAGGCGAGGCTGGATTTGCCGCTGCCCGAGGGGCCTAGAAACAGCAGCCCGGTCTTGCCGACGAGGATGGCCGTGGCGTGAATATTGGTCGTTTCGCCGGTCATGCCGCCGGTCACGCCGGCGTCCGGGCGGGCAGCGAGAGAATGAAGCGGGCTCCGTGCAGCGTCACGCCGTCGCTGTCGACGATATTCTCGGCGCGCAGCGATCCGCCATGCGCCTCGGCGATCTGCCGGCTGATGGAAAGACCGAGACCGGAATTCTGCCCGAACCCTTCGGCCTCGGGCCGATCGGTGTAGAAGCGTTCGAAGATGCGGTCGATGTTTTCGGCCTGGATGCCAGGGCCGTTATCTTCGATATAGATGACGCAGCGCGTCCGCGTGCGTGTCAGCCGGACGGTGATCTTGCCGGTGGCGGTCGGAACGAAGGACCGGGCGTTTTCGATGAGGTTGGTTACGATCTGGCCGATACGAAGATCGTGGCCGTCGATCAGGAACTTGGACTTGTTGGCCGGCTTGCGATCGACCGCATATTCGATCTCGACGGCCTTCTTGCTGTGCCCGACCTGCCTCGAGATCTCGATCATGTCGCGCAGCAGCACTTCCAGGTCGATCGATTTGGCATCCGAGCGGGCAAGTTCGGCATCGAGCCGCGATGCATCGGAGATATCGCTGATCAGGCGGTCGAGGCGGCGGACATCGTGCTGGATCACATCCATGAGCCGCTTCTTGGAATCGTCGCTCTTGGCAAGCGGCAGCGTTTCGACGGCGCTGCGCAGCGATGTCAGCGGGTTTTTCAGCTCGTGGCTGACATCGGCCGCGAAGCTTTCGATGGCGTCGATGCGATCGTAGAGCGCCGAGGTCATGTCGCGCAGCGCGATCGACAGGTTGCCGATCTCGTCCTGGCGGGCCGAGAAATCGGGAATTTCCTCGCGCTCCTTCGCCCCACCGCGGCGCACGCGGATGGCGGCGGCCGAAAGCCGGCGCAGCGGATTGGCGATGGTGGACGACAGCAGCAGCGACAGCACGACGTTGACCAGCGTCGCGACGCCGAAGACGCGCATGATCGCCAGGCGTTCGGCATGAACGATCTTGTCGATATCGCCGGCCTGCGTCGACAGCAGCAGGACGCCGAGCACGGCGCGAAAACGCTGGATCGGCACGGCGACCGAAACGATCAGCTCGCCCTTCTCCGTGGTGCGCACGACAGCGCCGCGCACGCCCGTCAGCGCGTTCATGACTTCCGGGTAGATCGAGCCGTCACCGCCGGGCGCTTCCTTGTAGACAGGCAGATTGCCCGGCTGCAGCATCTTGTTGAGCAGGCCGCTGAACCAGTCCGACCAGCTCTGCGCCGCATCGTCGACCGGCGGCAGGTCGTAGCGCAGCACCTGGCCGCGCGAATAGAGATGGCGGCTGTCGAGCAGCAGGTTGGCATCGGCATCGAAGATGCGGGCGCGGGTGCGCGTCGGCGAGATCAGCCGGGTCAGCACCGGCGCCACTTTTTCCGGATCGATCGGGAATTCCAGATCCTCGTCGTTCGGAACGGGGGTGATGCTTTGGCCGGCCTGCAGCTCCAGGAGCTTCTGCGGATCGATGGTGATGGAGTTGGTATCGACCGATGCCGATGCGGAAACGGCGCCGGCGATGATTTCGCCCTGCGTCAGCAGGCTTTCGACGCGCGCATCGATCAGCCCCTCGCGAAACTGGTTGAGATAGAGAATGCCGCCGACAAGGACGACCAGTGCCGCAAGGTTGAAGAACAGGATGCGGCGCGTCAGGCTGGAAAAGACGGCGTTGCCGAAGATGCGGCGGATCAGCACGAACGGATGGGTCCAGCGCCGGCGTGCGATCCGAGCGCCGCTCGGGCCTTCCGAGTCGTCTATATCCCTGTCCTGCACCAGCTGCGCCAAGCCAACGGCCCTTTCGAAGAACGGGATCAGGGATCCCGTCCGCATGCTCTTATTCCATTCTCAGCCGTATGGTCCAGCTAACTGTTCGAGCATGACGCCGGAAAGTATATGCGGTTTTCGGACGGCATCATGCTCACTTTTTAGTTCTGGAGCGGATTCGGATTTCTGGTCGGTTGGACCTGAAATCATCCGGCTCTAGGCAGCTTCGCGGAAACGATAGCCCACGCCATACAGCGTCTCGATCATATCAAAATCGAGATCGACCATCTTGAATTTCTTGCGCAGCCTCTTGATGTGGCTGTCGATGGTGCGGTCGTCGACATAGACCTGCTCGTCATAGGCGGCATCCATCAGCGCATCGCGGCTCTTGACCACGCCGGGGCGCTGCGCCAGCGAATGCAGGATGAGGAATTCGGTGACGGTCAGCGTCACCGGCTCGCCCTTCCAGGTGCATGTATGGCGTTCCTGGTCCATGACCAGCTGGCCGCGTTCGAGCGAGCGGGCCTGCTGGGCGGCGCCGGGCTTGGCGACGGCAGTGCCGCCGGCTGCGTTCGCGGCTTCGCGGGCGGAGGCGCGGCGGAGAACCGCCTTGACGCGCTCGACCAGGAGGCGCTGCGAGAACGGCTTGGTGATGAAGTCGTCGGCGCCCATCTTCAGGCCGAAGAGTTCGTCGATTTCCTCGTCCTTGGAGGTGAGGAAGATGACCGGGATGTCGGACTTCTGGCGTAGGCGGCGCAGCAGCTCCATGCCGTCCATGCGCGGCATCTTGATATCGAAGATCGCCAGTTGCGGCGGCCGGGCAAGCAGGCCGTCCAGCGCCGAGGCCCCGTCGGTGTAGGTCTCTACCTTATATCCCTCTGCTTCCAAGGCAATCGATACGGAAGTCAGGATATTGCGGTCGTCGTCAACGAGCGCGATTGTCAACATGGTGTTCGTCTCCGTCATCAGTGCGCATCTCCCGGATTTGGAATCCAGCCCAGGCGGTCTGCCAGCTCGGTCGGCGGTAACCTGGCGCGCTTATGGGGATAAAGGTGGAACAAATTGTGGCAAAGATAAAGGGGAAGATTGCCGAGGAGAAATGCCCGTGATCGGAGGTTGTGCGACGAAACGTCTCGCCCGCCCTCATTCAAACGATTTAAAATTGCCGAGATTTATTTAAATCGATTAAATATATGATATCATTACAGATTTTTTGTTTTGCGCTCTTGTGCTTTTAAAAAGACACCTCTACGCTTTAGACAATTCTAACGGCCAAGCCCCTTGTAGAGGAAAAAATCATGGAGCAATTCGGCGTCCGCAATCCCGCGACTGAACTGGGATCGATCGGCCTGGGAGCCGCCGCCAGTGTGCGCTATAACCTCATGGAAGCTCACCTTTATGAGGAGGCGATTCGCCGCCGCGAAGCCGATCTGACCGCCGATGGCGCCCTCAGGGCTTTGACCGGCCAGCACACCGGCCGCTCCCCGAAGGACAAGTTCGTCGTGCGCGACGCCACCACCGAAGACCAGATCTGGTGGGACAACAACAAGCCGATGTCGCCGGAACATTTCGCGCTGCTGCATGAGGACATGCTGGCGCATGCCCGCGGCAGGGACCTGTTCGTGCAGGATCTCATCGGCGGCGCCGATGCCGAATATGCCCTGCCGACCCGCGTCATCACCGAGTTCGCCTGGCACTCGCTGTTCATCCGCAATCTGCTGATCCGCCCGGAGCGCTCGGCGCTCGAAAGCTTCGTGCCGAAGCTGACGATCATCGACCTGCCGAGCTTTCGCGCCGATCCCGAGCGCTACGGCTGCCGTACGGAGACGGTGATCGCCTGCGATTTCGTCAACGGCATCGTCCTGATCGGCGGCACGTCCTATGCCGGCGAAATGAAGAAATCGGTGTTCACGGCGCTGAACTACATGCTGCCGGAGCGTGGCGTCATGCCGATGCACTGCTCGGCGAATGTCGGCCCCGAGGGCGATGCCGCGATCTTCTTCGGCCTCTCCGGCACCGGCAAGACGACGCTGTCGGCCGATCCGACGCGCACGCTCATCGGCGACGACGAGCATGGCTGGGGTGAAAACGGCATCTTCAACTTCGAAGGCGGCTGCTACGCCAAGACCATCCGCCTTTCGGCCGAGGCCGAGCCGGAAATCTACGAGACGACGCGCCGCTTCGGCACCGTGCTGGAAAACGTCGTGCTCGACGAGCATGGCAGGCCGGATCTCGACGACGGCTCGCTGACGGAAAACACCCGGAGCGCCTATCCGCTGCATTTCATCCCGAATGCTTCGGAATCCGGCATGACGGGTCATCCCGAGACGATCATCATGCTGACGGCCGATGCCTTCGGCGTCATGCCGCCGATTGCCAAGCTGACGCCGGATCAGGCGATGTACCACTTCCTGTCGGGCTACACCGCCAAGGTCGCCGGCACGGAGAAGGGCGTCGTCGAGCCGGAAGCCACGTTCTCGACCTGCTTCGGCGCTCCCTTCATGCCGCGCCATCCCGCCGAATACGGCAATCTGCTCAAGGAGCTGATCGCCCGCCACGGCGCCCGTTGCTGGCTCGTCAACACCGGCTGGACCGGCGGCGCCTACGGCAAGGGAAGCCGCATGCCGATCAAGGCGACGCGTGCGTTGCTGGCCTCGGCCCTGAAGGGCGATCTCGACAACGTCGAATTCCGCATCGATCAGAATTTCGGCTTTGCGGTTCCGGTTGCGGTCGAAGGCGTCGACAGCGGCATCCTCGACCCGCGCTCCACCTGGGCGGATGGCGATGCCTATGACGCGCAGGCCGCCAAGCTGGTGCAGATGTTCGTGTCGAACTTCGCCAAGTTCGAGGACCATGTCGACGGCAACGTCCGCGACGCGGCCCCGGGTTTGCGGGTTGCAGCGGAATAAATAGCTCACGAGAGCGATGACTCACGTGAAACTCACGACCCGCCCTCGTGGTTCGAGACGGCCCTCCGGGCCTGCTCACCGCGAGGGCGGGTTTTCTGCCCTGGCTGTAGTCGCCCCGCCCTCATCCTGAGGTGCATTTCGGCGCAACGCGTGGAAATGCCTCGAAGGACGAGGCGGCCCCGAACTTGCGATAACCATATTTTCAACCGCGCCTCGATGTGGGATAGACAGGCGCGGAGAAAATCATGGCCAGCGAAGCGCTTTACATCAACGACCGGATCACTGTTGCCGGCTGGGAACTGACGGAACAATTCGTTCTGGCGGGTGGTCCCGGCGGCCAGAACGTCAACAAGGTCGCGACCGCCGTCCAGCTCTTCTTCGGTATCGTGAATTCGCCGTCGCTCAACGATCGCGTCAAGGCCAATGCCATCAGGCTCGCCGGCCGCCGCGTCTCCAAGGACGGCGTGCTGATGATCGAGGCCAGCCGCTTTCGCAGCCAGGATCGCAATCGCGAGGACGCGCGCGAGCGGCTGAAAGAACTGATCCTCGAAGCCGCCGCCCCGCCGCCGCCGCCCCGCAGGAAGACCAAGCCGACCAAGGGCTCCGTCGAGCGCCGGCTGAAGGAGAAATCCGGCCGCTCCGAGGTCAAGAAGATGCGCGGCAAGGTCGGCGGCGACTAGGCTCGCTTTTCGGGCTGCGGTTTCGATTTGATTCGGTCAAGATGATGATAGTCAGGCGAGTTCGATTTCGCAGATGCTATCTGCTTGGCCCCTCATCCTAGCCTTCTCCCCGCAGGCGGGGAGAAGGGACGACAGCGCGAACCAGCGACCTTGGTTTCTCCTGGCGGCAGCTGACTTGAGGCACGAAAACTCCCTCGCCCCGCTATGCGGGGAGAGGGTTGGGGTGAGGGGCCATGCAAAAAGGCGCGGCAATAACAGGCTCACCTGACCAGCCCACCACAGGAAATATCGATGCTGCTCCCCAACGGAATTCGCCATCTGCCCGGATATCTCGACCGCCCTGCCCAGGAAGCGCTGGTCGAGGCGATCCGTGCCGTCGTGGCGGAGGCGCCGCTGTTCACACCGGTCATGCCGGGCACCGGCAAGGAGATGTCGGTGCGCATGACCAATTGCGGCTCGCTCGGCTGGGTGACGGACAAGCAGCACGGCTACCGCTACCAGCCGACGCATCCGGCGACAGGTCGTCCCTGGCCGGCGATCCCGCCACAACTGCTCGATCTCTGGCGCGATATAGCAGGCTATGAAAAGCCGCCCGAAGCCTGCCTCGTCAATTTCTATAGCGACGATGCGCGCATGGGCCTGCATCAGGATCGCGACGAGCAGGATCTCAAGGCGCCCGTGCTGTCGATCTCGCTCGGCAACGCCTGCCTGTTTCGGGTCGGCGGCCTCAACCGCAACGATCGCACGCTATCTTTCAAGCTTTCGAGCGGCGATATCGTCATCCTCGGCGGCGAAGGAAGGTTGTGCTTCCATGGCGTCGACCGCATCTATCCGGCAACCTCGACGCTGTTGAAGAACGGCGGGCGGATAAACCTCACCCTCCGCCGCGTTCAGCCCTGATTTTCAGAGCTTCCTCAGCGCAACCTGCTCGATCAGATGGTTCTTGCCCTTCTGCAGAATGAGGTCGGCGCGTGGGCGCGTCGGCAGAATGTTCTGGCGCAGGTTCTTCAGGTTGATGTTCTTCCAGAGCCCCTCGGCGATCGCCAGCGCTTCCTGCTCGCTGATCGAGGCGTAGCGGTGGAAGAAGGAGTTGGGGTCGCGGAAAGCGGTCTCGCGCAGCCGCATGAAGCGGGCGACATACCAGTTGTGGATGAGCGGCTCGTCGGCATCGATATAGATCGAGAAGTCGAAGAAATCCGAAACCATCGGCACGATCTTGCCGTCCGCTGGCAGATGCCGCGACTGCAGCACGTTGATGCCTTCGAAGATCAGGATATCCGGCCGGTCGACCGTCTTGAATTCGTTCGGCAGCACGTCATAGACGAGGTGCGAGTAGGATGGCGCCTGCACGTTCGGCTGCCCGGCCTTGATCGCCGAGAGGAAACGCAGCAGCGCCGCGGTGTCGTAGCTCTCCGGAAAGCCCTTGCGCTGCATCAGGTTGCGGCGCTGCAGCTCGGCGTTCGGGTAGAGAAAGCCGTCCGTGGTGACGAGATCGACCTTCGGGCTCGACGGCCAGCGGCGCAGCAATTCCTTCAGGATGCGGGCCGTGGTGGATTTGCCGACCGCGACCGAGCCGGCAATGCCGATGACGAAAGGCGTCTTGGCGACATTGGAGAGGCTCAGGAAGCGGTTGCGCTGCTCGAAGAGGATCTGCGAGGATTCCACATGCGAGGACAGCAGCCGCGACAAGGAGAGATAGATGCGCCGGACCTCGTCGAGATCGATGGGGTCGCCCATCGAGCGCAGCCGCGTCACTTCGTCGGCGGTCAGTGTCAGGGGAGTGTCGGCACGGAATTTCGCCCATTCTTCCGAGGAGAAGAAATAATAGGGCGAATAGGCTTTCGCCTCAAAAATATCGAGCGTCTCGGGTGCGGGCGGGGTCTTGGTCGCTATCGTCATCGCGTTTTTACCGGCTGGCCTTCTCTTGGAGGCCGGATTGGACGGTGCGCCTTTCGAGCTCACCCATGACATTCTGCAACGGAATGCCGGCAATCTTCAATACGACCAAAAGATGATATAGCAGATCGGCGGCCTCATAGGTGAGGTTGTCGCGATCGTTTGCAACCGCGGCCATGACGGCCTCGATTGCCTCTTCGCCCAGTTTCTTTGCCGCTTTCGGCTGGCCGGCGGCAAAAAGCTTGGCGGTCCAGGATTCCTCCGGCGAAGCCTTGGAGCGCTCCTCGACGATTCGTTCGAGGTCGGAAAGGGTAAATCCGCTCATCGGTACGCTGCCTCCTAATCCAGCCGCATCGGAATGCCGCGCTCTGCCATGTAGCGCTTTGCTTCGCCCACCGAATAGGTGCCGAAGTGGAAGATCGAGGCGGCAAGCACCGCCGTCGCATGGCCTTCATTGATGCCGGCGACGAGATCGTCGAGATCGCCGACGCCGCCCGAGGCGATGACGGGAACGCGCACCGCATCGGCGATCGCCCGCGTCAGCTCCAGGTCGTAGCCGACCTTGGTGCCGTCGCGGTCCATCGAGGTGACGAGCAGCTCGCCGGCGCCGCGTTCGACCATCTTGCGGGCGAAATCGACGGCATCGATGCCCGTCGCGTTGCGGCCGCCATGGGTATAGATTTCCCAGGCGCTCATATTGTCGCCGCCGAGCGCCTCGGTCCGCCGCCGCTTGGCGTCGATGGAGACGACGATGCACTGGTTGCCGAACTTGTCGGCCGCCTCGGCCACGAAATCCGGATTGTTCACCGCCGCCGAATTGATCGACACCTTGTCGGCGCCGCACAGCAGCAGCTTGCGAATGTCGGCGATGGTGCGCACGCCGCCGCCGACCGTGACCGGCATGAAGCATTGTTCGGCGGTGCGGGCCACCACGTCGAAAATGGTGTCGCGATTGTCGGAAGAGGCGGTGATGTCGAGGAAGCAGAGCTCGTCGGCGCCGGCGGCGTCATAGGCCTTGGCCGCCTCGACCGGATCGCCGGCATCGACGAGATTGAGGAAGTTGACGCCCTTGACGACGCGGCCGTCCTTGACGTCCAGGCAGGGGATGACGCGGGCTTTCAGGGTCATTGCGCTGCCTCCCTGGCCTGCTTGATCAGCGCCAGTGCTTCCTTGGGGTCGATGCGGCCATCATAGAGCGCACGGCCGGAAATCGCACCCTCCAGTTTGCGGGCGTCCGGCTGGATCATGCGCTTGATATCGTCGAGCGAGGCCAGCCCGCCCGAGGCGATGACGGGAATGGAAACGGCCTCGGCCAGTTCCAGCGTCGAGGCCCAGTTGATGCCGGTGAGGATGCCGTCGCGGTCGATATCGGTGTAGATGATCGCGGCGACGCCGGCGCCCTCGAATTGTTTCGCGAGTTCGATGACGCCGAGTTCGGAGGCTTCTGCCCAGCCCTCGACCGCCACCTTGCCGCCCTTGGCGTCGATGCCGACGGCAATGTGCCCCGGATATCTCCGGCAGGCTTCGACGACCAGCGCCGGATCGCGCACCGCGACCGTGCCGAGGATGACGCGGGCAAGCCCGCGCGACAGCCAATTTTCCATATGGTCGAGCGTGCGGATGCCGCCGCCGAGCTGAACCGGGTTCTTCGTCGCCTTGAGGATGGCGTCGACCGCAGCGCCGTTGACCGTCTCGCCGGCGAAGGCGCCGTTGAGATCGACGACATGCAGCCACTCGAAGCCTTGATCTTCAAAGGCCTTCGCCTGGGCGCCGGGATCGGGATTGTAGACGGTCGCCTGCTCCATGTCGCCGAGCTTGAGGCGCACGCATTGGCCGTCTTTTAGGTCGATAGCGGGGAAGAGAATCATGATGTCTGTCCTTGGAGCGCGAGCCTTACGGCTTCCAGCGCAGGAAATTGGCGATCAGGGCGAGGCCGAGTTTCTGGCTCTTTTCCGGATGGAATTGCGCACCGGCGATGTTGTCGCGGCCGACGAAGGCGGTCATCGGGCCGCCATAGCTTGTGGTGGCGATCACATCGTCGCTGTGTTCGGCGGCCAGATGGTAGGAATGGACGAAATAGGCATGAAGCCCGTCCGGCCCTGTGGGTATGCCGTCGAACAGCGCGTGCGGATGGCGGATATCCAGCGTGTTCCAGCCGATCTGCGGGATCTTCAAGCTTGGATCGCTCGGCGTCATCTCCTTGACATCGCCCTTGATCCAGCCAAACCCTTGAGTGATCGTCTTTTCCAGCCCGCGCGAGGACATCAGCTGCATGCCGACGCAGATGCCGAGGAAGGGGCGGCCTTTGTGCTCCACGACATCGATCACCGCTTCTGCCATGCCGGCAACGGCATCGAGCCCGCGGCGGCAATCGGCGTAGGCGCCGACGCCGGGAAGCACGATGCGGTCCGCCGCGGCAACCCGCTCGGCATCGTCAGTCAGGTCGATCTCCGCGGCGATGCCTGCCTCGCGGGCAGCCCGTTCGAAAGCCTTGGTGGCCGAGCGCAGATTGCCGGAACCATAGTCGATAATCGCGACGCGCATCGTCAGCGTCCTCCATCATAGCCGGGCAGGCCGAAGCTCTGGCCTGAGCGGCTGGTATTCGTATCGGTGGCCGAGATATCCCAATTTTTCGAATGGATATTCTGTTGCGGCTCTTGCTCGACTTCGGAGAAGTGGATTTGCTCCGCCGTCGCCAGATCATGCGCCGAGACGAGATTTTCCACTGTCCAGCCACGGTCGATCAGCCGCTGGCTGAGCGCATGCCGTCCCTCGAGCGCCGCAAGAACATGGACAGCGAGCAGGATGGCGGCGCCGGCCGCGAAAAAGCCCGGTTGACGTATCAGTTCCACAGCCAGGCCCTGCAACAGGATGGCAGCTGCCGCGTGGAGCCAGAGGCGGTGGTAAAGCATCCACAGGGCCGGAAACACAAAGGCTTTCCAGGAAAAGCCGTCGCGGATGAAGCGGGTTTCGTCGCGATACCGATCCGATACTGCGGATCGGTTCGGCGCTCCGGGCGGAGTCAAAATCAGATAGCTTGCCATTTCCTCAATTCCCCAGTTCGGGGCTCAGGCGAGCGTGCCTTTCGTCGAGGGCACCCGGCCTGCCTGCCGCGGATCGATCTCGGTTGCGGTGCGCAATGCGCGCGCAACGGCCTTGAAGCATGTCTCGGCTATATGGTGATTGTTGGCGCCATAATGGTTGAGGATATGCAGCGTGATGCCGGCATTCTGCGCGAGCGCCTGGAAGAATTCGCGCACCAGTTCGGTATCGAATGTGCCGATCTTCGGCGCGCTGAAACTGACGTTCCAGACGAGGAACGGCCGACCGGAAAGATCGACGGCCGCCTTGGTCATCGTCTCGTCCATGGCAAGGTCGATAGAAGCATAGCGGGTGATGCCGCGCCGGTCGCCGAGCGCCTTGGCAATGGCCTGGCCGATGGCAATGCCGGTATCTTCGACCGCATGATGGTCGTCGACATGCAGGTCGCCCTTGGTGTCGATCTCCATGTCGATCAGCGAATGTCGCGACAGCTGTTCCAGCATATGGTCGAAGAAGCCGACGCCGGTCGAAATCGTCGACTTGCCGCTGCCGTCGATGTTGACGGAAACGGAGACGGAAGTCTCGTTGGTCTTGCGGGAAACGCTTGCCGTGCGGCTCGCTGTAGTCTCTGCCATGGGCTGCTCCATCGGAATACGGGGGGTTCCTTATCAGGCGTATCGGGAAATATCCAGAAGTTACGCGCAACCGCCCGCCTTTAGCCGGCTGCTCCGCATCGATCCGCCGTAGCTGGCATTTGCAATCGTCAAAAGCCCTCTTACATAGGTGCTGACGGGGCCGAAACGCGGCCCGGCAGAAAGCCCGCCGAAACGGGGGCAAACAGGTGTTAAATGACGACAATCGTGACTATTCGCAAGAACGGCAAGGTCGTGATGGCTGGTGATGGCCAGGTCAGCCTTGGCCAGACCGTAATGAAGGGCAATGCTCGCAAGGTTCGCCGCATCGGCAAGGGCGATGTCATCGCCGGTTTCGCCGGCGCGACCGCCGATGCCTTCACGCTGCTCGAGCGCCTTGAAAAGAAGCTCGAACAATATCCCGGCCAGCTGATGCGCGCAGCCGTCGAGCTCGCCAAGGACTGGCGCACGGACAAATATCTGCGCAACCTCGAAGCCATGATGCTGGTTGCCGATAAGAACGTGACGCTCGCCATCACCGGCAACGGCGATGTGCTCGAGCCCGAACATGGCGCCATGGCGATCGGCTCCGGCGGCAATTTCGCGCTCGCCGCAGCACGCGCGCTGATGGACAGCGACAAATCCGCCGAGGAAGTCGCCCACCGCGCCCTCGATATCGCCGCCGACATCTGCGTCTACACCAATCACAATGTGATTGTGGAAACGCTCGATGCCGAAGCCTGAAACGTTCCTCTCTTGATAGTTTCTAGCCCTGACAGGGAACATGCGAAATGACCACTTTTTCCCCCCGCGAGATCGTTTCCGAGCTCGATCGTTATATTGTCGGCCAGCATGAGGCCAAGCGCGCGGTGGCGATCGCCCTGCGCAATCGCTGGCGCCGGCAGCAGCTCGAACCCGAGCTGCGTGATGAAGTCATGCCCAAGAACATCCTGATGATCGGCCCGACCGGCGTCGGCAAGACGGAAATCTCCCGCCGTCTCGCCAAGCTGGCCGGCGCGCCCTTCATAAAGGTCGAAGCCACGAAGTTCACCGAAGTCGGCTATGTCGGCCGCGACGTCGAGCAGATCGTCCGTGACCTCGTCGAGGTCGGCATCGGCCTGGTGCGCGAAAAGAAGCGCGCCGAGGTGCAGGCAAAGGCGCATATGAGCGCCGAGGAGCGCGTGCTCGATGCGCTGGTCGGCGCGACAGCATCGCCGGCAACGCGCGACAGCTTCCGCAAGAAGCTGCGCGACGGCCAGCTCGACGACAAGGAAATCGATATCGAAGTGGCCGATACCGGTTCCGGCATGCCCGGCGGCTTCGAGATCCCCGGCATGCCCGGTGCCAATATCGGTGTGCTCAACCTCTCCGAAATGTTCGGCAAGGCTATGGGCGGCCGCACGAAGAAGGTGCGCACGACGGTCAAGGAGTCCTACAAGGAGCTGATCCGCGATGAATCCGACAAGCTGATCGACAATGAGGCGATCCAGCGCGAAGCCGTGCGCTCGGCTGAAAACGACGGCATCGTCTTCCTCGACGAGATCGATAAGATCGCCGCCCGCGACGGCGGTGTCGGCGCCGGCGTCTCCCGCGAGGGCGTGCAGCGCGACCTGCTGCCGCTGGTCGAAGGCACCACGGTTTCGACGAAGTACGGCCCGGTCAAGACGGACCACATCCTCTTCATCGCCTCCGGTGCCTTCCATGTCGCCAAGCCCTCGGATCTTCTGCCGGAACTGCAGGGCCGCCTGCCGATCCGTGTCGAGCTCCGTCCGCTGACCAAGGAGGACTTCCGCCGCATCCTGACGGAGCCGGAAGCGAGCCTTATCCGCCAGTACAGGGCGCTCATGGAAACGGAAGACCTGAAGCTCGACTTCACCGACGATGCCATCGACGCTCTCGCCGATGTCGCCGTGCACCTGAACTCCACCGTCGAGAATATCGGCGCCCGTCGCCTGCAGACGGTCATGGAGCGCGTGCTTGACGACATTTCCTACAACGCGTCGGATCGCGCCGGCGCATCGGTGACCATCGATGCCGCCTATGTCCGCGAACATGTCGGCGACCTCGCCAGCAACACCGACCTGTCCCGCTTCATTCTGTAGCAGGCGGTCTCAGGCGATTTAAAACAGTAAACACTCGACAGCGGGCCGTTAACTTTTTAGTTAGGGGCCCGTTTCTTTGTGTCGGATGGCTTTATTCGGCCAAGATTATCCGTCAGGCAGCCGCACGGAAACATCGGTTGAAACTTCGACAGGACAGCCATCTTGCGACGTATACTGATCATTGCTCTTCTGGCGGTCGCCAGCTTCTCCTGGATCCCAGCTCATGCGGACGCGGCAACCGCGGTGCCTCCTGGCAACCGCAATGCCGAGCAGCCGCCGGTTCCCGGCGCCTCCGTCCGGCGCACGCGCGGCACGAATTCGACCTTCGATCGCAAGTACCAGAAGGTCCGCGAGCTGCTGGCAACGGACACGCGACTGATGTCGAAGATCAAATCGACGGCACGCGCTTACGGTATCGATCCGATCCATATCATCGGCGCGCTCGTCGGCGAGCATACCTACAATGTCGATGCCTATGACGGCCTGCAATCCTACTACGTCAAGGCCGCATCCTATGCCGGCCAGAGCTTCCGCTTTGCCTATGACGGCGAAAACGTCGACGATTTCGTCGCGCGGCCGCAATTCGACGCCTGTAAGGGCAAGGGCGATTCCTACGCCCTGTGGACCTGCCGCGAAGATGTCTGGGAAGACGATTTCCGCGGCAAGACGGTCGGCGGCAAATCCTATCCCGACAATCGCTTCAGCGCGGTTTTCTTCCAGCCTTTCTATGCCGGCCAGACCTTCGGTCTCGGTCAGGTCAATCCGCTGACGGCGCTGGAACTTTCCGATCTGGTCAGCCGCACCTCGGGCATTGCGAAGCTGGACGAAAAGGATGCCGGCGGCGTCTACAAGGCGATCATGGATCCCGATCTGTCGCTGGCCTTCGTCGCGGCATCGATCCGCAAGTCGATCGACGACTATCGCTCGATCGCCGGCATGGATATTTCCGGCAACCCCGGTATCACCGCGACGCTCTACAATCTCGGCAATTCCCGCAAGCGCGCCGCCGCCCTTGCCGCCAGGAACAGGGGCGCCTCGCAGCCGGTGTGGCCGGAGGAAAATTACTACGGCTGGCTCATCAACGACAAGCTGAGCGACCTGAAGTCGCTGCTTTAGGCATCTGACGCGACGTTTTATCGTCTGGATTTCGCGCGCGGCGTTCCCCATATCGGATGGGTGCGCCGTTCCGGTCGTGTCGATCGGGCAACGGCCCGGTCTTCGAGGAGAGTTGATCTCATGGACATGATTCCGGAAGCCTTCTCTCCGCCGGCGCCGATTCCGCGCACCATCCCCCCGTCGCGCTGGACGATCATCAAAACCATCCTGCGCAATCCGCTCGAACTCTGGGGCGAGCCTTCCTATACGCTGCCGTGGATCAAGGCGAAGTTCTTCAGCGAACAGACGCTGATCGTCAACGATCCCGGCCTGATCAAGCATGTTCTGGTCGACAACGCCGCCAACTACCGCATGGCCGATATCCGCCAGCTCGTGCTCCGGCCCATCCTGCGCGACGGACTGCTGACGGCGGAAGGCCCCGTCTGGAAGCGCTCGCGCAAGGCGGTCGCACCGGTGTTCACGCCGCGTCATGCCCAGGGCTTTGCCGGCCAGATGCTGAGCCAGAGCCTGGAATATCTGCATAAATACGAGCAGGCCGGCAGCGAAGGCGCGGTGTTCGATATCGCCGCTGACATGACCGAGATGACCTTCGCCATCCTGGCGGAGACGTTGTTCTCAGGCGAGATCGTCACCGAAGGCGAGCATTTCGCCGACGATGTCAACGAGCTGCTGCACCGCATGGGCCGGGTCGATCCCATGGATCTCCTGCGCGCGCCCGCCTGGGTGCCGCGCGTCACCCGCATCGGCGGCCAGCGCATGCTCGACAAATTCCGCGGCATCGTGCGCAATACCATGGACCTGCGCCTGGAAAAGATGCGCAAGGATCGCGCGAGCGCCCCGGACGATTTCCTGACGCTGCTTCTGGAGAAGGCCGGCCCAGATGGGCTGACCATGGAGGAGATCGAGGACAATATCCTCACCTTCATTGGCGCCGGCCATGAGACGACCGCCCGCGCGCTGGCCTGGACGCTTTATTGCGTCGCCAACAGCCCGCATATTCGCCAAGCCATGGAAGAGGAAATCGACCGGGTGCTGGCAAGCGATGCGGAGCCGGTCGCCTGGCTCGACCTGATGCCGCACGTCCGCGCCGCCTTCGAGGAGGCGATGCGCCTTTATCCGCCGGCGCCGTCGATCAATCGCGCCGCGATTGCCGATGACGAATGGACGAGCGCCAAGGGCGAGCGCGTGACGATCCCCAAGGGGATCACCGTCCTCATCATGCCGTGGACGCTGCACCGCCACGAACTCTATTGGGACAAGCCGCGCGCCTTCATGCCGGAGCGCTTTCTTCCGGAGAACCGGGGCAAGATCAACCGCTTCCAGTATCTGCCCTTTGGCGGGGGCCCGCGCGTCTGCATCGGCGCCATTTTCGCGCTTCAGGAAGCTGTCATCGCCCTTGCCGTCATGATGCGTCGCTTCCGCTTCGACCTGACGGACGAAACCGATCCCTGGCCGGTCCAGAAGCTGACGACACAGCCGCGCGGCGGATTGCCGATGCTGGTGACACGGCGGTAAGACTGTTTTTGCCGCTTGCCAGCTAGCGGCTCAGGCCGCAAGGGTGCAATAACGGCATCACATTCCGTTCAAGAGCTGGATATTTTCGTGATCTCTCATTTCCTGCTCGGCATCGATACGGGTGGAACCTATACCGATGCCGTTCTCTTCCATGAAACCGATGGCGTGATCGCCAAGGCGAAATCGCTGACCACGCGGCACGATCTGGCCGTCGGCATTGCCGGTGCCGTCGATGCCGTCATTGCCAAAACTCAAATTCCCGTCTCGGCGATCGGCCTCGTATCGCTGTCGACCACGCTCGCCACGAACGCGCTGGTGGAAGGGCAGGGCGGCCGCGCCGGCTTGATCATGATCGGCTTCGGGCCGGACGATCTCAAGCGTGACGGTCTTGCGGAAGCGCTCGGCTCCGATCCCGTGCTGTTCCTTCCCGGCGGCCACAATGTCCACGGCAACGAAAATCCGCTCGATCTCACGGCGTTGCGCGAGGCGTTGCCGGAACTGGCGAAGACGGTCTCCTCCTTCGCCGTCGCCGGCTATTTTGCCGTGCGGAATCCGGCTCATGAAATCAGGGTGCGCGATTATATCCGCGAACTCTCGCACCTGCCCGTCACCTGCAGCCACGAGCTTTCCTCCAAGCTGGGCGGGCCGCGCCGCGCCTTGACGACGCTGCTCAATGCCCGCCTCGTCTCGATGATCGACCGCCTCGTCGGCGCCTGCGAAGGGTTTCTGGCGGCGCGCGGCATCTCCGCGCCGATGATGGTGGTTCGCGGCGATGGTGCCCTGATTTCCGCCGCCGAGGCCAAGCTTCGGCCGATCGAGACCATTCTGTCGGGCCCGGCCGCAAGTCTTGTCGGCGCGCGCTATCTTACAGGTCTCGACGATGCGGTGGTTTCCGACATTGGCGGCACCACGACCGACGTTGCCGTCATGGAGGATGGCCGGCCGCGGCTGGATGCGGACGGCGCGGTGGTCGGGGGCTATCGAACCATGGTCGAGGCCGTCGCCATGCGCACCTATGGCCTCGGCGGCGATTCCGAGGTGAAGATCAATGATCGCGGCCTTGTCGCCGCTTTCGAGCTCGGACCTCGCCGCCTGTTGCCGCTCAGCCTCGCTGCCCATATGCATGGCGAGGCGGTGCTCGAGGTGCTGGAGCAGCAGTTGCGGGCGTCGCATCTGGCCCGCAATGCCGGCCGTTTCGCCCTGCGCACCGGCGTACCGGACCATCTGGCGAGCGGTCTTACGGCGCCCGAACAGGCACTGTTCGACAGGATCGGCGCGGTTCCCGTGGCGCTCGACAAGCTTCTGACGATGACATCGCAGAAAGCGACGCTGGATCGGCTGGTGGCGCGCGGCCTCGTGCATCTGAGCGGCCTGACGCCCTCCGATGCCATGCATGTGCTTGGCAGGCAGAGCCAGTGGAACGAACCGGCGGCCCGCCTCGGGCTGGCCCTGGCCATGCGGCTGAAGGATGGCTCCGGACGAGCTATCGCCTCATCGGTCGAGGAACTCGCGCAGAAGATCGTCGATCGCCTCACCCGCCAGTCCGCCGATGTCATTCTGGCCGCCTGCCTTGCCGAGGATGGCGTTGCCGATCTGGATCCCGCCCGCTCGACCTCCATCGACCGTGCTCTTCGCCGCGCCCCGGGGATCGCCCGTTTCGCCATTTCGCTCGACCGCCCGCTTGTCGGGCTCGGCGCTTCCGCCCCGGTCTATTATCCCGCGATCGCGGAAATGCTGGCGACCGAAAGCGCCATTCCCACCGATTCGGATGTCGCCAATGCCGTGGGTGCGGTGGTCGGCCAGGTGCGGGCCAGCGCCATCGTCTTCGTCACCATGCCGGAGGACGGCATCTATATCCTGAACGGCGCCGGTGAGAGCCTGCGCTTTACCGACGAGGACCGAAGCTTTGCCGACGCCCGTTCGCGCGCCGTAGAAGCCGCGATGGCGCAGGCGCGGTTGAACGGCGCGGTCGATCTTGTCGTGGCGGTGGACGAGCAGGTGGATGCGCCGGAGGTCGAGGGCAGTCGCAAGCTGATCGAAGCACGGTTCATAGCGACCGCCAGCGGTCGTCCGCGAATCGCTGCGGACTGATTGTTTCCAGGAAGGCATAAATCTTTCGAATTATTTCCAAATTGACGGAAAGCGAAACCGTCAGCAAAGTGGCAGCATATGAAAATTGAGCCGTAACACGGCCTTGAGGAGTATTTGGCATGAGCCGCATTGAGAAAAACGGGCTTCAGATCGAACCGGTACTGTACGATTTCCTCGTCAAGGAGGCCCTTCCGGGTTCGGGTGTCGATCCTGATACCTTCTTTGCCGGTTTTTCCAAGATTGTCCACGACCTTGCACCCAGGAATCGCGAGCTGCTGGCCAAGCGCGACAAGATGCAGGTAGCGCTCGACGACTGGTATCGCAAGAACGGCGCCCCCGTCGATCTCGCCGCCTACGAGGCTTTCCTCCGCGACATCGGCTATATCGTGCCCGAAGGCCCGGCCTTTACGATTTCGACGGCGAATGTCGATCCCGAAATATCGGAGATTGCCGGCCCGCAGCTCGTCGTTCCCGTCATGAACGCCCGCTATGCCCTGAACGCGGCCAATGCCCGCTGGGGATCGCTTTACGACGCCCTCTACGGCACCGATGCCATTCCCGAGACCGATGGCGCCGAGAAGGGCAAGGGATATAATCCCAAGCGCGGCGAAAAGGTCATTGCCTGGGTCCGCGACTTTCTCGATTCCACCGTGCCGCTCGATGGTGCGAGCTGGAAGGATGTCACCGGCCTTGCCGTGAAGGATGGTGCGCTGGCGATTGCCGCCGGGAGCGGTGCCGTCAAGTTGGCGGACGCCAGCCATTTTGCCGGTTATCTGGGCGATGCAGCCGCTCCGACGCACATCCTGCTGAAGCAGAACGGCATCCATATCGAAGTCGTCATCGACGCGAGCACCGCCATCGGCAAGACCGACCCGGCCGGCATTTCCGACGTCCGCCTGGAATCGGCGATCACGACGATCATGGATTGCGAGGATTCCATCGCCGCCGTCGATGCCGAGGACAAGGCCGAGGTCTACCGCAACTGGCTCGGCCTGATGAAGGGCGATCTCACCGAGGAAGTCGCCAAGGGCGGCAAGACCTTCACGCGCCGGCTCAACCCCGATGTCACCTATACCGCGCCGGATGGCGGCACCTTCGATCTGCATTGCCGCTCCCTGATGCTGGTGCGCAATGTCGGTCACCTGATGACCAATCCGGCCATTCTCGATCGGGACGGCAACGAGGTGCCGGAAGGCATCATGGATGCCGCAATCACCGGCCTGATCGCGCTCTACGATATCGGCCCGAACGGCCGCCGGAAAAACTCGCGCACCGGCTCCATGTATGTGGTCAAGCCGAAGATGCACGGTCCCGAAGAGGTCGCCTTCGCGGTCGATATCTTCTCGCGCGTCGAAGACCTGCTCGGCATGCCGCGCAACACCATCAAGATGGGCATCATGGACGAGGAGCGCCGCACGACGGTCAACCTCAAGGAAGCCATCCGCGCCGCCCGCGAGCGCGTCGTCTTCATCAACACCGGCTTCCTCGATCGCACCGGCGACGAGATCCATACCTCGATGGAAGCCGGCCCGATGATCCGTAAGGGCGACATGAAGCAGGCGGCCTGGATCGGGGCTTACGAAAACTGGAATGTCGATATCGGCCTGGAATGCGGCCTGTCCGGCCATGCCCAGATCGGCAAGGGCATGTGGGCCATGCCGGACCTGATGGCGGCCATGCTCGAGCAGAAGATCGCTCACCCCAAGGCCGGCGCCAACACCGCCTGGGTGCCGTCTCCGACGGCGGCAACGCTGCATGCCACGCACTATCACCGCGTCAACGTCGCCGACGTGCAAAAGAGCCTGAAGAGCCGTGGCCGCGCCAGGCTCTCCGATATTCTGTCCGTGCCGGTCGCCTCGCGACCCAACTGGACGCCGGAGGAAATCCAGCGCGAGATCGACAACAACAGCCAGGGCATTCTCGGCTACGTCGTGCGCTGGGTCGATCAGGGCGTTGGCTGCTCCAAGGTGCCCGACATCAACAATGTCGGCCTCATGGAAGATCGCGCCACCTTGCGCATCTCGGCGCAGCACATGGCGAACTGGTTGCACCACAAGGTCATCACCGAAGCGCAGATTATCGAGACGATGAAGCGCATGGCCGCGGTGGTCGATCAGCAGAATGCGGATGATCCCCACTATATCGCCATGTCGGGCGATTTCGACGGCTCGATCGCCTTCCAGGCAGCGCTCGATCTCGTGCTCAAGGGGCGCGAGCAGCCGAACGGCTACACCGAACCGGTCCTCCATCGCCGCCGCATCGAACTGAAGGCAAGGCAGGCGGGCTGAGTCGTCTTCTCCATCTAAGGCCATCTCGATCCTTCGAGGCCTTGTCGTCTGCGCTGACGCTTCGACGGCAAGGCTCCTCAGGATGAGGTGGAGAGAGTCTTGCGGCCAGGGGAAAGATCAGCCCTCATCCTGAGGCGCGCAGCCAAAGGCGGAGCCTCGAAGGACGAGGGCGGGTGGGACAGCATAGGATCGATCCCCAATTCTTCAAAAACAAAAAGGCCGCCGGATCGATATCCGGCGGCCTTTTCGTTCAATTCAAGTAGCCAGCGATTACTGGATCACGATGACCTTGGTGCTGCGGCCCGGAAGAACGCGGCTGTAGAGATCGATCACGTCCTGATTGATCAGGCGGATGCAGCCCGAGGAGGCAGCGGTGCCGATCGAAGCCCATTCCGGCGTACCGTGCAGGCGGAACAGCGTGTCCTGGCCCTTTTCGTTGTAGAGATACATGGCGCGCGCGCCGAGCGGGTTGGAAAGGCCCGGGTTCATGCCGCCATCGACATACTTGGCGATTTCCGGACGGCGGACAGCCATTTCCTTCGGCGGATGCCAATTCGGCCATTCCTGCTTCCAGGCGACATAGGCGGTGCCGGACCAGGAGAAGCCCTGCTTGCCGACGCCGATGCCGTAGCGCATCGCTTCGCCATTGCCGAGGATGTAATAGAGATGACGCTCGCGCGTGTTGACGATGATCGTGCCTTCGGCCTCATCCGTCTTGTATTCGACGATCTGACGGCGGAACTGCGGTTTCACCTTCTGGATCGGAATCGCCGGCAGCTGAAAGCCGTTGTCGCTGGTCACACCGTAGTCGCCATCGAACGTCTTGATGGTCTCGGTGGCCGAATTTGCGGTTGCGGCCGGCGCTGCTGCGGCGGTGGTGGCATAGCCAGCCGATGCGAGCATTGCGACAAGGCCGAGTGCGGTCATAGCATTACGGATGCGCATGGAAGTCTCTTGAATTTTCGTGGCGGGGAACGGATGGCTATCAACCATCTTTGTCTAAAGTTTATTTTCCATTAAACTTGGCTTTGCAAGCTGCTCTGGCCCTACAAAAATAGCGCCGGCGCGCAAATTAGAAGGACATGGTTTTTTTGCAACAACGCCGGGCCTGTCCCCGAGACAATTCATGACGATTTTGAACGTTTACAATAACAATCCGTTAATAGATGGCAGGCAGTCGGAGCGAGCCATGCTTGTGCGCAAGGGCGTGCAGTTGTTACTGCATGAAATGCGTCACGCCGTGCTGCCGGAACTGCCGCTTGCCAGCGGCCGTCGCGCCGACCTCATCACGCTGTCGGAAAAGGGGGAAATCTGGATCATCGAGATCAAGACCTCGATCGAGGATTTCCGCGTCGACCGCAAATGGCCGGAATACCGCCAGCATTGCGACCGGCTGTTCTTCGCGACCCACAAGGATGTGCCGCTCGACATCTTTCCGGAGGAGTGCGGGCTGTTTTTGTCCGATGGCTATGGCGCTCACATGATCCGTGAGGCGCCGGAGCATCGCCTGCCGCCCGCGACGCGCAAATCGGTGACGCTGAATTTCGCGCGCGTCGCCGCCCAGCGGCTGCTTTTGGCCGAGTGGGCGACGGGCAAGTCCTTCGCTTCCGAATAGGTCAGTGAGTCTCCGGCGCAATTCCGGACGGAAAACCGCTGCACACTTTTCCTGGAATTGCTCTATTTCGGCGCGCGCTTGGCGAGGATGCGCTGCAGCGTGCGGCGGTGCATGTTGAGCCGGCGGGCCGTCTCGGAAACGTTGCGCTCGCACATCTCGTAAACACGCTGGATGTGCTCCCAGCGCACGCGATCGGCCGACATCGGGTTTTCCGGCACTTCCGCCTTTTCGCCGGGGCGCTGCGTCAGCGCGGCATAGACGTCGTCGGCGTCGGCGGGCTTCGCGAGATAGTCGAGCGCGCCGAGCTTGACGGCCGTCACCGCCGTCGCGATGTTTCCGTAACCCGTCAGCACCACGATATGCGTGTCGTCGCGCCGCTGGCGGATCGCCTCGATCACATCCAATCCGTTGCCGTCGCCCAGGCGAAGGTCGACCACGGCATATTTCGGCGGGGTCGCCTTGGATTTGGCAACGCCTTCCGCCACCGATTCCGCCGTCTCGACGTCAAAGCCGCGCGTTTCCATGGCGCGCGCCAGCCGGCGCAGAAAGGGGCCGTCGTCATCGACGATCAGCAATGTGGCATCCGGGCCGATATGGGCCGCGTCGTCCTTGGCCCCGGTCTGCGGGGCAATGCTGTCTTTATCCGTCATTTTATCTTCTATCCCGGCGACCATCCGCCTGCATATTCTACCGATTTTTGACGATCGCTGTTTTAAGCCGTGAAAATCATTTTGTCGAATTACTGTCGATCAACACGCGCGGCCATTCGACGCGGACGCGCGCGCCGGGCGTCTCCGGATCGCGATTGCCGAAGGAAAGTGCCGCGCCGGATCGTTCGAGCAGCGTCTTGGCAATGAAGAGGCCGAGCCCGAGGCCGCCTGCCGTGTCGTCACGCTGGCGCGAGGTGACATAGGGCTCGCCGATCCGCGCCAGGATTTCCGGCGAATAGCCGCTCCCATCGTCCTCGATGACTATGGTGAGCGTGTCGGCAGTGTACTCCACGGTGATGGTCACCGTCTTGCGGGCATAGTCCACCGCGTTTTCGATGAGGTTGCCAAGGCCGTACATGATGCCGGCATTGCGGTTCAACACCGGCTCGCCGGCGCGCGGGCTTTTTTCGATCAGCTCCAGCGCGATCCCGAACTCGCGATGCGGCGCGATGATCTCTTCCATCATGGAAGACAGCGTCAGCCGCCGCATATGGGCCTCGTCCTCCGAGGAGAGCGTCGTCAGCCGCCTGAGGATGTCACGGCAGCGCTCGCTCTGGCTGCGCAGCAGCGCCACGTCCTCGCGGAAACGGTCGTCCTCGCGAAGTTCCCGTTCCATTTCCTTGGCGACCACGCTGATGGTGGCAAGCGGCGTGCCGAGTTCGTGCGCGGCCGCCGCCGCCAGCCCGTCCAGCTGCGACAGGTGCTTTTCCCGCTGCAGCACCAGTTCCGTCGCAGACAGGGCGTCCGCAAGCTGCGAAGCCTCCATGGAGACGCGATAGGCGTAGAAGGCGGCAAAGGCCATGGTGGAGGCGATGGAGCACCAGACGCCGAGCTGCATGACGCTATGCACGTTCACGGCGACGCCTTCGTACCAGGGCAAGGGGAACGGCGAGAAGGCCAACCCGGTGATGCAGATCATCGCCAGCAGGATCAGCGGCATGCTGTAGCGGATCGGCTGCGAGGCAAAGGAGATGATGACAGGCACGCAGACCAGCGCCGAAAATGGATTGGCGAGGCCGCCTGTAATCAGCAGCAGCCCGCAGAGCTGCAGCAGGTCCAGGCCGAGCAGGGCAAAGGCCGCCGGAGGTTCCAGCCGATGGGTCGGCGGATAGCGCAGCGTCAGGAAGAAGTTGATCCAGGCAAGGCAGGCGATCAGCACGCAGCAGGGCAGCAGCGGCATGGGGAATTTCAGCCAGAAGGCGACGATCATGACCGTCACCGTCTGGCCGCCGACCGCAAGCCAGCGCAGGCGCACCAATGTCTGCAGCCGCAGCCGCCGGCTGGTATGGTGGTCGTCCTGCGCCTTCATTTCGGCCTCGGACAGTTTTTCCAGTCCTCGGAAGAAGCGTGCCATCGTCAGGTCCCCCTTGGCTTGGCGCGTGTCGTCGGCAGTGCATCGGCCGGGTCTTCCGGCCAGGGATGCCTCGGGTAGCGCCCGCGCATGTCGGCGCGCACATCCTTCCACGATCCTGCCCAGAAGCCGGGCAGGTCGCGCGTCGTCTGGATCGGACGGTGGGCCGGCGATGTCAGCTCCAGCACCAGCGGCAAGCGGCCGCCGCCGACGGCCGGATGCTGCTTCAGCCCGAACAGCTCCTGCACGCGAATGGTCAGCAGGGGTTCCTCGCCGTCATATTGAATGGGATGGCGCTGGCCGGTGGGCGCTTCGAAATGCGTCGGTGCCATCCGCGCGAGATCGCGCTGCAGCTCATGCGGCACCAGGGACATCAGCCCGTTGGAAAGCCCGCCGGCGGAAATGTCGGAAAGGCCGCGCGCGTCGATCTGAAACGGCGTGAACCAGTCGTCGAGCCGGGCAAGCAGGGCCTCGTCGCCCATGTCGGGCCAGGGCTCGCCGATCGTCCTGTATAGGAAGCCGATCCTGTCGCGCAGCTGCGCCGCCTCCTTCGAAAAAGGCAGCACCTCGATCCCGAGTTCGCGGATGCCGTCGGCCAGCGCCTTTGCCGCCTGCGCGCCGGAGGGGCGCGGCAGGGGTGTTTCCTCGAAGATGATGGCGCCGAGCCGCGTCGCCCGCCTTGCGCGCACCTGACCGCTCGCCCTGTCGAAAAAGCTCTGGTCTTCGGTGCGGATCTCGCCCGGCAAATGCTCCTCGACATCGGCGCGGGAAATCTCCGCCGCGGCCAGGATGCGCGCCTGCGCCGCCCGGCCGGTCAGGTCGGCAATGACAAGCATCTGCGAGCCGGCAAGCCGCTCGGTTTCGGCTAGTTCCGCGCCGCGCCCGTTGGCCATGACGAAGCGTCCGCGTCCGCCGCGCTGCAAGGCGATCCGGTCGGGAAAGGCGTGCAGCAGCAGCGAGCCGGCCAGAGAAGGCGGCGCGGCGGCGGCACTTGCTTTACCGCCAGCCGCCGAGGTGAGCCTCCCGGCGAGCCGGCGCGCCGCTTCCGCCCGTTCACCCTTCTCCGTCTTGAAGCGTCGCAGCCGCTCTTCGAGATCGATGCTCTGACCGCCGAGCCCCTGTTCCGTCAAAAGCACGGCCAGCAAGGCGGCCTCGCGCGCCTGGCCGAATTCGGCGGCTGAAATCACCATCGCCGCCAGTCGTGGCGGCAAGGCAAGCTCGCGCATCAGCCGGCCATGCGTCGCCAGCCCGTTTTCCGCGTCGAGCGCTCCCAGCTGACGCAGCAGGGCGCGCGCCTCGGCAAGCGTCGTCGCCGGCGGTTGGTCGACGAAGGCAAGCGTCGCCGGATCCTGCACGCCCCAATGGGCGAGATCGAGCGCGAGGCCCGAAAGGTCGCTGGAAAGGATCTGCGGCGGCGTAAAGGCGGGGAGCGCCGCCGTCTGACCCGAGTGCCACAGGCGGACGGCGATGCCCGGTTCGGTCCGCCCGGCGCGGCCGGCGCGCTGGTCCGCCGAGGCGCGCGATACGCGCACCGTCTCGAGCCGCGTGATACCGGTCGAAGCCTCGAACACCGGCAGGCGCTGCAGGCCGCTGTCGATGACGATCCGCACGCCGTCTATGGTGATGGAGGTTTCGGCGATCGAGGTGGCAAGCACGATCTTGCGGGTGCCCTGCGGCGCGGGCCGGATCGCCGCGTCCTGCTCCTTCTGGCCGAGATTGCCATAAAGCGGCGTGATCATCGTCTTCGGTCCGAACCGGCCGTCCAGCCGTTCCGCTGTCCGGGTGATTTCCGCCTGTCCCGGCAGGAAGGCGAGGATCGAGCCTTCTTCTTTCGCATGTGCATCGAGGATCGCCCGCGTCACCGTATCCTCGATGCGTTCGCCCGCTGGCCGATCCTGATGGCGGATATCGATCGGAAAGCTGCGGCCCATGCTTTCGATGACGGGCGGATGGCCGAGCAGGGCCGCGACCCGCTCCACGTCCAGCGTCGCCGACATGACGAGGATGCGCAGATCCTCCCGCAGCGCCGACTGCACGTCCAGCGCCAGCGCCAGACCGAAATCCGCATCCAGCGAGCGCTCGTGGAATTCGTCGAAGATGACGGTGGAAATGCCGGAGAGTTCGGGGTCGTCGAGGATCATCCGCGCGAACACGCCTTCCGTCACCACCTCGATGCGGGTTTTGGAGGAGATACGGTTGTCGAGGCGCATGCGGTAGCCCACCGTATCGCCCACCTGTTCGCCGAGCAGTGAGGCCATGCGGGCGGCAGCCGCCCTTGCCGCCAGCCGTCGCGGCTCCAGAAGAATGATCCGGCCGTCGCCGCGCCATTCCTGCCCCAGGAGATAAAGCGGCACCAGCGTCGTCTTGCCGGCGCCGGGCGGCGCGGACAGCACCGCACGCCCGTGGCCGGAAAGTGCAGTGCCGATATCGCCAAGCACATGCGAGACCGGAAGCTCCGGCAATGGAGGCACTTTATATGTCACGCCTGCTGGCTCCGTATCGCTTTATATAGAGGGGTGTCGGGCTCGTATGGCAAACCCGTTTGCGCCCGTTCCCTATGAAGAAACAACATGCTTCGCTTCCCCTGTTCGTTTGATCTCTATTAGGTCCTGGGCGTTTTGCTGGCAATGAGAGGCCGGGCACCTGCGCGGGCGACGCGATTTGTGCTGGTTTGGGGAGGCAATCAGGACGATTCCTGCGAAAAGCGTAAAATGAATCCGGAAAACATATCCAATCCGGTACATTTTCCTCTCTTTTCCCTGTTCCTTACAAATAACCTATTAAAACCAGTTAGTTACAAAAATGTCAGAATTTTTACAGAGGCGGTGTTGACTATATCGGGTTGGGGGGTCTATAAGCCCGATCACTGACGAGGGCGGCGGCGCTGCTGGCGACGAAGTCCTTCGCTCTGGTGTTTCCTGGATTGGCTGCGATGCTGATTGCTGGTTC